>NZ_PGVA01000005.1 GCF_002860125.1 Bacillus canaveralius
TGACACTTACTCGGGTTGGACTTTCACCAACTAGCAATTAACGGCTTGCTGGGCACGCATAAACCAAAAAGCATCCCTATTTAATAGGAATACTTTTCGGGGCATCATCATTTGTAAGTAATTTCTCCATTTCATCTGGTGCTAAAGGTTTACTGTAGTAATAGCCCTGGCCTATTTTACAGGCGTTTTTCTTCAGAAAGGCGACTTGTTCTTGATTCTCAATACCTTCGGCAATGACTGTGAAATTCAGATTATGTCCCATATCAATCATTGTTTTGACCATTGCTCCCTGATTGCTATGATTGATAATATCATCTACGAAAGACTTATCGATTTTAATGCCATCGATAGGGAGATGCTTTAAATAGCTCAAGGAAGAATAACCTGTTCCAAAATCATCAATAGATATTTTTATGCCCAGATCTTTTAATTGGTTCAGGATGTTTTCAGACCTGTCGATATTCTGCATAATGCTTTCGGTAATTTCAAGTTCCAGGTAGCGGGGATCCAGCCCGGTTTCATTTAGGACTTTCTTGACTAATTCGACAAAGTCATCGTCTTGAAGCTGGCGGACTGAAATATTCACGGCGATCGGAATTGCTTTATAGCCTTGCTGTTGCCACTTTTTGTTCTGTTCACAGGCCTTTCTTAAAACCCATTTTCCGAGCGGAACGATAAGCCCTGTCTCTTCAGCGAGCGGGATAAATTCGTCTGGGGAAATAAAGCCATGATCTGAATGCTGCCAGCGAATAAGCGACTCTACGCCGACAATTTTCCCCGTTTTTAATTCTACCTGTGGCTGATAATAAAGCACTAATTGTTCCTGTTCCAGAGCTTTTCTTAAACCATTCTCCAATTCCAGCTTTCGGGAGGAAAGCAAATGCAGTTGGTCAGTATAAAATTGAAAATTATTTTTCCCGCGTTCTTTTGCCAGGTACATGGCCGTATCAGCGTTTTTGAGCAATGTTTCCTCATCTTCTCCATCAACTGGATAGATGCTGATTCCGATACTGGTTGTAACAAAAATCTCTTGAGAATTAATTTCGAATGAATGAGAAAATTCGTCGAGCATCCGCTGAGCAACATTCACGGCTTTTTCCTTATCTGTATCTTCCAATAAAATAATAAACTCATCCCCGCCCTGGCGTGAAACCACTCCATCATTTTGAACAGCCAACCCGAGACGTTTCGCTACGAGTTTTAATAAAAGATCTCCAACCGCATGTCCCTTTGTATCGTTAATGATCTTAAACCGATCCAAATCCAGAAATAAAACCGCCAGCATTTGGTTTTTTCGTTCATTTAACACTTCATTTAAATGTTTCTTGAACATATTGCGGTTTGGCAAGCCTGTTAAGCCGTCATAATAAGCCATATATTGGATTGTTTTTTCTGCTTGCTTGCGCTGGGAAATATCCCTGCCGACGATCTGTTTTGCCGTTCGTCCTTCATAAAAAATCGGCATCGCTGTTATCTCAACATCAATTCTCTTGTCATCAAGACGGCGTGCTTGAAATTCAAACGTCATTTTTTCATCAAAATTTTCATCAAGGGTCAGCTCACGATGTTTAATTTGCTCAAGAATCGCAGGAGCAACAAGCTTCCAGATCGGCTGGCCAATTAATTCCTGCTGACTCGCAGCGCCAAACAGCTTGCTGCCCGCTTCATTGATATAATCTATTTGCCCCCTGCTATAGACGGCAATGATATCCGGCGACATTTCTACTAAACTTCGATAGCGGTCTTCACTTTCTTTACGGTCGGTAATATCAAACAAGACGCTATTAAAATCTGATAAATTCCCATTTTCATCAACCGTTGGTATACCCCGATCCTGAATCCAGCGCACTTCACCATCAGAGCGTATAATCCGGTATACATTCGTGATTGGTTCCCCACGCAGAAAGCTCTGTTCTCTTTCGGCTAATATGTTTACATCCTCCGGGTGTATAACTCTTTTCCAGAGGGTATGATCCTGATAAAACTCGTCTAACGAATATCCGTATAATTTTTCAATCCCTGGAGTGATCAATAAAATGTCGGATTTTAAATCGTGTGACCATATGGCAACATCCAATGTATCGAAGATATTATTTAATCTCTGTCTATTTTTCTGCAATTCTTCCGCTGTCTCATCTGTTTCCTTGAACATGAAAGAAATCATTATTACGATTACTGAAATAATGGCCAAATCAATTATGTACTCCGAGACACCATTGGATACAAATAGAAGTGCACCTATTTCATGTAGAATTACAGCTAAAATGAAAAATCCCACAGCAATCATCACTCTATGTTTATGTAAATTCCCCATACTTTTCTTCCCCTTTGAAGTGATAGTAGACTATGAAGATTCATCGGTATTTCTCCGACTGTTTTTTAAACATATCAAAAAAGTAGATACACGACAATGCAGTATTTTCGGAAGGGGGAAAATATTTTCTTATAGCTCGTCATTCGGTTTTGGCGCTCATTACAACGGTTAGTAAACGACCTCCCTTTTCCGGAAAAGGGAGGCCATTATACTTTTCCATATTCATCTGCCGCTTCGCACAAAAAGCAATTTATACAGCTGAATGACGACTAAAGGCATTAACGATAAACCATATATGGAGAGAAGCTGCGCCCTGTTCAAAACAGCTACTTCAAATACATCCATAAGCGGTTCGAGCAATAGCACGAGATGCAATAATATGATGCCAAGGATGACAGCGTACCAGATGTATTTATTTGAAAATAATCCGATTTTAAAAATCGATTCCTTTGCTCTGGCGTTAAAGCTATGAAGTAATCTTGACAGGCATAAAGTGGCAAAAGCCATTGTACTGGCTATTGCAGTATCCCCGGTTGATAACCCGATATGAAAGGCAATAAGGGTTGCTGCCGCGATCAGGAGACCTTCAATGGTGACCCTTATGGCAAAAGCTTTGTTTAGCAACGGTGTACGTATGTCCCTTGGTTTTTCTTTCATCAGTTTTTCATTGTGCGGCTCCAACCCGATCGCGATCGCCGGCAGGCTATCCGTCAGCAAGTTGATGAATAAAAGGTGAACCGGGGCAAAAGGTACGGGCAATGCACCCAATGATGCGTACAGAACCGAAAGAATTGCTCCAGTATTCCCTGACAGCAGGAACCTGATCGCATTCTTAATGTTTTCATATATGCTTCGCCCGTTGGAAATCGCTTTGACGATCGTCGAGAAGTTATCGTCTGTTAAAACCATTGATGAAGCATCTTTCGCAACCTCTGTCCCGGTGATTCCCATCGCAATTCCGACATCTGCCTGCTTTAAGGCCGGCGCGTCATTTACTCCATCACCCGTCATCGCTACGACGTTCCCTTTTTCCTGCCATGCCCTGACAATCCTGATTTTGTGCTCCGGAGATACTCTTGCATAAACAGATATATTTTCAACCTTGTTCCTCAGTTCTTCATCAGTTAATTTTTCAATTTCAATGCCCTCTATGGCCTCAGATTCATTCCGTAATATTCCGATTTGCCTGGCAATCGCACTTGCTGTGATGCGATGATCCCCTGTGATCATGACGGGCTTGATGCCTGCTTCAATACAGTTCTTCACTGCCTCTGCCGACTCTTCCCTTGGCGGATCCATCATCGCTGTCAGGCCTACAAAAATGTAGTTTGTTTCATCTTCGAAGCTGATATCCGGGTCTTTGACGCCTTTATATGTAAACGCAAGAACCCTTAATCCATTACTTGAAAAATCCCTGTTTACTCTTTCAATTTCCCGCTTATGCTCTTCAGTAAGCTCTGTTACACCCTCTGCGGTTTCGATCTTGACTGTTCTTGTAAGCAGTACATCCAGTGCACCTTTTGTAATCATCACGGATTCACCGTTGAATTTATTGACAGTGCTCATCAGCTTTCGATCAGCATCAAACGGGATTTCACCGATTCTTGGATAATCATCTCTAATGGCCAGTTCATCCAACCCGTATTTTTCTCCAAAATTAACGAGGGCGATTTCTGTCGGGTCCCCCATTTCCTTTTTTTCCTCGGTAATCGAATCATTGCAGAGAAGAGCCATTAACAAAAGCTTTTTTTCTAAAGGCCGGTCCAGATTCAGTTCATTTTGATCCAGCACCTGATTGTTGACAAACACCTTTTGGACAGTCATTTTGTTTTGGGTCAAAGTCCCTGTCTTATCTGAGCATATAACAGAAATGCTTCCGAGACTTTCAACAGCGTAAAGTCGTCTAATAATCGCATTTTCCCTGGCCATTCTCTGCGTACCAAACGCAAGCACGATTGTTACGATTGAGCTTAACGCTTCAGGAATCGCGGCTACAGCAAGGGAGACGGCAAACATAAATGAGTCAACAATCTCACGACCCCTAAACAAATCAAGACCAAAGATAATGATTGCAATGATAATGATGACTATGGCAAGCTTTTTTCCGAAATCATCCAAGTTCTCCTGGAGAGGAGTTTTCTTTTCCCTTGCGGTACCGAGGAGACCAGCGATTTTCCCTATTTCCGTATTCATCCCGATTCCAGTTACTAAAACAACTGCTCTTCCGTAAGTGACGAAGCTGCCTGAAAACACCATATTTTTTCTATCACCAATCGGTACGTCATCTTCATCAATCGCTTCGACAGACTTTAACGCACTGACCGATTCACCTGTAAGAGAGCTTTCATTTACCTGTAAGCTATGAGATTCAAGGATCCGTCCATCTGCACTAACATAGTCACCGGCATCCAAAAAAAGAATGTCTCCAACGACTATTTCCCTTGAGGGAATCTCGGTTCTATGCCCTTTCCTTAAAACTTTGGCTGTTGGTGAAGCAAGAGCCTTTAAGCTTCTTAGTGATTGTTCCGCTTTAATATGCTGGACTGTACCCAGTATGGCATTAATGATAACGACGATCAGGATGACAATCGTACTTTCAAACTTCCCTAAAAAAGCAGAAATAACGGCCGCAACAAGTAGAATAATGACAAGAAAATCTTTAAACTGTTCGAAAAATACTTGGACAGCGCTTTTTCGTCTCGCTTCAGCCAGCTCATTAAAACCGTACTGCTCACGCCTTTTTTGAACATCTTCCGTATTTAAACCTTGCTCAGTAACATCTAAATCTCTCATCACTTCTTCTGTTGATTTCCTGTAAAAATCACTCATTTCGTATCTCCTCCAGACAAGCAGAAAGCTCTGAATTAGGTTTTTTTCAAAAATTATGTAAATGTATTGAAAAAAGCAGGGTATCTATTAAAAATGCTGCTTTGCTAATTGTTCCCTAAAACATGGATTCTAATATACGGTTTGCTGAAATCAAAAGCCGATTCTTCCCTCGCTCAGAACTTATGAATACAAAAATGCAAGCAAAATAGACAGAGAGCCTGGTTCCATCTCTCTGTCTCAATGTTTTTCCGCAAAATATTAAGGTGCCAAGTATGTGCGCATGACTTGCTCTGAGCATTGCTCGAGAAGTTCGGCTGCGCGTTCGATCGCTTCTTGAAGCGTCATTGGAGCGTTCACAATACTATGCACACTATGGATCCCATGTTCGTACAAAGTCTCAATTCCCTTTCCAATCGAACCAGAAAGCACAAAGACAGGAATTCCATGTTTCTTTGCTTCCTCCGCAACTCCCATTGGTGTTTTACCTGAAGCAGTCTGAAAGTCAATTTGTCCTTCTCCCGTAAAGACACACACGGCCCCGGTTAATTTTTCCGCAAGCTTTGTATAATCAATGACGATATCTATTCCCCTTTTTGTTATCGCCGGGAAAAACGCTTGAAAGGCCCCACCGATGCCTCCGGCTGCACCTGCACCAGGTTTATCATGCAAACGAATTCCGGTCTTATCTTCAACTAAATCAGCCCAATGCTGCAAATTAGCATCGAGGATTTCCAGCATTTCAGCTGTTGCCCCTTTTTGCGGTCCAAACACATAGGTCGCTCCATTAGCGCCGATTAACGGGTTTTGCACATCTGTGGCAATCAAAAATTGCGCATCGGCAATGCGCGGGTCAAAGTGCTGATCGTCAATTTCGACGAGCCGGGATAGCTCACCACCACCAAAACCAATTTCAGTACCGCTAGAGTCCAGCAATCTCATTCCGAGAGCCTGCAGCATCCCAGCCCCGCCATCGTTGGTAGCGCTTCCGCCAATAGCCAGAATAAATTTGCGGCATCCATCATCGAGTGCTTGTTTAATCAACTCCCCTGTTCCAAACGTCGTTGCAGCCATGGGATTGCGTTGTTCGGAACTGATCAGGCACAATCCTGAAGCACTCGCCATTTCAATGACGCAAGTCTCTTGATGTCCGAGAATTCCGTACGCAGCTTTCACCTCTTCACCCAACGGGCCCTTTACAATAACATCTACCTTTCGTCCGTTGGTAGCTGCCACTAAACTGTCCATTGTTCCTTCTCCACCATCGGCTGCCGGTACTAAAACCGTCTCAACGTCCGGCATTGCTTTTTTAACTCCTTTTTCAATTGCCAGTGCTGCTTCAAGTGCTGTTAAAGATCCTTTGAAAGAGTCGGGCGCAATAACCACCTTCATGCAATCTCCCACCTTGTCTATACGAGTTATATTTTTATTATAGTTTGCAGAAAGTTTCAATTCATCGGTTCATATCAACAAAAAACATTATAGAATTTGCGAATTTTTTGTCTATAATAAATAATAAACCGTTTATGATAAGGATGAACTGATATGTTAACCCAGGAGATGGCGAAAGAAATTGTTGAACAAACAATGATCCGCTTAAATCGGAATATTAATATTATGGATGAGACTGGAACGATTATTGCCTCAGGCAATCCAAACCGCATTAATCAAATTCACTTTGGAGCATTAGAAGTGCTGCGGAGTGGTCAACCTTTAATTATAAATGACAGCAATTTACACGAATGGAACGGGGCGCATCCCGGAATTAATCTGCCAATCCAATTTCAGAACCTGATTATTGGTGTAATTGGGATAACTGGAGATAGTAATGAGGTCAGGGAGTTTGGCGAGCTGGTGAAAATGATCACTGAAATGATGATTCACCAGTCGTTTATTGCCGCGCAACTGGAGTGGAGACAGCGTTTAAAAGAACAGGTATTTGAGGACTTGTTGAAGGATAGAGATAATATCGACACCATTAAACAAAGGCTCAATTTGCTTGGGATAGACATAGAAGATCCCTATCAAGTCGGGTTGGTGGAACTGGGAATCAACCAGTTAAAAAATACAGAAATTATCCAGATATTCGAGGATACCTTTGTTGAAAAACAAGCACTCATTGGATTTTCAAACGCTAACCGTGTATTTATTTTAACTTCAAACATGCCAGAAACAAGGTTCATGCAAAAATTAGCGGCAGCTTCAAAGCAACTGAATTCTAAAAATATTTCTGTACGTATTGGAATTGGTTCAATTGCAAGCGATCAAACATGCATCCGCCATTCCTATCAAGAATCCCTCAATGCTCTATTACTGGGAAGCAACGAACAAATGATCACGACATATGCAGAAATTGAAATGAAGGCTCTCCTCGTTCACCTCGATGAACGGGCGAAGCGGCAATTTTCAAGCCGTGTTCTCGGCAATTTATCAGAAAAACTGATCGAAACGATCGAGCACTTTTTCGCAGCCAATCTTAATATTGGAGAATGCGCCACGAAGATGTACATTCATCGGAACTCGCTCGTTTACAGGATCAAGAAAATCAAGGAGCTTACAGGTTATAACCCGCAATTAGTAAGCGATGCGATTACATTGCAGCTTGCTGTTTGGATTGATCGAATGTCTGAAAAACAAGATTAAAGTGCGTATTTTTTTATAAAAGTCTGCTACATGAATGAATTTCATAAAGCAATTCTTTAAGTGAAAAACGAACTGTTACTCAATGTTAAGGTAGTATTATTCATTTCCTACGGTATACTCCTGTATTCTAGACAACTTTGTTCGTTTTTCGGTTTAGCTTGTTACATTGTGAAATTGACTCACATACAAATTTTTTACAATTTCTTAACACTGGGTCAAGAAAATCATGTACTTTCTTTAATAAAATGAATATAAGCAAACTTTATTTGCCAGGGGGATCAGGATGAATATTACGATAGCAGGAGTGGGTTATGTTGGTTTGGTGACAGGTGTCTGTTTAGCTGAATTGGGCCATCAAGTTACATGTATAGATATTGAGGAAGAGAAGATTGCTATGCTCCAAGCCGGACGTTCTCCGATTTATGAGCCGGGGCTGGAAACCCTTCTTGAACAAAATCTGGGCTGCGGACGACTACAGTTCACAACGGATCCGCATTGTGCGTATAAAAAAGCTGACATCGTTTTTATTGCAGTTGGGACACCAGAACGACCGGATGGCACTGCAAATCTGGAGTACATCCAGGTGGCAGCTAAAACAATTGCTCAGTATATTACGAATGATATTATTGTCTGTACGAAAAGCACTGTTCCTGTTGGAACGAATGATCAAATCAAACAGATCATCGAGAGCATAAAGCCGCCTTATCTCCAGGTTGAAGTCGTCTCAAATCCTGAGTTTCTTCGAGAAGGCTCAGCGATCCTCGATTTCTTCCATGGAGACCGCATCGTCATTGGCACTGATCGTCCGGAAGCAGCAGCTGTTTTGGAACAAATTTATCTTCCTTTGAAAACCCCTATTATAAAAACAGATGTGAAGAGTGCGGAAATGATAAAGTACGCTTCCAATGCGTTTTTGGCAACGAAAATTAGCTTTATCAATGAAATTGCTGCAATTTGTGAAAAAGTTGGTGCAAATATCGATGAGGTCGCATACGGAATCGGTAAAGACCAGCGGATTGGTCACAATTTTCTGCAAGCAGGTATTGGATATGGCGGCTCCTGTTTTCCGAAGGATACGAAAGCCCTTGTTCAGATCGCCGGTAATGTTCAGCACCCATTTGAGTTGCTGAAATCCGTGATCGAAGTAAACAATCGCCAAATATCGCTGCCAGTAGTTCGAGCCAAGGAAATATTGGGAAGCTTAAAAGGGAAAAAGGTGTCATTGCTCGGTCTGGCGTTTAAGCCGGATACTGATGATGTCCGTGAAGCAGCCTCCTTAACGATTGTGAAGGAATTACTTGAAGAGGGTGCGATTGTGACAGCTTTTGATCCGATTGCAATACCAAATGCACAGGAAGTACTGGGAAATTCGATTGAGTATACGACGGATATTCGCCAGGCCCTGGTCGATGCAGAGGCTGCCATTATTACAACAGAGTGGGAACAAATCAAGCATGCTCCTTTAGAAATATATGAATCGTATATGAAGGAACCGGTAATCATTGATGGCAGAAATTGTTATTCCCTGAAAGAGGTTGAAAAGTACCCGATTACTTATATATCGGTCGGGAGACCAGCTGTTACACCAAAATACACGAAAAATAACAGTATTTGATGATTTTCTATCAATAGGGGGTTGGATGATGAGTCTATTACGTGCCTGTTATGACTTTGAATGTCGAATATTTCAAGAAGTAAATCGCTATTTTGACAACAAGTATTTAAATCTATTTTTCCGGACAATTACACAGATTGGCGGTGCTGCTTTTACGATTGGAACGGTGCTGATCATGATAATCTTTTCGACGAGCCAAACGAGAATAACTGCGATTGCCAGTGCGCTCGCCTTATTATTCAGTCATATACCTGTCAGTATTGTTAAGAAGCTTTATCCCAGGAAAAGGCCTTATTTAATGTTGGAAAAAACAAAGTTCCCTGCTAATCCGTTAGAAGACCATTCTTTTCCGTCCGGACATACAACAGCAATATTTTCGGTGATTATGCCGTTTGTGATTCATATACCTATACTGGCATTCGCCCTCATTCCGTTAGGTCTTTGCGTTGGCATCTCGAGAATTTATTTAGGACTTCATTATCCTTCGGATGTCATTTCCGGGATGATCCTCGGCTCATCGGTTGCAGGCTTTTGCTATGATTTATCAGGTATTTATGGAGGTTGGACGATATGAAAATTGCCATTTTCACAGATACCTATGATCCCGATATTAATGGGGTTGCCCGGACGCTTAAGCGTTTTACCAACTATTTAAGTGATCAAAATATAACCTTTAAAATCTTTGCGCCCAAAACTCAAACCGGTGAATATGTCTCCGACCATATTCATCGTTTTAAGAGTCTCCCGTTTTTCATCTATCCCGAATGCCGTCTAGCCTTTCCAAATCTTCTGCATCTAAAGTCGGAATTAGAGCATTTCTCTCCGGATCTAATCCATGTAGCAACCCCTTTTAACATTGGCCTTTGTGGTATCTATTATGCAAAAAAATTAAATATACCACTAGTAGGCTCTTATCATACTAATTTCGATTACTACTTACAGTTCTACAACCTCGAATTTCTCTCCACAATTGTTTGGAAATATATGAATTGGTTTCATCGGCCATTTAAAAAACTTTTCGTTCCGTCCCCTGAAACATTAAACCAGCTCAAACGCCACGGCTTCACAAATCTCGAAATTTGGGGAAGAGGTGTCGATTGCCAGCTTTTTCATCCCCATTATGATAAATTGAAAGTCCGCAAGAATTATGGAATCAAAAGAAAGTACCTTCTTACCTATGTTGGCAGGTTGGCACCCGAGAAAGATTTGCAAACACTGCTGGCAACGGCACACATATTGCCAGCCCAAATAAGTGGGCAAATTCAATGGCTGATTATCGGAGATGGTCCTTTACGTGAAGACCTTGAAAGTGAAGCGCCAGATAACATGCTCTTTACTGGATATTTAAAAGGACAGGATTTAGCTGAAGTTTATTCTGCCTCAGACCTATTTGTTTTCCCGTCTCCTACTGAAACATTTGGCAACGTCGTCCTTGAAGCTTTAGCGAGTGGAACACCTGTGGTTGGTGCCGATTCAGGCGGGGTAAAGAACATCATTCAAGAAGGGGTTACAGGGAATTTATGTACACCGGGTAACGCGCAGGAATTTGCAAACGCGATTACTCAGCTTATCAAAAATGATAGTTTGAGAACTCAAATGGGGTTTGAAGGAAGAAAATACGCTCTCACACAAAGCTGGGATACAATATTTGAACATTTACTTTGGTCTTATTCTACAGTTATTCGCGAAATCAACGAACAAAAATATGCATGATTCATTTTCGTCAAAGGAACAGGAATAACCCCCCGTTCCTTTTTTAAATATATACTGGTTAAAATTGCTGCACTCTATTTAAGCATTGATATCCCTTTTTTGATAAAAAACATACGTTGCTATAATCAGTCCAGTAATCAGGACTACTGACAAAAGCACAAAGGAATTCTCAATGCCTTCAGAAATTAAATTTTTCGCATCAAAATATTTAAATGGAGTGAAATAACTCAATTTTTCAAGCTTGCCGTTCAAATCAATTGCGATTGATAAAATAAAAGTGACCAAAAGGATTCCGGTAGAAATCGATGTTGGTGATTTTGGATTATTATTGATCGCTGCTATCGCTGTTCCAATCGCCAGGAAAATGAGCTGCAGGAAGAACATGCCTAACATCATGATCATGATATCGCCAATTACTTCCTCACCGTCCGCATATTTATGGACCATCACAAGTGAAGAAATCAATGTGATCAAATTAAAAATGATGATATTTACGAAAGCAGCCAGCAATTTATAAGTAATAATTCTGCCTCTAGAAATAGGTTTTACTAACAAAAACTCTGCCGTTTTATCTCGTTCTTCTTTCGAAATCATGTTCGCCCCGAGCATGCATGCATGAATAGTCGCCATGACCGCCAAGTACAAATAAAGCATTCCATAGTAACCGATCACCTTCGACAAATCTAAAGAACCTGTTCCCATGATCGCCTGCAAAGATTTTGGCATACTGGCCATTAACTCATTCATTGAATCGCCCGTGGATGCTAAGCCAGCATATTTACCCATACCCGCACCAATCATAAAAACGACTCCACTACACCAAATGAGCAGCGATTTTCTAATGGCCTTCATTTCTCTTAAAAATATATTCATAGTTTTGACCTCCACTCAGACGGAATGAACATCTTTTTTCCCGTAAATAATATAGCTGGCTGCAATCGCAGCTATGAAAAATGCGGCACCTGTGAAAAGAAATGCCCTTTCATAGCTTGCATTTTCCACAATATAAGCAGAGTCAAAATAATTAAATGGCGTCAAATAACGAAGTGCAGCATCTTCGGTAGTTGAGCTGATCATTGCTATCATAAAAAAGCCAAACACGGTACCAAGAGAAACCGAAATGACGGATTTTATCTTGGGAAAAATCACAGAAACAATGAATCCAAGGGCAAGAAAAATCAGTTGGATGAAGAATAAAGTGATTGAAATCATCAACAATATTTCCGCACTGAATTGTTCAGTCTTTACAAGCGATGCCATCAGCAACGTTGCAGCGATAAAAACCACATTCGTCACTGCTAATGACGTAATCACTGCCAACAATTTCGAAGTAATAATCTTTTCCCGTGTTACCGGCTTCGTCAACAGGAAGTCGGCAGTTTTTTCACGACTTTCCTTGGAAACGATCGAAGTTCCTAGATGCATCGCTTGGATTGCCCCACACAACTTTATATATAAAAACGCATAAGAATAGTAGCCGATTATTGTAGCGAGGCTATCGACAGAAAGGCCAATCGCTTTTTTCAACTCGGCGGGAAATCCTTCAAGCAGCTGTTTATACTCTTCAGCATCCTTTGAAAAAGTCGGAAATAACGATAAGAAGAGAACAACCAATACGATCAGGGCAGAAGTCCATATAATCGTTGACTTCCGATAAGCCTTTAATTCATGGAGATACATATTCACCTGCTAATCCTCCTTTTTATAGAAATGCATAAAGATTTCTTCAAGGTTTGGCTCCTCCACCCAAAGGTTGGTAATCTCGGTTTCTGAGATCTTTTTCATCATCAAATTAATATTGCCCTTGAACATAAAGCTAACTATATTGCCCTTTACGTCGATTTGCGTTGCTCCAGGAATATTAAAGTAATTCTCTTCCGGTTTTGATTGTGTTACTATCTTGAATTTTTTATAATTATTTTCCTTTAAGGTGCTAATCTTTTCGACCTGGATGATCCGGCCTTCTTTTATGATCGCGACACGCTTGCATAATCTCTGTACTTCACTCAAAATATGGGAGGAAAATAAAATCGTTGCCCCTTTTTTATTTTCTGTTTCAAGCAAGTCGAAAAATTTTTGCTGCATTAGCGGGTCGAGTCCGCTCGTTGGTTCATCAAGGATAATCAATTTAGGCTCGTGGAGCAGCCCCTGAACAATGCCAACCTTCTTTTTATTGCCCAGTGATAAGTCATCAATTTTCTTATTGAGATTAAGCTCCATCATTTCAGCCAATTCTTTTATTCTATTGCGGCAATCCTTCTTATAAAAGCTGGCTGAATAATTGAGTAAGTCAATCACCTTCATGTTGTCGTAATAAAACACTTCTGAAGGTAAATAGCCGATGTCTTTTTTTATTTCCGGAGCGTATTTAATACAGTCTTTTCCGAAAATCGTTGCGCTCCCGCTAGTTGGATAGATGAGAGACAATAAAGTTCGAATCGTCGTCGACTTGCCCGCTCCATTTGGACCAATGAAGCCAAAAATTTCACCTTGTTCGACATGAAAGCTGACATCTTCTATTCCTCGTGACTTACCATATCTTTTCGTCAAATTTTTAAGTTCTATTGCGTACATGGAAGGCTCCTCCCTTTGGCTACTGATATAGCAATTTCTTTAGCATTTCTATATAAATATCAACTTCCGCAAATGCTTCTGTAAAATCATTGATATCTTTATTAGCAAGCTGTATTTTTGCAAGCTCCTGATTGCTGAAGCCCTCCAACGTCCACATAATCATATTGATAGCCTTATCGATATCAATTCCTTCTTTAAACCGGGTGGTATCAATGTTGTCAAATAATTTAGCATAGGTACTTTGAATCAATGCATGCTCGCTATCGTCCAATGCGCTTTTGAATTCGTGAGATGTTTCCAGTTGGGCAGACAACAAAAAGTTGAAAATGTCGGGATACTTATTCATTAATTTTGCTTTATGAAATATCACATTTCTGACCCTCGTAAAAATGTCCCGGTCATGAAAGTCCAGCACATTAACGAATTCGTTCATTAAGATGTCAACGAGATGTCCGTATAAAAATAAATACAAGCCTTTTTTATTGGTGAAGTAATGAAACAGCAAACCTTTTGAAATCCCGGCTTTCTTGACAATCTCATTTGTAGATGAGTTTTCATAGCCCTTTTGGGCAAATTCATTTATAGCAGCATTAATAATCCGTTCTCGTTTTTCATGATCCAATTTTAAAAACTTATCAGCCATTAAGGTCCTCCTTTTCTTACCGTAAAAATTCAACGTTGACCACCTGGGTCAATTTTATTTTAATACCATTGACCAGTGTGGTCAACATAAAATGGAAAATTATTCACGACACTTTTCGCATGATCATCGAAATTTTGATGAAACAAAAAAAAACGGAGCAGAGCATGCAGGGAGACAACCAGCATGCTCTGTTCATCAATTAACATGATTGAATGAAGGTAAGTGTAGCTAGGGACAAAGTACTTCATCCAGGTAGTGAAGGACAAATTGCGTAAGTGAACTGGGGAAATGTCTTTCATTCAGGTAATGAAGGACAAATTTGCCTGAATGAGCTAGGGAATTGTCTTTCATTCAGGTCAATCAAGGTTCTGTTATATTTTATGATCCTCCATAAGCCGGTTAACGATCATTTCACACCATTCATGCGTAACTAGCACATCGTTTAAGCTTAATGGAAGGGGTGTACCGTGTTCCAGATGATCAAAGAAGGCCTTCAACATTGCTTCAAATCCGCGAGTATGCAGCATAGTCTGCCAGTCATTTGTTCTCGTTCTTGTTTCGTTTCTTTGCTCATGCACTACGTACTCTGACAAGTTCCTTACTATCATTTTTTTATCTGGACTCATCACCTCAAGCACCTCTTCGTTCACACCCGCATCCCGATTCATGATGCCGACCGCCAGTTGGTTACCTTTCGAAACTGACAGCATGATGGAAGAGAGTTGACTTCCAGCCCATTGACCCTTAACCTCCCATTTTTCAGGAGCACCATTCAACATATATACAAGCGTATCAATCACATGGATGAAATCATCGTAAACAAAATTTCTCACATCACCCGGTAATTGATACCGATTTTTCTGTAAAAGGATCATATTGGCTGCTGGTGTTGACTTTGCCTGTTGGTAGAAAGGCGCGAATCGCCGATTAAATCCAACCATTAAAGGGAGCTTCTTCTCTTGCGCCTGTTTCACGAGCCTTTGAGAGGACGAAAAAGAATCGGTCACTGGTTTATCAACAAATACGGGAATACCCTGCTCAAGACAAGAGAAAATAAGTTGTTCATGCGCGGAGGTGGCAGCATGAATCATCACTCCGTCTAATTTTTCCTGGAACAATGAACTAAGAGAAGTATGAGTTGAAAAACCATATTTGCTCCGTACCAATTCCAAGGTTTCCTTTTTTCGAGTATGAAAATGAAATGTATGGTTCCAGTTTTCGGCATATAGAGGAATGTAGGCTTTTCTCGCAATATCCCCAATTCCAATTACTCCTATGTTCATCTTCCTCACCCTTTTAAAATATTTTTTGTAGTTGCAAACCATCTGCCAATTGCCGACTCGCAGAAACCCGGTTACGGCTGTTTTTCAACCGTCCGCGCGATAAATGCACCAAAGATTAGCGCCCATACCGGAGCACTTATATGCAAGAAGGATACATTCGAGAGGGTAGTAACAAAGGCAGCTAATGCACTCAGCCGATAGCGGTTTGCGGAAAAGCCCTGCTGCAGACTGGAATGAAGAACCCCTATGAGAGCAAATCCAGCCAGCATCGATACAAATGCTTGTGGCAGCGACTGAATGAACGGAACAATCTTCCAGGCAAAAACACCAAACAATAAAGTAACGATTCCTGAAATAAAGGCAGCCATATACCGTTTTGGTCTCGGCCCGGAATCAGGACCAGCGGAAATAGCCGTCATCATCCCGGCGATGTTGGCACTTTGGCCTCCAGTAAAAGCGGCCAGGATAGAAAAGATACCACTAAAGGAGACAATTTTACGGATTGGTGGATCATAGTGTGAACTTTCCAGCGCCCCGATACCCGGTGCTGCATCATTGCTCAGGATCAGCATCGCCAGAGGAACAGCCAACGTCAGCATTCCCATCCATGTGAATTCAGGTGTCTGTATGGAAGGTAAGAAAAAAGCCATTTCCTTAACGGGCTTGGTCAGATCTTCTGTGAGGAACAGAGCAATGAAAGCTGCGGCAACTGCCACCATTACGGGCGGAAGACGTTTACTATATTTCGTACAAATAAAAAAACTGAGCAAAGCTGCTCCACCAACCAGCGGCATATCCTTGGTAGCAGGAACCAATTGAACAACATAGCCGGTGACCAGCCCTGCAAGCATTGCTGCAATCACTTCCTTTGGCACCCATTTTATAATTTTTGTAAATAGTCCCGACATGCCGATCAGAAAAATCAATAGTCCGGACATTACATATCCGCCGATCAGCTGTGAATAGGTAAAATGGGAAGTCACCGTCGCCAAAAAAGCCACCCCGGTAATCGAGTGGCCGCCGGTGATCGGAATCCTGAACAATAACGACATAACAATGCCAAAAAGGCCGCCAAAAAAATATACAGCAAACATCCAATTTACCGTTTGCTGACCTGTAAAACCACCCGAAGCGGCTGCTTGCAAAATAATGATTGCGGGTCCTGTCATGACGAGCGTGCTGGAAATGAGCCCTGAAGATATATTTTGACCTGTTATATCTTGCAAAAAATGATTTTTATTAACTTCTTTTATTAGGTCTTCTTGTCCTTCTTCACTTTTGTTTGGGATTCCCATCTGATTCACTCCTGTCTGATTAATTCAATAATTAAGACAAGAGTGAAGTTTTGTCAATCGGTTTTGATTTTTAGTTTTTGCAGAAACAATAAACAGTAGTTTTTAACCTCTTTAAAAAAGATACATCATTTCCAGTGCACTTTATAAAAATCGGAAAGAAACCTGCACCTAATTTACTTATTAATCCTTCTACATTCGTAGTGAGTTTTAATATGTTTATTGAGAAACGTTCCGAGTGAATCTGCAGTTATAAATTCTTTATAAATATTCTCAGGAACAGGATAATACTGATAAATATTCCCATCAGGGAATTCTACTTCTACAATCTGTGTTTCAACTTCATACCCAACACTTTTCATCGCCGTTGATTGAACAGGTCACGTTTCACGTTAACCTCTCCTTGAATTTTCATTAGTATACATAGTAATATTCCCAACAATTGATTAAACCTTCAACCGATTATCGAGCCTCTCTAAAAGAGATCTTTAAACAAAAAAGCTCAAGCAAGAATATGGCTCGAGTTTTCAATGATTTATGTTGTTTAGATGCTTTATTTAACATTATCCTTTCATCATTGCACACAGACAAGTTCAGCAAAAAATATCCCTAGTCCTTAATATAATTCTTTTCCAATTTTTTCATTAACCAAAAAATGTGTTTTGTTTCTCAATTAGAGGATATAAAGCACATATAGAAGCAAAGAAGTAGCCGTTCACTTCTCCCACTTCCATGCTATTACTTCTCTGCTTCTATAACGCAGGATAGTATTCCCCAATACCCTTTTTTTACTGCTGCATTTACTTGCGGCAGTTTTTTTAATTTAGACACCTGAAAACCCCCTCGTATTGCCTACTTTTTAAAAAAATAATCAAATATAGACGAATAATTTGATTTTAAAATAAACATTCGGCTACACAATTTAGTTTTAGGTTAGAAAAAAAACCTAAGATTTTCTATTGATTACCACAATTTTACTAATCACGGTAGCTGGGCAGAATAATTAAGCGCAAATTCGGAGGAATTAAGCGAAAATCCCTTCGATTTAAGCGAAAAAATCAAGAATTAAGCGAAAACCGAAATTATTTAAGCGAAACCATAAACATGAAGGAGCTTCCACTCCGCTGGCGCTAATCAGAGAAACCCCTAACCATCCTCTCTTATCTCAGCAAAAAATCCCCGCCGATTTGAAACCGGCAAGGATTCTTTGTATTAAGCCTTAAATTTCCCAATAACGCCCTGCAATTCTTGCGCCATTTTACTCAAAGCTTCGGCGGAAGATGATACTTCCTCCATTGAAGCGTTTTGTTCTTCAGCTGAAGCAGCCACGTTCTGGGCACTGTCAGAGGATTGTTCCGCAACATATGCTACACCTTCCATCATGGAAACCATATCTTGTGAACTCAAATTTACTTCTTCCACTATAGCTGCAACCTGTTTAGATTCACTTGCCACCTGTGCTATTGCTTTTAATATGTCCTTAAACACTTCACCTGTCTGATGAACCATACTAATGCCTTCATGGACTACGGCTGTTCCATCATTCATAGATTGAACGGCTTTTTCTGCTTCTGTTTGGATTTCTTCAATGAGTTCACGAATTTGGCCAGCTGCTTGACCTGACTGTTCAGCTAACTTCCGGACTTCATCAGCAACGACAGCGAAGCCTCGTCCATGTTCACCTGCACGTGCGGCCTCAATCGCAGCGTTTAAAGCAAGGAGGTTGGTTTGATTGGCAATCTCGGTAATTAATTGGACGATCTGACCAATTTCACCGGACTTTTCACCAAGAGCATTTACAACTTCAGCCGATTCACTGACAGAATGCTGGACAAGATTGATTTGTTCAACAGTTTGACTAACAACTTTGTTTCCTTCATTTACTTTATCATTAGCAGCCGCCGTTAATTCTGTCACAGTTTGTATAGATGAAGCAGTCTGCTTCATTCCCATTGAGATGTCATTGGCCGCTTGAGTGGCTCCCGAAGCACTTGTGACTTGTCTTTCTGAACCCAATGCCACCTCTTGGATCGCTGACGAAATTTGTTCTGTTGCCTTGCTCGTTTGTTCTGCACTGGCAGACAACTCTTCTGCAGTTGCTGCAACCTGTTCAGTATTGACACTTACTTGCCTGATCAATTGGCTCAAGTTCCTTTTCATTTGGTTAAAGGAGTCGGTTAAATTGCCGATCTCGTCCCGATATTTTACCTTAATGTCCTCATTTGTTAAATCTCCCGAAGCAATTTTTTCTGCCACTGCCTCCAAAGATAAAATTGGCTTTTTAATCATTCGGGTAATAGTGATACCTATTAAAATTGCCAGAATAAAAGCAACTATACTCAAGACCAGAACGGTGGTAATAACCTGATTAACCATGTCAGAGTTTGACTTACTTCCGTTTTCCATGAATTTTTCTTGATCTTTTACAATGTTATCTCCCAAGTCTCTTATTTCCCGTCCAAGAGGAATTAATTCTTCGGTAGCAAGTTCTTGAGCATCATCTTTATTCGTTATCATTAAAGTAATGACCTCGTTCGACTTTGCTTTGAACTCTTTATTTAAAGAAGCAAGCTTTTCTAATGCCTCTTTATCTTCTTTACGCTGCACTAATTTACTTGTGGCTTCGATTTTTGTATTTAGGTCACCAATAGATTCCGCTAAATTCTTTTCTGATCCATCTTCCTCCAGCAAGACGCCTCGCAAACCACCGATTTGCCGCGAAGCACTGTTTTGCATATCCTTTACATTGGTTAAAATAACCGCACGGCGGTTAACCAAATCCGAGTAAGAATCGTTCACCTTTTGAATATTGTAATAAGCTATAAAACTAATAATGCCAAGAAGTACTGCCACGCTCATGAATCCACCAAGCAACTTTTTACCAATGGTAAATTTCATTTCAAAACCCCTCATTCATTAAGATTTCAATTCTTCAAATGTTGTTTTAAAATTAATTGCCTTTCAGCAATGTACAAACAAAATCCGCAAAAAAGGCATGGGTATCCCCAGGTAAGCTGGAATAGCCCATGCCTTTTACAGCGCTATTCGGCAACCTGGCGATCATAGTTCAATATTTCTGAACGACAGACCCATGGCTTTGCGCCCTCACCTTTCGATGACTTTGCCTTTATCGTTTTAAACAGGAAATTTTACCTATATTTACTATATAGTCCTATGGTAATGGAATTGGAATAAAATATCAACAGAATTCTACAAAGATTTACAATATTTTATGAATTTATTTAATTGCATTTGTATTATAAAAACTCCTACTTCGCACTATTATTCCAAAACACAGAATTAGGAGGTAGCCCGTAATTTCACTTTGTGAGTCTAAATATTTGTTTCATAATATTCAATTAATGTATTCAACAAATAGGAGGGATTGAAATGGATATATTCCGATGGTAATCATTTCGTTTTTGCTATTTAGCTATTTAGCTATTTAGCTATTTAGCTATTTCCCTAGTGTCCTGGCTGTTCAACTGTATTCTTATACGGTCTACTGCGCCGTCATTCCCCCTGCCCTTCTAGGACTATTCAATGGAAAAGAGTCACCAGGCAAATAGGACACTGCTTCAGCTGTGGGATGAATTCGACATAAAACGGTAAAAAAATAGAGTGACAAGGAGAGTGATTCCTTGTCTTTTTCTATTTATAGAGTTTAAAATAAAAATATAGTTAGCGAACTTGCGTTCGTACAGAAAGGAGGACTACAGGTGAAATTAACTCATAAGTTTAAAATTCCATATAAAAAAGATTTATATCATCAATTAAAAAATAAACAACTTGAATCCGGGAAATGCTGGTCCGATGTCGTTCGCTATGCAAATGACCATTATTTCACTTTTACAAAATGGATTTCTACTTCCGAACTTGAGAAAATGACCAAAAATACGTATGACCTTCATTCTCAAACCGTACAAGAAATCGTGGCCAAGTATGATGAAAATCGAACATCTACTTTAACTAAACGTCGAAATGGAGATAAAAACGCTAAATATCCTTGGCGATCTAAACGCTTCTTCTCCATTCCGTATAAAAAGTCGGCTATTAGCGTGGAAGAAAATATCATCATCTTAAAGAACAGCAACTATTCAAACACGTTATCTTTAAAAAATATGGTCGAAAAGAAGAAGAAAAAAGGCTGGAACGAAACGGTCAAAAAACAAAAAGATTATATCGAAATTCCAAATTTAGCGATTGAAAACTTATCCAACATTTCTTATGCGGAAATTGTTTATAAAAACGGTTCGTATTGGTTTCATTATGTTATTGAAGTTGAAGAAGAAACAAAAGTTAAAAGATTCAAACCTGCCGGTTCTGATTTAGGCGAAATTCATTCCATCACGTTGGCTACTGAAGATAAAGCTTTAGTGATTTCCGGCCGGGCGATTCGTTCCATCAAACAACGCAGAGCTAAGTTGTTGGCTGAACTATCAAAGAAAATCAGCCGATGTAAGAAAGGCTCTCGGCAACAGAAGAAGTATATCAAAGCTAAAAATCGTTTAAAGTCAAAATCAGTTGCTAAAATTGAATATTTGATCCACAAGTCTACTAAAGAAGCGATTAACTTTTTAGTAGAGGAAAAAGTATCTGATCTGGTGGTTGGAAATCCCGAAGGGATTGAGAAGAACAGCAAAAAAGACCAAAATAAAAAGAAGAAAAATAATAAAACCAGAAGACAGCAACTCTCAGGTTGGTCTTATGGAAAATTCAAACAACAATTAAAGTATAAATGCGAACGAAAGGGCATCAACATTCACTTCGTGAATGAAAGCTATACGTCTCAAGACTGCCCTGTTTGCGGTGGAAGGCATAAAGCCAATGGCCGCAACTTTAAATGTTCTGTACACAATACAGAAATCCATCGAGATGTGAACGGGGCACAAAATATATGCCGGAAAAGATTCGCGATGGAGACAAAATCGGTCAATGTGTTGTATCGACAACCCGTTTGGTACCGAAGGTACCTAACAGTAAAAAAACGTAACGAAACAAGTGATAAAAGTATCGCCTAAAGGAAGGCGTAGTAGGCACGACACCGCCCTTTTATTGGACTGCTTCTCCAATAAATGTTGCTTGCCGTATCCTTGCCTCTGCTTTAGGTCCTTCTCCAGAAGGGGCTATACCTGAAATAAGCAAGGTAATAGCAAGAAAAGAAGCCCACGGCTTCAGCCGTGAGTGGTGTCACAAGATGGAATGGTTTTCACAATCGAGCCAGGAATCTATATTCCTGAAGTCGGAGGATTCAGACATTCTGATACAGTGATACTTACTAAAGACGGGACAAAATTGATTACGGAGTATCCAAGGGAGTTGGCAGAATTAATTTTTTAACAAACTCTACTGGACAGACAGTTGTTTCTTACAAGCATAAAAAAGCAGGAACTTATTTTGCGGTTCCTGCTTTTTTATCCATCTTTGCAACGCACTACACATTATGTTATCCGTTTTCAAGTTATTCTGCACTATTATGTTCTATTATTGCTTTGGCTTCATGGTTAATCAGCCATTTTTTGCGGGTCAGGCCACCCGCATAGCCACCCAGCTCTCCATTTGTATTAATGACGCGGTGACATGGAATTATGATGGCGAGTTGGTTTGCACCATTTGCATTTGCAGCAGCCCGAAAGGCAGATGGTTTGCCAACTGCAGCAGCCAAGCCGGAGTAGGATATTGTTTGGCCGTAAGGAATTTTTCGCAATTGTTCCCACACCCCACGTTGAAAAGGAGATCCAAGAAAAAATAATGGTGTTTTGAATTCTGTTAGTTTGCCGTCAAAATATTGATCCAGTTCACTTTTGATCGATTGAATCGGTTCTGTTTGCCCGGGAATAATCGCTGATTTTGTTTTCTGTCTAAGACGTTCAACTTCCCGTTCCAAACCGCGGCGATCCACAAATTCTAAAAGATAAAGAGATTCCTCGTCCGCAATTGCAATCATCGGACCTAGCTTAGTATCCAGCCATGCTGCCTTTAGGATGTTATTATATCCGAGCATGGTAGGCGCCGCACCCATAATACGTGAAAAGGCATCCCTAAATCCACTGCTCGATTCATATCCTGTTGAAAGTTGTGCGTCAATCACAGCCTCACCCTCCCTGATTTGTTTCATCGCCAGACCCATCCGGCGCGCCCGTGCATACTCAACGAATGTCATTCCAAATCGCTTTTTGAACTGGCGACGAGCCGTTGATGCATCCACCGATAATTCCCGAAAATCTTTATCCTTCCAGCGTTTCTCGGGATTATCTTCAACAGCTTCCACAAGCTTTTGGACAAGTTCTGAGACCTGATTGGGATGGGACAACGGTCGGCAGCGTTTACAGGGGCGATATGAAGCCAGCAGTGCTTGCTGGGCATTTTCAAAAAATTCGCAGTTCTCGAATTTCGGCTTTCTTGCAGGGCAGGTCGGGCGGCAGAACACACCGGTAGTTTTGACCCCGACATAAAAGACACCTTCGTATTCTGTATTTTTGTCGATCAAGGCTTGATAGTACTCTCTCTTATCTGCAGTTATCATGCTCGCCCTCCTTCAGATAGGTTAACTAATACCATTATAATGTCTTAAAAGGAGTACCGTCGCCGAAATTCAGGCATTGATTTTTATAAATACTTCATTTGAAGACATCGAATCTTGTCGGACAAATACCGATTTACATCAATGGTAACTGGTTATAAATGAAGTCTATAACTATTGATGTGATCTCTACGAAAATTATATTTTCATCAAAAAGATCAAGAATAATAATGAATATAGGCATTACTTATAAAAATTCTCATTTGGGCGACCTGTTTTTGTTATGTCATAATCTGCTTCCGTCTCTATTGTCAACGAAATTCATTGTGATAACGCACGGCTCCTATTTTGTTCCGATCTTGCCTTAAGTGTTTCTTTAACTTTGTTGATGTCGGCAACATTTTTTTTCGCCATTTTTATATAACATATTGCCGAGGGAATAAGGAAAATTTGCAGTATCGACAAAGTAATAATATAGCTGTACGGTTCTTGGAAGCGAACGGAAATGAGACCTAGCAAAACACCAACTCCTACGTTTCCAATCGTTCTTCCTAAACTGTTGAAAAGGTTGGCGACGCTGAAGGCTGTACCTCTATGCTCGGGAAGATTTACATCTGTGATTAGCGCCAGCCAGTTTGGTGTGTTGGCAGATTGGGCAGCAGACGCAAAAAACGATAACACAAACAATAAGGCCATCCATGGATTCACAAATATTTGCTTGATGATACTGACCAAAATGAATATAGGATTGTTGTCATTAGGCAAAGACAGGTTATCCATTGGAACTGAAAACATAAGTACATAAAGCGGCATCGTCACAAATACGAAGAGCGCGGTTAAATAAGCTCGGCCCTTAAAGGTTTTCTTTTGAAGTTTATCACCAAGATGGCCCAAGTAAATTGACATCATCCCGCCAAGCTGAAATATAGCATAAAGATAACCGGAGGCAATCACTGCTGTTTCCATGCTGTAGCCTTGCTGGATGATTTTGAAGATAAATAAGGTTGGAATCCAGATGAGACTTCCTGTTGCAATATTCATAAAGAATGCCTGCAAAAACAGAAACACATTACTGCCCTTTAATAGAATTCCTAATATATGCTTTGCTTCAATAAAATAGTTGTAGGATTGTCCATTTTTAATGAAGCCTTTCAGCTCGGGGTCTGATTCCCCCCTTGATGGTTCTTTGACAAACAGGTAGAGGACAATCAGAAAAAAGCCTATAAACCCTACTAATTCAAAAGGCCATCTCCAATTAGTGTTTGATGCAGTTAAAGAAGCCAACAATGCCCCAGCAATTCCCCCCAAGCCTTGCGCCATGCCCCAAAGGCTCAGAACCATACCACGTTTTCGATACGGGATATAATCTGTCAATACGCTGAATCCAATAGAGGCAATGCATCCTAAACCTATTCCCGTTAAGATCTGAAATATTAGTAGCTGTATATAACTGGTGCTTATCGATGTTAGAAATACTGATAAGACCCAAATTAATGTTCCGATAATAATAAGTCTTTTGCGATTAAATCTACCTGAAAGATATCCCCAGTAAACTGAAGAAATCGCTGTTACTAATATATTAATAGCTGAAACAATACCGAGACTGGCTATGGGCACATTTAAATCATCAGCTATATATTGAAACAGCGGCGGAAATAACCCAATGATGATATGATCAAACGCTGCCAACGCGATAAATACAAATATAGAATAGATTATTTTCACATTAGTATTTTTCAAAATAATTTTATAGCCCCTTTATCAATGTGTTGAAAGACCTATAACATGAATGCATACCAAAATATTAATATTGTATTAAGAATTTATGTAACCGAGCATCAAACTTTTGATTTTGTTATAATCTGATTATACGTCTTTTATGAAGGGCTTGGTAAAATGAGCAAAAAAATACTCATCATTTCATCCGACAATACAGGTCATGGACATAAAAGTATAACAGAATCTTTGTGCGAAAAGATCGGACTTGGCGATGACGTTAAAATCCATGTAGTAGATGGCTTTTCGCTTGGCGGACAACTCCTTCAAAACATCGGTAAGTCTTACGGGCCCATAACGAGAAATACGGAGCAGTTATGGAAGATGGTATGGAGCTTGTCTTCTATGACGCCATCGTTAATTAATGGCCTTATAGAATCACAGATCAGAGATAACTTTTTAACATTGCTGGATGAAGTACGTCCGGATTTGATTTTATCAGTCCACCCTAATTTTAACGGTTCTGTTCTAAATATATTAGACAAACAACATCTTAAAATACCTTTTATTATCCTTATCGCCGATCTTGTAAACATTTACCCACTTTGGGCGGATAAACGCGCTGATTACATTATCAGCCCGACTGTTGAAGCGCGGGATAAGTGTATAGAATATGGCATTCCAGATGAAAACATAAAAGTGCTCGGATTTCCGGTACGTTCGAGGTTTTTCCGAAAAGGCATACATAAAAAAGTACGTGATAAAGACGGCGCACCTTTAAAATGCTTAATCATGAGTGGTGGTGAAGGTGTAGGAAACATGAAGAAAATTGCGGAAAATCTGCTCGATCATTTTGATTGCACAGTAAAAATCGTTGCAGGAAGAAATGAAAAGCTAAAGGCAAAGCTGGAGCACTCGCTTAAGGGCCAATATGGAGATAAAGTTGAGATATACGGTTTTACAAAAAACATTCAAGATTTAATGTTTGCTTCTGACATTGCCTTTACACGCGGCAGTCCCAATGTCATGTTTGAGGCGATCGCTTCCAACACACCGTTAATTATAACAGGAGCATTGCCTGGCCAGGAAGAAGACAATCCTGCATTTGCGGAGAGGTCAAATTTGGGCGTAATATGCAAGAATCCAAGCGACATCAAACAAACAATAACCGCATTACTTGAAAATGATGGTGAAAAGCTAAATAACATTATAAAGAGCCAAAGAAAATTTATAAATGCACATGCAGCAGAGGATATTTTGGAGTTTATTTTAAATGTTGACGGGCATTATTTTGAAGCAGAGACTGAACTTTCCTTTTATCAAGAATACTTGTAGTCTTACCCAAAAGTACAACTGCATTGGCCTGCTCCACTACCTAGAACTCTTTGATTGCCGAGTGGAGCTAAGCCATAGTTCAGTTATGAATTTTGGCAGTCGGTGCATCGGCTATATTACAACAGAACGATCGAGTTTAAGTCCATTAATCTCCTTAAATCCACCGTCACTTTTTTAAAAAGTTTCTTCTACAAATTCTTTTTCTGATGTTCCGTTTAGTTGTTTAAAAACAGGCAACACCCAGGAAATGAAAGATATACTCAATACTAATATTCCAACACCTTTAAACAAATCTTTTAACGAGAAAAAAATTGTCACAAACCATCCATAGCTGGTGATATAAAATTGTCACCCAAACTTAATAATTGGTTTAATGGTTGTGCCTTTTTTCGTATCTTGGATTGCTTCGTTGATTTCTTCTAATGTGTAGTATTTAATTAATTTATCAAAAGGAAATTTACCTTTTTTGTACAGTTCAATCAACTTAGGAATATATATTTGCGGAACGCCTTCTCCCATCAGGAAGCCATTCAGGTTTCTTTCAAATAGGATCGTATTAATATCTAAGCTTACTTCTGACCCAACTGGCCCCCCTGCTACTTGTACAGCTGTTCCTAACACAGCAAGGGAATCAACAGCCAATCTTGTATTATCAGGCCTTCCGCTGGATTCGATGGCGTAATTTACACCTTTGGGCGAGATTTTCATAATAGCTTCCAAAACATCACCATCTTTGGCGTTGATTGTGTGGGTTGCGCCTAATTCCTTTGCTAATTCCAGACGGTTTTCTTGGACATCAACTGCGATGATAATACCGCAATTAGTTACATTGGCACCCATTATCGCACTTAACCCAACAGTGCCGCATCCAAAAACAACAATGCTTGAACCATGCTCAGGCTTTAATTTATTTAATACAGCCCCGCTACCTGTCTGAACTCCACATCCAAGTGGTCCGAGCATTTCAAGCGGTACGTCTTTTGGAACTTTCACGACGTTGCGTGCAGATGCTACTGCATAATAGGCGAAGCTCGACTGGCCAAAAAAGTTAGAAATGTCCTGGTCATCCTTATGTAATCGGCTTGTGCCATCAATCATTCTGCCGCCGAAGTTTAAATCATAAAATGATTCGCAAGCATAAGCTTTACCGCTTAAACAATTCTCACATGTACCACAAGAACTATACGACAGTACAACATGGTCGCCTGGTGCGATGTGCGTAATACCCAATCCTACCTTTTCAACAACACCAGCCCCTTCATGACCTAGAACAGCAGGAAGAGGGACGGGATATGCTTGGGTCTGTGCAAGGATATCCGTGTGGCAAATCCCCGTTCCAACAATACGGATTAATACCTCACCTGCTTGTGGCTCATCAATAGTAATATCTGTGATTTCAAATGGTTCCCCGCTACCGAATGTGACTGCAGCTTTAGTTTGCATAATTTCCCTCCTAGGTGGTAAATGTTTTATCACTATAATAATAGCTTATATAAAGATTACCTCTTTTTATCACTTCTGATTCTGTAGAGATGTTAACAATTTTTGAATCTTCATCGTTAGTATGTTCAAGAAAGTGCGTCAGTAATCATTTAAGAAAAGGGATATTTGAATATAAAAGATTGGAGATTGAACATAGCTATTTTCTTTCAACTGTGGCATCCTTTTCCCTAAACAAACCTGCTTCGTTAGTCACTATATTGACCAAGAAACCTATCCCTTTTCACCATAAAAAATGAGGGTAAAGTTACCAAATAGGTGAACAGAAGAAATAATAAACTAAAATAATGCTACCTCAAGTAAAGGGGTAGCATTATCTTGCACTAATAGTAAACCATGACAAGGCGTCAAATTGGTTGAGAAAAGCAGATAGAACCATCCCTAGCTTGTAGTATCATGTCCCGCAATAGGTTCGGTAAGGACGGGTTGATGGCGCAGGCAGTGTGGCGTATTCAGCCTGTTCTGGGGAGTGCCCGTAAGGAGTTGAAAGAACATCAAGAAGCCTTTCCATCACGCTGTAGTCTCCTTGTTTCACTGCGGCTTCCAGTGCTGCTTCTACCCGGTGGTTCCGAGGGATTACCGCAGGATTGCTGTTCCGCATCAACTGACTCGAGGAGGCTTTCGACTGCTCCTGCCTGCCCAGCCTTTCCTGCCACAGCTCATGCCACTGAGCAAATTCCGGGGTCCCAAACAGGACCGTATCCTCATGTCTATCAAAAGTTAATGCGCGGAAGGTATTGGTATAGTCCGCACGATGCTTCTGCATCATACTGAGGAGGTCTTCAATAAGGGATTCATCCTGTTTCTCTTCGTTAAATATCCCCAATTTTGCTCTCATTCCTGCGAGCCAATTATGGTGATACAACTCCGGAAATTCTGAAATCGCATCCTGGGCCAGTTGGACAGCCTCCTCCTGGTCTGCATGCAGCAGCGGCAATAGGGATTCAGCAAATTTCGCGAGATTCCACCCCCCAATATTCGGCTGATTGCCATAGGCATAGCGGCCATGAATGTCAATGGAACTGAATACCGTAGCCGGGTCATATTCATCCATAAAGGCGCAAGGACCATAATCGATGGTTTCTCCGCTAATGGTCATGTTGTCGGTGTTCATCACCCCGTGGATAAAGCCAACCAGTTGCCATTTGGCAATCAGGACGGCCTGACGCTTGATTACTTCCTGAAGCAGCGAAAGATACCGGCTCTCATCAGCTTCAACGTCTGGAAAATGGCGCTTTAGTGTATAATCAGCTAAGATTCGGAGTTCCTCAACTGTGCCCCATTTTGCAGCGTATTGAAAGGTGCCGACGCGCAGATGACTGGCAGCCACCCGTGTCAGAATTGCACCAGGCAGGGCAGTTTCGCGGATTACTGACTCACCGGTAGTCACCACCGCCAGACTGCGGGTGCTAGGAATACCTAGCGCATGCATTGCTTCGCTGATGATGTATTCGCGCAACATCGGACCAAGTGCAGCTCGACCATCGCCCCCCCTGGAATATGGCGTTCTACCTGATCCCTTAAGTTGAATATCAAACCGCTTATCCAGGGGAGTCATCTGCTCGCCTAGCAGCAGGGCCCGGCCGTCCCCTAACATCGTAAAATGCCCGAATTGATGCCCCGCATAAGCTTGAGCAAGAGGCAAAGCACCTTCAGGAATCCGGTTTCCAGCAAGCACAGCTGCGCCATCTTCGCTTTGCAGCGCCTCGGCGTTCAAACCCAGCGATGCTGCCAGTGAATCATTGAGAATGATCAGCTTCGGTGAGCGTACTGGGGTAGGGTTAAGACTTGTAAAAAATGATTTCGGCAGACGGGCATAACTATTGTCAAAGTTCCATCCTGTTTCTTTTATTTCTTTTGTCATCGTATCTCCTTTTCCTCTTTTTTCTTTCTGTATCCTAATTTTACTTTTACATAAAACAAAAATCATAGGCATTCTTTATAATTTTTTAGTTGTCTGCTTTCCATATCAGCACAAGGCAGCCCTTTATAATGTCTACTTCTTCCAATTTATTATACCCTTTCCACACAAGGATGAAGCCCTTTAATATTTTGAAGGTATGTACTGAAATCCGAGATTTAGGGCTAAAAACATGGAAGCGACCTCCACCTCCGTTACTCCCTATATTCTTAACTGTGCGCTTCAATACTTCATATAATGTGGAAATGATCTTAAAAACGCATTCTTTAAAACAGGCACACAAAAGTATTAATTATGTGTAAATGTATATATTATATAACGCTCATAAAACCCTAATAAAAAATTCCCTCAAACCTTCAGTCTGAGGGAACACAAAAACATACTTTGTTATTAGGCAAAACCCTGTATATCGCTTAAAGCAAGGGCTATTGGCCCTGTGTCCACGCAACGCACCCACATGTGTGGATTACTTTTCTCAGACACTACACTAAAGGCGACTATAACTACTTTAAGCAATGGGGCGGTATTATACCTCTACCTGCATTGCAATATTCTGCTCCAAATTAACGAAAAGCCATTAGGACTAGCATAGATTTTGTCACAAATTAGACGGCGCACTAATACACAGTCTTTTCATTTTCTGTGCGCGCCTGTTACGATTCCTTAAACTGAAAATTCCTGATGTATTCATTCACATCAAAGTTTTTCATTTTTTTCCGCAGCAAAACTTATATTTTTTTCGCTTCCACAAGGACATAGACTGTACACATCTCCAGGCGTCAATGCATCCTTCAATGCAGCCCTCAGATCTGTCAAATCTTCCATAGGCTCTATGCCAATAATAAAACGCCAGCCGAAATGTTTACATATTTTAGTAATGGTGCCTATTTTCTCATCTGTTTGAACCTTTACAATAATCGGGCGTTGTTCTGAACCAAGCTTCATTGTTCTAACCTCCTTCCTCTATAAAAAATTAACTTCCAAAGCGTACCCAGTTTCTTTTTTCAGCTGATCATTAATTTGCTGTATATCTCTATCGTCCGGCGACGACGCCAGTTTTATAGCAACTGTCTTTTTATCGATATGAACCGAAGGATTTTTCTTTAATTCCCAAGTTTCTGGAATAACTTCAAGTGTCAGGCGGATGATTTCGTTTTGCTTCGGATTTTTTGCAAACGTAACCGGCATGCCGATTCGGTAGGATAGTTCCTCCAAGTCGGTTTCATGCTCCATGGCTATTTCTGGTGAGATAAAGTGGACTTCCATCACCCATTGTCCATCTTGTTGTTTTATTCCCGTTTTATAGATGGTTATCCCCCGGTCCGCCGCCCATTTTTTCGCTTCTTCAATCGCCTGGTTATTTTCAAGGCGTTTTGAACGAATATTGGATTGAATGATTTCATCGAAATTGTTGGCAGAAGACGTCGAAGATCCCATATTAAATTGCAGGGTGAACCCAGTTTCTTCTTTAAATTTATCAATGATCTTATCGCCATCGTTTGGCTTGTCAACCGCCACAGCCACTATCCGGTCATTTAAGTGTATGGAGGGGGAACCAATTGAACGGCCCAGAAGCTTTATGAGCCGGGTTTGCAAAAGATCCTGGCGGACAGAATCTGAAAAGCTGGCTGCCCAACCTGTTTCCTTCCTGATCAAATCATAAAGTTCACTTTTCTCACGTTCTGGCACAGCATCTGGAAAATCAAAGTAGACCGTAAGCCTTTCTTCATCAGTTCCTAATTCATCCACACCGCAGCGTATAAACCGTGGATTATCGGCCAAGAGCCTTCGGACGGTTTCCATTGCTGCAGTGGGATTATGTTTAATTCCCTGAATCGGCAACTCCATTGAGCCCAGCTGCTGCTTAACTTTTGCGTCGAATTTATAATTGTTTGTGCCGTCTTGATTATTAATACGGTTTTCAGATGGAATGCCTTGCAGAGCCAATGCTACAGCCAGTTTCTCCCGTAGGCTGCTAATTTGAATCGCAGTATAAATATCTTTAAGGGTGAGAGTTTGATTGGGCAGAGAACTCCAATTTATTTTTTCAAGAAAAGGCCGAACAAAGGATAAAACGTTTCCAGCCGCCTCTCTTAGTTCCTCCATCGACCGGTTCCAGCTGTCAATCGTTTCTGTAACCTGGTCCGCATGGAGCCTGAGCTGCTTTCCTTTAAGTGTCTGGCAAATAAATGAGTTTGTTTTGGGGTGAATGCCTGTGCAAATTGCCAGCTTAAAAATGTTTTCATTTTCAGGCTGATAGAGTATAAGGCTGCCAATCTTTTCCCTGAGCTTCATGCTTTCATCGTTTGCCCTATATCTTTTGCCAGTTGAACCTTTTCCTGACGCCCGTTTTGCGAACGGGTAAGACTCGCCATTCTCTGCTAAAATCGGATGGAACCTAGGGTCAATTAAATCTGCCAGCTGGACCCTTGCATCATCATCGCCGTGGACAAGCAATGTATAAGTAGGCTTTAATGCCTGGATAAAACGGTTCATTTCATGTGCATCGGCATGCGCGGATAAACCATACTTTCCAACGCGGCACCTTACTTGATAGACTGTCCCGTTTAATTTCAGCTGGTTTTCAATGCCATCGGCAAGGTTTAACAGTTTTCTACCTGGACTTTCTTCATCCTGGTAGCCGGTGATAAAAATCGCGTTTTTTTCATCGGATACCAGCCTTTCTGCATACCAGGAGCTGGCCCCGCCCGTCAGCATGCCGGATGATGCAACAATGCATCCAGGCTTGCCCTTAAGCACCTGATCGCGTTCTTTTGGCTGAACAGCCTTGCATCGGCCTTCCGTTAAAAATACATCGCCGTTTTTCAAAATGCGATGGGCTACCGGCCCTTTTAAAAAATGGGGATAATTTTTATAAATCCTGCTGATTGGTGTCACAAGGCCATCTACATAGATAGGAAATTCCGGGATTAGCCCTTTTTCCATGTAATCTTGCAGAATCAATAAAATCTCCTGTGCCCGTCCAAGAGCAAAAGCGGGAATAAGCGCAAAGCCCCCTCCGGCAACCACTTCCGCAACATGCTCGGCAAGACGTCTTTCCTCTGTGTTCCGGTCGGTATGGGCCCGGTTCCCATAAGTGGACTCCATAATGACCACATCCGGCTGAATATCATAGGGAACCTGGACACCCGGAATGGTCCGGCCCGCTTTGAAGCTCAAGTCACCTGTTATAAGCAGCTTTTCTCCTTCTCCTTCAATGAGAAACATGACCGCCCCCAGAATATGGCCGGCACGAAAGCTGGTTATTTTTACATTACCAATCCGCAACGTCCCGCTCGCAGGAAAAAGAAGCAACGAATCCAGCAGGGAGTTTACCTGTTCTTCCGTATATGGAGGCAAAGTATTGGCCTCACGGGATCGCTGTTCTAATAGTTTATATGAATCTTTCATCATTATTTTCATAAGATCTGCGGTTGGAGGTGTTGCATAAATCGGGATCTTCCGAAAAAGTGAATGGACAACAGGGAGTGCGCCAATATGGTCTGCATGGGCGTGCGTTACCAAAATGGCATCCGGTTTTCCAAGGCTGTCCAGCATTCCCAGGGCAGGAAGCAACTCATCCCCATGCATCCTCATCCCCGCATCAATTAATAGATTTGTATCCGCCATATTGATATGCAGACAGGAAGCTCCAACCTCGCTGCCACCACCTAATATACTCACTTTCATTGTTATCTCCTTTTCTGCTGTGCCTTGTCAAATCGTGCTGACCCCCGGTTCGTGTCACGTAACAGGGGGTCAGGCACCCTTTAGTTAATCAAGAATTTACTTTAACCGTCGGCGGGCTTCCCGGTTTAATCCGGAAGTTTTTTCTTCATACAACTCTTCCCATTCTTCCTGATAACGCCGGTAGGTAAGGGGATATTTCTTTTTCAGCCGTTTGATTCCTGCAGCATATTCCTCATCCATAAAATTAAATTCTTGTAATATTTCCGGAGATATCATATCTGGAAATATTGCATTATCACTGAATTCTTCCACAAACCATTCCATCGCCTGTATTGAAACAAGCGGGAACAGCTCATCATCTTTTGCCATGCGGCCCATTTCCTTCTGGACCCGTGCGAGCTCCTGCACTTCTGATCTGTTGTGCCGAACTAAAGGATGCTTCGGATCAAGGGCATAGAGCAAATCCATATAGAACTTGGCTTCCCTGAAAGCACCCACCCCATAGTAGCCTTCATACTCACTGATTAAGGCGCTCGCTGCCATCAATTTATCATCTTCATCTTTTAAGGATTTTAAAAACTTTCTGACCCGCTTTTGGATTTTGTCAGCGAGCTGCCACTTCCCCAGTTCAATCATGGCGTTAACCCATTCAATAAAAATGAATATGTGATCAGGTTCCTGCGTCTCCAGTGCCGGCAGCTCCAATTCGATCATCTTTAAAGCGTCTTCCCCCCGCCCTAAAGCTTGATAGACCTGTATGAACATAAATCTGTACTCATCTAAATGATCAGGATAACGTTCACCCAGCAGGATCAACACGTCAAGCGCTTTTTCGGGAAAGTCCATATCGTTAAGCACTTTTGCCTTGATTGCAAGCGACTTCACCTTATTCTCGACAGAATCAGCCTCTTCGAAGAGGATTTCCATTTGCTTATCAAATGCATCCAGATCATTGTTATTAAGCTGAATTTGCGCCAAGCCAATTCGGGCACCGACCGCTTTCGGAGCAATTTTTAAAATATTGGAAAACATTTTTTCAGCCTGGTCCCAATTCTCCTGTTCCATACATTCTACGGCTTCCTCCATCATTTTTTCCAGGGAACCGCCGTATTTCCGCATCAAATCATACTCTTCCCGCTTTAAGGGATCGCGCAAAGTTTCATATGCCCTTCTGATCCGCTGAAATTCTTCGGGAAATTGTTCCGGCGGGTATTGTTTTACCTGCTGGATATAAGCCTGTTTTATTTTTTCCGGCTTGGAATTGGAACGAACCCCGAGAATTTTATACAGATTCTCTACCTTCGGCTTGCCCTGTCTTTTGCGCTTTTTTTTAGTTGTTTCCACAATAATGCCCCTCCCTTACAATTCCAAATCGATCAAGGCGTCAGTTGCTTCATCAATAACATTTCGCAAATGCTCAAGATCATCCCCCGCAATCGCCTGATCCAGGGAATTAATAACTTGTCGAGCCTTGGATTGGCCATCAGCATCAAGCTCAGCCATCATTTTCACAGCCCGTTCGCGAAGCTGGACTGCCTCTTCATGCAGGACGGACGGGGCCTGCTCATTGTCAATATCGAACTCGTCCAGCTCTGTGTCATCCAATAAATCCTCCATCTCTTCCCAATCTGCATCTATTAATTCTTCATCGTCCAAATCCTGATCCGCGTTCTTCCATAAGTCTTCAAGGCGTTGGACACTTTCCTGAAAGGCTTTCTGTGAATCGCGCTGCAATCCGTCCTGGACGATAACGCTCATCTCTTTTCCTGTGGAAACACACTTTGCGGATACCTCAAGGATTCCATTCAGGTTATATCGGAAGGTTACGTCAATTTCTTCCTGCTTGTCGAAGTTCGCCGGTATCCCGGAAAGCAAAAATTCTCCCAACCTGTGATTATACTTCACCCATTCATGTTCGCCCTGGAAAATCTCGATGGCGACCTCCGTCTGCCCCGGTGCAGATGTGCCTAATTTTTCCGTCCTTGTCACAGGTATCGTCGTATTTCGTGGAATTATGGGTGCAAAGCCGCCGGGACGTTTGGTGAGGCCCATCCATTCTTTCAGGACCGAAATTCCCATGGAGAACGGGGCCACATCGGTAGCGACAAGGCCGCTGTCAGATAAAGCTCCTGATTTTAATCCAGCCTGGACAGCGGCGCCCAGCGCGACTGCTTCATCAGGATTTACATCTGTTCTCGGGCTTTTGGCGAACATGTCTTGAATCAGTTCCCGAACCCTCGGTATTCTGGTCGAGCCGCCGACAAGCAGCACTTCTTCAATATCTGCCGGGCTGATCTGGGCATCCTTGAGGACACTGCTTACACTCTCCATCGTTTCAAGCAGGAGCCCATCGATTAAACCAACAAATTGTTCACGTGTAATCTCCGTTGAAATGCCAACTGGTTCATTATCCTTTACCGTGACCAATGGCAGCTCAACTGGCACAACAAAATCCTTACTCAATCGCATCTTGATTTTTTCTGCTTCTTCTTTCAGCAGCGCCGTCGCCCTGATATCATTTCGGGGATCAATGTCGCTCTCCTCTACTATTTTCTCAGATAAAAAGTCTACTAACTTCCAGTCAAAATCTTCTCCGCCAAGCCGGTGGTTCCCGGTTGATGCCCTTACCTCAAGCAGGCCGCTCATCATCTCAACGACAGAGACATCGAATGTACCTCCTCCAAGGTCATAAACAAGGAACAGGCGGTCCTCATCCGTATGTTCCAGCCCAAAAGCAAGGGCAGCAGCGGTTGGCTCATTAATAATCCGTTCCACGACAAAGCCGGCAAGCTCACCAGCTTGCTTCGTTGCCCTGCGCTGTTCATCTGTAAAATAGGCAGGAACCGTGATGACTGCTTCTTTCTCTCCTTCACCATATATGGCATCTACATAGGATTTGAGTTCTTGTAAAATAAGAGCCGATACTTCCTGTGGAAGAAGGGCTTGTCCAGCGATCGACACAGGTTCATTTAGGCCCATTTTTCGTTTGATGGCACTCACGGACCGGTCTGGCATCGCAACAAGTGCGGATCTGGCGTCTTCCCCGACAATGACATTATTCTTCAGGTCAATCAGTACGACAGAGGGAATAATCCTTTCCCCTTTTGGTGAAAGAATCATCTCCGGTTTTCCATTATGGATATGCGCAACAGCTGAATTTGTGGTGCCCAAGTCGATTCCCACTATCGGACGAAAATGAACATTTTCATGATTCGGCATTTGGATTCTCCTCTTCTAATGTAATAACCTGCGCCTTTCGCAGCAATGTACCGCTTTTCGAGATAAATCCTCTTTTGGCAACTTCCACGATTTGATAGGGTATATTGGCCTTTGAAGTGACGATTCTATCATTATTCGTTTTTGCTTCCGTCCTTGAGACGGTTCCAATAGATTCTGCCACTCTTGAATCAAAACTGCTCCCCAGCACTTTCAGCTCCTGAATTTCCAACTTGGTTAGCAGAGCCAAAAGCTGTTCAATCCATTGTTCCATTAGTTTTTTCCAGGAATCCTGGTTTTCCCCGGTTAAACGGGAGTTAACCAAATCAAGATCATCCAGCCAGTGGATCAATGATTGAGCCGCTTCTTGGAGTTTTGTTTCGTCCCGATCTTTTTGCGCTTGCTTTTGTTCGTCAAAAGCTTCCTGCTTTTTGATGACCGAATCGAGGGATTCATTTAAGAGATCCAGTTTCTCTTGTGTATCCTTACTCGTTTTGTACTGAAGCCGGCTTAATTTTGCAATCTGTTCGCCAAGTAACCTGCATTGCTCTTTGAGCAGGCTGTTCTGTTCGCTCAATTGCTCAATCGCTTCCAATTCTGGAGAAGACTTTCTTATTTTATTCCAAAACCATCCCACGTGCAGACCTCCTCATTACTGATCATTCTATAGTAATTGTATCATGCTAAGTTATGAGCCTTCCATTACTCAAGTAACGGGATTCTATTGAAAAAAGGCGTTCTTTCCGGCCATTCTTTGGGGGCGCGTATTTTGGCAATTTAGGCCTGCCTGTGTATTTATGGGGGTTCAGTTTATAGTCTTTGAGTCTATTAAAAAGGATTTCCAATTTTTGTACACCACTTTCATCACCTGTCAAGGCAATGACAGATAATCGGGCTGCCTCGATGCTTTGAAAAGAGCATCCAAAAAGCCAAAACCTACAAGATTGTTGATTGTGGTTGGTTTTTCAAAAAAGGTTGATTCATTTATTGCCTTTCGCTCTTCCAGATCCTTTTGAGTTCCTTTTGCCTCCGGTTTTCAACGTATTCCAACTTGATTTGATTCATTATAGGCAAATATTCATCAACGAGTCCCATGATCTCTATTTGGTGTGTATGTAATGATTCGCTATTAGAATAAAGAAGTGAATATCTGTCTGAAATAGAAATTCGCTGTATTATAGAAATTTTTTGCATGAAAGCATACTTCGTCAAAGTAACGATAAAATCGATGCCCTTTTTAAATTCTAATTTGATAAGTGCTGTACATGATCTTACCTCCCTCCACCTAAATTATACTGCTAAATAGTGAGGGAGGTCCATTAAAAAAGGAACATACATTCCCATTCATCCCACGATTGAAATCACGGGTGTTCTTGTGAATTTTATAAATCGAAACCACATGCAAGGAGTCTAAGTTAAGAAGCCCGCCCGCAAAAAAAGAGGCCGCTGAAAAACTGACGTTATTCTCTCAATTGACTCATCAAAAAAGACGACTCTAATTCGATCTTTGAATTTAGAGTCGTCTTTTTTTCCAATTATCTCTGGCTGTATATCTCGCATTTACATCAACGTTTGTAATTGCTTTTTTTTCGTCATTTTTTTTCGCCGGTAGTAATCGTTGCGGACGTAATAATTCGTTCTTCACTTAATTAATTTAACAAAACTTAGTGAATCGCTTTTACTATTTTATTCAACTCAACTGCAGTCTGTTAGATTAACGAATTTCTTAACCTTTACTATTTTTCGATTATTTCTTATAAATTCCTTCCCTTTATCTCTTGAACATCATCTATTGCGACAGGGTTGATTCGGATTTTGAATTTCACACTCGGACCTCCAATGCCTCACCAACCTGACAGGAACGGAGAACATCGTTATAGTTTCTTAAATCAGAAACCGGTTTAATATTTGGCACTTTCACACCTCCACCGCTTGTTTGTTATTTTTGTATGATAATACTTCGTAAAATACAACATCAAAATTTACAGCAGGATACGATGTAAAAGCTATCTTCTATATTCTATAGGTTTCGAGCTTAACGACAAAGGCTATGGAAATTAAGATTGCCTTATGGATTATATTTAATTCGTATAATACACATCTATAATTGGGTAAATTTACGTATAGGAATGCGGCAGCAGTAAAACCTAACGCACGCCTTCCCACAGCTCCCGCTCTACGGCTCGAGGATTGTCCACAACCACCGAGGTCGTATCGAAGCGCATGGTTGCTCTGCGGTTGAGATCATACTTCGGCCAACCGCAGTCTCCATTGGTGGCAAACTCAACCCAGGCAGCATGCATGTTGTCAGCAAGCTGCTGCGGAGGGTTGTCTCCCAGAAGCGGCCCTACCATCGGCTTAAATCCCTTGTCGAGCGTGTCAAAAACAAAGGCAATCTCGAGCGCATGGCAAGCACCGAGAAGTCCGTTGAGCTGTGGCGAACGCCAGGCAAACTCGTACATATAGGTGGCCGAGGTGCGCTTCGCATGTGCATCGGCCAGACGGATAGCGGGAATACGGCACCACCAGTCAGTCTGGATAGCCGCGAGCAGATCGCCGGGACTGGCGCCCGGATGTGCCGCGCTATAGACGGCCAATGTCGCTTCTACCGGGAGTCCGTATGCCGCAACAGCCGCGGCCAAAGCTTCATGGGTAACATCGTTGATTGCGCCACTGGCTACCAGGAACAACCTCCACTCGTCGGTGTTCGTGCCGACCAGGATATCGACACCCGCACCGGCTCCGGCAACAATGCGATCAATAGGACGTGCAGGGATGATCTCCCCGTCGACTACAGGCTGCCACGGTAGCGTACTGGCCACCACCTCAAAACCCCAGCGCTCAGGGTCGGGATGTGCAAGAAGATCCGCCTTCAACTCCGCCTGCGCCGCAAGCAGACGATTGATGGGGACCTCTGTGATTGCCTCTCGGGTTGCTTCGACGCCAAGCTTTTCGGCAAGATACCGTCCAACCCGCTGTGCAGTGGCAGCCGAGATCACCTGATGAGCCGCCCCACTCTGGGCAATAGCTCGCCTGAACAGGCCATCGGCACGGGGCATGGAAAGCAGCGTGCCGACGCTCATCGCACCAGCCGACTCACCGAAGATCGTGACGTTGCCGGGATCCCCTCCGAAGGCGGCAATATTATCCCTTACCCACTCCAGAGCGGCGACCTGGTCAAGCAAACCGAGGTTGGCGTTTCCGTCGCCAAGATAGAGAAAGCCATCGACACCGACACGGTAATTGATGGTCACGCATACGATGCCGTCGCGGGCGAAGTGACTGCCGTTATACGACGCCCCCGATCCGACCTCGAACATACCGCCGGGAATCCACATCATGACCGGTAGCCCGGCCGTCCCTAGCTCGGGGGACCAGATGTTGAGGTTCAGGCAGTCCTCACCAGGGACGGCAGGATCTGGGGCAAGCTCCGCAGCCTGCGGGTCAGGGCGCAGCTGGGGTGCCTCCGGACCATAGGTGATGGCGTCTCGTACACCGTTCCAGGGCTCGACTGACTGTGGTGGCAGGAACCGATTGGGACCAAACGATGGCGCTGCATAGGGAATACCTTTAAAAGTGAACACTCCATCGGCAACAATGCCACGCACCTCACCATGCCGTGTTTTGACAACTGTATTCATGTGTATTACCTCCTTCAAATATTTTGGATCGAAAAGAGACCATCCAGGTTCCTCCTCTTACTTTTTTTGTGCTTTGTCCAGGGCGTTTTCCACCGACTTTAGATAGGCCTTGGAAGTAATGGTTGCACCGCTTATGGTGTCTACCTGCAGCGACTGTGATTTGATTACTCTATTGTATAACTTCTCCGTGAATTCCGGCGATTGGTTCTCTTTATGCTTTAGTGGTTTAATATCAGTGACCTTGCCTGAAGACACTGTAACCTGAACTTCATTGGCCCTCCATTTGTACATTCCACCTTCATATTCCCCAATATAAGTGCCGTCATTAAGCTGTTTAAAATCCACATCAGCGATAGGGAGGCTTCTACCTTCTCGGCGTTCCCCCGAAGTAAAAATAAGCGCTCCTCCCAAACCCGTCACAACAAAAATTACCAGTATAATTATTAGCATTCTAATCTTCCCCTTCCTTTTCATTCAAATCTTTCCCTTCCATTTAATTTAAGATATTCACGCTTATACCTTCACCGGCCTGAAAGCATCTCTTCAAGCCAGCCGTAACGTGAACCTGTAAGTCTATGTCCACGAGAATGGCTTCAGCTCCGGAGAATCGTCTTAGAAGTTCAAGCCCCTTTTCCATCCCGGCTACGAACAATATGGTGGACAACGCATCAGCAGCCATGGAGCTATAGGCAACTATGGTCACGCTTACCAAACCTGATTTCGCCGGATATCCAGTAGATGGATCCAGGATATGATGATGCCTTTTACCGTTACTGTCAATGAAGTATCGCTGATAGTCCCCGGATGTAACCACTGTCTTATCAGCCACAGAAACAAGACCCATTAAGCTGTTTTCCTGCCTGGGATGCTGGATACCCACACGCCACGGGGAACCATCAGGCTTTGTCCCTAAAGCCATCACATTTCCTCCGATATTTGTAAAAGCTGATGCGACGCCGTATTTCTTAAATACCTCCAAAAACTGATCGCCGGCAAACCCTTTTCCTATACCCCCCAGGTCAATGGACTGGCCCAGCCTTTGAAGTCCGGCAGCCTTTTCGCAGGGATCCAATAACAAGTCAGAATAGTCCACCAAAGGAACAATTTTCCTTATCCTTGATTCCTCCGGAGGCTTGAATGTATCCTTGCCGTTGTTCCATAAGGTTACTAAAGGCCCAATAGTGACATCGAAGAGGCCCTGGCAGTATCTTGAGAATTCAATAGCACGGGACAGCACCTCATATGTTTCACCGCTCAGCCTTTCATATTTCATACCTGCAGACCTGTTGATCCTGCTTATCTCGCTTCCGGGTATAAAACGGCTCAGCAGCTCTTCCAGCCGTACAGCTTCATCGCGGACTGCTCTAAGAGATTCCTCAGCATGCTTGCCGAAAGCTCTGTGAGTCATCACTGTGCTCATCCCAACGTTCATTGACTGGGCAACTACCGCCTTGTCCACTTGCACCACTCCTTTCTCTAACTTCTCCTGTAATATTTTTGTCCTGGAAGTACCGATTGTGAATTATTTCACAATATAGTTAAATCTAAAACTACCTGAGCTGTACTCGGTAACTGGATAATTCATACTGAAATAATACTCTCCCGTACCTGAATGAATATTTGATAAATTCATTCAGGTACGGGCAAAAAAATGACTGCCTGTATCTATCTATTTTCGGCAATCAGTTAAGCCTTTCATTATAAACTCCGTTAAGTAATATAAAATCTGTGGAAAGTGGTGAATCCCGATTTCTCTTTTATGAATATCGATATAAAGTATAGAGTTAAAAAGGGCGAATATAAGCTCATCGTCCAGATCATCCCTTATTTTCCTTTCAGCCTTCCATTTTTTAATTAACTCTGCTTTACCGCTATGCATGAGTTCATCAATGCTCTCTATTCCGCCCTGTTCATAAAAATACTGCTCCAGTTTACTAAAGAGATCCCTGTTGTACCATTCCTTTAGTATCAGATTTGAGTTCATAGCACTGATGTTCTGTTTCACTAGCTTTGTAACCAGCGTTACGGGATCATCATTCAGGTCAATAGATTCCACAATACTCTTTTTAAGATTCTCGTTTTCTTTTAGATAAATCTCTAAGAAAAGCTTCTCTTTCGAGGTGTAGTAGTTATAAAAAGTACCTATCCCAATTCCGGCCATCTTTGCTATGTCTGAAACATTAGTGTCTTTGAATCCTTTTGAGTAAAATAACTCCCTTCCAGAATTAAAGATAGCTGCTTTTTTATCTATCAAGTAACCAACCTCCATCATTCCGAATGAACATTTTTTATATTCATTCATACTATGACATTACTATATTTTTCCGACAATCCTAATTACCAAAATTAATAAAACTTCTTGATTTATACATATTTAGTACCCCCGTTTGTTTTTACCCTATCCGAAAAAATGTGCCTTAGCTTGAATAGCATTTTTGGAAGAACAACATGCCTGAAAACGGATTCACATGTAAAGTTGCTTTGCCAGTTTTACTCTTCCGTCTACACGCATAATCCACGGTATCCGCTATATGTTTTGCAGTATATAATCCAGGGAGTTTGGTGATAAGCATCTGGCACTTGTATTATCGGCTGAGAATTTAGCTATATCTATATACATACATTCATTCACTTTTTCAACAAAAGTACGCAAATTTCGACATGTGTCGTCTGCGGAAACATATCAACAGGCTGAACTTCAATCGTCTTATATCCCCCATCCTCGAGGATCCGCAAGTCGCGGGCAAGTGTAGCCGGGTTGCAGGAAACGTAAACTACCTTCTTCGGCTTCATTTCAATAATCGTTTGAAGTAGTTCTTCATCGCACCCTTTACGCGGCGGGTCGACAACTAATACGTCAGCCTCGTTTCCTTCTTTGTACCATTTCGGAATGACAGTTTCCGCTTCACCGACAGCAAATTCCACATTAAAGATCTCATTCAGTTCAGCATTCCGCCTCGCATCTTCAATTGCTTCCGGAACAACCTCAACACCAAAAACCTTCTTTGCTTTTTGGGCAAGGAACAGCGAAATGGTCCCAATTCCGCAATAGGCATCAATGACAGATTCTTCGCCTGTCAATCCGGCGTATTCAAGCGCTTTGTCGTACAGTACCTTTGTCTGAACCGGGTTTACCTGATAAAAAGACAGAGCGGAAATCGCAAATTTAACGTTTCCGATGTAATCATAGATGACTTCACTTCCCCAGAGTACTTTCGTTTTCTCCCCAAGGATGACGTTTGTCCTTTTTGAATTAACGTTATGGACGATTGATTTTACCTTAGGGAGACGGGCAACGATTTTCTCGATCAATTCGTTTTTGAGCGGGATATCTGCTGTTCTCGTGATGATGACGACCATCAGCTCGCCTGTTTGTTGGCCATACCGGGCCATAATATGGCGGAGCACGCCTTTATGCTCTTCTTCCTGATACGCCTGAATCCCGAGTTCACTGCAGATTTCTTTAACTGTCTGGATTGCTTCATTGATTTCCGGAAGCTGAATCAGGCTTTCATTTGTGTCGACAATTTCATGAGTCCTCGGTTTGAAAAAGCCGGCAATCAGTTTTCCGTCTTTTTCGCCGACCGGCACCTGGGCTTTGTTTCGATAGTGCCATGGGTTCTCCATTCCCAGAATCGGATGGACTTTAACGTCTCCAAGCTTGCCGATTCGGGCCAGCACCTGCCGGACCTGGTTTTCCTTATACTTCAGCTGAGCATCATAGCTGATGTGCTGAAGCTGGCAGCCGCCATATTTATGGGCATCGCTTTCCTCCACGTCAATCCGGAAGTGGCTTCTTTCAAGCAGTTCAATTAACCGCCCGAAACCATACCCTTTGTTTGTCTTAATAACTTTGACTGTCGCTTTTTCGCCTGGCAATCCACCGGGTACGAAAATTGGGTAGCCATCCACTTTCGCTACACCCGCTCCGTCATGCGTCAGGTCTTCAAATTCAACATCTATATAGTCATTTTTTCGAACTGGAATCGTTTTGCTCATGGGATACTTCCTTTGCTTATAGTTTCCGTAGCTAATTTTACTAGCAAAATTGTATCATAATGAAGTATTCATTGCGAAACAGCGGTTAAGTACTGATAATGAAAATCAAACATATTATCTAAAGTATGGCGATTTTCTATAGTCAATTCCTAATTTTCGTTTGTTATTCAGCGGACTGACACAATAACGTTTTTGCTAACTCACAGGTATCTGATTAGATATTGTTAATTTTACTTCTCCTAGTTTGCTAAAGTTCACTGCACATGAAGGAGATCGGATCTTTCCTCATGAAATATATAGGAATGAATGATTAAGGAGGAATTCAAATGATCTATGAAATGACTGTACAAGTACGTGTCTCGAATATAGTAGAAGGCCAAAAATGGTATGAAACATTATTAAAAAGAAAACCTGATTTTATCCCGCATAATGGATTTGCAGAATGGGAGCTGATTCCCGGCTGCTGGCTGCAAGTCGCTGAAGGAACCCCATCAGAAGGGAGCGGACCAATCCGCTTAGGTGTAACGGATATTGAAAAAGAACGGGAAAGGCTAATGAATGCATTGAATATCGAAAATTTTGCTATCGAGTCACGGGAAGAAGTTCCGGTCAAATGGGGCACTTTTTCTGATCCATGGGGAAATCGCCTTGGATTGTTTGAGTATTTGAGTGAAGGGGAGAAGCAAGAGAGGATCAACACCATTTTAGGAAAAGCAGAAGTCTGATTACTTAACTTTACTTAATATGAGGAGAAACCATATCTGGTTTCTCCTCGCCTCTTATTCTTCCACTCCTACCTTTTCCTTCGACCAGTAAAAATAGGCCTTAATCATAAAATAAGTAACCTCATCAGGAAGCAGTTCTTTAATAGGCTTAAGTTTTCCCCTGCCTGCTTCTGCAACTGCTTGTTTTATCAGATGCTTAAACTGATCAGGAATGAGCAAATCAAAATTAACCGCTTGGTCGTCTCTGGCGCACTGCAACAAGTGGTTTTCAATCGTGGTGATCGCCATTTCCCTTTTCTTTGCGATTTCCTCAATTGTTAAACCGGTTTTATGCATTTCAAGCGTCACAAAATGAGATTCACCGACTTCTTTTTTCACTTTTTTGGTCGAGGGTGGTACCAGTCCTGCTTCAGGTTGGCGGTCCGGATTATTTTCACAGAATTGCATGATCGCTTGGATAAACGCGTCCCCGTACTTCTTCAGTTTATGTTCCCCAACGCCGCTTATTGCAAGGAATTCGCCATCCGAAAGCGGCAGCTTCGTGCACATGTCCTTCAAGCTGGTATCGGAGAAAATAACGAATGGCGGGACTTTTTCTTCAGATGCAATGTTTCTCCGCAATTCACGCAGCTCGGCAAACAGAGGATCGTCATTCGTAACCGTCCTTGTTTTGACCGCTTCTTTCCTGTGGACGGTTTGCTTGCCAAGCAGGACATCCTTTCCTTTTGCCGCCGTATAAATCGTTGGAAACTGCCCGTGTTGAACAGCAAGGAGTTCCTCTGCAATCAAGAATTCGATTAAGTCGCTCACTTCTTTTGCGCTTTTCTCTTTCAATATTCCATAAGTGGGTAAGCTTTGAAAGCCAAAGTCACTGATTTTCTTATTTTTTGACCCGGTTAATACCTGGGCTATCATCGCTTTTCCAAAGCGCTGCCCCATCCGGATTACGCATGACATGACCATTTGTGCTTCTTTTGTGACATCAACGCTGGCGCGGGAATCGGTACAATTGCCACAGCGTCCGCACGAAGCCGTATCGTGATCGCCAAAATAATGAAGGATATATTCCTGCAGGCAATTTTCGGTATGGCAATAGTCGACCATCAGCTGCAGCTTTTCGAGCTCCTGCTGGATCCTTGCTCTTTCGCTCGATTGATCAATCAAAAAACGCTGGATTTGCACATCCTGGGAAGAGTGCAAAACAATGCACTCACTATCGAGGCCATCACGTCCGGCACGACCGGCTTCCTGGTAATAGCTTTCCATGTTCTTCGGAAGCTGAAAGTGGACCACATAACGGATATTCGACTTGTCGATACCCATTCCAAATGCGGACGTCGCAACCATTACTGTCGCTTCATCCTTTAAAAAACGGTCCTGCTCACTGATCCGTTCAGTATCGTTCATCCCTGCATGATAGCGGGCTGCATTAATTTTATCCTTGCGGAGACGTTCATAAAGCTGGTCGACCGTTTTTCTCGTCGCCGCATAAATGATACCTGCTTCCGCTGCATTCTTTTTCACATAATCCTTCAAAAAGGCATAGCGGTCCTGTCCTTTAATGACTGAAAAAGACAGGTTTTTTCGTTCGAATCCGGTAATTACCGAGTTTTGTTCATCAATGTAAAGCGATGCGCAAATATCTTCGCGAACCTTTGGAGTTGCAGTTGCTGTCAATGCGAGCACAATCGGCTTATCCGGCAGGCTGTTGACGATTCGTTCGATGTTTAAGTAGCTTGGCCGGAAATCATGTCCCCATTGCGAGATACAATGTGCTTCATCGACAGCGACTAACGGAATTGGCATGCTTTTTAAATCCTCGACAAAATCGCGGGACTCGAGCCGTTCCGGGGCAATATATAGGAGCTTGTATTCTCCTTGCTTTGCTTCAGCCATTACTTGTCTTGCTTCCTGGACACCGAGCGAGCTATTAATCAAAGCTGCAGGAATGCCGTGTTGAACAAGCGCATCAACCTGATCCTTCATTAATGAAATCAGCGGAGATATCACAATCGTTGTTCCAGGCAAAATCAGCGCAGGAATTTGATAGCATATTGATTTTCCTCCTCCCGTTGGCATGACAGTGATCGTGTTTTTGCCGTCAAGCACAGACTGGATTGCCTGCTCCTGACCGTGGCGAAAAGAAGAATAACCATAATATTTTTTTAACAGTTGCCGGGCTTGTTCAAACAAAGAATTGTCTCCTCTCTTGGAATAGTATCGCTGGGTATTTACAGAGGTTTTAATAGAGTGGGTTATTGGGCGGTGCTGTTTACTATTGTAACAATAATTCCTGGGAATGTAATCTCCTCTTCGTCTAATCTATGATAAAAAACCCAGAAAAAAGTGCAGCCAGCTGGCCGCACTTTTCATTTATTTTCTTCGTCTTCCTCCATCCAGCTATAGGAGATGTTTTTCCCATAAAAGATTTCGTCCATTTCTTTTTGAAGATTATCGGTTATTTCCTCACGCTCTTCAGGGGTGAGCTTCTCTTTTGTGTAGCCGAACAGATAGTTATTCAAGTCAAAATCCTTAAGCTTGCATTTTGTATGAAAAATATTTTCCTGGTATACATTTACGTCAAACATTTGATATAAACTCTTTATATTTTCAGGGATGTAGTTTTGGATGGAGTTGATGTCATGGTCGATAAACAGCTTATATCCGTGTTTATTGCGCGTAAAACCACGGACACGGTAATCTATCGTCATAATGTCTGTATCGAAAGAATGAATCAAGTAGTTCAAGGCTTTTAGAGGAGAAATCTCCCCGCATGTCGAGACATCAATATCGGCCCTGAATGTACTGATTCCTTCATCGGGATGGTATTCCGGATAGGTGTGAACAGTAATATGGCTCTTATCCAATGCCATCACCACCGTTTCCGGAAGCGGGCCAGGCGACTCCTCAAAAGATTCAGTCGGCACCTCGACCACCGGCCCTTCTGAAACGAGCATCGTGACACTTGCCCCCTGCGGAACATAATCCTGCTTGGCAATATTTAAAACGTGCGCACCAATAATATCGGCAACATTTTTTAAAATTTTGGTCAATCTCTCAGCGCTGTATTGTTCATCAATGTACTCAATATAAGCTTCTCGTTCTTCCCTTGTTTTCGTGTAGCAAATGTCATACATATTAAAACTTAATGATTTGGTTAAATTATTGAAGCCGTGCAATTGGATACGCTGCTCTTGTGTTAGTTTCATGTGGATTCCCCTTCTCTGCTGTGTCGGTGCTTGGATTAATGGCCAATTTCGGCTTGGATGATAAACTTAAATATTTTTATCATACCCATTTTTGTCCATAAAAAACTGGCCGAAAAAAAATGGCTGCTCTACTTGTGTATAGTAAAGCAGCCACCGGAAGTTCTATCCCTTTACCGAACCGGCAGTCATTCCGGCAATAAAGTATCTCTGCAAGAAAACATATGCGATCACCATTGGGGCTGAAGCGATGATGACGCCGGTAAACAGCATTGGATAATTGGTTATATACTCGCCCTGGAATTCCAGTAAAGCAAGCGGCAAGGTTTTATACTTGTTTTCCGTAATGAATAACAATGGATAAAAAAGGTCATTCCAATGCATGACGAACAAAAAGATCGAAGTAGCAGCCAGTGACGGCAATGAAAGAGGAATCGCGATTCTTCTGTAAATAGCCCAATTGGATGCACCGTCCATCATGCTTGCTTCAAATAATGACCTTGGAAGAGATTTCATGAAGCCTGTTAAAATAAATACAGCGACCGGCAAGGTAACAGCCGTATTGACAACAATCAAGCCGATTCGGGTATTTGTAAGGCCGAGGCTATAAACGAGATCGTATAAAGGACTCATATTGACCTGGGCCGGCACCATCATTCCCAGTGTAAACAATGCAAAAATCGAATTTCCGAACCAGTTGGACATTCTTGTCAGTGCATAGGCTATCAAGCTTGCGAAAAACAAGGTAAATGTCACTGAGAAAATCGTGACTATGACGCTGTTCATAAAATAAGTGCTCATCGTTTTGCTGGCAAACAACTCAATATAATTGTCAAACGTAAACGAACTTGGCAGCCCTAAAATATTATCATACATTTCCTTGGAACTTTTAAATGTAGTAAAGAAGATTGAGACAATCGGAATGATAATTAACAATGCGTAGATGGCGAGCATCCCGCCTTTGAAAATCTTCATCTAACCCCCCATTTCTGTTCTCTTTATTTAAATTATTCATTGATTCTGTTGGCACGGAGAGCCCTGAACTGCAGATAAGTAATGATGGCAACGACCATCATGAAAATCACCGATTCGGCTGATGCATAACCAAATTGGAAGCCTTTAAAAGCGGTTGAATAGATGAGAGTCGCAAGGATTTCAGTAGCATAATTGGGGCCGCCCCTTGTCATCGCATAAATCAGGTCAAAGGCTTTAAAGGACTGGATCGTCGTATAAGCGATGACGATCGTTGCGGCAGGAGCAAGCATCGGCCATGTGACAAAACGAAACCTTTGCCACCTTGATGCGCCTTCGATTTTGGCTACTTCAAATAAATCAGCGGGGATGTTTTGCAGTCCGGCTACAAAAAGAATAATCATTTGGCCGGTATGAAACCAAACTTGAACGACGGCAATCGAGTATATGGCCAAATCTTCATTCCCGAGCCAATTTTGCGAAAGAAAATTCAGATTCGCCCTTTCAAGGACCGTATTTAAAATTCCCAAATTGGGATCGTAAACAAATGCCCAGATAAAAGCAACGGAAACCGACGATAGGATCGTCGGGAAAAAGAAAAGGGCTCTCAGGAAAACATTCGTCTTTGTATTCCTGACCAGATATAAGGAAAAGATTAATGAAAATAAGGTTTGAAAAATAACGACAAACAGCATAAACTTCAAGTTATTTCCGAACGCTTTTGCAAATATCGAATCATTTGTGAAGATATTTACATAATTTTCCAATCCAACGAAGTCATAATCAGCCGTTAAACCATCCCAGTTTGTAAAGGAATAAAATAAGGCGCTGAAAGTGGGATAGACAAAAAAGGTTAAATACAAGGCCAACCCCGGCAGAATGAAAAAGTAAAGCGCTTTGTACTGTTTAAATTTCATCAGAACACTCCCCTAAAAACAAACTTCTCTCTTTTTAAACTCCGTTTAAGCTTTTTCCCACTCCTTCTTCCTAAAATCGATATCAATTGACACAGTTTGATTGCTTGCTAACTCTCTTACTACCCTGTTTTTCTACTTGGAAAACATGCTGGACGCCAACATACCGCTTAACAGAAGCTAAACATTAAAAAAAGATAGAAAAAGGTTTTATATGTCGGTTTTTCGGCTAATTGTTATACAACGAGTTTTTATACATATTTCAAGGGGGAGATTCATTGAAGAAGATAGGTAGTTTGTTGATTGCTGTGCTATTGACGGTTTCGGGTGTTCTCGCCGGTTGTTCTTCGAAAGAGACCGGGGCAGACAGCAAATCAAAAACAATCAGTTTCATGCATTGGCGCGGCGAAGATAAGGACGCTTTTGAAGAGTTAATTAAAAAGTTCACGGAAGAAACGGGAATTAAGGTTGAAATGGCGATCTACCCTTCGGAGCAATATCCTGTCCAAACCGTGCTGCGGGACGGATCGACTGGGGATGTTTTTGCATCAAATCCGGGTTATCAATTGCAATCATTAAAGAAATTAGGTTTCTATGAAGATTTAAGCGGTGAAAAGTTCCTGGATAACTTTGATCCAAAGTTAATTGAGATTGGCAATGTTGAAGGAAAACAGCTTGCTGTGCCTTTACAGCTGGTTTTCAACCAGCCTGTTTATAACCAAACTTTATTTGAAGAACTTGGTTTGGAGCCAGCAAAAGACTGGGAAGGTTTCCTTAAGCTCTGCCAGACGCTTAAAGATAATGGCTATATCCCGATTGCTTTTCCGGGTGCTGATATCGGATCGGGCCAATTCATGAACAGCATGATGATGAATAATGCCCCGGATGAAAAAATTTTCGATAAACTGATGAGCGGTAAGGCGAAACTTACCGAGGAATGGTGGATCAAAACCCTTGAACAATTCAAAGAGCTTGCCGATAAAGAATATATTCAAAAGGATTCGTTAGGGACAAAACATGACGCTGCGATCGCTCTTGTCGCACAGGAAAAAGCAGCAATGCTGGCAACGGGCTCCTATGCAATCGCAAGCATCAGGAATCTGAACCCGGATATCAAGCTCGGGCTGCTAGCCCCGATTACGGTTCCAGAAGATAAAGCAAAATATGAAGGAATCCATACGACAACCTTCTTATTGGGAGTGAACAAGAACTCCAGGAAAAAAGAAGAAGCGAAAAAGTTCATCGAATTTCTAAGCCGGCCTGAAAATGCATCAGCTTACGCAAATCAAACAAGCCAACACGTTACGGTTAAAGACGTAAGCTATGAATCTGAAGACTTAAACAATATCGTGGATTGGACTACCAAAAAAACAAGGTTCCAACCCCGTTATTTAATCCCTGACGAAAACGTCGAAAAAGCTGTCCTCAGCTCCATCCAAGCTGTCCTTGGCGGCGAAAGCCCTGGAAAGGCCGCCGAAGCCGCACAAGCGATAGTGAATCAGCACATAAAGAAATAAAGACAAATAAACCGGGTTATTTGACCCGGGTTATTTTTTGTCTGCTTGTACAGATTCTCTAACTCAGTAACTCCATTATTGATGATTGTACTAACAAGGAAACAATTAAATTAAGTGGTAAAACAACAACGCTATAACATTAACGTTAAATCTTCAATTTATAATATGTTTCAAAGCTACCATAAGCCAATATGTGTATTTGTATTATCTTAACGATATCCATTAAAATGAAATTATCAATCAGCCAATAAGAGGGATCTCAATGAATGGAAATATACAGCTGCAGCAAGTTTTAGAGGAATGTGAAAAGCTACGAAAAGAAAATGCTTATTTAAAGAAATTGCTCTCAAAAATGATGCAAACTTCAGAACCAAATGAACACACAGCAAATAATAGTACAATCGTTACAAAAAACTCCTATGCTGAAGATAAAATTAAACTGTATAGAAGTTTATTTCAAGGAAGAACGGATGTTTATGCACTGAGATGGGAATCAACCGGCGGAAAATCTGGGTATACTCCTGCATGTGCCCATGAATGGAAAGATCCGATTTGCAAAAAGCCACACATTAAATGCAAGGATTGCAAGCATCGAACCCTGCTGCCATTAACAGATCAGGAGATCGCCAATCATTTAAAAGGAAAATTGACTGTCGGTTTATACCCAATGCAAAAGGATGAAACATGTTCATTTTTAGCCATCGACTTTGACAAACAAAACTGGCAGGAAGATGTTTTAGCTTTTGTTAAGGTTTGTACAACTTTAAATGTTCCTTCTCATATAGAGCGCTCCCGCTCTGGGAATGGCGCTCATGTATGGATTTTCTTTTCGGAAAACATATCCTCCGCTGTAGCGAGAAAACTCGGAATGAAGTTACTATCAAAAACACGTGAAATGCGCCATGAAATTGGCATTGATTCTTATGATCGAATGTTCCCCAACCAGGATACCCTGCCAAACGGAGGATTCGGCAACTTAATTGCGCTACCGATGCAATATCATGCGGCGAAAAACGGCAATAGTTTATTTGTCGATGAAGCATTTACTCCTTATCCAGATCAATGGATTTATTTATCTTCGGTGAAACAATTATCAAGAAAAGAGATTGAGAGCATTCTCGAAATTGGTCACAGCCATTCATTGAAAGAACAAATCTCTACCGGCAATCTTCCTTCAAACGTTACTGTTACGTTAAAGAATGGGATTTTGATAAATAAGTCCGGACTAACCTCTTCACTTATGACGAAAATGGTTGAATTGGCCTCGTTTAAGAACCCTGAATTTTATAAAGCACAAGCGAAAAGAATGTCTACTCATGGAATTCCCCGGATTATCAACTGTTCCTCGGAAGATCAAGATCATTTAATCTTGCCGCGTGGTTGTTTGGAAGAATTATTAATGCTATTAAAGGAATCATCAATTGAAGTTGAAATAAAAAATATGCAGTATAAAGGAGAAGATATTAACGTTTCTTTTCATGGAACTTTATCCTCACAGCAACAGCAGGCTGTCACAGCTTTACTTAATCACGAAAACGGTATTTTAGCAGCAACAACAGGTTTCGGGAAAACTGTAACTGCAGCTGCCCTTATTGCAGAACGAAAAACGAATACGCTAGTTATTGTTCATAGAACCCACCTGATGGAGCAATGGGTTCAGCAGCTCTCTGCTTTTTTTAATATACCTTCGAAAGAAATTGGCCGGTTTGGCGGCGGCAAAAATAACACGACAGGAAACATTGATGTAGCTACTATTCAAAGTTTAGTTGCAGAAGGTCAGTTAAAATCTTTTGTAACTCAGTACGGACAAATTATCGTGGATGAATGCCATCATATTTCTGCATTTAGCTTTGAAAAGGTCTCAAACAAATTAGAGCCAATTATGTCCATGGCTTGACTGCAACACCAAATCGAAAGGACGGTTTGCATCCTATCTTATTTATGCAATGTGGCCCGATTCGCTACAAAACTGATGCAAAATCGCAGGCAAAAGTCCGACCGTTTCTTCACAGGCTAATTCCAAGGTATACAAATTTAGAATGTCAGCAAACGAAGATGCAAGAGCTATATAATAAGATTTTAAATGATAATAATCGAAATGATCTATTGTTTGATGATGTCTTAAAAGAATTAGAGGATGGCCGTTCCCCTATTATATTAACCGAAAGAATCGAACACCTTGAAAATCTTAAACAAAAGTTTACTGGTTTTGCAAAAAATATTATTGTCCTTTCAGGCAACATGAGTAAAAAGGAGCAAAAAATAGAACTGGAAAGATTGGCGAGCATTCCTGCTAGTGATGAACGGCTGGTTATCGCAACTGGGAAATATATTGGCGAGGGATTTGATGATAGCCGTCTGGATACTTTGTTCTTGGCAATGCCGATTTCATGGAAAGGAACACTACAGCAATACGTCGGTCGTTTACATCGTTTACATGCCGATAAACAAGAAGTTAGAGTGTATGATTATGTCGATCTTAAAATTCCCATTTTAAAAAGTATGTTTGATAAACGGTTAGTCGGATATAAGAGCATGGGGTATATAATTGGGGAGAAGTCAAATCACACAGAACAGATGAAGTTGTTTTAATTTGAGTATGTCTCCATCACAACAAATTTAATATGAGGTACTAAAACGAAGATCCGGCAACATCTTTTCCGATGTTAATGCGATGGTCAGAAACCATCAAACCCCATCATTGGGCTATTCCTATTGTTTAGGACGATGATGTAGGATAAACGAAGATAAAACCCTAAATCCGACTCAACAGCTGGCATTTAGGGTTTTATCGTTGTCATAGATTATTTTTTACATTTTTGACTTTATTGAAAAACAGGATCGAACGCTGGGAATCAATCCCCATCCAACATCCTGAACACTCCGCCCAGAACACTTCCTTCATCTTTGGAGCCGCCGCCTCCGGGCGCGGCAGCAAAGACACGGCTGGCCAGCCGGCTGAATGGAAGTGATTGGATCCATACAGTACCGGGACCTCTCAATGTTGCGAAGAAAAGGCCTTCCCCCCCAAACAAGGCAGTTTTGACCCCTTTCACCATTTCAATGTTATAATCCACATTGCTTGTCATGGCAACCAAACAGCCTGTATCTACACGAAGTACCTCACCAGGAGACAGCTCTTTTTTATGTATCGTTCCGCCAGCGTGTACAAAAGCCATACCGTCTCCCTCAAGCTTTTGCATGATGAAGCCCTCTCCGCCAAAGAATCCTGCTCCAATTTTCCGCTGGAATTCGATGCCGACAGAAACACCCTTAGCTGCAGCCAGGAAGGCATCTTTTTGACAAATAATCTTGCCATCCATCTGGCTTAAATCCATTGGCACAATTTTTCCTGGATAAGGGGACGCAAAGGACACATGTTTTTTTCCTTGGCCTTGATTAGTAAATGTGGTCATGAATAAGCTTTCACCGGTCAGCAACCGTTTCCCTGCACCGAACAACTTCCCCATGATTCCACCGCCCCCGCCGGAAGCATCCCCAAAAATCGTTTCCATGTGAATTTGGTCTTCCATCATCATTAAGCTTCCCGCTTCCGCGATTACTGTTTCGCCTGGATCCAGCTCCACTTCAACGAACTGCATGTCGTCGCCGTAGATTTTAAAATCGATTTCATGGTTATTCATATGTATTCCTCCAGTTTTTATTTGAACCTTAGATGCTGACAAAACACAACGATCGTAAACAAGGTTCATGGTCATCAATCGGTCTAAATCACCGAGATGCGTGCGTTAACTCACATTCATTTTATCAACATCAGGTAAAACTCACAGTTACCTTAATTAATTTAAATCTTTTATTAACTACACATGCAGAAAAATCACTCCTTTCTCTTCAAATACTGATACGTTCCTACTGATTGATAAGTTTCATACGAAACAATAATAGTCGTTCGATGCATTCAGTACAACTATTCTATCTTTTGCTACACAAAACCTTTTTTGTGTACAATCTTATATAAAGTTTTGTAGTTGAAAAGAAGCGCGAAAGAAATGCGGTTGCATACAGATTGATGAGAATCGACTATCTTATCCCCCTGTCAAATTCCCTATCGTTCACCGATATCATGACATCAGTTTCAGCGTCTTCTTGTGTTCTATTTATTTCAGAAATAGGATATAACTTTCGGTTGTTGATCTACAAAGTAACATTGAAGAAAATAAAATAGCCACCTCCGATAGGTTTACGGAAGTGACTAGTCCTCAGCTTGTTTAATCATATATTTTTCAATCCAATGCACCGCGTCATTATAGGGCGGTCTAGTTTTGTCACATGCTATAAGCATAATAAATCTATAAACTTCATCATCGGGAACGATTAAATCATAGCCGTTCCAATCTAAGAAGGTAAATACTGATAAGTAAGCAGTTCGCTTATTACCATCTATAAAACCATGACCACTAGCCAGGTAATATAAATATACTGCTGCTTTTTCCACGATTGACGGGTATTTTTCAAAATCTCCATAGCCTGCATATGGTATTCCTAGAATCCCTTCAAGTTTATTCTTTTCCCTTCCTGGCAAACCACCATATTCAGCAAGTGCTAAATCGTGTAGCTCTTCTACATCTTCCACATTAAGATACTCAATGTGCATTAATTCTTACTTAGTCTCTCCAAAGCTTTGCCATTGCGTGCAACTGCTTTTGCAAAACTTGCTTGGACCTTCTTCTTACGTTCAGTTTTTTGAATTTTTCTGATAGCTGTTGTGTTCATTTTTTCGTCATCACCCTTCTTCTTCATTGGACACCTCCCCATATACTTTCATATATATGTAAGCCTGTCCAAGAATAGAAATATTTAACCTGACTACTGGTAATTATTTACCCTACTTTACTATACTTTACACTAATAAACTATAGATATCTACTATTCTATGTGTAATTCTACTAAAATATATAGACCATCGTATGATGTGTGAAGCGCCTATCTTATCTGTAAAGTGTTCTTCAATTCCTCGTGCTGTGTTTGAATCTGGACCAATGGTATTTAAATATTGCATAGTTTATGATTGTTTTTGAAAATTGGGAGCATTTCTGCTAAGTATTCAGGCGTTTATAAGAGAGAAAGATAATTCGGGTTATATTCCGTGCAAACTCATCATTATTTCTGCTAAATATTCAGGCCATATCGCGAAAATCTAATATCTTCTTCTCTCCTGGGTGCCAATCATCATTATTTCTGCTAAGTATTCAGGCCTAAGGATAACGAATCTAAATTAAAGCAGCTGACACGTGCCAATCATCATTATTTCTGCTAAGTATTCAGGCCAAAAATCTATATTCTCATGTGACGTAGATATTCCAGTTTAAATTCTATTTCTGTTTCTCTCTATCTCGGAGTCACCGGTTTTACAGTGATCGCCGGTGAAGTAGTCGATAAGATACAACCTTCGAAATCCTCTGTTTTTATAAGTCCGAGGTTAATCGCGGACTTAATCTTTATATCATCCGGTTTTTTTACTACTTTAATGAGATCGGTCATTTGTAATTCCTCTAGCCTTTTTACTGTTTCTTCTTCATTAAATTTCTCTGTTTTTCGTATTTGCCTTTGGAGTTTGTAGCCATCTATTGTAATTTCACCTTTATCATTGGATCCAACCTGGTCATCAAAGTAGTGATGAAATGTATCCTTTAATTGATTCATTTCCAATTCAATTTCTTTTTTCTTTTTATTAAGCTCATAATATTTGACCAGCATTTCTCCTGTTATCATTCTTGAAAAATCCCCCCATAACAAACAGATATTCAATCATATGCGTTATGGGGAAAACTATTACATGAAGTTGAGCTTCAATTAGTTTTGTCCTGGATAATCACAAAATTCAATAATTGTACCCTCTGTATCTGCTGGATGTGAAAGACCCCACCTTACAATCTCACATGAGGTTCCTGCTCAATTGACTCTTAATACATGTTAGTGATATGAAAGGGGAAATTAGTGTATGATGAGAATATGCTTTTTTAAACAATTAAAATACCCAAACGATAAAGGTCAAAAACCTTCGATCTTTGGGTATTATTTTAGCGGATTAGAATCAAAGGTCAAAGGGAGAGAAAAACATGAAATGGATTTTTCCGGTGCTATCATTTATTGGAGGGGTGGCGGTCGCTTTTCAGGCACAGATCAATGGTGGATTAGGGAAAAAGGCAGGTGCTTTAGAGGGAGCTTTTATCTCGTTTGTAATCGGCACTCTGGCTCTGTTCTTTCTTCTTCTATTTTTTGGAAAAGGAAATCTTGGTGCCGTTTTTTCTGTGCCCAAATGGCAGTTGTTTGGAGGTTTATTGGGGGCGTTTTATGTCAGTGTAATGATTTTCGCTGTTCCTAATATCGGTGTTGCACCAGCGTTAGTTGCAGTGATTGCAGGACAACTGATCTTCGGCGTGCTTATTGATCACTTTGGATGGTTTGGGGGCAAACCTATTCCGATCGATACAAAAAAAATAATCGCGATGTTCCTGTTATTTTGTTCATTGTTTTTATTCAACCACAATTGAACTACCCACCACTTATTTTTCTAACGAAAATTTGAAGTGGGGGATTCCTGCGAACACCAGTGTATCCACCAGTTTTTTAGCGGGTTCTACCCGTTCTCCCGACGGTGATTGCTTAATTATCTTGTACGTTGGCTTTCCACACATCTAAAACACTGAGTTCATTCAAAAGAGGATATATTGATTGTGTACATACGCACTACAAAAGACTATTGACATCATAGCAAATCGACAACAGTAGGCTTGAAAACTAACATTTTCATGTCAGAAAGAGTATCGAAAAAATGATACTCTTTTTTACCGATCTGAATTTTTTCCTTTCTTTACTGCTTTACGAGTTAAACGTGCATTGTTTAAGCCAGTGTCGCTATATGAGTCATCACTATTTAAACGACCCCCTATTGGTCCACCATCCATATCATCATTTTCTCTGTTTAGAGCGCTTTCAGGCCTGCTGTTCTCTTGTGTCATGGGCTTCCTCCTTGTAATGTGAAATCTCCCATATTATCTGCTGACAGCAAGTTTCCTATACTATCCTAATACCGCAGATACTCAAGAACATTCGCCATGAACATCTCGTTTCGTGCCATTCTTATTCTTTAAAATGACAAACTTCAAACCATTGCCCTCCGAATCCTGAAATTTCAGTCGCTCATGATTCAAAAAGAGAAATCTAATAATATGTTTCTTTTTTGATTAAGTTTCTCTACAGTTTGATGATACTCATCAAGTTGGCACCTGAGAGTATTCTTTCTTTCATTAATCATCCTCGTAACCTCTTTAGGGCTTGGTCCACCTTTTATGCTTCTAATCTCAACGAAATACTCTGGAGAAATAATCCTTTTCCACTCTTCTTCAGTTAATGTCACATCTTTAAATTCTTGGATCATGATGTTTATGTCTTGAATATTCCAATCATACAATTCTTTTTGCTCACTTATTGTCTTCTTAGATATATAACTGGCAATAGAATGAGCTTTTCTGAATGAAATCCCATAATCTCTTGATAATGTATCCGCTAGCTCGGTAATTGTAATACTCGATTTTTTAGCCATATTTTTTGAATGTTCATCATTAACCTTTAAAGTGACGATCACAGCATTCATTAGTTTCATTACTCGATTTGCATTGTTAAATGCCCTGTAGAGATGGGGCTGCAAGTCATCCTCTGTATCAACAATGTCACCAAAGGGCGTGTTATGAACCATGTTTAGTGCCGCAAGCGCATCCCCAAATGCACTGCTAGCAATAGAGCGAGAATGTTCAATTGAAACTGGATTTCTTTTCTGCGGCATGATACTGCTGCATTGGACATAAGGATCTGCTACATAAAAAGTCGCAAATTCTCTTGTCACATGCTGGAGAAAATCCTGTATCCATCTTCCTGTATTGATCATGCATGTCATCAAAGCCGATGATGTTTCCAAAAGATAATCGGCACCTGCAATGGAGTCATACGAGTTTTCGATCACTTTGTCAAAGCCTAACAGGTCACATGTCCGGTCGCGGCTAATTGGAAAACCAGTAGTGGTAAGTGCCGCCGCTCCGAGTGAAGATTGATTAACTGTTTCATAGGCTGACCACAAACGTTTTACGTCTCTTTGCAAAACATCATAAATCGCAAGGAAATAATGTGCCAATGTTGTTGGCTGTGCAGGCTGCGTGTGCGTATAGCCGGTTATATATGTTTCTTTATGGCATTCTGCCTTTTCCAAGAGTGCATCACTTAATTGAAAAGAATTGCCAAGAAGTTGTAATAGATGCCCCCTCAGCACTAAGCGGTACATGGCAATCCCCATATCATTGCGGCTGCGTCCAATGTGAATCTTACCTGCTAATTCGTCTCCAATTTCTTCACCTATTTTGGCTTCCATCATGAAAAATAAATCTTCAAATTGGGGCTGATAGAATAAAAGCTTCATATCCGTTTTAGCAACTTTATTGATGCCCGCTAGCATAATTTTCGCTTCATCTTCTCGAATGATCTGTTGCTCTGCCAGCATAATAACGTGGGCACGATGAATATCAAACATGACATGGAATAGGTAATCCCTCTGATCATTAAAAACGGGCATTAACAATTCTTCTGCATACGTTTTTCCAGGAAATGATTCTCCTTCATTCTTAATAAACTCATGTAGCTTGCTCATAGTTTTCAGCTCCGATTTAAGACAAGGATTGTTCGGCTTTCACACCGAAAAACTTATTTGAAATAAAAAGAACTAATGCAATTAGACCAATTTGGATCATTCCATAGGCAGCAGCCTGGCCCATATTAAACATTCTCAATTGATTCATTATCTCAATCGAAATTGGCCGATTGGAGATAGTGTATAAAAGCACAGAAGTCGGGAATTCTCCGACAGATTCGACAAATGCCAGCAATGTTCCAGCTAAAACACCCGGCATGATGATAGGAAGGATAACCTTTCTAAACGTATAAAACCACTTTGCACCAAGGCTTCTTGATGCTTCTTCAATTGAGTCATCCAGTTGTTCCAGTACAGCATTTGTAGATCGGACTACTAGCGGAATGTGACGGATAAAATAGGCCAACGGCAGGATCCAAAACGTCCCGACAAGAATATTTCCGAATGAGAATACGTTTGGTTCGTTAAAGGCAAAGATGAGATTCATCCCTATAACGGTTGCAGGTAAAGCCCAAGGAATCATTACCAGTATGTCGACAAAGCTCTTCCCAATGAACTTCCGTTTGACAAGCACATATGATGTTAAGACACCGAATATTAAATTTCCCGCGGTTGCTATAAATGACAATAATAAACTGTTCTTTAAAGGTTTAAATATTTCCGGGTCTTGGAACAGTAAATGGTAGTTTTCAAAATTAAATACGGATGGATAGGTTTGCCAAGTCCATGTTCCATCTGGTACTAAAGACAACAAGAGAATTGTAAAATGAGGGAGCAGTAAAATGACGACTCCAATAATGCCTGAGAAGACCAACATCCATTTCAAGACTGGATTATTCACTTCACTCCGGTGGGCTCCAATTCCTTTTGAAGCCATCCGATAGTCTTTGCGATTTTGATACCAGCGCATAAACAATAAAAACCCGATAGAAACAATGGATAAAATGACAGACTGAGTTGCAGCCACCTCCATGTCTCCATTAATTTTCGAAAAATAAATTTGCAGGCTCAAAACGCGATAGCCGCCTGCTAGAAGAAACGGTGCACTAAAAGAAGCCATCGATATCATAAAAACTAAAAGGCTTGCGCCAACAATAGCAGGCGTCAGTAAAGGAAATGTTACTTTCCAGAAAACCCTGGTTCTGCTCGCACCTAAATTATAAGCGGCTTCCTCTAGTGATGGATCGATTTTATTAATTGCTGAGGCCACCATCATATAAAAATAAACATACATTGTATAAGCGTGTACAACGAGAATTCCGGATACACCGCCAATTTTAAATGGCACTTCCTCCAATCCAAGCAAGTCCTTTATTGCATTTGGAATGAGGCCAGTTTCTCCGTACAAAAACATAAAAGCCATAACCCCTACCAGTGAAGGAAGGACGATTGGCATGATAGCGACAGTCGAGAAAAAACTTCTTCCAGGAAATTCGTATCGATTGAAAATGAAAGCTAAAGGAATTCCAACAAGGGCGCTGACAATTACACTTAGAAGTGAAATATAAACAGAATTCCATAAGGCTTCTAAATTCGTTTTCGATTCCTGGGTGAAGAAATCTTGATAGTTTCGAAGATTCACACCTGATTCATTATTAAAGCTTTCTAGCAAAGTCCTTAATGAGGGATATAGAACGTACGCAACCAATACCAAGAGAACAGGAACCAGAAGTAGTAGAGTAAGTCTTGTATCGCGATTTTTTATCATGTTTCCTCACCACTCACTACTGGTATAATGCGAATTTGATCTTCAGGGAGTTCGACCCATATCTCTTTTCCTTCTCTTAAATTCTCCAACTTGATGTTATTTAATAAATTCGCCTGCAAAAAGATACCATCAATACTAATGCGAACATTTATTAAGGAGCCAAAGAAATCTACATCTTTTATACTCCCTTTTAAAACGTTTGACCCTTCCACCGGATTTTCATGAATTTTAATGGCTTCGGGTCGAATCGAAAGGGCACTCTTGCCTTGATTCTCTTGATTAAAATTAAATGGATGATTATGTACCACTATTTTTTTCTTTTGAGGGCCGATCTGGGCTGTAACCTCAACCTTTTCTTCATTGAAGTCCTCAACTTCAACAGGTAAAAGGTTTATCTCTCCTATAAAACCAGCAACAAAATCGTTAGCAGGTTCATTATATATTTCAGATGGAGTGCCAACTTGGTGACATACGCCAAAATTAAAGACAGCAATCCTGTCACTCATTGAAAGGGCTTCAGCCTGATCATGAGTGACATATATCGTAGTAATCTTATATTCCTGCTGAAGACGCAAAATTTCGCTTCGCATCTCATCACGCAGTTTAGCATCCAAGTTGCTCAACGGTTCATCAAGGAGCAAAATTTCGGGCTCTATAACTAATGCCCTGGCAAGTGCGACACGTTGTTGTTGACCTCCACTTAGCTGACTCACTTGACGTTCTGCATATTTTTCAAGCTTTACCTTATGAAGCACATCATTTACCCGGGTTCTAAGATCATTTCCTGAAACTTTTCTAACCTTTAACCCGAAGGCGACATTTTCGAAAACCGTCATGTGAGGAAAAAGGGCATAGTTTTGAAAAACCATGCCCGTATTTCTTTTTTCTGGAGGTACACGCGTCATATCTTTATCTCCAAATCTTACAACGCCCTTAGTCGGATAGTAAAACCCAGCAATCATACGAAGAGTTGTCGTTTTTCCACATCCACTCGGTCCCAGAAAGGTAAAGAATTCTCCGTCTTTGATTTCCAAGTTTAAATGATCTACTGCGATTACGTTACCGAAGGCTTTTTGGACATTATCAATCTTTATTGACGCCATACCAACTACACTTCCCTATTCTTTAATTTCTTTCTCACCGCTTTTAATATTTTCATCCCAGTGCTTCATCCAACCGTCACTTTGTTCCTGGAAGACTTTCCAGTCAATCTCCATGCTCTTAATCTCGGTTTCGGTGATCCATTCAGGCAGGTCTGTTACATCACTTCTGGTTGGGATTCGGTAATATTTTTCTGCTAATAGCTTAGCAGCCTCAGGTGAATTGACAAATTCATAGAAGGCTTCGGCTGCTTTTGGATGTGGCGCACCATTTACGATTGCGATTCCTTCTGTCAGAACTGGGGTTCCACTCTCAGGTATAATAAATTCAAATGGATAGTTTTTGTTTTCCTTCAGCATTACTACATCAGGCATAGCCCATACTGAAATGCTGCCTTCCCCTTTAGCCACCTTGTTGTACATCATTTCAGGATTTGCAGAATACTCTTTCGTATTTGCATCTAGTTTCTCTAACCACTCATATCCTTTTGAAGGATCATTTGAATCCTTGAAATCACGATAAATCATTGCAGAAAAGATTGTTCTCATTGTTCCCGAAGCCAGGGGATAACGGATGATGATTTCATCCTTCCATTTTGGATCCAACAATTCATCCCAATCCTTTGGGGCTTCCTCTTTTGTCAGTTCTTTGCTGTTGTACATAATAACTTCCGGTGTTTGACTCGTACCCGACCAATTCCAATCTGGGTCATGAAAACCGTCATCAAGGTTGCCTGCATATGATGGTTCATACGGGCTTAATAATCCTTCATCCTTAGCCTGGTCAAAGTTTGTGGAAGGGGCTCCCCACCAAACATCTGCCTGTGGGTTATTCTTTTCCGAACGGATACGGTCGAGTACTTCTTGTGAACCCATATCCAGCCATTCAACGTCGACATCGTATTCTGCTTCAAATTGTGTTTCAAACTCTGACAATATGTCCTTGCCATGTGGAGAATAAACTACGATTTTTTCTTCAAGCTTTTCTTCTGTCTTTTCTTCCGGCTTGTTTGATTTATCAGTAGTATTTGAGCTTTCCTCCGTGCCGCCACATGCTGAAAGCAACAAAGCAGCAGCAATCGTTAATGTGGTTAGGATGGACACCTTTTTCTTTTTCATTAAATTTCCCCCTAGTTACCTAAGTTTTATAATACTCTCATGCTCCCGTAAGAATAATGAAACTGCTCCTAAAACCCCTGCGTTTTCCTGTAATTGTGAGATTTTTAATTCTACTGAACTTGGCAGATACTGGTTCACTATTTCTAGTAAACTAGGTAAAATAAGTTCAGAAGATTTTAAAACACCACCTCCCAAAATAATCACTTCTGGATTCAATAAACACGCAGCATTGATAATTCCATAGGCTAAATGTTCAACTGCCTCTTCGATGACATCAATTGCAGTCTTATCTCCTTCCCTTGCTAATGCAAAAGCCATTTCACCTGGGAGCTCTTCTCCATTTGCTCGTTCATAAAGTGGGTGCTTTGGTTGCTGTTGTATTAATTTTGTAAGCCTGTCACCAATTGCTTTTCCCCCAGCAACACTTTCCAGGTATCCATATCGATGGAAAATAGGCTGAAATGCATTTTTCATATCATTTTTATCTGTTACCATATATCCCAACTCACCGGCAGCGCTTGAAAAACCGCGGTACAGTTGATTATGAATAATAATGCCGCTTCCAATTCCCGTTCCAACAGCGATAAACAGTACATTTTCTTTATTCTTGGCATTTCCAAGCCACTGTTCTCCTAGTGCAGCCACATTAACATCATTATCAACGTATACCTGAAAAGGAAAAATGCGTTTTGCTTCCTTGATAAAAGGATAGCGAACCCAGTTTAAGCTTGGTGCCTCAATCACAACTCCACTTGTTTGTTCCGTTATTCCCGGTACACCTGCACCCATACCCAATATTTTTTGACTATCAATATTACTCTTTTGAATCATATATTCAATATCTTTTGAAATTTGATTTAGTAAACCGGATTGTAAATATTGGCTGGTTTTAAAGCTACGAGTACATATTATATTTCCGAATAAATCACAAATGACGGTTTTTACTTTTGTGCCGCCAATATCGGTTCCAACTATATATGCTGCCCGCTCATTGAAATGAAGCTGAATCGGCCGCCTTCCTCCTTGCGACGAGGCTTCACCAGTACCTTTTTCGAGTATCCATTTTTCCTGTAGTAATTCATCAACTAATAAAGAAACAGTCGGTTTACTGATTCCTACCTTCACGGCAATTTCAGCTCTCGATATTGGAAAATTCTCTTGGATGCATTGAAGCACCCTTTTTTTATTAACTGATTTCATTTGTGCTGGTGTTCCATTTAAAGTCATTCCATCACGGCCTTAAATTTTTTGGTTAGTAAGTTTTACTAATTAACTAAATAATAACTTAACAAGAAAGCGTTTACAACTATATATTTTAAATTTTATGAAAAATTTGATTATATATGTCAACCAGGCTTAAATAACTATATTGAATTTTCTGAATAGAGAGATATTTACTTTTATATTTTTATATGATATTGATAAATAGAGAGTTGTTTAAGCTGTTAGTTAGGTAAATTAACTAACATACTGCTCATCTTTAACGAAAGGAGAGTTGGGTTATAGAAGAGTTCAAAAAAATGAAAGGGGTTACAAAATGAAAAAGTATTTTATTGGATTACTGTCTTTCCTATTAATCATTTCGCTAATACCCATTGGCGGAAGTGCTGCTGAGCCTAAGGAACCGGATGTTGATTTATGGAATGCTTTAAAACCTCTAGAAACTACTGTTACGTTCTTAAATACTGGAGCCCATCCTGATGATGAGCGAAGTGACTTTCTGGCATATTTATCGCGAGGACTTGGTGTAAAAACTGCCAGTCTTATCGCCAACCGCGGTGAAGGTGGGCAAAATGAGATTGGTAATGAATTGGACAACGGACTCGGTATTATTCGGTCAAGGGAAATGATTGAAGCAGCTAAAATCACTGGTGTAAAAGCTTATCATTTAAGTGAAACCACCTCAGATCCAATTTACGACTTCGGTTTCTCAAAGACGCCTGAAGAAACATTGGAAAAATGGGGAGAAGACCTTACTTATGAACGTTTGATTCGTTTTATTCGTAGCTACCAGCCTGATATTCTTATGCCGTCATTTAGAAACGATCACACTCAGCACGGGCACCATCGTGCAATGGAAATATTAAGTGAAAGAGCCTTTAAGGATGCGGGGGATCCAAATGTTTATCCACAACAATTAAAAGAAGGACTTTCCGTCTGGCAAGTCAAAAAAATCTTTCTTCCTGCAGAATCAAAAGAAACAGCCACTACCTCCATCGAGATAGGGATGTACGACCCAATATATAAGATGACTTATCCACAGCTCGGCGAGGAATCCCGATATATGCATAAAAGCCAGGGAATGGGTAATGATATCCCTGCTGCTCCACGACAAATTCACCTGGAGTTACTCGATAGTGCTGTCAATACGAAAAATAGTTATGACCTTTTCGCTGGAATACCATACGACTTTAACGAATGGGCCCAAGTGCTCCCCAAAAAGGAGCATTCCTTAAAGGTTCAGTTTGCAAAAATCCAAAATGAGTTAGATTCAATTGTTGCTTCCTATCCTAATAATGAAACCATTTTCAAAAGAACCCAAGACGCTATAACAAATGTGGGCAAATTGAAGAAGGCAACCGAAAAAGCAAAGCTGAATCCACAACTAAGATCGGATCTACTTCATAAGATTTCCTTAAAAGAGGAACAATTAAATGACTTAAGCTTTATTTCATCAAACTTAGAAGTTAAAGCTGCCGCCGCAAGCAATGTACTTACAAAAGGACAGAAAACCACTGTCACAGTTACCCTCGTTAATAAAGGCGCACAAAAACTTGATAAGGCTGCTATTCAATTAGCCATTCCAAAAGGCTGGAAGGCTTCCACTAATGATCGGGTGAAAAAACTTGCTCCAGGTCAATCAGCAACCATAACTTACGAAGTGGAAGTCTCAACGAAAGCTGAATATTATCATGCTTACAATGAACCGGTCATTCAAGCAACTGTAGAATTCGAACGTTCAGGTACAAAGACTAGCCAAATAATAGACTTGGACGGCACAGTGGCGGTCCTGCCTGATGTCGGTATAACATTAGCGCCTGAAGATATTGTTGTGAATACCGCCAACGTCCAAAAGGAGATTCCGGTTACCGTCAAGCTTAAAAACTATCGACAAGGTAAAACCAAATCTGCTGTGTCACTAAATATACCAGAGGGATGGAATGTTGCACCAAGAACGGCTTCAGTGAATTTTGAAAACCATTTACAGGAGAAAGATGTGAGCTTTGTGCTAACACCACCTGACAACATTCAAGGCGGTGACTTTAACATTGCAGCTACCGCCAAGGTTAATGAGAGAGACTTTGACTCAACCATTCAAGAGATCCAATATGATCACATAGGGAAATTCTATTACCAGCATCCTTCTCAGATAAATGGTGTAGCGTTCGAATTGTTAAAGCACGATAATCTTAAAGTGGGATACATTGACAGTGGATTTGATAAAGTAGCAGATTATCTATCCAATACAGGGATGGACATTACGAAACTAGTTGAGTCAGATTTAGCTACAGCTGATTTAAGTCAATTTGATACGATCGTTGTTGGTATACGTGCCTATTTGTCTCGCAGCGATCTAGTGGCGAACAATGCCCGCCTACATCAATATGTTGAAAACGGAGGACACCTAGTTGTACAATACCACAAACCAAATGATGGATGGAACGCAGCCACTACGGCTCCATATCCATTAACAATTGGAAACCCATCAATTCGTTGGAGAGTAACAGATGAGAACGCAAAAGTGACATTGTTACAGCCGGATTCTCCCCTATTTAACTATCCGAATAAAATTACAGATAGTGACTGGGACAATTGGGTACAGGAACGAGGATTGTATTATCCTATGCAGTGGGATAGCCGATATGAAACCTTTGTGAGTATGGGGGATCCTAATGAGGCGCCATTTAATGGAGGTATTCTAATGGCAGAGTATGGCGAAGGAACATACCTTTATACAAACCTGGTATTCTATCGTCAAATTCAAGGCCAAGTACCTGGTGGATATAGAATCTTTACAAACCTCATTAGTTACGGGGCTAATAATTAAGTGGAACAGTCCTTTCAGCTTTAGCTGGGGGACTGTTCTTTTAATATTGAAGTAGCCATAGATTATTTAATCTAGCAGACTTCTAACCGATTGCCTTCTAAATCCTCAAACTTAAACCACTTAACATCGCCATCTATTTGAATGGACTCGACTTTTACTTCATGCTGCAGCAAATGTTGATGCGCGGCTTCAATATCCGGGTAAGGTTGGTATATCCGCGAAAATTTTGGCATGTCCACGAAATTGTTGAATATATCCGCGGAAATTTTGATATATCCGCGAATATGTTGAATATATCCGCGGAAATTTTGATATATCCGCGAAAATGTCGATATATCCGCGAAAATGTTAATATATCCGCGAATATGTTATGTTCGAGCTTGACGACCGTATAATGCCGTCTCAAGAATGACCAATGTTAACGGAGTTCCCCCGATAATTAAGGAGTGCAGCCAGTTTTCTTCATTACACCAAAACTCGCATCGCGATGTAGCAATCTAAGAAATAGGGATCACTGATAGCTGTAAGAAAAAATAAAAAGCCGCATCCGTTAAAATCACGGGCGGCTCTTTGCGTCAGACGATCTATCGGCAATTATGTCGTGATATGGCATGATCATCTGTTCCGCCTTTTCATAACCGAGGTTGCTCATTTCTCTTAATAAATCAGGGATCGCCTCCTCGGGATAGCCATAATCACGAAGCAATTGTTCTATATTCTCCATCCATCACACCTCCTCTATAGTTATTCCCCGTTTTTAACAAATCTTCAATGGATTCTGTCGCTCACTATGGTTAACAAGAATAACTCGTCACATATTTCTACGATGAATGGGTATATATAAAAGCAATGCAAGGTATGTAAAAGCCTTAAATTTCAATAAAACGGAAAGGAAGAATTGAAATTGGCACAGATGACTATTTATGTAAAAGAAGCTGTAAATGAACAACCTATTCAAACATTAGAAACGATTCTTTCGCAAATGGATGGCATTGAAAGAGCGTTGGTAGACATTGAAGATGGCGAAGTAAAGATCACATACGATGAAACGCAGCTTGCCCAGGAAAAAATCAAAACAAGGATCGAACAACATGGCTTGCACGTTCTTGAATAAGTCATCTTGTGTGTAACGGAATAGGGAGATATTTCTTACCGTTTACAAGCGATTGGAACTATCAGAAAAATTAGTTGAAACACATCCCCAATGTCTTAAAACAGTTGGGGTCTTTTTATATCAATTTTGGCTAACTAATAATTGATAAACTGTTCATTGTTTCAGGAGCCGCTCATAATCCTCCGCAAGAAGAATTTCGATTGTTTAATGTTTGTACTTCGTGTTCTTCCGTGTCTTTTGAAACAGATTCTAATCCATATCCTGTCGAACTGATTTCTAAAACTTCTTCATTACTTCGTTTTCGATTTTCGTTCTGGCTTAAATTGTCTTTTTCCATTATGGCACCTCCATGAGTCATTAATTGTATGGACTTTTAAAGATTCTATAAACACGCCGTTTGTTAGATAAATTCGCAAATCGGAACTCGATCAGGTAGCTCCAACGTTGATCTTTTTTATATTGTTCCGGTTTGGCAACAAGCTATACGGAAAGATTGTTCCAATACTGCATAACAATTACTCGAGCCAACAGAGTGTATTTTCTAAGCTCCAAACAGACATTATATTTGTCAAGTAGCTATACAAGAACCAGTTTAAAATGTGGCCGTTTCCATATGCTAGTAAACAGGAGGTGAAGGTATGGATGACCGAGAAAATACGAACAGGATCGCAGACGTTGATCCGAATGTCACAAACAGTGCCAAACTTGATGACGGTTCACTTCATATAGTACATAGGGACGGAGAAGCAACAGATGACTTCTTACTCAAAGTGGTTAAAACTGGCGCTTATCGAACCATGACTAACGATTAGAGAGCGATGTCTTTATTCCAGGTGCATGTCAGGGCTGGTTGTAAAAAACTAATAGCTAGCCTTATCACCTGTATGTTTGAAGCAAGGGCGAGTGCTTTGCCCCCCAGATTTTAAAAAATACAAAATGCTGTTGCATAATTTTCCGGCTTATCCTCATGATAATCATGAACCATGATGACGAAGGAGGGCAATTAACCAATGAATAAAGACAATGGGGGTCACATGATCCAATCTGAAGCTGTAAGCAAACAGCTTGAACAATTTGAGCAACAAAACCCGACACATGAGAAAAATAAAAAGGGAAGCACGAACGAGATTCAACCAATGGCAACTGATGATGACATCACACAATAGTTTCGCACACGGCCCTTCTGGCATTCGCCGGGAGGGCCAATCCTCGCCTTTCCACTATAACAAACCCCATACCGTCCCGCCTGAAGTTTACTCGTAACCCTCATAATATTGAGAGCCGCTAACCATAAATCATTATTTTTGTATAAAATAGGGAAATAAGTTAAAATAATTATGAATTTTGAAAATTTTAAAGAGAGGGGAGAAATGATTGAAAACGCATACAGATAACATTCCTGCACCAACCGGTCTGCCGGCCAAGAAAAAATCGATAATAGGCCCAGGCTTAATTGTTGCAGCAACTGGTGTCGGGGCCGGCGATTTAGTAGCAGCTCTCGTGGCAGGTACACAATTCGGCCTTGTGTTTTTATGGGCGATCATCATTGGTTCAATTTTAAAATTCGCATTAAATGAAGGGGTTGGCCGCTGGCATTTGCTAAGTGGCAAAACGATTTTGACTGGCTGGACATTTCTGGGGAAATGGACAACTGGTTATTTTGGTACATATTCAATTATTTGGGGCTTTGTTTATGGTGCAGCCGGGACTTCTTCTTGTGCCCTAGCGATGGCGGCCATGTTCCCTTTTCTTCCATTATGGGTATGGGCAGTCATACATGGAATCATCGGCTTTGTTTTAATTTGGTGGGGTGGTTTCAAGGCGTTCGAACATGTTATGAATATATTGATTGCTATCATGTTTGTAACCGTCGTAGGATCTGCACTGCTTGTCATCCCGCAGCTAAGTGGTTTATGGAACACAGCTGTTCCATCATTACCGCCTGGCTCCTTATTGTTTGCTCTCGGATTGATTGGCGGCGTTGGCGGTTCGATTACGATGGCGTCGTATGGCTACTGGCTGCAAGAGCATCAGTGGAAGGGGGCCTCCTTTTTAAAACTGATGCGGATTGACTCTGCTATAGCGTATATCGTAACAGCGATTTTCACCATCTCACTGCTTATTCTCGGCGCAGCATTATTATATGGTACAAACAGCAATATTAGTGGTGAGCAGGGGCTTGTTTCCTTTGCTTCTGTTCTTGGAAATGAGTTGCATCCTTCGGTCAGATGGCTGTTTCTTACTGGTTTTTGGTCCGCCTCATTCACCTCCGTACTTGGGGTATGGAATGGCGTTTCCTATTTATTTGCTGATTTTGTGCGGACGGTACGCCACACCAATGTTAAAGACGAAGATTTAAGCAAAACAAAATCGTACCGCTTTTATGTGCTTTGGTTAACTTTCCCTCCAATGCTGCTGCATTTTATCGGAAAACCAGTCGGCCTGATCATTGTTTACGGGGCCTTAGGGGCACTCTTTATGCCATTTCTGGCGTTTACTCTTCTTTGGCTGCTTAACTCAAAAAAACATATGCAAAATGAAGCAAGAAATGGCTGGCTTTCAAACGCTGTTTTAGCCTTATCGATTATCATCTTTGTCGTGTTAGCCGTTACGGAACTGCGAAATATTTTCTAAAAGAAACTTCCCGTTTAAAAAGACATTTCCATTGTAATTGGAAATGTCTTTTTTAGATTTTATTTATTAAAGTCTTCTCGGGAATAATGGGATTTCTAATGGGCTACTTATTCTACAAAACCTCTAATCTATGGATTTGCATCGTGTGGCATACTGTTTGGAACTCTTGCTTGAACGTGTTGACAATTCAAAGCGCCGCGTTGGCCAACGACAGCGGGTTAATATCCATATCGACGAATTTTTTCTGGGTGGCTTTCAAGATAGCGGTGATTGTATCGATGCTTCTCATACGCATAAGTTCCAACGTCGTTACTAAGACATCTTTGCAATCGGAATCATAAGCGCTGCCAGGGTTACCTGTCCAGATTGAAAACGGCGTTATCGTTAATCGCCCAAAATTCGGATTTCAGAAGATTTATAACCTAGTACCTTAGTTTCTGTGTAGAGCGTAGCTGGTAGAATCAAAGGAACGTATAACAAAAGGATAATGAGCAAATAATGAATGCCTGCAATTCCGAAGCCAACAAACAACAATCGCAAAACAGGATACAGAATCAGCGTGAGCGGTATGGCTGCGATCAAAGACAAAAACATGCACGCTGTCATAGACTGGCGCATCAACATGAATCCCAACAAGCTAAACGAACTGACCATCAACGGAATTGCAAATAAATAATGACTTCCCGGCATACTGAACTTGGTCCAGACGGTCAGTGCGGCCATGATCAGCATGGTCCCAACAACAATATCTATGACCGGCAGCCCCTGGACAAGTTTCTTCAATCGAGAGACGACCTTCAGCTTTCGCAGAATCCAATAGAACAGGAGGCCAAGAATGGAAATTGCAGTCAATGCAATTAGAAGCATGGAAGAAAAGCCATTTAATTCATAGATGGAGTAAGCGATGGAAAATAAGCTTCCATATAAGTACAACAGAATAGCTATGGCTACAGCAAAAATCACCCATCGGCTGCTCCTCTGAAGAACGATATCTCCTTTTCTCCAACCATACAAAATAGTCGTAGCACTGAGAAGTAAAGCGATTGCTGCGAGAAAGACGTTCCAAGATACGGGAAAAACTACAAGATGGTCACCAAATACGTTAAAGAACACTTGATTCTCTTTGTTCCCCAAAGTAGACAAATCCATAGAACTGAGTGCCTTCGTCATAGATAACACATATTGTCCGCTGTGCTGAACCGTTGGCAGATAGACATGCTTCAAATCATCTTCCTTGGTATGGTAAACATGGGCCCCTTCCGCATATGCGAAATTCAACCCGGATATGTCTTCTTCCTTAAAAGGAGTAAAATCGGTATCGTTAGGCAAATGGCGGTATATATCTTCCATAAAAGAAAAAGCGTACGGATTGTTCACATACTCGTTAAATAGTTGAATGGCGCTGCCGTTCGGTCCGCTTGTCTGGAAGAGGATGACGGGCCCTTTGTAACCGCGGGCTTCCAGATTTATGACAAAACCGATGTGTTCGGAGGAATGCTTCTTTAGGTACTCCTTTGCGCCGTAAAGCCCCAATTCCTCCCCGTCCGTGAACAGGAACACCATCGTATTTCTCATCGGCTCCTCTTTTTTCAATACTCGCATCGCTTCCAACATCACGGCCACATTCACTCCGTCGTCATTCGCCCCCGGTCCCTCAGGCACAGAATCATAATGCGCCATTACCATCACCTGTTTGCCCGGTTGTGTACCTTCCATCGTGGCAACAATGTTCTGAATCGGCAGTTTCTTCTTGTCATGCATGACCGTGGATTGCTCAATAACGACTGGGATGTTCATGTCCCTAATGGTATCGGCGATGTATTCTTTTGACTGATCATGGTAAGCAGATCCTACAGGTCGCGGTTGCTGTGCAATCTTCTTTAGATGATCATGCACTCGTTCTGCAGAAACCTTCCCTGAGGTGTCCTCTTTTGACACAACTTCAATGGATGGTATGGCCCACATATTTGCCATTATGAGTGAAAAAATTACCAGTATATAGACAATGACAGCCACCGTCCGATAACGATGATTTGTATTTTGCAGTTTCATAACCTCATATCCCCTTAGTTTATTGGGTTACCGACATCTTCCTCATTTACCATAACTACAAATGATAGATGGAAGCAAGTTATGATTAGGTGAAGAAAATGTTAAGGAAATATTGCTTTGGAGGAAAAACGGCTGGCTTTCAAACGCTGTTTTAGCCTTATCCATCGTCGTCTTTGTCGTTTTAGCCGTTATGGAAATGCAAAATATTTTCTTAAACGATTTAAAAAGAACGCCCGCCAAAATCGGAGAAATAACGAGTGAGACCGATTCTGCTATTTGGACCATTCCACTTGCTCTCCCTAAGTGCGCCTTGGAAACCAATGTCGAGACGGCCGCTTGATAAGCGGGGAACTGCAACGAACTAGCCACTGAAGAGATCGACAGGATGATGTATAAATGCCAGATGGCTAGCGAATTTGTGCTGTATAACGCAAATATCAATAAAGTTCCGAGACCAGCTATTGAATCGCTAATGATCATCACCTTCCGTCTATCGAAACGATCGACGATTACTCCGGCAAATGGTGAAAAAACAATCGCGGGAAATGTGGAAAACAAAAGAATGAGTGAAAACATCGTCACAGACCCAGTTTCCTCTAGAACCCACACTCCTAGTGCAAATGCCGTTAACCCTGATCCAACGATCGACACCAATTGTCCTAACCAAATGAATAAAAATGTTCTAAATCCATTTGTCCCCACTCGTTGATCCTCCTAGTCCTCTTTTTTGTATAAAGAAAGTACAGCTCCATATCTTTTGATGTTTGCGTTCGTGGTGTCTTCATTTTTCTTTTCCTGCCAGGGTTTTATGACTGCCATTAATTCTCTTTTCAGCATTGCAGCTTCTTGATCGTTTAAGGTTAACTGCCCGGCAAAAAAGAGCTGTTGATCAACGTCCTCATCTGCTAATTTGCCAAGTGATCTTAAATATTGGTCGCGAAAGTCATTGATTGTTTTTCTGACAATATTTAATTTGTGATTGTCCCCTTCGTCCGCTTCCTCAATATCGTGCAAACGAATGCGAAAATCTTTGGCAACCGGCAAATAATATTTTTCAAGGATCCCGCCATTGTCTCTCGTATCGGTTAAAACTAATAATCCTGATTTAACAAGTTCGCGCACATAGTCATGCCCCATTTGTATTCAACTTAAGTTTATCATTCAAATTATTTTGAATGAGTAAAAAGCTGCCCAAATTGACAGCTCCAACAATCCCTACATTTTATCAGATTAACTCAATGCTGTTAAAACGACTCCGATCGCAATAAGCGCAACGCCCAATCCATTTAACAGACTTATTTTTTCACCAAGGAACAAGATCGCCAAAACGGTGGCGAGAACGACACTCAGTTTATCAATGGGCGCCACCTGGGACACCTTTCCGACCCTGAGCGCCATGAAATAGAACAACCAGGATGTAGCCCCGGCGATGCCGCTGAGAATGATAAACATAAATGTCCGCTTTTGATTGATGATCTCCGGTATCTTCTGTAAATTCCCTTCAAAGGCAACAACGCCAATCAAAAACACGGCCATGATGATCGCTCTTACTGCGGTAGCCGTATTCGGGTCAATGTTTTGCAATCCAATTTTTCCAAATATACTGACCAAAGCAGCCGATATCGCTGCAAGAAGCGCATATATAAGCCAAAGCGACATAATTCCTGCCTCCCTTAAAATTTTCTCATCTTTATAAGTATGCTCCATCGTTCGTTCCTTATTATGTACTGTGATTACAGATGTTCCATCCTGATTAAATAGTCATAAATTTTATAAAAGAACTCTTCTTATTAAATTGTCCTGTTCCGTTACATAATAAAAGGCAGCTCTACATGAAGTAAAGCCACCATCCGCATTATTTTTTCAAATGATAAGGTACAGTCGTGACAACAACGTTTCTCCGGTACAGCAAGAAGGCGCGAATCAGTAAACTTGATTGGTTGTGAAGGATATTGTGCCAGCCCTTCTTAGGAATGAATTGTGGAATGATGACTGTGACCTGATAATTCGCTTCCCGCGCTTTATGTTCAACAGTATCAACAAATTTCGTCAATGGATGAATGATGCTTCTGTAATGCGAGTGCAGGGTTACCAGCCTAATATCAGGTTGCCATTTCTTCCATTTTTCTTCAAACCTTTTCTCGTCTTCCCTTTCAAAAGCAACGTAAACGGCAATAATTTGGTCGGCTGAAAGAGATTTTGCATAGTTTAATGAGTTCTCCACCACATGAGTAATCCCTGCGACAGGAACAATAATAACATTCCCTTCAATTGGTACAGAAGGCTCACAAGTCGTAAGCCGAAGTTGGTCTCCCACTGCTTCATAATGATTTCTGATTCTATGAAAGACATACACGATAACAGGTATGAAGATTAGCACCGGCCATACCTGTGAAAATTTGGTTAAAAAGAACATGATTGTAACTGTAAAGCTGATCACGGCACCCGTTGAATTAATAACGAATTTCGCGATCCAGCCTTGAGGCTTTTCACGAAGCCACTTCACCATCATTCCTGTCTGGGACAACGTGAATGGAATAAACACACCAACGGCATAAAGCGGGATCAGGTGTTCAGTTTGTCCCTCAAAGGCAATAATTAAAACGATGGACAAAAGTCCAAGAATGATAATTCCATTGGAGTAGCCTAATCGGTCTCCTCTAATTGTAAACATTCTTGGGATAAATTTATCCTTGGCAAGGTTCACTGCCAGTAAAGGGAAAGCGGAATAGCCAGTATTGGCGGCAAGGATCAAGATCAATGCTGTCGTTCCTTGAATGAAGAAATACATGAAATTTCGGCCAAAAGTCTCTTCTGCAATCTGTGAGACAACTGTTACCTCTCCACTTGGGGCAACTCCATAATAATAAGCCAGATATACAATTCCCGAAAACAACAAAGCAAGTAAGACACCCATCGCAATTAATGTTTTAGCAGCATTATTAGGGGCTGGATCTTTAAAGTTCGGGATTGCATTGGAAATGGCTTCAACCCCGGTTAAAGCAGAACTACCTGACGCAAATGCTCTGAGGAGGATAAATAAACTGATCCCTGCTACTGGCGCTCCAATCGGTGTATGCAAATCGGGTGAAACCTGTCCCGTTACAATCTTATATATACCCACACCAATTAATATGAATAACGCTAGAACAAATAAATAAACTGGATAGGCTAAAACCGAAGCTGATTCCGTTACACCTCTCAAGTTCAAGATTGTAATAAATATAACAAATACAATGGCTATGGAAACATTATAGCTATACAGGCTCGGGAACGCTGATGTTATCGCATCCGTCCCCGCAGAAACGCTTACCGCTACAGTCAAAATATAGTCCACCAACAAGGAACCCCCAGCGATTAACCCGGGATTTACACCTAGATTTTTCTTGGAGACCACATATGCGCCCCCGCCGTGGGGATAAGCAAAGATAATTTGCCTATATGACAAAATTAGTGCCGTTAACAGAATTAATACGCCAACTGCGATAGGAATCGAATACCAGAAAGCTGCAGCACCAACTGTAACGAGAACAATCAATATTTGCTCCGGACCGTATGCAACTGATGATAACGCGTCAGAAGAAAGGATCGCCAACGCTTTAGTTTTGTTAAGCTTCTGTTCCCCTAATTCAGTTGATTTTAACGGTCGTCCAATTAAAAGTCTTTTTATAGAAGAAATCACTGATTTTCACCGCCGACTAGTTGTATAATTTATTTTTCCCTGTTATGCAATAAAAAATCTCAGGCAAAACTAGACTCTAAAAATAAAAAAACGCCCACAAGCCATAAGATAATAGACCTGCAGACATCAGTTTTGTTGTCGTACAAGCTCCACCTTCCTTCTCATTAACGCTTACGAGGTTAGCTGTCGGATTCGGACCTTGAGTAGCCCTTCCTGTTATAGGATTCACCCCTTGGATTATGAAACAACCCAAAAAATCGGTTCCCCCGCACCATCTGGTTTCAGCGATTTAGAAATATGAAACTGCTGATTATGATACTCCTGTGTTGCAGAAAAGTAAATGAAAAAATTAAACCCCAGAATAGAAAGATTATGTTGTTGTGTATAATATAAATTCTTCAGGCAAAAAATAGTTTATTATATCAATATACGATAGGAGTATTTTGATGCATAAAGAAAACTATCCCTTGTTATCTGATGAATTTTTGGACGAAGTAGTCAAAGAGATTAATGATCTATATGGGAGTCCAACAACGGAACAAAATCAGCTGCCGAGAAATGATGATAGTGGATAATCAGTTCAAAGAAAAGGAACTGCATGTTGCTCCCGAATCTGGATTACCGTAAATCAAAAAAATGAGCCTGATCGGCTCATTTTTTCGTTGCACAAATTACTCTTCTGTTATCTTGTTCACTTTCTCTCTCACTTCATCAATGTTCCGCATTTTATTTTCCCAGCATTTTTGGCTTAAATCGACAGGGTATTCTTCAGGATTCAAAGTTCTTCTGTATTCGGCCCAGAGCAGGGAGAGATTTTCGGCTGCGTACTCGCGTAATTCTTCCAGGCATGGAAGCTCATAGACAAGCTGGCCATCTACATATATGTCTTCATGAAGGTCTTTTGCTGTAAAATTGGTGACAAACTTGCTGATGTACGTATGGACCGGGTGAAACATTTTCAACCGCTCTTCTTCTTGAGGATTTTCATCTTCCATCGCGATATAATCGCCTTCTGATTTATTGTTATCGTTATTAATAATCCGATAGACTTTTTTCAGGCCGGGAGTTGTCACTTTTTCCGGATTGCCGGAAATTTTAATCGAATCGGTCATATTCCCGTTCTCATCTTCTATCGCGACAATTTTATAGACAGCTCCTAAAGCGGCCTGGTCATAAGCGGTAATCAGCTTCGTTCCAATTCCCCAGCTATCAATCTCCGCTCCCTGCGCCTTCAAGTGCATAATTGTATATTCATCAAGATCGCTTGAAGCGACAATTTTCGTTTCAGTAAATCCTGCTTTATCGAGCATTTTCCTCGATTCCTTGGATAGGTAAGCAAGGTCGCCGCTGTCAAGGCGGATCGCCTTAAAATTGATTTTATCACCAAGCTCCCTTGCTACTTTAATCGCATTTGGCACACCGGAACGAAGCGTATCATATGTATCCACTAAAAATACACAGTCTTTATGGGCGCTTGCGTATGTATGGAATGCTTCATATTCGTCCCGATATGCCTGGACGAGCGAGTGGGCATGAGTCCCTGCGACCGGGATACCAAACATTTTCCCGGCGCGCACGTTGCTTGTTGCCTGGAAGCCAGCCAAATAAGCAGCCCTCGTTCCCCAGACTGCCGCGTCCATTTCCTGCGCCCGCCTTGTGCCAAATTCCATTGCTGTTTGATCGCCGACTACATGCTTCACACGTGAAGCTTTTGTCGCAATCAAAGTTTGATAGTTGATAATGTTAAGGAGCGCTGTTTCAATCAGCTGGGCTTCCGCGAGTGGCGCGTCTACCCGGAGAATCGGTTCATTGCCGAAAACCAGTTCACCCTCCTTCATCGAGCGGATCGTTCCAGTGAAGCGCAAATTTCGCAAATAGTCGAGAAAATCATCATCGTATTTGGCTTCTTCTTTTAAATATTCAAGATCGCTTTCAGCAAACCGGAAGTTTTGCATATATTGAATAACTCGCTCGAGCCCGGCAAAAACAGCATAGCCGTTGCCAAATGGCAGCTTACGAAAAAACAGCTCAAATACCGCTTTCCGGTTATGCATTTTGTCACGCCAATACGCTTCCGCCATGTTGATTTGGTACAAATCGGTATGAAGCGCCAGACTGTCATCGTTATATATATGTTTCATTCCGTTCCCTCCATTTTTATAACACCTTTGCGCCAAGCGAATGTTCAAAATGGCCCAGTGCCCATTCATGCCCGGCTTCATTGAAAGATGCAACCGCATCTTTATAAACAGTAATGTTAAAGCCTTTGTTATAAGCATCAACCGCCGTATGCAGCACACAAATATCCGTACACACCCCGGCAAGGTGCACTTCTGTTATGCCGCGTTCGCGCAGCTTTATTTCCAGGTCCGTTCCGGCAAAAGCAGAGTATCTCGTTTTATCAAAGTAAAGCACATGATCTTTGTGTTTGTGTTCTTTGAACACATTATCCAGTTCCCCGTATAAGTCTCGTCCCTTAGTATTTCGAATGTTGTGGGGGGGATAAAATTTTGTTTCCGGGTGATATGTATCGCCGAGATCATGAACATCAATCGCAAGCACGACCAAATCGCCGTTTTCAATGAACTCTTTTGTTAAGGAAACAATTTTGTTTTCAATTTCCTGCCCAGGCTTGCCGCAAGTAAGTGCTCCATCTTCTGCAACAAAATCGTATGTATAATCAATATTGATAAAAGCTTTCATCCAACCGCACCTCTCCCTTTATCAGTTTTATAATTTTCTTTAATTGCTAAACATAAAATTTCAAATCCGATTTTGCACCGCTGCTAATATATTCGCTTATCCCTGTGCCTATCCCTTCAAAATTGCCCGATTTTCCTGAACGAAGGGGACAGGCAACATTCCAACTTTCTCCGGCATTTTAGGGAGATGAGGTTTTAGAGATTGGAATAAACAAAAAAACAAGGTCATCGTATGCCTTGTTTTAAAATCTTTTTGCTTTAGTTTGTTATGGTCGATCATTTGGGCGTATCTGATCAAGCGGCGCAAACACTTCAAAATGGCGATAAAGGTTTTCAAACTCGGCCGGCGCTTCTCCGCCCAGCTCTCCGTCGAGGTTAAGGAGCAGCTTCTCCGCTGAATGAACTTTAATATGGCTTGCTTTCGTATAAATGACATTGGCATCATTGACATGTTCACCGCGAATCGCCAGTGTTGCAACGCGGATAAAATCGGCCAGGTTCGTCTTTTTCAAGATCAGGAGTGTAAACAGTCCGTCATTAATCGAAGCATCTGGTGCCAGCTTTTCAAAGCCTCCAACTGAATTTGTCAGGCCAACAAGAAACAGCATCGCTTCTCCTTCAAACAGCCTTCCGTCGTATTCGATACTGATGTCGGTAGCACGAATCGATGGCAGCATTTCCATCCCCTTTAAGTAATAGGCAAGCTGGCCGAGCATTGTTTTTAATTTGCTCGGGACTTCATAAGTTAACTCGGTCAGGCGTCCCCCGCCGGCAATGTTAATAAAGTATTTTTCATTCATTCTGCCGATATCAACCGGGATCGTATCCCCTTTGACTATAATATCAGCAGCCGCTTCGACGTCACGCGGAATATGAAGAGCCCGGGCAAAGTCATTCGTCGTTCCCATCGGGATAATTCCAAGCTTCGGCCGGTATTCCTGCTCAGCCATTCCGTTGACGACTTCATTAATGGTTCCATCTCCGCCCGCAGCGACGACTAAATCATACCGGCGCTCGACCGCTATTCGCGCCGCTGCCGTTGCATCTCCCTCACTAGTTGTCGCGTGGCATGAAGACTCATAGCCTGCTGTTTCCAGCTTCTGCAGCACTTCGGCTAAATGCTTTTTAAATAACTCCCGGCCTGAAGTTGGATTATAAATAATTCTTGCACGTTTCATACTGAATCATCCTACTTTTAGAATATCAAAACATAACATAGTCAATTATAGCGCTTCCATCTTTTAACATGATAGCTTAACTGCACCCTGGAAAGCAATGATTTGCTAATCATTTTTTGGAGTAACTTAAAGATCATTTTACCCCTTGTGAGCTCTTTTTACCAAATGTTTCGACCCGGTTTCTGGAATATCGTTCTATATGTTTAGCTTTTCAAAAAAGAAGAGCCCTTACACTGTAAGAGCTATGGCAAGCTATTCAGACTAACACTGTACGTATTCATAATATTGAGGCGATGCGTTCCTTCGCCCATTTTAAGAGAACCGTTTTTGTTAGGTTCTGTATATTCCTTAGCTGGGTCACCCGCAGATTCCTGATTCTCGGGACTGGAAACCTGCCACTCATGGCCTGTGCTGTTGAGCTCCTGGACTCCTACAGCAGATAAATTAATGTCGCTGTTCTCCTGCAAATGAACGGCTACCGAAGACGCACGATCGATGCTCCAATCGTTTTGCAAAGTGCGCGGCTTCATCGTAACCTCGTTTTCATTAGCGGCAACCTCCAGCTTTAAGTCGTTTGGAACCAGCAAGGTTACGTCCAGTGATGTGTACTGTTCGAATGGCCCTGTTTCACTTGGAAGGCCTTTAATACTCACATACAAAGAATCCCCTTTTTTCTGGACCGATAGGTAATCCTCGACATCCTCAACCAACACTTCATTTTTCCCGAGATGGGCGCGGTATTTCCCAAAAATCGAAATTTCTCTTTCCGTCGTTCCTTCGATCGTAATTGGGAAATTTTCGGTTTCGACAACAACCCGACTTATTTCTCCCTCAACGTTTTGCGAAAAGCCGGGAAGATCCAATGTTTTTTCTTGGCGACTGAGGGTTTCTTCTACCTTTTCGATCAATCCGGTTGAGCTTAAAACCGCAAAACCAATACCTGCTGTTCCCAATAAGCCTACAAACAAAATACTCAAGAAATCGTATTTTAAATAAGGCTTTTCCTGCTTGGTCAAAATCAAGAACAAGAGAATTTCAAGGCCGAGGACAACGAGCAGGGTCGGCCACCAGGCCATCATGATATTCATTAAGCTATACCCGAATATTCTCGAGACTAACAAAAAAATCCCGAGGAACAGAAGCGATGCTCCCATAGAAAAAGTTCCGACACGCCAAGTTCTCATTTCTCCACCTGCTTTCTCCGATTAGCATTCAGCAGCAGCCCGAGTCCTCCACCGAGCAAAAGCACCCCTGCCAACATTTTTCCTGCTTTCCCTTTGTCGATTTTTCTCATTTCGATACCTCCTCTTTAGCCGGTTTGCTCCCGAGCAGCAGCCTGATTCCCCCGCCAATCAGCAGAATGCAAACGATGGCTGTCTGGAAATAACGGTCAAACCAATACTGTAAATCAATATCGATCATGTCATAAAGCATCGGTGAAAGAGCCGGAAGTATCATATGCGTGGTCATGTAATATAAGCCAAGCACAACGAGGCCGATTCCGACCCATTTTTGATGGTTAATGAAATAAGAAATGATCGGAATATCCTCGATCGGGCCATCCCCGTAACGGGTTGCTTTTTGCATACCGTCAAAAAAACTGTAAAACCAGATAATCGGAATGAGGAACAGGAAGATCCCCAGCCTTAAAACATCGAGAATATACATCGAAAACAGGAAGGCTGCCATCAATTGGACGCCCCGGCGCTGGTAACCAAGATAAAGATGGCCGGCCCCTGGAAAAATTGATAGAAACGTCGCAATTGCTTTGCTCTTTTTTCCCTCTTCTCTTCTCAATTCAAAATCTTCAAGAATCGTCCTGTCAATCAGCTCTTCACCATGCTGTTTTTTATTCAGCTGCTGAATCGCATCAAAAAAACCATAAAACCAGATAACAGGAGCAATTAGTAGAAAAACAAGAAATTCGCTGCGCCCGGTAAGGATGGATACAAACAGCACCATCACTCCGAGCCCGAGAAAAGCTGCCAGCAATGTCAGCCCCCGGTTCATCAATCCGAGTTGAAAATGTCCGACACCGGGGACAAAAGATAGGATAATCGTAAAAAAGCGTTCCGATTCTTCATTAGAACTGAGCTTTTTATTTTCTTCAAATTGAGCAGGCTGTTTATAAAGCTTTGACGCTGTAATCGCTGTGTCAATAAAATTCACAATGTAAACCAATAGCCCAGCCAGCGCAAACACAATAAATGATTCATTATAGCTGACACTCATCATCACGAAGGCAAACATCGGTAAGCCAAGAACCGCTACAGTGTAAAAAATACCCCTTAGTATTTTACCTAAATATAAAAGCCCTCCTCCAGGGAAAAATGCCAGCAAAAACGCAATCAGAGGATTTTTTTTCATTATTTATTCGCCTCCTTGTTTTTCATTTCAAAAGAATCTAGCCAAGTAAATGTTCTATCCATAATTCCCTCCGTAATTGAAGGCTGCTTTTCTTGAAAATTAGTGTTTTGGACTGTATCCGTATAGCGCGTAACAGATTGGAATACACCCGTTGCCATCAACAACAACGTCATCGCTGCTGCGAGAACATAATGGAATGCTGAAGTCTGATAATACCTTTTTTCTCTCTTAACAGGTTGTTTTTCCTGTTGCGATGCCTGTTTGACGATGGCTATTGACTTCATCACGACATTGGTAAAGTCCGTTTCAGCTTCGATCGCCGGTAATGCCGCTTCATCTTCAGATAAAGCGCGCATGTATAGATCTAGACATTGGTCGCAGGAGTAGAGATGATTTTCATATGTCCCGCGGACATCATCGCTTATTTCGTTTTTCAGATATTTTTTCCAGTCTTCTATCGAAAAATGGTTCATGAAAAATCGTCCTCCTTCCAATGTGCTTTAATCCACTGGCGTGCTCTGTATAACTTTGTTTCAATCGTTTTCACCTGGACATGTTGTTCTTCTGCCATTTTTTGATAGCTTTTTTCTTCTATGTAAAAGCCATAAATTACGTCCCGATAATTTTCCGGGAGTTCGTGAAGCCTTTTCCTGACAAGATCGCGTCTCTCCCTTGTAATAACCTCAATCTCTACACTGGAAGGGTGGCCCGGATTCAAGTCATCAACCAGATCCATTACATCTTCACGCCGGCGCACTTGCTTTCTTTTTACATCGATGGCATGGTTAACGGCAATTCTCGTCAGCCATGTTTTAAAGCCCTGATTCTCATAGTGGGGGAGAGACAGGTAGATTTTCAAAAAAACTTCCTGGGCGGCATCTTCAGCTTCCTTCTGGTCCCGCAATACTGCAAAGGCGGTCCGGAACACATCATTGCGATATTTTTCAACAATCAGCCGGAATGCATGATCACTGCCTCCCTTGACCTTATCAATAAGAACCTGATCTGTAATCTCTCTCCCCCCCTTTCTGATTCACACAATAATAGACGAAACGAAAGCGGATTACCCCTACAGCCAAAATAAAAAAAATTTAGGGACAGTTCCGCAGCAGTTTAACGCACCGCGGAACTGTCCCCTTATTTTACTTTGTCTAATAAAATGTCCAGTAGCTCCTGACCTGATACCAACGCTTCGCCGCCACCCTGAGCCAACGCTTCATTGCCCCCGCCTTTTCCAGCGATGATTGGCAGCACATCGGCAATGATCTGCTTCATATTGGCAGTCTCCTGCGAGCCCCTTGCACAAACGAGCTGAAGCCGGCTATCGTTTTCTGTTACCAATAAAACCGTAAGTTCATCCTTTTCTGCTGTAAGCAAGCGCGCAAGCATTTGTAGTTCTTGGATGGTTCTATTTTGGTAAACTTTTGCAATCAGCTTTTCGCTTTGTTCAAGAAGATCCTTCACTTCAAACCGGAGCAGCGTCTCACGTATTTCCTGCAAGGACTTGTCCTTTTCTGCTCCTGATTCAAGCAGGCGTCTGGCAGCCGCAGGCAATTCTTGTTCCGGGGCGTTTAACAGCTGGCAGAGTTGGCGGATGGTCTGTTCTTTTTTATGAAGCTGGTCTAGAACTCGATTTCCGCAAACAAATTGGATGCGGATTCTCTTTCGCTGTCGCTCCCAACCCAAAATCTTAATTGCAGTAACCTCGCCGGTTGCTTTTGGATGAGTCCCGCCACAGCCGTTATAGTCAAAATCTTGAATAATGACAAGGCGAATATTTTCAGTTACTGTCGGCTGCTTTCGAAGCGGAAATTGTGAAAGCTCCTCTTCAGTCACCCACTTCGTTTCAATTGGGCGGTTTTCGAGAATGATTTGATTGGCACGCTTTTCTGCTTCGTTTGCCGCTTCTTCTGTCAGTTCTCCAATATTGAGATCAATCGTCAACAATTCCTTGCCAAGATGAAAGCTGACCGTCTCAAAATCAAACAGTTCTTCAAAGGCGGCTGATAAAATATGCTGGCCGGCATGCTGCTGCATATGATCGAAGCGCCTTTGCCAATCAATCACACCTTTGATTTCCTCGTGCAAAGGCAGAGACCCATCAACATAGTGGCGGATTTCACCATCAATCTCTTCGACATTCAAGACAGTTACTCCATCAAGGGTACCCACATCGTGCGGCTGGCCCCCGCCTGTTGGATAAAAAGCTGTTTCTTCAACGACAACAAACCAATTGCCTGCGTCATCGTTTGCCTGCTTCGTTACTCTCGTTGCAAAGGTTCTAAAATATGGATCTTGATAATAAAGTTTAGTGGTCATTGATTGGTCGCCCCTTTTGCTCACAATAAAACAAGAAATCAATCTATTTATTATTCTGGTCGTTTTACAGCTGAAATTCAATGAATAACCGAAAAAACTTTTTATATCATGACTTAATCTTTAAAGATTGGTGTACCGCTTTAAAGGAGCCAGAAGTCAGCGAATACGGAACCTTTATTTGGATTGCTGATCCCGACGGAAGGTGGATTGAACTTTGGGAGAAATAAAAATAATATTTTAGTAAATCTATATTCTCGTCCGGCTGGTAACCATATTCCCGTTTATCATCAGTTGTGGTTTGATAGCATTGCATAAATCCGATTGGTTCTTTTCCAGCCTGAACGATGTGGGGAACGACCGGAATCTCGCCGCGGACGCGCGGCCCATATTTTTCATGAATCATTTCGAGAGTAAACGGATTTTCCACTCCTCCATAAAACTCGAGCACTACCGGTGTGCTGAGCCATCTTGCCATAGCAGGAAAATCTTCAATCTGCATTTTTCTAATTATTATCCTATCCTGAAGCTTCATTACCTTAACCCTGTTTCCTCAATATGCAAATATAACAGGAGTGGCCAATTGCATGGGTTGCTTCTTCTCCATACTGTTTTTCAATTGTACCGGAAAGCTCCAATAATGCTGCCTGTCTTTCAGAATCGTTCATTCCCGCCAGCCATGATACAGATTCGACTCTATCGATCCATTGCTCATTTGAAAATGTGACTGTATAATCGAATTTATAAAAGTCTCTCAGTTCAAAGCTATTTAAGCGCCATTCTTCAAACCACTCGACCGGGAAGCCATTTATTCGCTGATTTGATTGTCCTTTCGAACCGGGCGGTTTTAAACCATCTTTCAAATATTTTTTAATCACCGCAAATGTACTTTCAACAACAGGATGGCCGGATGTAAAACCGGAGTCAGCAACAATGAGTGTCCCTCTTTTTTTAAGAATTCTATTAATCTCTTTTAAAGCAGCCTCCCGATCAAACCAATGCCAGGCGCGCATCACAGTAACAATATCGTATTCACCCTCGCCCAAACCGGTTGCTTCTGCCGTCCCTTTTTTATAGGATACATTTAAATAATTGTCTTTATTAATGGCAGCTGCCTCTTTAAGCAGCTCCTCTGACGGGTCAATACCGATAACATCCGCCTTTCTAAGCATTAATTTTCTCGTCAATGTTCCCGAGCCACAGCCGATATCGGCCACTTTCTTGCCTTCAAAACTCACATTGCGCAGCTGCAGGCTCTCAAAAAAGGTGTTCGGAATATCATTGCGGGAACGAGCATAGCTTTTTGCTACTGTTCCAAAATTAACTTTTTCCATCACTTAACCACCTTATTTTTCTAAATATTATGAATAACGCTGTTAATAGAGACATTATATGGTAGAATGCTAATGAAAACAATAACGGAGTATGTTAGATTTTCTTTCGAGTACGGAAGGAGGCATCGTCATCTATAGAAATATGATAAGTGAAGAAAAAACGTTCATATAACTACACAAAAAGGATGGCAAACAGATGATTGTGTTATTCGGCATCATTGCCTATTTATTAGGCTCTATTCCAACAGCATTGCTCATCGGAAAATGGTTTTTTAAAATTGACATTCGTGATTACGGCAGCAACAACCCGGGCGCCACCAATACTTTTAGGGTGCTTGGTAAAAAAGCGGCTGTGATTGTTTTGCTTATCGATGTAGGCAAAGGTGCGGCAGCGGCACTTCTTCCAACTTTGTTTGCAGTTGAGGCTGATCCCCTTTACATGGGCCTTATCGCGGTCATCGGCCATTGCTTTCCCCTTTTTGCCGGGTTTCGGGGCGGCAAAGCGATTGCAACCACGGCAGGTGCACTTCTCGTAGCGAATGCCTGGATGTTTCTCACTGCATATATAGCATTTTTTCTGACGATTGCTTTAACAAAGTATGTATTTTTCGGATCCCTGTCCGTCGGAATTTCCTTGTTTATTTATTCAATCATGGAACGAAATGTCGAACATTCAATTATATTTGCACTTTTTAGTTTATTTCTTTTATTCCTGCACCGCACGAACATTCGCAATTTTATTGATAAAAAAGAACCAAAAATCAATGATAAAAATTTAAAAAATGACCGAATCGACTCATTAGCTAAGAAACAATAAAGAAAGGACAGCTGCGTCCTTTCCTTATTTAAACAGTTCTATGGCTGCATTCGTTTCTTTTATAAGCCTAGCAAGCAAGGAAGCGACCGTTTCCCGTTTTGCCATTCTCACTCCCTGGCCAGCCCAGAGAGACATGTATTCTTTATTCTTTAAGGCACCCGCCTGCTTGCGGATTAACCCGGTCAGCTCATTCTGAAGAGGAAACGGCAGCGGTCCTTCACCTGCAGCTTCCATTTCTTCGATAAAAGTGTTGCTGAGTCCTCGTGCAAGCCTTCCGGAAAAAGTTTTCGTCAGGACAGTCTGATCTTCGCTTCCTTCTAAAACCGCCTCTTTATAAACCGGAGCGGCACCACTTTCTGCGCACGCGATAAAGGCTGTCCCAAGCTGAACGCCCGTTGCTCCGAGAAGCAGTGCGGCGGCAATCCCGCGGCCATCCATGATGCCGCCTGCTGCGATCACGGGAATTTGAACCGCATCTACAATCTGCGGAACAAGAGCGATGAGCCCGACAATACCCTTGTTTTCCTCATCAAATGTTCCTCTATGCCCGCCGGCTTCGCTGCCCTGGGCGACAATGAGATCTGCTCCAGCCTCTTCCCACTCAACTGCTTCTTTCACATTCGTGGCAGTTCCAATCAATATGCCGCCAGTCTTTTTATACTCTTTTAAAATGGCTTGATCAGGGATGCCAAAAGTAAAGCTGCAAACCGGAACCTTTGCGCGCAACACTTCTTCTACTTGCTCGGTAAAAAGGCCATGGTAATCCTTCGTTAATTCAGGAAACTGTCCATCTATTTGAAGAAGCTGTTTATATTTGGTTAACAGCTTTTTCATAGCACCTGCTTGGTGCGCGTCTACATCAAGATGAGCAGCCGGCACGAATAGATTGACGCCAAATGGCTTTGCTGTCGATTGTTTTATTTGTTCAATATCATCACGCATCTGTAGCGCCGTTAAATAGCCGGCACCAAGATTCCCAAGTCCGCCCTGGTTGGATGTCTCACTGACAAGTTGAACTGTGGTAATTCCGCCAGCCATCGGCGCCTGAAAGATTGGATAGGTAATGCCCAACAACTCGGTCACAGCATTGTGATGCCATGGCATGTTCTCCATCTCCTTTACTTAATCTCCGGTCAATGTATGGACAATGCTGCGTGCCACCGTTTCCCAAATCTGTTGATCTTCAACATAAGCTTTTGTCAACCTGCCGATCATTCCTTTTTGCTTTTCTTTAAAATCGGGATCTTCCTTGTCAGGCAACTGGGCTCTTTCTTCATCCACTATTTTTTGAATTTCAGGAGCACGCGGACCCCATACTGCTTTTTCTGCCCCATTTTGATCGATGAAAATAAAGATGGGAATCGACCTTGCTGTGCCGTTCGTTAAGTACTGATCCATCAGCTTAAGATTGCTGTCACGCAGCAGGAATCGAACTTCGATGCCGGCGTCTTCAGCAATTTTTACCAGGATTGGATTATTGAGCATCGCATCACCGCACCAGTCTTCTGTGAGGACAATTGCTCGCAATTTCTCCGTTTTTACATTAGTAAGCTTCTCTTTTTCCCGATCCGGAAGAGAAAAGCGGGCCATGATCGAGTCCATCCCTTCTCCATTAACCGCCATACCCTGCCTGTACTGCTCATAGGTTAATCCTTTGTCAAACCACTCTGTTAATGCCATTTTGCTCACTCCTTTGCTTTGTTGAGAATATTTCAAATCATCACTTATAACCACTATATCCATTTGACAATTTTACCGTCAAATTTCCCGCTTTTAAGGTACAATTTAGGTATAAAAGTTCATGACATATATTGAACCATAAATTACCGACTAAACTTTAATATTCGACAAAGGGGTGGTTGAAAAGTGAAAAAGAAATGGGTATGGCGGGGTGGAATCATTTTGCTTGCTTTAGGGATTATGTTTGCCTTTGACCGTTACAAGCTTTACCAGGAAGAAAAACCGCCGCTGCCAATTGTTACTGCTAACGGCAAAGAACTCAAGCCACTGCTGGGTCCTTATCGATGGAACAACCAGAAAGAAAAAAACAAGGACATCACTCCGGGAGATCTTATTCAAGGGAAGAAGCCAGTCCTCGTTGATCCTTTATCTGAATTAAAGATTAAATATGATGAACAGCCGGAAAACATTACTTATGGCTGGTGGGATCCGTATGGACTTGAAATATATTGGGATGGCTACATGTGGAACAACGGAACATTTACGTTCCCGAATCGTCCTGATAGATATACGCAAGCAATCAAGGTAGAATGGGCAAAAGGCGAGGCTACATACATTATTGATGCGGAAGTTGAAAAAAAAGTCTCCTATCAAGAGTTTTTATCCGATCAGAAAGAGACACTGTCTATTTTACAGGTAGAACCTCCGGGAGAAAGTATGTGGGTAAACCTCCCGTTCGAACTTGCAAGCGAGACGATAATGAACGGAACCGCAATGAATATGGATGAATTTATTTCCCAATTTCCCGAGCTTCCGCCTCCCCCGAGTCTGCCGGCATATTTTATTTTCGATCAGGAAAAGCTCATTTTTAACACGGCTGATACGAATGCTTTGATTACGTGGCTAAGCGAAACCCTTGATATAGAGATTGTCAGTCCCAATTGGTATGCTAAAGAAGAAGGCAAGTTTTCTGTCTTAATGATTTTGGATGAGAATGATGACTCTCCGCAAAGATTACGAGAACATGAAAAAATGGCTGTTATCAGCGAAATTCATGTTTTGGCCGAGTCACCGTTTGCTGTCGATAAAGATTTTGATAAACCTCTTTATTATATTTTTGATAATAAAGGAATGCTCTTCAATGCATACACATATGAAGATATGATGATGCTTTTCGAAGAGCACGCAAGATCTTTTCAGTAAGGATAAGATTAAAAAATACTATATTAATAAGTGCTATCGTGTAATGAGAAATAAATGGTAGAATATTTTGTATATAAAAATTATTTATACAATAATTCAAAGGGGGACATCGAATGTCTGATGATGTATTACAGCTGATTTCTATCAGCATTTACATGGCCGGCATGTTATTTATTGGCGGGTATGCTTATCACAGGACAAGCAATTTAACTGATTACGTGCTTGGTGGAAGATCACTTGGTCCTGCTGTTACGGCATTGAGTGCCGGAGCGGCTGATATGAGCGGATGGCTGCTGATGGGACTGCCGGGTGCCATTTATTTAGATGGATTGGCAAGCGTTTGGATTGCCATTGGCTTGACGCTGGGTGCCTACGCAAACTGGCTGTTTGTTGCACCGCGCCTTCGCACTTATACGCAAGTTTCCAACAACTCAATTACAATTCCCGGCTTTTTGGAAAACCGCTTCAAAGATCATACACGCCTGCTTAGAATAGTCTCAGGACTCGTTATTCTTATCTTTTTTACTTTCTATGTCTCTTCTGGCATCGTTTCTGGCGCAGTATTCTTTCAAAGCTCATTTGACTTAAGCTATTATACAGGTTTGGTTATTGTTGCCGGAGTTACCGTTGCCTACACGCTGTTTGGCGGATTTCTTGCCGTCAGCTATACCGACTTTATCCAGGGGTTAATGATGGTGATTGCCTTATTGCTTGTTCCGATTTTTGCGTTTTTTGAAACGGGCGGGCCAGCAGAAACGTTTGCGACGATTCGAACCATCAATCCGACATTGCTTAATTTCTTTACAGGTACAACTTTTATTGGAATTATCTCTGCAATGGCATGGGGACTTGGATACTTCGGCCAGCCCCATATTATTGTCCGCTTTATGGCGATTACATCTGTGAAGGAAACAAAGAGTGCCCGCCTGATTGGAATGAACTGGATGATTTTTTCATTGCTCGGAGCTGCATTTACAGCTTTGGTCGGAATCGCCTTTTTCAATCAAAATGCTGGGTATACACTCGAAAATCCAGAGGCAGTATTTATTCAGCTAGGGCAAATATTGTTCCACCCACTCGTTGCCGGATTTATGCTTGCCGCAGTCCTGGCCGCGATTATGAGCACAGTTTCTTCGCAATTAATTGTCACATCAAGTGCTTTAACTGAAGACATATATAAAGCGTTATTACGGAAAAGTGCTACAGACAGGGAACTCGTCTTTTTCGGGCGCATGGCAGTTCTGATCGTCTCCATCGTCGCCGCGCTTCTTGCCCTTGAACAGGACAACACCATTTTAGATCTCGTTGCATATGCGTGGGCTGGTTTCGGAGCATCCTTTGGGCCTGTAATCCTTTTAAGCCTCTTTTGGAGAAGGATGACAAATTGGGGAGCTCTGTTTGGAATGATTGCGGGAGCGGCAACAGTTATTGCCTGGTCCCTGGCAGGTTATGGCGAGACACTGTATGAAATCGTCCCTGGATTTCTTGTTAACCTGATCGTTTCTGTCGTCGTCAGCATGCTGACCTATAAGAACAATGAAGAAATTAACAAAGAGTTTGAGGAAAGTATCAGGCTGTTGAAAAGTGAATAAACATGAAGAGGTTCATCCTAAACGGGTGAACCTTTTTTATTTGGACTCTAGTTGGTGAAGTTTTCAAGTATATCAATCATTGGGTCAAGGCCTTCTTGTTTTTTTGGATCCCGCTTCTTTTCCTGGGAAATATTAAGTTAATTTGTCGAATAAATCTTAATATTCTTTCAATAAATGATAACTATTATCTTATTAGTTCTATTCACTACTTTTTAATACAACTATTTATTCATTAAAAACCGAACTTTTAGTGACAATAGTCCTATATATCGAACCAAGCGGTATAATCATATCGTATCCGTTTTCATGAAAATACGAAAAATTAATTAAAGTAGCCCATTCCCTGTTGGTCACTTATTAAATTTTCTTCAGATATATTAGAAATCTACAACATAAATGGGATAAAGGAAGGTATTTTTGTGACTCGAAAATTAAATTTCTCTAAAAAAATCTCAGTTAAGTTATTATTATTAATTTCTATTATTATTATCGTCATTAGCACTTCCATCGGGGTTATCAGCTACACTTTCGCTAAAAAAGAACTCATGAACAGTGGCATGCTGGATTTAAAGCATTTGGCGGATGGGGCGATTCCAACGTTGGAATTGCTCAATGAAGATGTGGAATCAGGCAAGATAACAGTTAAACAGGCAAAAGAAAAGGCGAGAGAAATTTTCAATGGGCCTAAAATCGAGAAAGATGGCAAAAAAGTGTATGATTTTTCAAAGACACCATTTTTATACAAGAAAGAAGGCTATCTTTTTGCCTATAACTCCAAGGCTCGTGTTGAAATGCACCCTTCTCTGCCAATCGGCGAAGATAAATATGATACAAAGAACAACACGGGTGAATATGTGATTCGGAATATTTTAAAAGCGGCACGGGCTGAAAGTCTTGAAGATCATTATTATACATATGGATGGACAAATCCTGGAGAAACGAATGAGCGTGAAAAAATGGCTTATTTGGTTTATTACGAGCCATGGGATTGGCATATCGGAGTCGGCGCATATACGGACGAGTTTTATGCCGGAATCGACAATTTAAAATTATTAATCTTGATGATTACGGTCGTCATCACAGTGGCAAGCCTTGTTGTTTTTCACTTTATGGCCAGACCAAAAATACGATTGTTACGTGCTGCTTCCGACGCTTCCCTGCTAATTGCCAATGGGCAACTGAATATTCCCAAGTTGGCTGAATCTGAAGATGAGATCGGGCAGATCGGCATTTCCTTCAACAAAATGTCCGCGGGACTTAAGAGCCAAATGGAAAAGTTACGAGAAACCAGTTCAAGTCTTGTATTCGCGGCAACCGAGCTCTCAGCAGTATCTGAAGAGACAAGCGCAAGCAGTGAGCAAATTGGTGTTGCGATGTCAGAGATTTCAAGAGGTACGGTATCGCAATCCAGTGACATTGAAGAAACAAGCCGAAACATTGAGAGTCTAACAGGATCGATTGAAAAAATGAATGAACAGCAGCATGCTATAAAGGAAATTACGTTACACTCGGACAAAGCCACGAAAAATGGTAAATTGATCATAAATTCGCTTAAGCAATCAAACGAGCAGTCGATGGAAGCCTCAGATAAGATAAGCATGGGTATAACAAGCCTTTATAATAAAATCCAGGATATTTCGCAAATCACCCAATCAATTGAAGGCATCTCCAAGCAGACGAATTTGCTTGCGTTAAACGCAAGTATTGAAGCCGCAAGAGCTGGAGAACACGGGAAAGGGTTCGCGGTCGTTGCAGAAGAAGTAAGGAAGCTTGCTGAGGAGTCAAACCAGGCAGCGAAACAGATTCATAATATGATTCTAGGAATCGAACAAGAAACGGAAGCGACTGTGTTAACAATGGCGGAAACGATCCAACTATCGACTGAGTTAACCGAAGCTGTTTCCAATACAGAATCTGAATTTGCCGAAATCGAAACAGCCGTTCAACAGACAATTACTGCTATTGAACAGTTAAACAGTGAAATTAATACGATTACCGTTCAAAGTGGGGGTATTGCAGCATCCATTCAAAACGTATCTGCCATTTCCCAGGAGACAGCTGCTTCTACAGAAGAAATTACCGCATCTGTTGACGAGCAAATCAAAGCTATTTCAAATATGTCAAGATCAGCTGACAGCTTAACTGCGATAGGTGACGAGCTAAATTCGATTGTTAAGAATTATACTTTCTAAAGTAATGGATGAAAAAAACGCTTAGAATTCCTAAGCGTTTTTCTGTTATAGCTTGATCAATATTTTTGGATTTCTTCAACTAACAGCTTGTTGACGAGCGGCGGGTTGGCTTGGCCTTTCGTCGCTTTCATAATTTGCCCGACCAGGAAGCCAATCGCCTTCGCTTTTCCATTTTTGTAGTCTTCGATCGACTGTGGATTTGCTTCAAGCACTTCATGAATGATTTTGAGAAGTGCCCCTTCATCAGAGATTTGGACAAGCCCTTTCTCTTTCACGATATTCTCTGCGTTTCCGCCTGTTTCAATTAGGTCTTTAAATACTTGCTTGGCTATTTTGGAAGAAATCGTCCCATTTTCAATCAGCTTAATCATGCCTGCCAATCCCTCAGGAGCCAGTGCTGTCTCTGCCAACTCTTTTTGCTCGGCATTCAAGTAGGCTGAGACATCACCCATAATCCAGTTCGATGCTTGCTTTGCATCTGCACCGGCATTCACAGTTGCTTCAAAGAAATCAGCCATTTCCTTTGTAACGGTTAAGACAGAAGCATCATAAGCAGGCAATCCCCATTCCTCGATGTAGCGCTTTTTGCGCTGGTCCGGCAATTCAGGGATTTCAGCGCGAATCCGCGCTTTCCACTCGTCATCGATATAAACATCAAGTAAATCCGGTTCAGGGAAATAGCGATAGTCATCCGAACCTTCTTTGACACGCATTAGTATCGTTGTATTTGTTGCTTCATCATAACGGCGGGTTTCCTGCTGAATCTCGCCACCGGAACGAAGCACTTCTTCCTGGCGCTTTTCCTCATGCTCCAGTCCTTTGCGGACAAAGTTGAATGAGTTTAAATTTTTCAGCTCTGTTTTTGTGCCGAATTGTTCCTGGCCGACAGGACGGAGGGAAATGTTCGCGTCACAACGCAGTGAGCCTTCTTCCATTTTGCAATCGGAAACACCGGTATATTGGATAATCGACTTTAACTTCTCCAAGTATGCATACGCTTCTTCCGGAGTGCGGATGTCAGGCTCAGAAACGATTTCAATTAATGGTGTACCCTGGCGGTTGAGATCGACCAACGAATAGCCTTGTTCGTGAGTCAATTTCCCGGCGTCTTCCTCCAAATGGAGTCGGGTAATGCCGATTTTTTTCTTTTCCCCGTTCACCTCAATCTCAATCCAGCCGTGTTCGCCAATCGGTTTATCAAACTGTGAAATTTGATAGGCTTTCGGATTATCGGGATAAAAATAGTTTTTGCGGTCAAACTTCGTAACCGAAGCAACTTCACAGTTCAACGCCATCGCGGCTTTCATCGCAAAATCGACTGCCTTCTTATTTAACACCGGCAGAACACCAGGATACCCCAGCTCGACTACGCTTGTGTTCGTATTCGGTTCAGCTCCAAAATGATTCGGACTCGCTGAAAAAATTTTCGAGTCAGTTTTCAATTCCACATGTACTTCCAGGCCAATCACCGTTTCAAAGTTCAATCTTCTCACCCCTTACAAATGCGGTTTTTGTTTATGAAATTCAGTTGCCTGTTCGAACGCATAGGCAATCCGGTAGACCGTGCTTTCGTCAAAATGCTTGCCGATGATTTGGAGCCCGAGCGGCAGACCATTTGCAAAACCATTCGGAACAGAGATTCCTGGCACCCCAGCAAGGTTAACCGGAATCGTTAAAATATCATTGGCATACATCGTTAGTGGATCATCGATCTTCTCGCCAAGTTTAAAAGCCGGTGTCGGTGTCGTCGGACCAATAATGACATCATATTTTTCAAACACATCATCAAAATCTTTTTTGATCAGCGTCCGAACCTTCTGCGCTTTTTTATAATAAGCATCATAATATCCGGAACTTAGCGCAAACGTCCCGAGCATAATCCGCCGTTTTACCTCGTCACCAAATCCTTCAGCACGCGTTTTCTTGTAGAGATCAATTAAGTTTTCGGCATCAGGAGTACGATAACCGTAACGGACACCGTCAAAACGGGCGAGGTTAGCTGATGCTTCAGAGGAAGACAGTAAATAATAAGTGGCGAGCGCATATTTGGAGTGTGGAAGGGAAACTTCTTCCCAGACAGCACCAAGCTTCTCTAGCACTTTTAAAGATTCCAGAACCGATTGGCGTGTTTCTTCACCGACACCTTCGCCGAGGTATTCTTTCGGCACTGCAATTTTCAGGCCTCGCACATCACCCGTTAAGGCTTCAACAAAATTCGGTACATCAATATTAGCTGTCGTGGAATCGTGCGGATCATGGCCGGAAATCGCCTGAAGTAAATATGCATTGTCTTCGACTGTACGTGTAATTGGCCCAATCTGGTCGAGGGAAGAGGCAAATGCGATCAGCCCGAAACGAGAAACACGTCCAAACGTTGGCTTTAAACCTACAACGCCGCAGAATGAAGCAGGCTGGCGAATCGAACCACCTGTATCAGACCCTAGTGAAAAGAGAACTTGTCCCGCCGCAACCGCAGCAGCAGAGCCGCCGGAAGAACCACCTGGTACCGTCTCAGGATTCCATGGGTTTTCCGTTTTTTGAAAACCTGAATTTTCGTTGGATGAACCCATCGCAAACTCGTCCATATTTAGTTTGCCGATCGTGATTGTTCCGGCATCCTGTAGTTTTTGTGTAACAGTTGCATCGTAAATAGGGTCAAAGTTTTCAAGGATTTTGCTACCGGCCGTAGTGCGCAAGCCTTTCGTGACAATATTGTCCTTAAGCCCAATTGGCATACCGGACAAAGGACCTTTCAACTCTCCTTGATCATCTAACCGTTTAGCTGCAGCACGCGCATTCTCTTCATCCAGCGTTAAAAAAGCATGAACCTTATCTTCAACAGCTGCGATTCGCTTGTAGGATTCATCAACAAGGTCAGATACGCTGATTTCTTTTTTATTTAATTGTTCATGAAGCTCACAAACCTTCTGGTCAAATAAACTCATGTTTCTCCCTCCTTACTCTAAAATCGACGGAACTTTGAACTGCCCTTTTTCGTGATCAGGTGCGTTTTTCAGAACATCTTCACGCGGCAGCCCTTTTTCTGGCTTGTCCTCTCTCAAGACGTTCTTCATATTTAAAACGTGGGCCGTTGGCTCAACACCGTCCGTATTTACTTCATTTAGTTGCTCAGCAAAGGAAATAATTGCATCCAGCTGTTTTGTGAATTTTTCAACTTCTTCTTCCGTGATTGCCAGTCGTGCCAGGTTGGCAACGTGCTGTACCTGATCCTTAGAAATCCTTGACATACGAGTCACCCCCAATAATGTTCGAACAGTCACAATAATTATGATCATATCAAAATTTGCTTGAATTAAGCAACAATCGGCCGGGTTTTCCCTAGAAAAACTCAGCCGGTTTATATTTTGATAGATCACTGGGCGAAAAAACAAATTTATCCATTGAAGCCAGCCGTATCTTATGATGGGTTACAAGATGTGAAGGGAGCAGCTGAATCCTGAAAAATTTTCAAGAGAGCTTTTGGAAGTTTCATATGAGGGGGAGATGGATTGAAGAAGAATCAGCCTGATTAAAATGTTCCGGTTGAAATAAACCGGGCTCATGCTTCAGCTTTATTTTTTAAAAACTTTATTTAAGAACGAAAAAATTCCTTGTTTCTTGTTTGTTGTTGTATGTTCCGGTTTAGCTTTTTGCTTAATCTCGATATCTTCTTTATCAATTGCATAACTATAGGCGAGAACAAGACCGATCTCTGTATCCTGCTCTTTATTTGTTACGATCGTGTATTCAAGCCTGCACTTTTTTGCAATTTTAATGTATTTGGACAAATCGGCATAATCCATATCTCCATTTAAATAAAGGTGGGCATTTGGATTTTGTTTCATGAGTGTTTCGGCTTCTTCGTATATTCCCGCTTCCCTAATTTGCTGTTTCGTTAACACTCCTACGATCCGTTCACGAAGCGTTCCCAAAAACTTTCGCCGTTCATCCGGCTTCGTTTCCTTCTGGCCATGAATTCCCTGCTGGATATAATCATCCACACTCGATTTTGGCAAGCTGGTCACCTCCCATATCTTAAGGCTACTATTATTTATGCCGTTGCGTCTAAAAAAGTGCTCACTGAAAAGGATTTCCCTATTCGGGTAAAAAAAACCCTTCTCACCTATAAAGAAGTACGGAGATAGTTCCGCGTTCTTTATAAAGCAAGAAGGGATAGATAGGGAGAAATTAGGTAGTGATCAGATTAGATTACCGTTTACGGGTTTAAGAAACAGTAAACTGAGCTTCTTCAGTCGATCCTTTTAAAGCAGTTGTCGACGACGTTCCGCCGGTGATGACCATCGAAACTTGATCAAAATAACCCGTTCCAACTTCACGCTGATGTCTTGTTGCAGTATATCCATGATCTTCACTTGCAAATTCGGCTTCCTGGAGCTCTGAATACGCTGCCATTCCGCGCTCTTTATAGCCGCGTGATAGCTCAAACATGCTATGGTTTAAGGCATGGAAGCCAGCCAATGTGACAAATTGGAACTTGTAGCCCATTTTTCCAAGCTCGATTTGGAATTGGGCAATCGTTTCATCATCAAGTTTTTTCTTCCAGTTGAAAGACGGCGAGCAATTATAGGCTAGCAATTTACCAGGGTATTTCGCATGAATCGCTTCGGCAAATTGTCTTGCTTCCTCGATATTAGGCTCTGATGTTTCGCACCAGATCAGATCTGCATATGGAGCATAGGCGAGACCGCGGGCGATTGCCTGTTCCAATCCCGCTTTCACTCTGAAAAATCCTTCCGGAGTACGGTCACCCGTAATAAATGGTGCATCATATGGATCCACATCGCTCGTAATCAAATCAGCTGCATTCGCATCTGTCCGCGCGACCACTATCGTTGGGACCCCCATGACATCCGCTGCTAAGCGAGCCGCAATTAAATTGCGGACGGCTGTTTGTGTTGGCAATAATACCTTACCACCGAGATGACCGCATTTCTTTTCGGAAGACAGCTGGTCCTCGAAGTGAACACCTGCAGCACCTGCTTCAATCATCCCTTTCATTAATTCGAATACATTTAACTGGCCACCAAAGCCTGCTTCTGCATCCGCAACAATTGGTGCAAACCAGTCAATCGAGTTGTCACCTTCAGAATGATAGATTTGGTCGGCTCTTTGCAATGCCTGGTTAATCCGCTTTACCACGCTCGGCACGCTATTCGCAGGATACAGGCTTTGATCGGGATACATATGCCCGGAAAGATTGGCATCGGCAGCCACTTGCCAGCCGCTTAAATAAATCGCTTTTAGTCCGGCTTTTACTTGCTGGACTGCCTGATTTCCGGTTAAAGCGCCGAGGGCATTCACAAAATCCTCTTCTTTGACAAGGTTCCAGAGCTTTTCTGCTCCCCGGCGCGCTAAAGTATGTTCAATATCAATTGAACCGCGCAGCTTGATCACATCCTCTGCCGAGTACGGACGGGTAACCCCCCGCCAGCGTGGATCCAGTTCCCAGCTTTCCTGCAACTCTTGCACTCTTTGATCTGTCATAACTGTTTTCCTCCTAAAAATGGTCTATTAAACTATAAAATCACATAACCTTTGTAAAGTTATGAATTCAACAACCTTTAGCGGAACTTTTTGAACCATCTTACCCTCCAATTATCTTTGTTATAATACAATAAATTTAATCATGTTTGTATTATATAACAGAGTTTTGAAATTGCAAACTGTTTTTATGTGATTTTTCAGAATTTTATTTCGACAAATTTCTTCTGTATATTTTTACGCTAAACCAAGATTTGCAACTTAATTCAACCAAAAATAAAAAACCGACTGAAAAAAAGCCGGTTTGCGTAATATGATTTATTTTTTAATAGAAAAATACATGAGTGTTGATTATCCATAATTAGACAAACCTATCCCGTTATTCGTACTGTACTTACTTA
>NZ_PGVA01000048.1 GCF_002860125.1 Bacillus canaveralius
AACGTTGTCTAGGGAAGGAGCCCTGCTTCGTTCACAAGTTTAAAGGAGGTAAGAGTGAGTGAATGCTGGAAAACTGGCTAACTACACCGATGTAAAAGCTCGAGAACTCTGGAAAACTTTATATCTTTGCGCCAAGGAAAACCCTACTAGGCGATTTCATGCGTTGTATGATAAGGTCTATCGACCTGATATCCTTGCGGAAGCATGGAAAAGAGTCAAGAGTAAGAAAGGAAGCGGCGGAATTGATGGGCAAACCATAGAAAAGATTGTCCATGAATACGGGGAAAGAGAGTTCTTAAATGAACTATATCTGGAACTAAAAGAGAAACGTTTCCGACCCCAGCCTGTTCGAAGAACATATATCCCTAAAGCGAATGGGAAACAAAGACCATTAGGAATCCCCACGATCAAGGACAGAGTGGCACAAATGGCAATGAAAATGGTCATTGAACCGATCTTTGAGGCAGATTTTCAAGACTGTTCGTACGGATTCAGACCAAAACGAAATGCACATCAGGCGATTGCGAAAATCAGAAAGGCAAGCAGGAAGTCCTTCTGGGTAGTAGATGTGGACATTCAAGGTTACTTCGACAATATCAATCAAGAAAAGCTGATGAAACTCATCGAGATGAGAATTAGCGACAGGAGAGTATTAAAGCTCATCCGCAAATGGTTGAAGGCAGGTGTCATGGAAGATGGCCATTTCCGTGACTCCGACACAGGAGTGCCGCAAGGAGGCGTCATTTCTCCGCTGTTATCAAACATCTACCTGAATGTACTGGATTCACTCTGGTTAAAGAAGTTCTCCCATCTGGGAGAACTCATACGCTATGCCGATGATTTCGTGATTATGTGCCACTCAAAGAAACAGGCACTGGAAAGCATTCAAGTGCTAAAAGGGATGATGACGAAACTTGATCTATCTCTGAGTATTGAAAAGTCCAGGCTTGTGAATATATGGGATGATTCTGATGGTTTTGATTTCCTGGGGCTACATCACAGAAAGTTTCCAGTCCTGAACAAGGGTGGTTCGAAAATCTATGTCATGTCGCACATTCCAACCAAGAAGGCAATGAAAAAGATGAGAAGCAACATCAAAGAGTACACGGAGAAAAGGAACAAGTTATATCTGGATATGGATGAACTTGTGAAAGGCCTTAACCGTAGACTACAAGGATTCAAGAATTATTATCTCATCTCGCCAATTGCCAAGAAATGGCTGAACAGAATCGATTGGTACGTAATCGAAAGATTAACGCTGTTTTGGAATAAGAAACGGAATAAGCGCAATAAACATAGTGGAATAGGACAGGTCATTAAAATGACCCAATACACGCTCGTGAAATTAGCAAAATAGGCAAGTACCGTAATGCCAAAGAAAGAAGAACGTCGGAAAGCCGTATGAGGGAGAACCTCACGT
>NZ_PGVA01000049.1 GCF_002860125.1 Bacillus canaveralius
AAAATAAATTTATTTGATTTGAGCTTGACAAATTCGCTTTTATTTAATGCAACGCTAGTGATTAATGAAAGAAAATGACATAATACTAGATTTTAATCAATATTAAATTTTTTTAGTTTATTTTACATAAAACTTCTATAAAACGAGATAAAATTTTATGTTGACATGGTAATTTTCTTGTCTTAGACTCAAGTTATGAAACATGTTTCACTATTTGGAAAATAAATAATAAAGCATGTTTTCATATAGAAAAATTTGAAGTCTGTTTCATCCTAGAGAAAATACATGCGAGCTTATGGATTCAAATGCATACTAAAAATTTTGAGTAAATTTTGTTATTTTATGTAAAACGCTTCCTTATGGTATGTATAAAACAGCTGATCATCGAAAGGGTGGGTGTTAATGGCTAATATGAGACAAATTGCAAAACAAGCTGGTGTGGGGATAGCAACTGTTTCCCGGTACATTAACAACACCGGATATGTAAGTGAAGAAGTAAAGGCAAAGATCGAAAAGGTTATAGAGGAAGTTCATTACAGACCAAATGAATTAGCCAGGGCCATTTTCAAGAGGAATTCCAAAATTATTGGACTCTTAGTCCCTAATATTTCAAATCCTTATTTTAACGAAATGGCATTGATCATCGAAGAGTATGCAAGTAATTTAGGATTTTCAATTTTCTTGTGTAACACAAACGATGATCCGAAAAAAGAAAGGGCTTACATAAACGTGTTACAGGGGCATCGGGTAGCGGGAATCATTACGGTACGCAGCCAATGTAAAGAAGAATATACCTCTCAGGATATTCCAGTTGTTTCTTTTGAAAGTCATATTTCTGAAAAAGTAATCACTGTGGCTACTGATAATTACACGGGGGGAAAGATCGCTTTTGAACATCTTTATGAAAGCGGATGCAGAAAGTTTGTTCATGTAAAGGGACCTGATTTTTCTGAAGCAATAAATGCTCGCTCTCTAGGTTTTATAGAAAGTGCTAGAGAAAAAAACCTAAGCATTGACATTATTAAATTTGAGACAGATTTTCAAAGAAAAATGCTCGAGGCCAATATCAAAATTCTCGAAGACATTGAAAAGTTTGATGGAATCTTCGTATTTAATGACATTGCAGCTGCTACAGTAATTCGGTATTTTCAACAAAAAAACATTCAAATCCCTGAACAAGTACAAGTAATTGGATTCGATAATAGCTATATTGGGGAATTCCTTTATCCTTCGTTAACCACAATTGAACAATCTGTTTCAGAAGTTGGAAAAACAATGGTTAAGGTCCTAATTAAAATGATTAAAGGGGAGGCCATTAAACAACGAAATATCATGATTCAACCAAAACTGATCAAAAGAGAGACCACTGTAGGCATAAACGTCTGACAAATTATAAACCCTTTTCCTTAGTAATGGAGGTGTGATCATGGAAATAAAAATGACTGAAATTTATAAAAGCTTTGGAAACGTTCAGGTATTGAAAAATGCTGGGATTCATGTAAAGGAAAAAGAAATACATGCACTTATGGGCGAAAATGGTGCGGGTAAATCCACATTGATGAAAATATTAACAGGCGTCTATATTAAAGATGCAGGTAATGTTGAAATTAATGGGGAAATCCAAGAGTTTAAAAATATTAAAGATAGCGAAAATATGAAAATAGCTTTTATTCACCAGGAACTTAATGTGCTTAACGAAATGAGCATTGTTGACAATATGTTTTTAGGAAAGGAAATAAAGAATAGATTGGGTCTTGTTGATAAAAAATCGATGGTTAAACTGGCTAAAGAAAAGCTTCTTCTACTTGGCTTGGATATTGATCCTAATACACTTATAAAAGATATTTCCATTGGTAAAAGACAGCTTGTTGAAATTGCCAAGGCGCTGTTAATGGATGCTGAACTCATCATAATGGATGAACCTACGGCTGCATTGACGGATAAAGAAATCGATTTGCTATTTAACATTATAAAAAGTCTGAAGGATAAAGGGGTTTCGTTTGTTTATATTTCACACAGGATGGAAGAAATTTTTGATTTATGCGATGAAATTACTGTAATGCGAGATGGGGCATTTGTTGCGCAGAAAAAAACGACCGATACATCCTTCGAGGAAATTGTTAGCTTGATGGTGGGCTACGACTTGGATGATCGTTTCCCTAGGGTAGAGGTGGAAGCTGGGGAAGTAATATTATCGGTCAAAGGGTTAACAAAAAAAGGAAAATTCGAAAATATAGATTTCGAGCTTAGAAAGGGAGAAATCCTTGGCTTTTCTGGATTAATGGGTTCCGGCAGAACGGACGTAATGCACGCAATCTTTGGAAGTACTCCTTTCGATTCTGGGTCAATTTATATTAATCAGAAAGAAGTGAAGATTAAATCCCCAATTGATGCTAAGAAACTAGGAATTGGCTTTATCACTGAGGACAGAAAGAATGAGGGACTAATTTTGAATTTTACGGTCGCTGAAAATGCAGTTTTACCGTCCTTGTCTTCTTTTACAGAAAACCGATTAGTTAAGGAAGGAAAGATTTCAGGAATAGTGGATGAATACATAAAAAAATTAAGGGTGAGAACGCCTGGCCAAACGATCGAAGTTGGTAAGTTAAGCGGCGGTAATCAGCAAAAAATTGTTCTAGCCAAATGGCTGATAACAAACCCGCAGATCTTAATCCTTGATGAGCCAACAAGGGGTGTTGACGTAGGTGCAAAGAAAGAAATTTACGATATTATTAACCAGTTGAAATTGGCTGGAGTTGCAATAATAGTAGTTTCTAGCGAACTCCCCGAAATAATAGGGGTTTGTGATCGTGTGGCAGTCATGCATGAAAAGAAGCTCAAAAAAATATTTGATATCAAAGAGGCAACCCAAGAAAAGATAATGGAATATTCCACAGGTGGAGGGATATGAGTTGGAGAAAATAGGATCGATTTATAAAAAATATGGAACATTTATTGTTTTACTTGCTTTAGTGTTCATTATATCCTTAACGAATGCTAAATTTTTAACAATGTATAACTTCTTAAATATATTCCGCCAGGTTTCTATCAATGGTCTTATTGCTTTTGGTATGACTTTTGTTATTCTGACAGGCGGTATTGATTTGTCGGTAGGCGCCATATTAGGACTCGCGGGTATGATAATGGGCATTATGATTTCAGGTGGAACTCCGGATGTAATTGCAATCCCAACTGTCCTCGCCATAGGCGCCCTACTTGGATTGTTTAATGGTGTTTTGATTTCCAAAGTAAACCTCCAAGCATTTATTGTGACTCTTGCAACAATGACGATGTATAGAGGTATTACGATGATCGTGTCAGATGGGATCCCTGCAATGGGCTTAACAGCAAACTCACCAGTCCTTGATTTCTTCAGCCAGGGAAGCGTGTTAGGCATTCCATTTCCAATGATTGTTTTCATCGTTATCTTTTTTATATTATTAGTCCTTCTTCAAAATACAGTTTTTGGCCGCGGAGTTTATGCCATTGGTGGCAACGAAGAGGTCGCACGATTATCTTCTTTGCCAACAACCCGAATAAAAACATGGGTTTATGTAATTAGTGGGGTCATGTCAGCTTTAGCTGGTGTAATTTTGACGTCGCGTTTAAGCTCATCGCAGCCTACTGCTGGGATGGGATTTGAATTAGATGCAATTGCTGCTGTCGTTATTGGTGGAACAAGCCTTGCTGGGGGGAGAGGAAGACTTTTTGGCACATTCATAGGGGTACTTATTATAGGTGTTTTAAATAATGGACTTAATATCATTGGTGTGTCGGCCTTCTATCAGCAATTCATAAAAGGGCTAGTTATACTTCTTGCGGTGCTTTTAGACCGGAAGAGTGCTAGATAAATTAAAATATCAGGAGGGGTACAAAATGAAAAGGCTTTCTTTAATTTTATTAGCGGTTCTTCTGCTGATTTTGGGTGGATGTAGCCAGGAATCAGGTGGAGACGGAAAAAATGACAAGGAAAAGAAGATTGCCCTACTTATGGCAGACTTAGGAAATCCATTTTTCCACGTACTTCGTGACGCTGTTGTTAACCAGGGTGAGGAATTAGGATATGAAGTGTTAGTATATGATGGTCAAAATGATGCATCCAAGCAGCCCTCACAAGTAGAAGATGCGCTTCAAAAAGGAGTTAATGCCATAATCATAAATCCTGGTGATGAGTCCTCAGCCGCAAATGCTTTAAAGGACGCAATTACACAAGATGTTCCAGTTGTTACAGTTGACAGATCTGTAGATGTAGATGGGGTTCTTTCTTATCTGGTAACAGATAACACAAAAGGTGGAAAACTTGTTGGTGAATGGCTTCAGAAGAAGATGCCTGAAGGCGGCAAAGTTATTCATATGGAAGGTGTTATTGGAACAGCGCCACAACGTGAACGTGGGGGCGGTTTCTTAAGTATGATTGATCCTTCGAAAAACAAGGATAGCAAATTTGAGATTATCGATACAACAGTAGGCGACTTTTCTATGGCGCCTGCTGAAGCGGCAATGTCCGATTTATTAGCAAAGCATGATGATATTGATGTTGTTTTTGCACAAAATGATACAATGGCAGTTGGTGTTGTACGCGCAATTGAAACAGCTGGAAGACAAGATGATGGAATTGTTGTTATTGGTTTTGATGGTGCTAAAGAGGCATATGATTTGATAGAAGAAGGTAAAATGTCTGTAACAGCTGTACAGGATTTCGAGTTCATTGGTTCAGAATCTGTAAAATATGTAGATGATTTCTTAAAAGATGGAAAAAAACCTGAGGAAAAAGTTCTTGTTGATGTCTATATGTCAGATGAAAAGAAATAAAACAATCTAACACGATATAAAAACGAATCGTTGTTCAAATGTCCCCCTTTATCTTCTATTAAATAAAGGGGAATTTTTCTTAAGTTCGCAGAATCGTAGGCTCTGTCAAAGTGCAGAGGGTACTTTATATATAGAGTAGTTGAGAATGTTACATAAGCGCTGTCTGCCTGCAGACAACTAAATATAAGGAGGGATACTTTTTGGCACGTATTGCTGTGATTGGCAGTATTAATATGGATTTGGTAGTTGAAACGGATAAGAGTCCCAAAAAGGGTGAAACTGTATTGGGCAATCAGTTTTTTACCTCCCATGGTGGAAAAGGGGCGAACCAAGCGGTGGCAGTTGCAAGGCTCGGCGGCTCTGTGACCATGTTTGGCTCATTAGGAAATGATCAGAATGGAAAAAGCCTAAAAGATAATTTAGTTTTAGAAAGCATTGAAACAACGTATATAAACATGTTGGATAATGTTTCATCTGGAGTCGCTGTTATAGAGATTTGTGAGAAAGATAATCGAATCATTGTAATACCAGGTGCAAATCAACATACAAACATTGAGTATTTGTCTACGGTAAAGGAAGTTCTCTTAAACTTTGATGTTATTATTATGCAGATGGAAATCCCGATAGAAGCTTTACAATTCATAATAAAATTTCTTTCAGAAAATAAGAAAGTCATTATCCTTAACCCGGCCCCCGCTCTACCTTTACCAGAAGATGTCTTGAGTCAAGTAACATATATAACGCCAAATGAACATGAGTATAAGATTGTGTTAAATACGTCTCACGATATAGAAGCAAGCTTGAGAAGGTATCCCAATAAATTGTTAATTACGTGCGGAGAAAAAGGGGTTAAGTACCACAATGGCAGCAATGTTGAGACCATCCCTTCCATCAAGGTTGATGTTGTTGATACTACAGGTGCAGGGGATACATTTACTGCAGCATTTGGAATTGCAATTTCTGAGGGAAGGCCGCTTCATGAAGCTATACGTTTTGCAAACATTGCTGCCGGGCTTTCAATTACGAAAATTGGTGCCCAGCAAGGGATGCCAACACGCAAGAGTGTCACCAAATTACTTGATTCATAATTTTTAAGATTGAAACGCTAACAACGCGAATGCTTAATCAGTTTGGAGTTGATAAAAGATGAAATATGTTATCGGCATTGACTTAGGAACTAGTGCGGTTAAAACTATCCTTGTTAATGATACTGGGGAAGTAATATGTGAAAATTCTAAGTCTTATCCTCTCATTCAAGAAAAATCGGGTTATAGTGAGCAGGATCCTGAGCAATGGATCGCACAGACCAAAAATTCAATAACTGAGTTAGTTGCACATTTTAAAGGAAATGTAAGGGACATAGAAGGGATCAGTTTTTCGGGTCAAATGCATGGATTAGTCCTCTTGGATCTGAATTATAAAGTTCTGCGTAATGCTATCCTTTGGAATGACACGAGAACTAGTCCTCAATGTAAATTGATAACCGAGCAGTTTGGAGAACAAATACTGAAGACAACAAGGAATAGGGTACTTGAGGGTTTCACATTGCCGAAGATTGTTTGGGTCAAGGAAAATGAACAAGAGATCTTTAACCAAACCTCCATCTTTCTTCTTCCAAAGGATTACATCAGATTTCGTTTGACAGGCGACTTAAGCAGTGAGTGTTCCGATGCAGCCGGGACTTTGCTACTGGATATAGCAAAGAAGGAATGGAATATAGAAATATGTAAGGCATTCGAAATCCCCATTGAAATATGTCCTCCACTTGTTGAATCACATTCATTTTCCGGGACTTTACTGGCAGATGTGGCTAGGGAGATCGGGCTATCAGATGAAACAAAAGTATTTGCCGGAGGAGCAGATAATGCCTGTGGTGCCCTGGGTGCCGGAATACTGTCATCAGACTTTACATTATGCAGCATCGGCACTTCGGGAGTTGTTCTTACCTACGAAGATGATAAAGACAGAGATTATGGGGGGCGACTCCACTTTTTTAACCATGTCAAGGATGATTCCTTTTATTCAATGGGTGTAACTCTATCTGCGGGCCAAAGCTTAACTTGGTTTAAGGAAAACTTTGCAAAAAATGATTCTTTTCAAAAATTACTTGAGGAAATTCAGCATGTTCCAATTGGTTGTGATGGACTTATGTTCACTCCATATTTATTCGGTGAAAGGACTCCTCATGCGGATGCTACTATACGTGGAACCTTTTTAGGGATAGATGGAAACCATAGAAGAGAACATTTTGTAAGAGCAATAATAGAAGGAATAACTTTTTCACTAAATGAGTCAATACAAATATTCCGTGATGAAGGCAAAGCTATTGAAAACATTATATCCATCGGCGGGGGAGCGAAAAGTGATATATGGCTACAAATACAAGCCGATATTTTTAATGCAAAAGTGCTTAAGATAAAAAGCGAACAGGGACCAGGTTTAGGTGCAGCCATGCTTGCTGCATATGGTTGTGGCTGGTTCAAATCGTTGGACGAATGTGCAAAAAGATTTATTAATATCTCTTCTGAATTTCATCCAAATCCCGACAATGTAAAGAAGTACAGCATACTGTTTAATATTTATAGAGAAATCTATTCTAATACGAAGGAATTAAATCAAAAATTGGTTGATTTCAGAATGAAGTAAGATTGAAGTACCATCTAGCTAAGCTAAGCAAAATGCTGGGGCAGGTGCCAATCCAGGTTACCTGTCTTTTGGTTTTTACAGTGTTTAAAGATCCACAATACTAAACAAATAAGGTGGATATAAGATATCATGTAATTTATAAAGAGATCACTACTCGAAGACAGGTGAATGACATGTATCATGGCCTTCTCAATGAACTATTGCATATAACCAATGAAGAGAAAGTCATCCTGGAGCGAAGGAAAAAAGTCAGCAAAGAACTGTATACAAGCAAGACCAATTTTATTATTGAGAGTGAGAAATTTCTTAGCAAAGATAAAATGATCATGGTCCGCAAGCATACAAGGTTTGTTGATTTCCCATTGCACAAACATGATTATATAGAGGCCAACTATGTCTTTAATGGGGAACTAAAGCAGACAGTAGGAGGAAAGCCAATTACCTTGAAAAAGGGCGAGCTCCTGTTATTGAAACAGCATATCGAACGCTGCGTATTCCCAATCGCTTTAATAATTTCGGACCAATGGTAAAGGAAACGAGACCTGAAAAAATCTCAAAGAATACCGTAGTTGAGGTATAACCTCCCAGCTCATTTGATAAGGTTAAAGCAATTGGAAGTGTGACAGATCGGGGGATTAAAGACGCCAGTAACTGTTGAGTTAAATGGAATATTTGCGCTAGCCCAATGACAGAGATGATCCCCGGCACCGTACCGCAAACAACTCCTGAACAGATTTTATTAAAGTTCTTTTTTAGGAACGACCACTGTTTGTATAGCGGAACAGCTAGAGAGACAACCGCAAGTTCCAAAAGCTTATTAAAAACGAGGCTTCCTTGCTGATAAGTGTCCTCATGGATTTGACAGGCAAGCAATAAAAAAACATATATTTTTCTATCTGCTCCAAATAGATTGTTGAATAGCGTCAAGGTGATTCGGGCGTATGGTAACAGCCCCTTTTCGTGCATTCATTTATGTTTATTTTGGAAAGAGGCCGGATATCGAGGGAGAGAATCAAACTGTTCTTTTTTTCAGTCATTTCGCTTTTGCTGAAGGCTTAGGATCAAGCTTTTTGGAAATAAATAGACAAAGCCATCCAGAACCTAACACGCAAGCAGCCAATGGAAGTGCATAGAACATAAAAATGGCCCAGACGAAAAAATATACGCCCCAAGCGATAGAGTTGCCTATCCGGTCATTAAAAGGAAACTAGAACAAAATTCACGCATCTTAGATCAGCCTTCTTTTTCATGTTTATAATCAATATCTTTTGTTGCTCGAATGCCACGCTTACAACTAATCATGATTCCAATGCTTATAATAAAGGAATCATAATTGTAAACAGGGTGCCCTCATTTAAATGACTTGACACTTTCCAATGTCCGCCCATCTCTCTGATGATTTGCAGCGTAACCATTAATCCAAGTCCGGTGCCTTTCTCTTTTGTAGAATAATAAGGCAATCCGAGGTTTTCGATCTGCTGTGCACTCATTCCTTCACCATCATCAGCTATCATGATTTCCACCTGTTGGTTGTACGTATGTATTTTCACATTTACATGTCCATTAGGACTTGCTGCTTCAATAGCATTCTTTATAAGATTCACGAACATCTGTTGCAGTTTGCCAGGGGAGCCGATCACAACAGCACGGTCACAAATATCCACAGATACATGAACACCGTGGAGAACCGAATAGGATGAGAGTGATTTAATCGACTGTATTGCTTCCGAGGAAACATCCACATGACAAAGCTTTTCAATATCCTGGATTTTTCCAAATGCAAGGTAGTCAGAGATGATTGCGTTTGCCCGGTCCAATTCGTTGAGGCAGACGTTTAGGTAGCCCCTCTCAGCAGTGCTCATGTTTTTGGATAATGATAGAAGTTGAATAAAACCCCGTACACTTGTCATAGGGTTCCTTATCTCATGAGCAACGCTTGCAGCCATTTGTCCTACTACATGTAGTTTTTCATTTTTTCTGATTTCTTTCAAAAGCTTCTTTTTCTCCCGATAAGATTCCATCAGGTGGATGGTGAGCCACACTGTTATGCCATTTGCAATGACAAAACAAACATAGCTGCTTAATCTAACGAAATTAATTGGCTGTTCAAGCAAGATCGTTCCAAGAAATGGAATTGACGCGGATGAAACAACAAGGAAAAGTACCGATAGCATGATTTTCTTTTTTCGTCCCCAATGATGAAAACGACTGCGGAATCTGCACATAACAAAACTTGATAAGAACATCACAATAAAGGCTGGTATCATTCCGGTTCCGCCTATAACAAAGCGGATGACAAAGAAAAATATAGTTACATGGATTCCTACGGCAGTGCCGCCGTAAATAAAAGATAGAAACCATGGAACCATCCTTAAATCAAGGAAAATTCCATCATCTAGTTTAACGGAGAATGCAATAGATAAACCCATTGTAATGGCACAAATGTATCCCCAGTACGAATGTTCATTTTTAATTGTTTGTCTATCATTTGTTAGTGCCAGATAAAGAATAATCGGGAACAGTACCATTAACATTTGGATAAGGATATTGTTATACTGGAAGCTCATCATGTCTACCCCTTTATGTTGCAACATTTGTTCACATTTCTGTCAAAAAATTTTCTCTACTCTTTTTTAATACATTATTTTTTCATTTAAGGCAATCATCTTTAAAAGTTTTGTTATAGCAATATCATATTTCTCTCTGCCAACAAGGGGAAGGATATGATTCTACTGTAGAATTTATCGTGAGAGAAAAATAGTGCAATGTGGCTTAGAAGTTGCTTAAAAAATACAAAGGTTGGACACGAAGCGATGAACAGCTTTTGGATTTAACTTCATTGATTCATAAAAAAACACTAAAGCAGTTTTTTTCTAAACCTGACTGCCTGCTATCATTGTCAATAATGCAAAATGAAAAAACAATGCGTTCACTAAATAAAGATAAAAAATGTAATTTATCAAGAAAGCTAAACCTTATGATGCTCTGCATTGGGGGTTTTTATTTTGTGTGCAAAGTGATTTTTCTCATTTAATGGAGGCAGGTTAGTTCAGCCACGCTACACATCCTTTTTTGATTAATAAATTATAAAAAGCATCATCAAGGTTACATTAAAAAAACAGGGAGGTGATGAATTATGGAACAAGGAAAAGATAAGGTTCAAAAAATCAGTGGGCGCAATCCCGATGCAGCTGCTCTTGGTAATCCGGAGGTCGCGGCACAGGTAGAGGTGACAACGAATGACGATGAAATACGAAAAGGTGACGGTCGGTACGTACCGGAAATAGGGGAAAGCACTAAACAATAATGATTGTATAAAGATCCTATTTCTATTCAAACCAACGGAGGCTTTGCTTGAATAAGTGAAAATAGTTCATTTCCCTAACTCCATTAAAATGCAGAAAATCCCTATTTGTCATGACATAAGGGATTTTCCTATGCCTAAAATCCAGCACTTTAACCGAGAACACATTTTTTTAAGCAATTAGTCAACATTTAACAGTCTCCATATCATGAAAAAAAGACGCTCTCTAAAAGAGCGTCTTTTATATTTCGAACAAATGTTCGTTTTGTGGGACATTCAAATTAAAAGTGCGTAACCTCAACTTCTATATTATTAGTATAAATTAAAAAAAATTATAAGTCTATATATAATTTTGCGAATATTTTATTATATGGATACCTGGCCGGGAAATTGTGGTAAGCGTTTCTTGAAGTATATGAACGTTTACGTTAGAAAAGAGGGGAATTTATTGAAGTTGCAATTATGGAATGCCAATTTAAAAATTCGATTAATTGGCGAGGGGCTGTTCAACCTATTATATTGGATGTACTTTCCTTTTATTGCGGTCTACTTTAGCGAAGCGTTAGGCAATCACATGGCAGGGATGTTGATGACGATTCCGCCACTAATAGGTATCCTTGGCAGCATGGTTGGAGGTGATCTAACAGACAGGTTGGGACGTCGCCCTGTCATGTTGCTAGGTTCTTCCCTGAAGATGGTTATGTTCGCATTGTTTGCCATGTCCAGTTCACATTGGGTTAATTATTTCGCATTTATCGGAGTTGGATTAGGAGGCGCCCTTTATGGACCTGCCAGCGATGCGATGGTAGCTGATCTAGTACCCGACAAGGATCGGAAGCAGGTTTTTGCCACTTTTATTACGGCTAATAATATTGGTGCTGTATTGGGGCCTGCATTGGGGGCATTTTTTTTCTTTCATTATCGAAGTGAACTATTGTGGACTTGTACAATCGTCATGCTGCTCTACTCTATTATTATATTTCTGAAAATTCATGAAACTATGCCAAATACCACAAAAAAGGTAGTTCAATTGAATGCCATTTCAACTTCTATTAAAGAACAATGGAAAGGCTATGGAATCATCTTTCGTGATAAAATATTTGTCCTTTATATTTTGGCAGGCGTCTTTTCGATTATCACAATTATGCAATTGGATCTGTATTTAGCAATATATGTAACCGATTATGTCCCGTCGCAACCACTGTTCACTTGGAATGATTGGTCGTTTATGCTTACTAGCACAGAAGTTTTGGGATGGATGTTGGGGTTGAATGGGCTATTGTTTGTTCTATTTGTCTTGCCTGTTACAAAATGGTTAAAACATTGGAGAGATCGAGACGTGTTCATTCTTTCATCGATCTTGGCTGGAGTGGGGATGTTTGCAGTTGGACTAACGACTAACATTTGGTTAATGTTTGTACTCACTATCGTTTTTACGTTTGGAGAAATCGTTCGTGCTCCGGTGATAAATAACTTTGTCAGTGATTACGCTCCTGAGCACGCCAGAGGGCAATACATGGGCGCCTCCAGATTACAATTCACTATTGGAAGATTTTTAGCTCCCTTGACAGTTTTTTTATCTGCATGGGTGGCTCCAATGGGCGTTTTCAGCGTCATACTCGTCTGTGCGTTAATTAGTTTAGCCCTCTATATTCAACTTTTTAAAATTTATGTGCAATGACATTTTTAATCACGCTCTTTAATAGAAATTTTTTTGAGAACAGGTTTCTGATCGAAGTAACGGGAGATATAATTGAAGAACAGTTGCCATTTCCAGGCGTTTTTTTATGTAAACAAAAGGGGCAGGTTAACAAGTAAATCCCATTTATCCCCAAAAACTGAAAGGAGTTTATTAGTCATTGGGGATAAAAATGCTACCGTGATGCTTTTCCGGATTCTACTTTCAAAAATTTTACCAGACATGAAATTGTAGATACAAAGCAAGCTACTGAATTATTGTTTTCCATTGATATATATCAAGATACTAAACACGGTATAATCTTATACAACGAGCAGAATAAACCAAGCTATTTGCTATTTGCTGCATTCATAGATGAAAGTCCAGCCGCTCATTGAAAAAACAAGGGGGATTTATTTTGGATTTAACTCAATTTACTTCAGGGAAGATCCATTTGAATCAATATGCTACTCATTTAAAACAAAATGGAGCATCTATTCACGTGCATTATTGGGGCGTTATGCCAAAGCATTATGATAACCTGCGGCATAAACATTCTTTTTTTGAAATATGTTATGTAGTTGAAGGTAAGGGAAAATATTTAGACGATGGCCAGACCCATTCACTGCAGGAAAACACAATGTTTCTTTCAAGGCCGGACGTTTTACACCAAATAAAAAGCGAACAAGGACTGTTTCTCCTCTATGTTGCATTTGAATTAATAGAATCAGAATCAAGCGAACAATGGATCAGGATCATGGAGGAAGCCAAGACTTGTTCCAGAGTGAGTATAGAGGTAAAAGATGATACGACCGCTGCATTGCTTTGGAAATCTATGCTTATTCAATCAACAAAGCTTGAGCATATTTTTTTTGAAGAAATTTTAAATAACTTGGCTTTCTCGCTGATTGCCTCGTTACTGCAAACTTTTGTACATTACTCACATAATGATCATCATCATAAGATATTGCCCGAAGCGTGTTCACCTCTGCTTAATCAAGCTACACTTTACATCAAAGATAATCTATCACAATCGTTAAAGCTTACTGATGCGGCTCGTCATTTCCATATTTCCGGTCGGCACTTGTCACGATTATTTGTATCGGAATTAGGTGTAAGTTACTCGGAGTATGTTCAAAATGAGAGGATTCAGAGAGCGGCTACATTACTGAAAACCACAGACTTGTCGATCAAAGATATTGCTGAAAAAACTGGTTTTACAACTGTTCATTATTTTACGCGCGTATTTACTTCTGCACTGAATTCGTCACCTGGACGTTTTCGTGCTCTCTATACAGACTTGAAAACAACCACATATAATGATGAAGCTAATTGAAATCTCCCACTTTTAGGTATGCATTTGAAGTGGGGGATTTCTTGTTAATGAAGGGATCACATAGAAGATGTCTTCATAGTGCAAATAGTTGTCTTTATAGTACAAAGACAGTGAATGCCTTATTGCCCTACAATCACTATTATAAATAATGAATTTTATTTTTTTGCATGAAAAGTAAGCGATTACATTAATGTTTATCTGGTGGGGGGAGGAATGATCATAGTGTTGTAAATGAAGTGCTTATTTTACATGATGTCTTAAAAATACAAAACGGTGTGGCATTTATAGTAAGTATGCCGTTCTGCCTTAGAACAGACTTGTAATAGTGGATGGGATGGAGAATCTCAAGGTTATACGGTTTAGCCAATATGATTGTTACAACATAACAAAGGGGGAATATATGTATGAAACTAAGTAAAAAAGCAGTGACAACTTTCTATCTGATTTTGGTATTTATTTTAGCTGCTTGCAGCGGTGGGGAACAAACGACTTCCAAAGTCGAAGGTAAATCAGGTGGGGCTGGTGATAAAAAGGTGATTGGGATCTCTCTGCAAAATTTCAGTGATGAATTCAGGACATACATGATCGATGCGATGAAGGAAGAAGAGAAAAATCATCCCGATTTCAAGTTTATGTACAGCGATGCGCAAAATGATAGTGCAAAGCAGATGAACCAGATTGAAAATTTTATTGCACAGAAGGTGGATGCTATCATATTTACTCCCGTAGATACAGTGGCAGCAGTAGATATACTGGCACGAGTCAATGAGGCTGGCATCCCAATTATTGTCTCAAACCAGACATTTGACGGTGTAGAAGATGCTACTGCTTACGTTGGTTCAGAATCTATTGAATCCGGTCTGCTGCAAATGGAAAAAGTGGCCAAATTGCTTGACGGTAAAGGTAATATCGCCATTATGCATGGACAAATGGGACATGAAGCGGAAATTATGAGAACAGATGGAAACAAGGAAATCATTGCAAAGAATCCGGGAATGAAAGTTGTTTTGGAAGATACTGCTGAGTGGAACCGTGAAAAAGGGTTAACGTTAATGGAAAACTGGTTGCATTCCGGTAAAAAAATAGATGCCGTTGTGGCTAACAACGATGAAATGGCGATCGGAGCGATCATGGCTCTTGAAGCAGATGGGAAACTTGATGAAGTGATAGTTGCGGGAGTCGATGCCACACCAGCTGCTTTAGAATTTATGCAATCCGGCAAACTCGAAGTGACCGTCTTCCAGGATGCGATTGGCCAAGGAGTGGGCAGTATACAAACAGCTGTAAAAGCAGCAAACGGTGAACCAGTCGAAGATGTGATCGTTCCTTATAAATTGGTAACGCCAGACAATGTAGAAGAGTACGCAGAGATTTATAAATAATCGTTGATTGCAAGAGTAATAATGGCTTCAATTTTACGGATACGCTGGAATCAAATCTTTAATGGTTTAGATAGATTGAATATTATTACTAGTTAATTAATACCGAACATCTTCAGGAAACTGTGCGGAATTTCAGATAAAAGCAAACCCATTGAACACATTTATAGATTTCAAAAAACGTAGAAAAGCGACATAGATGGAAGTGGATCATATGAGTACTCTGAATTCAAAAACAAACAGATTTGTATTTTTGCTAGTCTCATTTATTCTTTGGTTTTCGCATTTTATCTATGTTCCTATTTTGTCTCCTTATATTGAATCAATGGGAGGCAAATACACTTTTATTGGTATAGTTTTGAGCAGCTATGGGCTCATGCAATTTATATTTCGGCTTCCGATTGGGATTTGTTCTGATCTTATCAAATTAAGAAGGCCATTTATCATCTTTGGGATGTTAACAAGTGCATTTAGTTGTTTGCTATTTGCATTGACTGATAGCTTGGGGTTGGTACTTTTATCGCGCTCCCTCGCCGGAGTTGCCGCAGCAACCTGGGTTGCTTTCACTGTACTATACTCCAGTTATTTTGCTGATCGGGAAATTCATCGTGCTACGGGCAGCATTTCGTTTGTTATTGTGCTGGCGCAACTCCTGGGCATGAGTGTAAGTGGTTATATTGCAACTGAATGGGGATGGCACGTTCCATTCTGGGTAGGCGGGATCGTGAGTATCATCGGTGCCGCACTCTCCTTCTTCATTTATGAGCCAAAGGAAGGAATAGTGAGGGAGCCGGTTAAAATAAAAGATCTAATCTCCGTCATGAGAGAACCGCTGTTGCTTAAGATATCATTATTGTCGATTTTGGCGCACAGTATCATTTTTACTACCATGTTTGGTTTCATCCCTGCCTTTGCATTAAACATTGGTCTTCAGGCCAGTGATATTAGTCTAATCGTGTTTTCGTTTATGATTCCCCATGCAATCGCAACTCTTTTTATGGGGAAGGTAGTTGTACCGATTTTTGGTCAATGGAAATCCTTGAAGATCGCATTTTTGGCAACTTCATTTTTTACATTCGTCACACCATTTGTTGATTCAAAAATTTGGCTTTGCATGGTCCAAGCTTTTAATGGTTTCTCGCTCGGACTACTTTTCCCATTGCTGTTAGGAATGGCGATCGAATCTATCTCACATGAAAAAAGAGCAACAGCAATGGGGGCATACCAGGCATTGTATGCAATCGGCATGTTTACCGGTCCATTTCTTGCAGGTGTATTGAATTCAATGATGGGAATAGCGGCCGGGTTTTATTTTGCCGGCATATTGGGCCTGCTGGCCGCCTTATTGGTTGTGTTTTGGAATAACAGTGAAGAACATTACAAATCTATTAGCTTAAATAGCGGAAGTTAAAGTTATTGAATATGAGGGGGAGATTGTAGTGATGAAGGCCGGTCTCGTTACGGATATTTTGGGCTGTATGCCGTTGGAAGAAATGCTTGATACATGTGTTGATTTAGGGTTTGAAGCACTTGAGTTGGGGTGCGGAAACTGGTCCAAAGCGCCACATGTTGATTTGGAAGGGCTGATCGAGAGTGCAAATCAACGGGACAGATTTCTAAACGCTATAAAAAGCAGGGGTCTTGAAATAGTCGCTTTGAATTGTTCAGGCAATCAGCTTGACCCAACTGAAGCAGGAAGAGCACATAAGGAGGTAGTTGAAAAAACCTTTCAGCTTGCCGAGTTATTGGGAGTAAAAACAATTGTCATGATGTCCGGTTGCCCTGGCGGCGGCCCAAAAGACGCGACACCGAATTGGATCACGCATACTTTCCTGCCCAGGCATGATGAAATTTTAGAATGGCAATGGAATGAGGTTGCGTTCCCATACTGGGAAAAAGCTGCGAAGCTGGCAAAAGACCATGGCGTTCAAAAAATTGCGATTGAAAACTTGGGAAACAATTTAGTTTACAACCCGGAAACACTTTTTAAGTTAAGAAACCAGGTTGGCGAAATGGTTGGAATGAACTTTGACCCAAGTCATTTATTTTGGATGGGCAGCGATCCGATCCTCGCCGCAAGGGCATTGGGTAGTGCTATATACCATATCCACGCTAAAGATGTGCGAATAGAAAGAGGAATCAATGACGTCCATGGGCTTCTTGATGTTAAACCGATGGAGAGCTTTGCGACACGTTCATGGAATTACGTCGCACTGGGACATGGGCATGATGTGAGCTGGTGGAAGGAATTTTTCACCGTCGTGAAAATGACTGGCTATGATGGTCCGGTCGTTCTTGAAATGGAAGATTTAACGATGAATCCTCTTACCGGTGTAAAAAAATCAATGCATGTTCTCAAAGAAGCGTTACCAAGAGAATTTGAAATACGCATGGCACAGAAAACGTTCTAACCGGTTGTGGTCATGTGTTTATGATCAAATATATAAAGCTGAACATAGGAGGGAATTATGATGACATTGAGATTGGGAGTAATCGGAACAGGTGCAATCGGACAGGATCATATCCGGAGAATCACTGATTCGTTAACAGGAGCGGAGATTGTTGCCGTCACAGACATTAATGCAGCACAAGCTCGCGCAGTAGTTGAAAACGAAAAGATCAATGCGAAGGTTTATGAAAATGGGCATGATGTCATTAATGCTACTGACGTGGATGGAATTCTGGTCACTTCCTGGGGCCCTTCACATGAAGAATTTGTGCTCGCATCCATTACTGCAGGAAAACCTGTGTTTTGCGAAAAACCACTTGCCAGGACTGCTGAAGGCTGCAAAAGAATCGTTGATGCAGAGATAGCACATGGCAAACAGCTGGTTCAAGTAGGTTTTATGCGGCGGTACGATAAAGGTTACCGTGCATTGAAAAATGTCGTAGATAATGGAAAAGTCGGGGCGCCGCTGATGGTTCATTGTGCGCATCGTGCTCCATCTGTTTCAAACTTCAGTGGTGATATGGCAATTACCGATGCTTTTGTACATGAAATAGATGTTTTGCGATGGTTGCTCAATGACGATTATGTTTCTGCCCAGGTGATCCTGCCAAAAAACACTACCCTTGCAGATAAAGGACTTCAGGATCCGCATATTGTTTTATTGGAAACAAAGCAGGGAATCCGAATTGACACAGAAATCTTCGTCAATTGCCAATACGGATACGATATCCAATGCCAGGTCGTTGGTGAAACGGGCACGGCAAATTTACCTGAGCCATTGAGTGTTCTTTTGCGCAGTGAAGCAAAACTATCAACCGAAATTTTAGTAGATTGGAAGGATCGCTTTATCGATTCCTATGATACTGAGCTCCAGGAATGGATTAATTCAACTGTAAAAGGCGAAATGCATGGTCCATCAGCCTGGGATGGTTTTGTTGTCGCCGTGACGGCTGATGCTTGTGTAAAAGCAAAGCACACAGGTGAGATCGTGCCAATTACAATGCCGGAACGTCCTGTATTCTATGATAAATTTTTTGTTTTGCAATGATTGTAGCGTAGCATTGCGGTGCTTGGTGATGAAGAACCAAAGAAGCTGAATTGGAATCTTGAGCGTATTTTGAGTGATGTAAGTGCGTTGCTTCATTAAAATTAAATGACATGTATTTTCCTAGTGCCGAACATATCGAACCGGATTTGTTCGGCTTCGTTTGTTTTGATAGAGAATCAACCAGAAAAATTAACAAAATCATTAGAACTTGGATCATTTGTAGGAGATTCAGAAAGTTAAATAACAGGAATGTTAAGAGTATTGATAGAATGTTCGGAGTTAAATTTTCAAATTAAACATTATATAAATGAAATATATAGGAACATATCAGCTGTCTAACCTATCAGCTATGATAGTAAGGTTAGGCAGCTCAATTTATGTATGTTTTGTTGTATTACAATTAATACATCGTTTCGTCCAGAAAATATTTGGCTTGTATAATAATTCTTTTATTTATGTTGTTACCCGTGTAAATTTCGTAATGTAATGAGCTAACCAGAAAAACGGAAAAAGTTGCCAAATACACAGAATTATGCAGGAGGATATGAGAATAACTGTGCGTTTTCAGTCGAAAAATTGCTTTATAAAATTCATTAACCTAGAAGTGTATAAGCCCAATGTGAAATTTAATAACCTAATATGTTTGTTTAAAGACTGATTTAATTAATACTTTTTTCAAGCGCCCTAAATACCTCTGATAACCTCGTTGTATTGTCATCAATTTCATGTCTGTTATTACTTTCATATTCAAAGATCAGCGGATTTCCAATTATAATTTTTATTTTCTTATTAGTGAACAATTCTTTCAGATTGGTGGGTCCTGAATAGGCCGCTGGTACAATTGGCACTTTCCCCATTTTGGCAATCGTCACAGCTCCTCTTTTTAGTGGAGCTTCCTCCGATGTTCGGGTTCCAGAGGGAAATATCCCAACATTTTTCCCATTTTTTAATAATTGAATAGGAACTCTAATACTGCTTGTTCCCGGATTTTTTCGGTCTACCGGAAAGGCATTTATAGCTGTTAAGAACCGGGAAAACAATGCATTGCGAAATAATTCTTTTTTAGCCATGAAGTGAATTTGTTCAGGCAAGATGGCAGCACCAAGAGCGACAACATCGACCCATCCCCGATGTGTACAGGCAATTATATAACCTGGATTTTTCGGTAGATTTTCTTTGTTAACAATGATAAATGCTCCTCGCATTTTTAATATGACTTTTAGTATGTTCGTGATAATTCTATACATATTTTTCATCCACCTAACAATTCCAATTTAGTTAATGCTCCATTTTCAGTGAATCCTCTGCCAATACCATAAAGAACAATTTTGTCATGCTTGTTTATCTTCCCGGCTAAGTTAGACCCCCGGGCATAAAGCTTATACATATGAAACCGTAGTGATAATACTGCGTGAGATTGAACCATATCGTATACCTCCATTATTTATTTTATCACTAAGTATTAGTACTAGGTATTAAAAAAGAAAGTTTTTACGAATTGGAGCATTAATCCTCTTTTAATATAAAATAAAGAAAACATATACAATAGAAGGAGTTTGATGGATAGTGCAAAAATTTACTACCTTTTTAATGTTCGATGGCAAAGCTGAAGAAGCAATGAATTTTTACACGACTGTATTCAAAAATTCAGAAATTCTAGGTATTGCCCGCTATGGAGCAGCTGGCCCTGGTGCGGAAGGAACAGTGATGCATGCTACTTTCTCACTGAACGGACAGGAGTTTATGTGTATAGATAGCAATGTTAAGCATGACTTTACGTTTACTCCTGCTATCTCAATATACGTAGCATGTGATTCTGAGGATGAAATTGATGAAGTATATGAAAAGCTATCACTAGATGGCGGAGTGCTTATGCCGTTAGCTCAATATCCATTCAGTGAAAAATACGGTTGGGTCATTGATAAATTTGGTGTGACATGGCAGTTAAACCTGGGAAATAAATAAGGTTAACTTGGAGGTAGAATGACTGGATCCGAACAATCTCATTGAACATGCTGATCACTTAAATATCGAGGGCGCGGATGCGAGGGTTTAAATTTAAAAGCAGAGGTTCCAAACGCCGGGCATCTGTTATCAGGTAAATTTTAAGGATAGAAAGATTGGTTAAAAGCAACACAGGGATGGCGTAATGCTCGTCATCCCGTTGACTAATAAAGGGATAAATCAAAACCGGATAGGAGACTCGTATGATGAAAAAGTACAGAATCGCGGTAATCCCGGGAGATGGTATCGGGCCGGAGGTAGTGGCAGAAGGAATTAAGGTATTAAATAAAGTGGCAGAATTGGATGGCAGCTTTGAATTTGAATTTACTTATTTTCCTTGGGGATGTGAATATTATAGCCAATATGGAAAAATGATGGAGGATGATGGGCTGGAGCAGCTTAAGGACTATGATGCAATATACCTTGGTGCTGTTGGTTATCCGGGCGTTCCTGACCATATTTCCCTGTGGGAGCTTTTGCTGAAAATCCGCAAGGGTTTCGATCAGTATGTAAACCTTCGCCCGATCAAATTGCTGGAAGGAGCACCATGTCCTCTAAAGGATGTTTCCCGAGAGCAGATTGATATGCTGGTCATCAGAGAAAACAGTGAGGGTGAATATGCTGGTGCCGGGGATTGGCTTTTTAAAGATCAGCCTCATGAAGTGGTTTTGCAAACCGGTGTTTTTTCAAGAACTGGAGTGGAGAGAATCATTCGCTATGGATACGAAGAGGCCCGAAAGCAAGGAAAATCGCTGACCAGTATCAGCAAAGGCAATGCGTTGAATTATTCGATGGTATTCTGGGATCAGGTGTTTGAAGAGGTCGGTACAAAAGGAGAGCCAGCATGCGACTTGCTGATCGGCCGGGTTGTCCAGTATCATATCGAAAATAATTTATATGAACAGGGCAGAATCAACCAGAATATGCTTGCTGCTGTCAGCCGCCTGGCAGGCAACGACTATGCCATAATAGGAAAAGTTTTCTCGATCAAGAGGCCGAAGTAGCCTGATATAGCTAAACAAACGAGAAAACCGTACTGCCTCGGAAGTATACAAAGGAGTACATAGCGAATAATTTTTTGAGGGTGTTCCAAAAGCTTAGCTTTTGAAACATCCTCTTTTTCTAGTAAGTAAGAAAACATCCCTTCGTTCCATTATTATGCCACGACCCTACTAACCGCGCCCCGGGACACAATTGACAAACCACCTTCATGAGAAAGTGATAAGATCTTTTAATATCAACACAAGAGTAGCTCGGCATTCTATTTATAGTTGAGTAAAGTTTTATTAAAATATTGTGTTATCTACACAAACATCCAATCCTCTGACTTAGTACCCGATCGAAAAGTATTGCTCACACGAAATATAATTAGCACTATTTACATACGAAAGTTACAAGTTGTCGGAATATTAAGTAATCAACACTCATACACATTACTATCAACTGAAATCAACAACAATACACAAAACATCCAACAAAAATTTATAGATTCCCATGGCATGATGTGGTTTTTTAAAATAACCCAACATAAATGTAAAAAGGAGTTGTTCATATGTTTGATTCTGTAAAAGGAAAGACTGTTATCGTCACTGGCGGCAGTAAAGGGATTGGAAAAGGAATCGCACGGACTTTTGCGAATCATGGAGCGAATGTGGCGATTGTTGCAAGAAATCTTGCTGCTGCAGAAGCATGTGCAGTTGAACTTAATCGGGGGAATGGCAAAGTTTATGCACTTTGTGGGGATGTTACAGACCGTGGATCCATGGAGGCAGTGGCTAAACAGGTCAATGAAACATTTGGCAGCATCGATGTGTTATGTGCGAATGCCGGAATCTTTCCTTCAGTAACCCTTGAGCAAATGACAACCGAAGATTGGGATACTGTCATGAATACTAATGCGAAGGGAACTTTGCATGCTGTACAAGCGTGTATACCATACCTAAAACAAGCGACATATGGACGTATCGTGATTACCTCTTCGATTACTGGCCCTGTTACCGGTTACGCGGGTTGGTCGCACTATGCAGCGAGCAAGGCAGCACAACTGGGTTTTATGAGAACAGCGGCATTGGAGCTGGCTGGTGATAATATCACGGTAAATGCGGTGCTGCCAGGAAATGTACTTACGGAAGGATTAGAAGGTTTAGGGGATGATTATCTGCAAGAGATGGCATCAGCCATTCCAATGCAAAAATTAGGGAGTGTCGAAGATATCGGTTATGCTGCGCTATTTTTAGCATCAAAGGAAGCAGGCTTTATCACAGGGCAGACGATCATTGTTGATGGCGGTCAAATTTTACCTGAAAATTAAAAAAATAGTGATATTTTTAATAGCTGTTGAAATGTTTAGTGCTCCAATTCATTAACGTAATAGGTGGTACTAAAAATGTCATTATCCTTTAAGGAACGCAAAATAACGATATTGGAAGCTTTAGCAAGAGAAGAAAAGGTGCAGGTCCGGGAACTGGCCAATAAACTTCAGGTTTCCGATGAAACGATCCGGCGTGATTTGGATCGGCTTGAAAAAGAAGGCATACTGAAGAAGGTTTATGGAGGAGCTGTAAAAACGAAGATCAATAGTTGGGAATTACCCTTTGACCAAAAAACAACTATTAATATAAGAGAAAAACAAGCCATTTGCAGGACGGCGGCGCAATTGGTTGAAGATGGTGACATTATCATGATAGGTAATGGGACCACACCATTAGAAATTGTTCATCACTTAGCGGATAAAAATGATATTACACTGATTACCCATTCTATTCCTGTTATGTTGATAGCCATGGAAGTATTTAAAGGTCGTATGATTTTTACCGGCGGGGAATTTGAAGGAAATCAAAAATACACCAGCGGCCCCCTCTCTGAAAGGATGCTTGAGATGCTGAAGGCAAATAAAGCGTTCATATCTGCAGGGGGAATCTCAACCGTCAACGGAATTACAGACTATGATATCAGCGGATCAAGCATCTCCCGGAAAATGATTGAACGTGCTGACGATGTCTTTATACTGGCTGATCATTCCAAGTTCGGAAAAACGACCTTCGCCTATATGTGTTCCTTAACAGATGCGTCAATGATCATTACCGATAAGAGTTGCCCTGAGGAATGGAAAAAGATTTTAGCTGAAAAAGAAATTGAACTTTTGATAGCAGATGAAATGTAATTATAAAGGGATATTTATTGTAACCAACACACAAAACTGGTTTTAAAGAAGCGGGGAGAAGACCATGATCAAACAAAGAAATAAGGATTCTATTCTTGAACAATCTATTAATTGGTGGAATCCTGGGAAAACAAAGCAATGGCAGAACGATGGCATTGATTTGGTAATGGGAAAACGTGAAGGATATTATTTCTACGATATCGATGGAAAAAAGTTAATGGACGTCCATTTAAATGGCGGGACATATAATCTGGGCCATCGCAATCCAGAAATTATTGCCACTTTAAAAGAAGCCTTAAATGAATTCGATATTGGAAACCACCATTTCCCTGCTATAACCCGCGCCCAGCTTTCAGAAGATCTTTCTAAATGTACACCGGACGGCTTACAGTATTCGATTTTCTCAAGTGGTGGAAGTGAAGCGATAGATGTTGCCATAAAATGTGCCCGTTATGCGACAAAACGAAAAAAAATCGTGTCCATTCTATATGGTTACCATGGACATACTGGACTGGCAGTATCTTTGGGAAATGAACGGTATTCCCGTCCCTTCTTAAGCGAAGGGAATCCAGAGGATTTTATTCATGTGCCTTTTAATGATTTGGAGACAATGGAGATGGTCCTTTGTCATGAAGATGTTGCCTGTGTGGTAATCGAAACCATTCCGGCTACATACGGTTTTCCTCTTCCGGAAAATAGCTACCTCGCTTCCGTCAAAAGTATGTGTGAAAAATATGGCTCTTTTTATATCGCTGATGAAGTACAAACTGGCTTAATGCGTACTGGAAAACTATGGGGGATCGACCACTATGGGGTTGAGCCCGATATTTTAGTAACTTCGAAGGGATTAAGTGGCGGTATATATCCGATCGCAGCCACCGTGGTCAACAAAAAAGCAGGAAACTGGATGAATGAGGATGGCTTTGCCCATATCTCGACATTTGGAGGTTCGGAGCTGGGCTGTATTGTCGCAATGAAGGTTTTAGAGATATCACAACGCAAGGAAGTAAAACAAAACGTCGATTTTGTCGCGCGCTATTTACGAACAGGACTCGAAACAATCAAAGAGCAATATTCTGATTTTATGGTGGGAATTCGTCAATTAGGCGTTGTGATGGGACTGGAATTCAGTCATCCAAAAGGAGCAATTTATGTTATGCAGTGTCTATATAAAAATGGAGTGTGGGCGATTTATTCGATGCTTGATAATAAGGTTCTGCAATTTAAGCCTGGATTGCTTTGTGATAAAGATTATTGTGATGAACTGCTTTCACGCTGTGAACTAAGTATTAAACAGGCAGCACAAATGGCTTATAGCTATAACTAACGCATAGAAGGGAGAAGTAAAATGAGCGATTCATCCGTCGACCCTTTAAAAGAGTCGGTAGAAAAATTTAATCAAATTGCTAATAGCGCTATCCATTTATACCCCTTTTTGTCCCAAGCTAAGATTCAACTTCTCAATTACTCGGAAAATGCTACCTATCTAGTGGACAATTCCGTCACAGGTAAAAATTATGTATTGCGGGTGGGACGTCCCGGATACCATAGCAAATCTGAAGTTGAAAGTGAGCTCGCATGGTTGAGATCAATAGATGCACACTCTTCTATCACGGTTTCATTACCTATTGCCGGAAGTAACGGTGATGATGTTCAGGTAGTAGACCATGAACAAAACCCATACTACTGTACCTTGTTCACTTTTTTAGAAGGCAGTGCCCCGGATGAAGATAATGAAAATGAACTCATCAAACAATTTGAATTTCTGGGTGAAATTACAGCTCAATTACATGAACATAGTGTCAATAACAGGAAAAACCTCACACATCTTAGCCGACTGACTTGGGACTATGAAACAATTCTTGGGCCAAACCCGAAGTGGGGAAGATGGCAGGATGGTTTAGCAATTACACCTGAAAGAGCGAAATTGTTTTCCAAAGTATCAGAAAAAATTAAAGAAAGACTTGATCGCTTTGGAAAAGGGCCTGATCGATATGGATTAATTCATTCAGATTTACGGCTTGCGAATTTACTTGTTGAACGCGATCAAATAAAAGTGATTGATTTTGATGATTGCGGTTTTGGCTGGTATCTTTATGATTTGGCTACCTCGTTAAGTTTTATCGAACATAAATCATATGTGCATGCGCTAATTGATGCATGGTTAACAGGTTATCGAAAGCTTCGTTCTCTGACTGAAGAGGAGGAACTTGAAATCCCTACTTTTATTATGATGCGCAGATTACAGCTAATAGCCTGGATCGGCAGTCGGGATAATGAAACGACCAGGGAATTAGGGAGTGGTTTTACAGTTGACACTGACTCTTTGGCAGAAAAATATGTACAATATGCAGAAATATAATTTCTGCACTAAACGCTTTTCAACATCAATTTAAACAAAATGCAATCGGTATGCGCATTGGAGGCGAGAAAAATGAATACGGCCTTAGTAGAAAAGATTACGAGATTGGTACTTTTAGAGCTAAAGGAGAACTCTCATTCCTCTTTAGAATGTAGCTGGAACGATAGACATCCTTCCACGGATGTGCAGCCTAATTATCGTCCACTCACAGAAGAGGAGTTGAAGAAATGGAATGCTATTTCTTCTTCTATTGGTATAGCACAAACAACGAAATCTTCTATTGATGAAAACCCAAAACTGATTCCTCTAACAGAGGAAGAGTTGAAAGTTTGGGAGATTATTTCTTCTTCTATTGGAACAGGAAAAAATGCAAAACCTTCGGAACACGAACATGCTCCTTTTTCAGACGAGGACCCGCAACATTGCTCTCCTAAAAAGGAAACAAAAACCGGAATGTACATGGATGTAGACAAAGATTTGAGAAATGCTAAGGTGAAATTCTTTCGCCATCATTAACGATAGAGATTGTGAAAGGAGTGTTCCCCATTATTGAACTGGACTATGACTTGAAATCGATCCAGGAAATGAGAGAAGCGGTTCGCCGCGCGAACGAGGCAATATTGAAGTTTCAAGAGTTTTCACAGGAACAAGTCGATCGAATCGTTAAAAATATGGCGGAAGCTGCATATCAAGCATCCGAATCCTTAGCCCGGTTAGCAGTAGATGAAACGGGAATGGGTGTGGTCGAACATAAAAAGATCAAAAATGAATTAGGTTCCATGGGTGTCTATGAAGCGATTAAGGATCAGAAAACTGTTGGAGTGATTCGAACAGATCCAGTTAAGAAAATTACCGAAGTTGCTTATCCTTTCGGTGTGATAGCATGTATTATTCCAACTACGAACCCTACTTCAACAGCCATCTTCAAAACCCTTATTTCACTGAAAGCACAAAATGGGATTGTCGTAAGCCCTCATCCATCGGCCGTAAATTGTACAGTAGAAGCATTGAAAATTTGTAACGAAGCAGCTGTAGAAGCTGGTGCTCCAGAAGGACTAATCGGTTGGATCACAACACCAACCATGGCAGCGGCCACCCAACTAATGCAACATCACGATATCAATCTGATCCTGGCAACAGGAGGAGGTGGATTAGTTCGAGCTGCGTATAGTTCTGGAAAACCAGCCTACGGGGTGGGACCGGGGAATGTACCAGTATATATCGATAAAACAGCTAATGTAAATAAGGCAGTAAAGATGATTGTCGATAGTAAAACGTTTGATAATGGCACCATTTGTGCCACAGAACAATCAATTGTCGTTCACAGAAATATTAAAGAAATAACGATTAGAGAGTTAAAAAATAACGGCGCATACTTTCTTAATGAAGCTGAAAAAGCAAAGGTGGAAAATATTATTTCCCCCGTAAAAGGCAAGCTAAACCCGGCTATTGTGGGACGAACAGCTGAAACCATTGCTGAAATGGCCGGAATTGAGGTTCCGAACGGGACACGAATATTAATTTCTGAAGAAAACCGGATTGGGAAGGATATCCCTTTTTCGATTGAAAAACTGTCGCCAATTTTTGCTTTGTATACAGCAGATGATGTAGAAGAGGCGAAAACAATTTGTCTGGCATTATTGAATCTCGGAGGCAGAGGACATAGTTTGTCACTTCATTCAAACGATGAAACAGTAGTCAATATGTTTGGCATTGAAATGCCCGTTTCACGTATTTTGGTGAACACGCTTGCTTCCATCGGTGCCGCAGGAGCAACAACAGGATTAACAGCCTCAATGACATTGGGTTGCGGGTCATATGGCGGAAATATTACCTCCGACAATATCACAGCTCATCATTTGATCAATATAAAACGAATCGCCTATGGAATTAAAGATGTCTCGATACCAAAACCATCGAAATATACGAAAGAAGGGATTCAGCAAAACTTAACCACCGACAGCGTTGATCAAATTGTTAAACAAGTGATTAGAGAAGTGGATATGAAATCAACATCAGCTGATCCCGACTTAGTTTCGCAGTTGGTAAAGAGCGTTATCGAGAAGTATCAAAATCAATAATTAGGAGGAGTCCAGCATGGCTAAAGATATTAACGGTGCACTTGGAATGATCGAAACGAGAGGATTGGTTGCTTCATTGGAAGCGGCGGATGCGATGGTGAAGGCTGCCAATGTGAACATAGTAGGGAAGGTTCATGTAGGCGGAGGGATTGTTACTGTGCTTGTAACGGGTGATGTTGGGGCAGTTAAAGCGGCAACTGATGCAGGCAGCGCGGCTGCACAGCGTGTTGGGGAACTTATTTCCGTTCATGTCATTCCACGGCCTCATAATGAGCTGCAAATCATTCTGCCAAAAATAGAGTCTTGAAAACTAGCTAAGCAATAATAGAGTGAGGTTCATGAGATGATCAAACTTGACTCACAACAAATTGTAAAAGAAGTGTTACGAAAATTAGAGGAGAGAAGGCATGACACAATAGCTATTCCTGTTGCCGTTTCAGCGCGCCACTGTCATCTGAGTGGGATGGCTTTAGAAAAACTGTTTGGGAAAGGGTATCAGCTAACAAAGAAGTCGGATTTATCACAACCAGGCCAATTTGCTGCAAATGAAACGGTAACCATCGCAGGGCCCCGCGGGAGCATCGAGAAGGTTCGAGTCCTCGGACCGTTAAGAAGAGCGGCACAAGTTGAAATAAGTAGAACAGATTCGATCCGGCTCGGGGTGAATCCGCCGATCCGTGAGTCAGGAAACATTCAGGGCTCCTCCCCGGTAACAATTGTCGGACCAAAAGGAAGTATCTATTTGGACGAAGGATTGATCATCGCCCAGGCTCATATTCATATGCCACCAGCTGATGCGCATCACCTTGATTTGCACGACGGCGACTATGTAAAGGTAGAAATCTCTAATGAGGAGCGTCCGATCACGTTCGAACGGGTGCGTATTCGTGTATCGCCTAAATTCATATTAGAAATGCATATTGATACAGATGAAGCAAACGCTGGTGCGATAAAAAATGGCCAGAAAGGGAGATTAGTCAAAGCGGGGTTGACATATGACCAATCAATATGATGTTGAAGAAATTGTCATCGCAGTCCTCCGGAGAATGGAATCGGCTAAGCAGAAAAAGCAGCAGCTTCTTGTCATTGCTAAGGACCTGCAGCAACACAAGGAGCAGATAGAGGAGCTCAAATCGCATTGGGATGTCATCGAGAGGCAGCCTGATAGCAGTGATATTCCCTGTTCGACCTGCCAAGCGGTTTTTTTGGACGTGAATCAGGACTTACTTGTAAAGGGAGCATTAGGCATTATTGATACACCTGAGAGCTTGTTATTTTCCAAATTGATGTCTCAAGGATTCCATGTTGATTTTGTTCCGAACAACTCTTTATCGTGGATTCTAAAACCCCATGACAATCAAACGGTAAACAACAAATATATGACGCAGTTATTAGATTATCATCAACGATTACAAGATTTTGGGGTTCACTTTTATCCGTTGAAATCAATTATCCCAGAGGAAAAAGAGCAGTTGTCTCGTTCTTCCGACGGAAAGCAATTTATCAACTTTGATGAGAAATTACTAACGAAAGAGATAATTGATCGGTGGAAAGAGGACTGTATACATGTTCATCGTGATACGATCATCACTCCTTTGGCACGAGATACCGCAAAAGAGAAGGACATAAAAATTATCGATGGCAGAGGCTAAAAGGGGGAGTGACTCATGATCATTGGTACAGTGGTAGGCAACATCTGGGCAACACGAAAAGAGGAAGGATTAACAGGATTAAAGTTCTTGGTGATCCAGCCTGATCTGTTAGACCGTGATAATCCACGAGAGCCGGCATTGGTTGCAGTAGATCGGATCGGAGCCGGGTTAGGGGATAAAGTAATGGTTACGAAAGGTTCCCCTGCTTCGTACTCAGACGATAATAGGTTACCCATAGATGCATTAGTGATCGGAATTATTGATGCAATTGATACACGAAAGGGTGAGGACGGTGACTAAAGCGTTAGGAATGGTGGAAACCAGGGGATTGGCAGCTTCGATCGAAGTAGCGGATGCGATGTTAAAGAATGCAAATGTCAGCCTTGTCAAACAGTCAATGGTAGACGCGGCACTGGTAACTATATTGGTAGAAGGTGATGTAAGTGCTGTGCAGTCTGCTGTTGAATCGGGCAAAAAAGTGGCGGAAAGAACGAAAGCACTAGTCGCCTTTCATGTCATTCCTCATCCCGATATCGACACGAGTCAATTGATCGAAGACAAAAATGAAGTTAAACAGTTAAAAAACGAACGGGAACAGACTGACAAACAATCAGCTGATACGGAAAACGCTGAGCAATAGAAGAATCAAAATCAGCAATGATGGAACCAGTTATCATTTCAATAGGGTTCAATATTTTTGGGGAAAGGGGGGATCAAACGTGTCATTTAAACGGAAAAAGTTTGCAGTGATTGGATCGGGATATACAGGCACCACGATCGCGTTAATGATTGCACAAAAAGAGCTTGGCGATATTGTGCTTGTTGATATTCCCTCTTTGCAGAACCCTACAAAAGGAAAAGCGCTAGACCTGTTAGAAACAGGACCGATACAAAAGTTTGATTATGCTATTAAAGGAACCTGCAATTATGAAGATATTAGCGATGCAGATGTAGTTATTATCACTGCCGGGATTGCAAGAACACCGGGTATGACCAGGGACGATCTCGCTGCAACAAATGCACAAATAATGGCTGAAGTGTCAGCACAGATAGCTCACTATGCTCCTGAAAGCTATGTTTTAGTACTTAGCAACCCGGTAGATGCAATGACATATATTTGCTTTAAGTCGACCGGCTTTCCGAAAAACAGGGTGATCGGTCAATCCGGGGTGCTGGATACTGCCAGGTTTAATGCATTTGTCGCCGCAGAGTTAAATATTTCGGTTGAAGATGTTTCGGGTTTTGTTTTAGGAGGCCATGGAGATACAATGGTTCCTTTAATTCGTTATTCGTATGCAGGAGGAATCCCTTTAGAAAAAATTTTATCAGAAGAAAAAATTGCTGTGATTGTTGAACGAACCCGTAAAGGCGGAGAAGAAATTATTAAATTGCTTGGCCAGGGAAGTGCTTATTATGCCCCTGCCGCTTCAATTGTCCAAATGGCAGAAGCGATAGTGAAAGACAAAAAGCGAATTCTTCCTTCCGTAGCGTATTTGGAGGGAGAATACGGTTACGAAGATATATATCTTGGAGTTCCTGCGATTCTTGGCGGAAACGGCATAGAAAGTATTATTGAATTGCCGCTAACAGCTGAAGAAAAACTAGCCTTGGACATTTCAGCTGAATCGGTAAAAAACGTTTTGAACCTGCTTAGATGAAGAAGAATATTTTTTTTGAGATTAATTTTCAAAATATTTAAAAAATTATTTCTCTTATTTTAGCAAGGAGGTGATTGTAGCGAAACAATACTTGAGTGTCGCAACTTTTGGAACCCTGTTGCTGCAACAAGTCGTGATGGATGTGTCAGATATAGTCTCTTTGGGTGCCTGAAATGTATGAGAAAACCATATGGAGAGAAGGGGGAAAACATGTCTAATTCTGGTCTCGCGTTGTTTGAACAGAAATCAAGCGGTGGCATCGCACGGCAAATCAGTCCAATCGATACGATGATCTACTCAGCTGCAAACCCGGGGTTAATGTTCGCACTCGTATACATTATGTGGGCTCCATTTTTGTATCCGGGGGCACATATGGTTTGGGCTATTTTAGCTGTATCACAAATGTTTATTATTGCAGGGTTATATTGGTTATTTTCCGTATCCATGCCAAGGTCAGGCGGTGAATATATCTATATTAGCCGTATTCTGCATCCGTCACTGGGCTTAATGGCGAGTTTTATGATTACCTTTACTTCAATCTCGTGGACAGGAATTTTGTTGAATTGGATTATAAAATGGTCCATTGTAGAATTCTTCTATTCGATTGCGCTGATTAATGGCAATGATGCGACATGGCTTGGCTATGCTGAGTTTTTTAACAGTAATTACATGCATGCCCTCATCGGAACAGCCATGTTGCTGTTTATCTACTATATTTATTACAAAGGAACAAAGTGGATGGTGCGCTTGGCTTATATCACGTTAGGTGCCACACTTTTGGGAGCTGTAGTATTTATTATCGCAAACCTCGTAACCGGGCAAGGAACTTTTGCTGCAAATTTTACTCAACTAACAGGCTTAAACTATGACGATGTCATTACTATTGCTAAACAAGATGGTTTTACTACAGAATTTCTTTTTGGTGCCACCTTCATGGCTGGATCCACTTATATCATTCTAAATACATTAGGTTCAACCTTTGGAGCAAATCTGGCTGGAGAAGTTCGTAATGTCCAAAAATCTCAGTTGCTTGCATTGTTTGGTTCCCTAGCTATATTAATGGTGATATGGGCTGTTTTCTATGGCATGACTTATATTAACTTTGGTGACGTATGGTCAAACAGCTTATATTATCTTTATAATGCCGGGCATGAGGCTTATCCATTTGCAGGTTATGATCCTTTTATCACGATCATGATTGGTATTATGACAAAGAGTCCTATTTTCGTGCTTTTAATTGCGATATGCTTCGCGATTGCCACATTTGGTTCAGCGGCTGGATTAGGCTTCGGCCCGTCCCGTAACTTCGTTGCCTGGTCATTTGACCGATTAATCCCTAAAAAATTTATGGAACTCAATCCAAAGACAAATTCACCGACGTATGCGTTGAAAACGATTATCGCAGCCGCCTGGGTTTTTCTGATGCTCGATATTTTCGTTCCGTCATGGACTGCAAATATCGCTTACACCATTTTCACCTGGTTCTTGGCGTGGATTTTCTTAGGAATTGCCGGGATCGTTTTTTCAACCCGAAAGAAAGTATTGTTTAATTCCTCGCCGCCGATTGTTAAGACTAAATTTTTGGGAATGCATTTGGTGACCATTTTAGGTTGGTTAACATTGGCGATCAGCGTGTCTATTTGTTATTATCTCCTGATCCCATTCTTTAGAGGCGATTTGCCATTTACGATGATTGTTGTATCCCTCTTGTTAATGTTGATCCCGATTGTCATCTATTTCGTTATGAAACGTTCGCATGCTAAAAAAGGCATCGATATCGATATCCAATTCCAGGAGATACCTTCTGACTGAGAGTCTTTTAAAAATAATAAGAGCGATACGGGGTGAGGAGAAATTGAAGATATTTTATGCAGGCGACCTGCATGGCGCTGAAACCGCATTTCGGAAATTCACTAATGCCGGCAAGTTCTATAATGCTGATTTAGTCATGTATGGCGGGGACTTTACAGGAAAAATGGTTGTACCGATTGTGGAAAAGTCCGGGGTATATACGTGTACGTATTATGGTTCGACAGTGAAAGTGAAAAAGGCCAGTGAAATCCCGGATCTGGAAAGAAATTTACGGAATGCCGGATTTTATCCATTGGTAATCTCAGAAGCAGATTTAAATAGATTAAATGAGAACGATGCGGAAAGGATTATTAAAGAGAAGCAAATCGAAGTTCTGAAACAGTGGATTATGTTGGCTGATGAACGATATCAAGCCGCAGGGATTCCTTGTATTATCATTCCGGGAAGCGTAGACGATTTTTATCTGGATGAGTTTCTTAACTCTGGAAGTTATCTTCAAAATGGAGATGGCAACATCATCGAGATTAATGGATTTGAAATCCTTTCTATTGGTGGCGGTAAACCAAGTGTATTTAAGTATCCACGCGAGTTCAGTGAGGAAGAACTGGCTGGAAAAATCAATGAGTTAGCATCTCAAGTTAAAAACATGGCTAAATGTATTTTTAATATTCATATACCGCCTTACGACACAGATTTGGATCAAGGGACGTTGTATGATTCCGAATTAAAGCCAGTGCTTGATGGAGATGCGCTGGCAACTGCACCAGCAGGCAGCAAAGCCGTTCGCGAAGCAATTGAAATGTATCAACCATTGGTTGCCTTACATGGCCATGTTCATGAAAGCCGCGGGGTCACCACGATAGGAAGAACCGTTTGTATAAATGCCGGGACTGACTATGACCAAGGCCTGCTTAGAGGAGCGTTGATAGATGTTGGTGCAGATGGAAAAGTGGCTTATACTCTAACGGCTGGATAATGAAGCTGAGTGTTTACTATATTCATGTCGTGATAGATGAGGTGGAAGGCTTTTCTAAGTAATAGTTTCGTCTATAAAGCTATCTAAAAACAAAGTAAGGAGCATCAATCATGGAGATTATTGCTAAAGAGCAAGCTATCCTTAAGATGTCGCCAAAAAATGCACCTGTAAAAAAGGTGGAAGCAGGGACTACGGTCATTTTTGAAACTTATGACTGCTTCAGTAATCAAATTCAGCAGGAAGACCAGCCTTTTAGCTCAGTCGGATGGGATAAAATTAACCCCGCGACAGGCCCATTATTTGTCGAGGGGGCGGAGCCTGAGGATATTTTAAAAGTAACAATTATCGATATCAAGATTGATAGTAAAGGAGTCATGACGACTGCCCCTAAGCTTGGCGTTCTAGGGGATATCGTAACGGGCGAAACGACAAAAATTATTCCGATATATGATGGGAAAGCCATTTTCAATGACAAGATTCATATTCCCATTAAACCGATGATCGGAGTGATCGGCACTGCACCTGGAGACGAAGAAATTCCTACTGGAACCCCGGGTGCTCACGGCGGGAACATGGATTGCAAAAAAATTATTAAAGGCTCAACATTGTATTTACCAGTCAACGTGTCTGGCGCGCTGCTATCCATGGGTGATTTACATGCGGTTATGGCTGATGGTGAGATTGTGATATGCGGCCTGGAAGTTCCAGGGGAAGTAACAGTCAAAATGGATGTTATAAAAGGGGAATCCCTTCCGTTGCCAATGCTGGTTAGTGAAGACAGAGTAATAACAATTGCCTCTGCGCAAACATTGGATGACGCAGCAAAATTAGCAACCGTCAACATGCATCAGTTTTTAGTCAAGCAGCTTGGCCTTGAAATTGATGAAGCTGGAATGCTGTTATCATTGGTTGGTGATCTACGCATTTGCCAGGTTGTCGACCCTTTAATGACGGCTCGAATGGAACTGCCACAGTGGATATTGGATCAATATGAATACAAACTAAAATAGTGGGTGCTTCTCCAGGGTAAACAGACTGGTTAGGAACGTACCAGAATGGGTCAAGCTTGGCTTGCAAGGTATCGAAGTCAACCACCCATTGCATGACGGCAAGGCCCGTGCAAAAGCAAAAGAACTGGCAGAACGGTTTGACTTAATCCAAACAGGCGGCTCCGATTTCCATGGTTTTTATAGTGATACACAATCTATGATTGGTTCGCATACCACCGATCTAGCTGAATTTGAAAAACTTCAAGAACGAAAGATTTATATGGAGACAGTTTGATAGAAGAGCCCTTCTGCTTTTTGTGGAAGGAGATTGCGATTTTTAAAGATGGGGTGACGATGTAGAGACAAAGCTAAAGGAACAATGATTCGAGAAACCGTTTTCTAATTAGTTGATTATTGATTAATTTACGATATCATTAATATAGGACTTCCCATTATGTGGGTTTTTACAAAGAATTTAATGATACATAAATTATTTAATTGGAGGCTAATTGTGAGTACAAACAAGTCTATTACTACACGTGAAACGATATTGATAGAAGCATGCAAACTGGTGGGAAGAGAGGGGGTTTCACATTTAACCCTTGAAGGCGTTGCAAAAGAAGCGGGAATGAGTAAAGGAGGATTACTATACCATTTTCCTACTAAAGATACCTTAATTAAGGAAATGATTAACTATGTGATGGAATTATCGAATAATCATATTGAGGAGCACGCTGCACTTGAAGAAAATGACCCAGGTAAATGGCTTCGCGGCTTTGCTAACTCGTCCTTTGAACAGGGAGGCCTGCGCTTTCTGATGAGCTCCGGTTTACTTGCTACCATGTTATCTAATTCAGAATGGGTTGAATCCTGGCGCGAACGTTATGTGGAGTGGCATCAAAAAATAGAAAATGATCATAATGACTTGATTCTCGGCTATATCGTATTTTTGGCGGTAGACGGCTTATGGTATGCAGATTTGCTTGGGCTCAATCCTCCACAGGGAGAACTTCGACAAAAAATACTGGAAACTTTAATTAAACTTACTAAAATGGAAGGCCTGGGAGAAGAGCCAGACAGGCAGATGTAAAGTTATCAAATTTTTTTTTAAGCAGAACAGTTCTTAATATATAGAACACGCAGTCCATTGAAGATGGACTGTTTTTTTTGGTTTCCTGAAAATAAATGTTCAAAGGATGCAATGAAACAACAGGAATAATAAACTTTTAATCTTAATGAGTAACATCTAAAACAAACAAATAAAGCCAACCAAAAGGTTAAATTTTTTTCTTACTAAAAATTCGAAATATTTAAATTATATCGTTGACGTTTATACCGTCTGGACGGTATAATTAGTCCAAAAGTTAAAAACCAACCGTCCAGACGGTACAGAAAATAGTAATCGTTGAATTTCATTTAAAAAGCCAGAGTGAGGACAGTGAAAATAATTAAGCTTGGATAGTTATGGCTTCTTTATTTTCGAAATCGGGCGGACGGTATCTCAGTTTATTTAAGGGGGTGATCCATTATAGAAATCCGAAGTGGCCAATAAAAGACGTTTCCTTAAGCCAAAACGTATTCAAAAATAACGAGGTGAAATGATGGAAAAGACAAGAATCATGCCTAAAAATCACTGGGATTGGAGCATGCCTGTACCCTTCTCGCAAGGCTGGAAAGTCGGGAACTTGATCTTTGTAGGAGGTCAAATCTCGGCGGATGAGAATGGCAAGACGATAGGCGTCGGTGATATTGAAGTCCAGACACGAAACGTTTTCGAGAATATTCGAAAGGTGCTCAACGAGGCAGGGGCTGATATGAAAGATATTGTCAAATTAAACACCTACTATGTATTTGATGGAGACGAAAACGAAGCAACTGAATTCTGGGAAAAGATGACGAGAGTACGAATGGAGTACCTTGCTGACCCTGGTCCCGTAGGAACTGCCATACGGATTGCCGGTTTTGCCTTTGAGGATCTGTTGATAGAAGTGGAAGCAATTGCAGTAGTACCCGATGGAGAGTAGGAAGGAGGAAAATAAATGATTAAAAATCCTGTTCCATGGCCAAATGGAGCAAAATGTGCCATTGCTATTACCTTCGATATGGATACAGACAGTATCCTTCATCTGGCCCACCCGGACACAGCAAATACGAGGATCTCAACCATGTCATGGCTAAAATATGATGAAATTGCGATACCCCGAATTCTTGATATGTATAAAAAATATAACCTAAAACAGACATTTTTTATCCCGGCCTGGGTCATTGAAAGGTATCCAAAAACGGTAGAATTAATCCTTAATGATGGCCATGAAATTGCTCATCACGGCTACTTGCATGAACATCCAAATGAATTATCAGCTGAAGAAGAATTGTATTGGCTTCATCGCGGGATTGATGTAATCGAAAAATTTACAGGGAAACGACCAAGGGGATGGAGAGCCCCAATGTATAATTTCTCCAAACACTCACTGGAGTTTTTGGCGAAAGAGGGTTTTTTATATGATTCTTCGTTAATGGGTGACGATGTTCCCTATATTTTAAAAGGAAAATCAGGTGAAATCTTTGAATTGCCGACCCACTGGGCAATGGATGATTGGCCCCAATACACACATAATTCGGAATTGGGTTATGTCATGCCGATAAACTCGCCAAAGCGTGCCATGGAGGTATTTTTGTCAGAATTTGATGCTGCCTGGGAGCATGGCGGAATGTGGATATCTGTATGGCATCCCTTTGTATCAGGCAGGCTGGCACGATGTGTCGCCATCGATAAGATGATTCAATATATGCTGCAGAAAGGCAATGTTTGGTTTGCGACGTTGGAGGAGATTGCACTCCATGTAAAAAAATGTGTGGACGATGGAAGCTACATACCACGAGTGGATCAGCTTCCGTATTATGAAGGGCGGATTCCGGAGTTAAAATTAGATTCAGTGAGAGGGGTTTAAAGGAATGGCCGTTATTGCGACAACGAATAAATTAAAAGAAGTCTTAAGCAAGGGACAAGAACCACATTTGATGACAGGTGAACAGTATAAAGAAAGCCTGAGGGATGGCAGAAGAGTAATTGATGCAGAGGGGAATTTAATATCGGATGTAACGACCCACCCTGCCCTAAAACGCGGAATTGACAACCTGGCGAAGGTCTATGATTCACAATTCGACCCTGAAACCAGGGATATAACAACTTTTATTAACCCTGAGGATGGCAAAAGGTACAGCACTGGCTGGCTGGTGCCAACGACAAAAGAAGACCTCAAACATCGGCGTGAAATGCTTCGTTTAAGTACGTACCATACCTTTGGTGTTTTTGGACGTCCGAATGATTATGGTTCCATGATGGCGATGGGATTTCTATCCATCATTGATAAAATTGAAAAAGAAAATCCGGATTACGCCGAAAATGTGCGAAAGTTTGTAGAGTTTAGTCAAAAACATAATGTCATGAGCGCAGATTTGATTCCAGACGTCCAAACAGATAAAAATCTGCCGCCCAGCGAAAAAAAGGGAACGTTAAGAGTTGTTGAAGAACTCCCTGACGGTGTCATTTTATGCGGGGCAAAACCTTGTGGCTCGGTAGGAGTCCAGGGCCACTTTGCAACAGTGTCGACGGCCACATCCCCGAACCTGGACCCGGATGCAGCTCTTTGGTGTGCTGTTCCCATTAACTCGCCAGGCTTGACGTTGGTACTAAGGGAGCCAACGACTTCACCGGATTCAAATTTTGAGGATCATCCAATTGATTCATTCGGCGAAGAGCTGGATAATATGATGATTTTTGATCATGTATTCATTCCTCGCGAATATATCTTCAGCCTTAGAAACACCAAATTATTGGGATTATACAGAGAATCCTGTGCTCTATGTCACTGGCATATACTAGCACGTCTTATGTACCGTTCGGAAATTTTTGTAGGTGCTGCGCAAACAATCGTTGATATCCTTGGAACGGATTCCTTCCAGGGAGTGCGAGATTTAGTGTCGGAAGTAATCTCCTACTCCGCTTCGTTAAAGGCACACATTCTGGCTGCCGAGGAAGAAGCTGAATTGTGGAACGGGGTATTGGTGCCTTCGACCGAATTCATCACTGCCGGACGTTTGCAATCAATTATTCACTATCCACGTGTCATGCACATTCTCCGCGATTTAAGCGGCCAGGGATTAATTAGCCGTTTCACGAGCAAAGTTTGGGAAAATCCGGAAATTGGCCCGATTCTAGAAGATTACTTACCTGGAGCCGGTGTATCGGCACGCGAGAAAAACAAATTCTTTAACTTCCTTTGGGACCTTTCATGCGGCAGCCATGCTACAAGGGTCGCGTTATTTGAAAACACCAATTCTACAAATGCCCCTGTTGTTCAGTCAGAACTTTATAGATCGTATAGCCGTTCAGAAGCGGTAGACTATATCCGTCAATATCTCAACCTCCCTGATTCACGCCAGAAGATTAAGCGCCTGTATGCCCATGATTTAAAATAAACGCATCTCCGATATACTCGAATTTTGAATATGTGCAATGCATGGTTTTAGCGCCAGCAAACCAACTGTACCGCCAGTAATTACGAGTTAAGCCTCACAACTGACATCAGGATTCTTCCCTAGCAAACAATTACACTTCTATTGTCAAAAAAAATCTTCATAGATGTTGGCGCTACTATTATGCAGAGTTTAATCCATCAAATAAGCTGAACTGTTAAAAATAATCGGAAACTGGTTAAACTTAAACCGTCTGTTATTCCCCTCCCGGATTTTGACATCACAATTACGAAAAGAAATGTGAAAAAAAGTAAATGCTAGAACGATGTAGTTCATTAAAGTACAACTATTCTAGTTAAGACTAACTCTGAATATCAGGCCCGACGCTTTTGGTGTGAACGTAAATTAAACATGTGAAAGGCGGTGCAAGAATTTGGAATCGAATGCAAAAGCGATGCATGAAACGACGCTGGAAAACCGTGGAATCGATTATATAGCCGAAAGCGATCGAAACTCCAATCCTTTGAATGTATTTTTTGTGCTTGGCGGAGCTCAATTATGTTTTTCGGTTATGATTATCGGTGCACTGCCAATTGTATTTGGACTTGGATGGTGGGACGCATTTTTTGCCAATACCATCGGGCTTTTCATTGGCTCCTTGTTAATAGCGCCTTTGGCTTTACTAGGACAAAAAACTGGAACAAATGGACCTGTCAGCAGCGGGGCTCACTTCGGCACAAAAGGACGATTAGTAGGAGCTTGCCTAACCATTTTCGTTGCGCTCGGCTTCTACGGGTTAACCGTGTGGACCGGTGCCCAATCACTGGTTTACAGCGGACATAAGTTGTTTGGCTGGCCCGAAGGAAATACCGTTCTTGTCGCCTGTGCTTTAATTCTCAGCATTATAACAAGTATTGTCGCAATATATGGTCATTCGCTGGTTATTATAATTGAAAAAATTGGGGCTTGGATTTGTGCAGCCATTCTTGTCCTGGCAATCCTTGTTTTTCTCCCTGACTTTAATCCAACTTATCGGGGAGGGGACTATTTATTGGGCGGATTTTGGTCCACTTGGCTTTTGTCAGCAAGTGTGGCGTTATCAATCCCGGTATCCTGTGCCACTTTGATCAATGATTATACTCGCTATATCCCAAGCGCAACAAAAGCCCGATCTCTTATACTTGGAGCAGGCGGCGGTATGTTTTTCGGGTGTTGGCTCGGTATGAATACAGCAGCTTATTTAACGACTATGTTTGCCAATCTGGAAACCCCTCTGGTGCAAGGGATTATTGAACTTTCCCCGATATGGTTCGTCTTTCCTCTGTTATTGGTAGGATTGATTGGCAGCTTAACTCAGGGATGCTTTGCCCTTTATGGCGCAGGTCTCGGGCTGGAGACGATGGGTTGGGGGCTGAACCGGATCATTACTACCGTGATGGTAAGTATCGTGGGTCTTCTACTTGTTCTCCTGATTGTGTTTGTTTATGAAATTACCGACATCATTAACGCGTTTGTCACTCTGATTATCGTAGCCATATCTCCATGGCTAACTATCAATCTAGTTGGATACTATCTATTTAAAGGACAGTACTCGGCACAACAATTACACGAAACACGTGGAGGATTATATTGGTATTCGAATGGCTTTAATATCCCGGCCATGACTGCATGGGTCATAGCTGTTGTGATCGGATTATTATTTACAAACACCACCGTGTTCGTTGGACCTTTTGTCAATATGTTGGGCGGGGTCGATGTCAGCTTCGTTTCGTCTGCAATTGTCGGAGCTGTCATCTATTACATGATGAAAAAAAATTCATTGCCGCAAGGATTGGAAGTCGGAACAGTCCAACCCAATTCCGAAGAGTCGCTTCTCTGAAAATGGTGCTCATGGAACCTTCTAGACAAGTACATTTTAACCATGCCGTGATGCGTTTCAGTTATTGAATGGACCCGGATGTCCAGTGTAATAAGGAGGAACCTGGTATGCAAGAAGTTATGGAAAAATTCAAGGAATCAATGGGCCGTTTGGCAGCGGGCGTAACGGTTGTTACAACAGAGGTTGATGGACGCCCTTGGGGAACGACAGTAAGTGCTTGCTGTTCCATATCAATGGACCCTCCGATGCTGATGGTCAGTCTATTTACCAAAAATGCGAGTACGGAGGCAATTAAGGAACAGCAGCAGTTCGGGGTAAGTATTTTAAGCGATGAACAAACGAGCATAGCCAAAGCAGGAGCAAAACCGGGAGCACCCAAATTTTTTGAAGACTTTGTAGAGCGTGATTCTGCAGAAAAGACATATATCGTGAAAAACGCATTGGCACATGTTCATTGTAAAGTGGATAAAACCGTTGTGGCCGGAGATCATACCATTTTTATTGGGCTTGTCGAGAATGTAAATTTAGGTGAATTTAAACAGCCACTCCTATATTTTCACCGGGAATTTGGGAGTTTTACAACCGGGACAGAACGAAAAGAAACCGTTGTATAAAAAATGTTAAAGGTATGCCTGGCCTTGAGATATGCAAGACGTAGGCTTGCCGAATTTAGACGATGATTTTAAAAGAGTACCCTTGGAATGGAATTTAAGAACGACTATTCATGTCATCAACAACGTCAAACCTTACCATACGGAAGGCAATGAAGGGCACAAACTGATGGCTCACGGAAGCGATTCTAATGCAGAATCGCTTTTCTGCTTAATTGAAAAAACGAGGGGAGGTGGAGAAGAGATGAAATTTAAATCTATTACTTATATTCTCGTGGTTTTGTAAATATGATTTGCAGGGTTGTTCTTAATAATTTCTAATAACTGTTCCGCCATATAGTTCGAACTGTATTTAAACCCGTCATTTATCCATTCAATAATCATTCCAAAGACAGCATATGCTTGATAGCTGCCACGGAGTTCACGATTAATTTTAGAATTGGGCTGACAGTCTTCGAGATCTTGTAAAGCGAGGTTTCTTAACTCATTGCATATTCTATTTTGAAAACCTGATAATGTATTTGATTGCACAATGAGTGTGTAAAAACTGGAGTAATTTGCAACATGCTCAAATATTTTAATAGCAGAAGATGTCAGGTTTCTTACCTCAAAAGTTTCGCTATTTTGATAGGGTTCACGATAGGATGCGATCAAGTCCGTGATCACATCATCTATCACTTCCTCCAATAATTCTTCTTTGTATTGATAGTGCTTATAGAATGTACCCCGATTCAGGTCTGCCAGCTGAACGATATCAGTAATGGAAATATCCTCAAAGTCCTTCCGTTGCATCAATGTTATGATTGATACTTTTAATGCAGCCTTTGTTTTCTTAATTCTTCTATCAATATTGGCCGAGTTTTTAGACATTCTAACCATCCTATGTTCAATATCATTGGTTATTAAACACATGTAATCCATAGTGTTGATTAAACAACAAATGGATCTTCGTTTGCTGATTGAGTCTTGTAGTTTGGTTTCATTATACTATAAATAGATGTTGGTTCTTCTGCTTAATTTGTTAACAATTTGCACGGGAGGAATTAGGATGAGACTTGAAAATAAGGTTGCTGTGGTGACTGGGGCAGCGTCTGGTATGGGGAAAGCAATTGCTGTACTTTATGCAAGAGAAGGAGCTAAAGTTGTTGTTTCTGATATTAATCTAGACTTAGCAAATGCAACAGTAGCCGAAATTAAATCTAGTGGCGGAGAAGCAATAGCTGTATTAGCGAATGTTGCAAAAGAAGATGATATTCAAAATCTAATTGATACAGCTGTCAATACTTATGGCACACTAGACATTTTAGTTAATAATGCTGGAATTATGGATAATTTTGAACCAGCAGCGGATATTTCAGATAGTGAGTGGGAACGTGTCTTTGCTGTTAATACAACAAGCGTAATGCGCAGTACACGTAAGGTGTTACCGATCTTTTTAGAGAAACAAAAAGGTGTAATTATTAATGTTGCGTCTGTGGGCGGATTAAATGGAGCTCGTGCAGGTGCAGCCTATACTGCTTCTAAACATGCAGTGATTGGTTTCACAAAAAATACTGGTTTTATGTATGCTCAACAAGGCATACGTTGTAACGCAATCGCACCAGGTGGCGTTGAGACAAATATCAGTTCCTCGATGACAAATATCAATGAATACGGTGCGAGACGCGCACAACCAGGAATGGCGCTTAACCCGCGTATGGGCCAACCAGAAGAGATTGCTAACGTAGCATTATTCCTTGCTTCAGATGAATCAAGTTTTGTTAACGGTGCAGTAGTCACCGCAGATTCAGGTTGGACTGCATACTAAGCCATAAATCAATAATTTAGTAGACCACCAAATGTATTTGGTGGTTTTTTAAATGCCTATGTGCGCAGTAAACCAGGGCCGGCGTTATGAGTCTTTTATTACCTCCGTGGCATTATTTATCTACCAAGCAGATGTCTTTGCTTTATTTTTTATGAAGAGATTATTTTAGGAATATCGATCTATCTAGGTGAGCTCTTTTAGAGTAATTATCCACTAAAATCAGTACTAAAGTTGGTTCAGTGGTGAGGGTAATTTTGGTAATATCAATTTATGGAATTAAATGGTTTAATGCCATCGGAAGAATGACGTTAGGAGGTTGCCATGGATTTAAATCTTTTAGAAGAGCTTGAGAGAAAAGCGAAACGTCAGAAGTATCTCTGGATGATTGATATCTTGCAAGGTTACAAGTCCAATATCATAGAAGCCGCTGCTCATTTCGAAGACGGAGCCGCGGTTTATCGAAGTGCTTATGGCTGTTATGCGGCTAATTGGCAGGGCCAATCCCGTGAAGCCTATGAGTTGATTGCAGGTGAATTGAACCAGACAGCCAATCAGGTTTATAGTTTAGGGGACGATCTTGTCAGTGAAATTGGGGCAGAAATCCGTAAATTGCGCAGGAAAGTGGAGGCCCTGTCATGACCCAGATCCAGATCAAAGTAGATGAGCTGGAGAAGTTCGCGGATCAGATTGGCAAAGCGGAACGAGATTGCAGTCAAGCCCTTAACGCTGTAACCTGGCACTTCAATTCGCTGCTGGCAGACTTTCCTGGCGTTTTGCCTGGCGGAATTCAGGACCTTGAAGCAGAGTTCAAGGAAACGATCAGAAGATACAAGGATAAACTTGATGAAGCACAACATTTAATCAAAATGACGGCAGGCGAGATGAGAGACGCCGATCAAAAGCTTGCAGGTGAAATCGGGGAGTTTCTTCTTGAAGTGGTCGGCTGGTACGATGTCCAGCGAATTTTCGCCGAATATGACCCGGTCACAGGTAAAAAGCTGTCGGCTGGAGAACGAGCTCTTGCGACCGGGATGGTTTTAGCTACCCTCTTCCCGCCGGCAAAGGTGGTCGGGGTCGTTGGGAAATCTGCCATTAAGGGAGGAAAAGCTCTTACTGGCACAGCTGCCATCAGTGGACTATCATCCCTCGCTAAAAATTCGGAAGTCTTCATCAAAATGCGCAATGTGTTTAATCCGAAGAAGGTTTCCGATGCTTTTAAAGTAGTATACAATCATGTGGTCAGGGGACCGTTAACGGTAACAAAATTATGGTTTGACAAAGCTTTTAAAAAGATAGGCGACCTGCCTGTACCAACGTACTTGCAACCGCAGCTTGCCGGGTATGCCCGAGTGCAGAGTTCGATGAGAGAAGCATTTGCGGATGCTAAGGAATCTGTAATGCGGATGGTGAATGGTTCGAAGATTGAGAAATCGGTTGGGGTTGCGAAAAAGGATATTGATAAAGTTGAGTATGGCGAACAATATACAAAAGTTAATCGTAAAAAAGCGTTAAAGCCAAATGTAGAGTATACAACGAGTGAAGGCTATAAATATACTACTGATGGTAATGGGCGTATAACGGTTGCTGAAGCTAAACTAGAATTAGGGAAAGCCAACCGAAATCTTCATGCCCAAAGAACAGTTGGTGGAAACGATAGACTATCTAATGATGATGGGGGTCATTTAATAGCAAGTATTTTTAAAGGGTCTGTATGAGTAAAATGTTTGTAGGAGAATTATTTCCCTTCTCATCCAGATAATGGCGTAGCC
>NZ_PGVA01000050.1 GCF_002860125.1 Bacillus canaveralius
GAAAGTCCGTATAGTCCACCTATGAGTAAATTAAGAGTGTTAGGCAGAATGGCCTATGACACTCTATTTGTAACAAAAGTTCCTGCGGCTTATAAATCCATTCGTTCTTTTGCCAGTTCTTCAAATAAAAAAATTATAAATTTTATTAATTCAATTAAGGGTACGGGCAACCTTAATCATTTAATAAAAAATAAGTCATTAGGCAGAGGTTCAACTGGACGAACAATAGCAAACAGTCTTCAAGAACAATTAGCTATGAAACAAGTATTATCCAATCCACTGGCAGGAGCTAGAGAAGTAGTCTCAAGAAGCAAGATGAAAGACAAAAGGTGGCTCGGGTCCGAAGGATGGGTAAAAATGCAGAGAATAGTGAAAACTTCAAAAGGGAATATAAATATTCACTTTAATTACAATACCAGAACAAGAAAGTATGATGACTTTAAATTTAAGTGAAGGAATGAATAATGTATGGTGGTTAGGTGTGTTTTAAATGAGGGCTATTTATTTAGCCCAAGAAAGGTAAGGCAAGGTCTTACTCAAAAGACAACCTATAATGAAATAACAATTCATAGAGAATATAACGTTCATGGCATATTATTCTATGAGGATGGGTTAAGGTATCTGTTATTTGACGACTGTGAAACTCCTTATTGGTACCCGGCGGACTTATTTGTAGTGATTGATAATAAGGTCCCTGAACAATGGTATTACAAGTTTTTTGGCTATGAGGAAACTGTTTCTGCTATTTGGGGATATTATGAATTAGTACATTCTGAGGAACATTTTGATGGATTAAGTGAACAGGAAACAAAAGCAATAGACTTGTTTCTGAAGAGAAAAAAAGAAATATATAATTAAGGATGTTATAGGGTGGTGGTTATGTTGATAATAACCGTCACCTTTACTTTTAGGGGTGGAGGAGAATAGACGCCAAGCGGGCATTGTATCCTGGTTGGCGCGGGGGATCTTTGTAAAGCTCCGCATCCAAACAGCGGTGTGGTTAAGATCCAACACCGCCACAACACCAAAACCAGAGCCAAAACCGAAACCAGGTTCTGGAGGTTCTGGAGGAGGCAAAGGAGGAAGCGGAGGATCCGGAGGCCCGGCAGCACCACCACCGCCGCCAGCTGCGCCGACATTTGAAGAAATCCTGGCGATGCGTTGGGGCAACTTTAGTAAATTAGTAAGATATTATGGGGTTCTTGGAGTGATTATAAAAAGGTTAATGTTAATGGACAAACATATGCCAAAGTAGGAGATAGACATTATTCTAAACATGCAGTTGACAGAATGCAGCCAAGTGGAAAAAGATATGGAAGTCCAATAACTCAAGCAGGTGGGGACTATGGAAGAAGTGTATCTCCAACATATGTAGAAGATGTAATAAGAAATGCCAAGCCTGTGGTTCAACAAAATGGAAATATATCATATACATCAGGAACTTTACAAGTAATAACTAATAAGCAGGGGGCAGTTGTTACCATAATTACAAAGTAGGTGGTTACATGGCAGATAGAAATCATATAAAGCAATTATGCAGTAAGTTTAAAGGAAAAGAATATGGCTTAGTTGAATTTCAAAATAGGTTAGAAACAGCAATATTTCCTGACGAATTAGAGGGATTTAAACATTCACTAATAAATGAATTAGAAGAAATCCGATTTACAAAATTAGAAGAGAATTTTTACCACTTAGGATTAGAAGTGGTAGAGAAAATATTAAATCGGATAGATTGATAAAATTAAAACCTTGATTGGCTTAATGCCTTTCAAGGTTTCTTTTTTTGTGTAGGGGCTATCCAGTGCCGAATAAACAGCTTATTTATTAGAGAGTAAATATAACCCTTGTAATCCTTATATGATATTCTACCAAATTATAAAGACGTACAAACTACTTAAAATGTATGCCCTATTTGATGGAATTATTTGCAACAAAGCAACTTAAAATCATCAGATACTACCATTTTCATCTCAAATACCTTACCTTTGTTTTCTCCCTGCCTTTTAAAGTTTTTCGCAACTTTGACGTACATAGAACGATTACTATAGCAAGAGGGCTACTCCACCTCGATTAACTCCTGAATGTCGATGTCTAACACTTTGCAAACCGTTTCTAATGTTGATAGATACACTCTTTCCACATTGTCTGAACACAAATGGCTTATAGTGTTGGGACGAAGCCCTGTCATACGTGCCAATTCACGTTGTGAAAGGTCACGTTCTTTAAGGATTTCCTTAAGTTTGATTGATATTGGCATGATAATTTCCTTCCTCTTTCTCATGTTACTTTTACGATACACAAAAAATTTGTATCGGTAAAGGGGTTGATTGTACCGCTAAAGCCGCATACAATGAATTTATATTAAATATAGCGGCTAAGCGTTACGTTAATTGAAATTTTCGTAACGGAAGGGTGACAAGTTGAATACTTCGGGGTCGTTTCATATGCGCGCGTGCAAAAGATGTATACAGCTTGGAAATATTACGACGATGAAATCAAATCACTTGGTGAAGAAAAATGGACGGAATACTGTCGTTTCAAATTAAAGGCAACAGTGGAGGTAAATTAAAATGAAGCAACTGCTGAAGAACCGGTTTCAACAGAGACCGCATCTTCAGCGCCTTCGGATGATGATCTAAAAGAAACGACCCAAGCTAAAAAAGAAAAGGCAAACGACTCTGAAAAGAAAACGCAAAAACCATCATCAAAAGAAGAGGAAAATGAAGTCGTCGCTTTTATGAAAGAAAAGCTGAACGCCATTGCGGAAGCGATCGCCGACTTTTTCAAAAGCCTCTGGGATGAAA
>NZ_PGVA01000051.1 GCF_002860125.1 Bacillus canaveralius
CCGGGCCGCCCGCGGAAAGCGAAGCGGTTGGAACGGAAATCAACAGTCCCATTTTAAAAATTAGACAAAAATAAAAAAACTGTAGGCAAACTCGATATTAGTCGAGTTTGTCTACAGTCTGAACAGCGGTCAATTCGACCGCTGTTTTTGATATCCTTCTCACTGAGTTACTTTTGTCGGCAAAGCGTTTTTGATCAACTCGGTGACGTGTGCAGGCTCTTCTTTGTTGATCAGGATGTGGACACTTCCTTTATCTTCGTGCGTCCTGATCAGCCGGCCGATCCCCTGTCTTAGCCTTAATAGCATATACGGCAGATCGACGTCATGAAACGGATCTTTGGACTCCTCACGTTTTGCCGAAAAAACCGGGTCATTAGGTGGATATGGAAGCGAATATATGATCACGTTTTCGAGGGCGCGGCCCGGTATGTCAAGCCCCTCCCACATATGGACCGAGCATAAAACGGATTGCTCATTATTTTGGAATTTGGACACAAGTGCGCTGATCTCTGCATCCCCCTCAAAATAAATGGGAAAGCCCGTTTTCTCGGCCGCATATTCCCGGAAACGGTTTAAATCGTCTTCATTCGTAAACAGGACAAGACCCCTGCCATCCGATTGTTGGAGCTGGTTTAATGTGTATTCGAGCCGTTTTTGGCGGTCATCCTTTGCAAAGCCCGGGATGTAGATTTTCATGTTTTCCCGTAATCAAAAGGCGATTCCACAGAAAATGATAAAAATGTATCAATCCCGAGGCTTGTTGCAATATAATCAAATGATTTGTTATCTGATAATGTCGCCGAAGAGAAGATAAATGGCTTTTTCTGTGCAAAAACCTCTTCCCTCATAATTTCTTCAACCATCCGCGGCATAATGACGAGCGTTCTTTCTCCCTTGTTTTCTTCAAACCAGTTGATCCCTTTTGTTTCTTTAAGGAAAAGTGATAATGAATAGGTTATTTGTTCTAAATATTCCTCGACAATTTTCAAATCATAATCATTAATGACATACATCTCACTGTCAAACACCAACTCTTCCTGGAGCTGGATAAGCAGGTTAAACAATCTTTTACCCTCCTCCAGAAGGAGCGGAGTCTTTATAACCATTTGCTTTTCTGAACCGTCAGTTATTTGTGAGGCAGCCTGTAATACTGCAAAAAAATGTTCGTTTTGGACGAGAGATTCTTCGATGCAATAAAGGGTATTTTCCCTGACATCGTTGGCTGTAAGTCTGGTAAGGAGCTTGTCCAGCGTCTGTTCAGCAAAGCGATAGGTTAACGCTTTTTGCGCAGCATATTCCAATAGATGCCCTTCATCAAAGATGACTGCCGATGATTCCGGAAGTAACGGGAGCTGCCCCTCCCTTTTTCGTGACTCTTGTGTCCAAATGTGCTCCATATAGAAATCATGTGAACAAATAATTAAATCACTTGAGCCACGATAGAATTCCCGATGAAGGGTTTGTCCGCAGCGATGCCGTTTTGAGCAACTGAAGCAATCCTGAAGAGAATCCCAGCCAACTTGTTTCCAAGTCTCATCCGAAATACCGGGATAGTCCTTCCGGTCACCATATTTGTGGAACTTTTGCATTGATGATCCAGTGCCGACAAAGTCCGGGAGCTCGTCAAAAATCGCACCGTAGGGACCGCTGTCATTCCTTAAAATAACCTCATCAAGCTTATTCAAGCATAAATACTGATCCCGCGATTTTGCGAGGCGGACATCGATATTTAAATTTAAAGCTTTTTCAAGCTTGGCAATATCGCCTTCTTTTTTGACCAGCTGTTCAATCAATGTTTCATCGGCGCAGGCAATAATTGCCGGCTTATTTTGGTAGCGCGCGTAACAAATGGCATACAAAAGGTAGACGATTGTTTTCCCTGTCCCGACGCCGGCTTCCGCGAACATGACCTGTTTTTCTTTAAACGCTTTTTCAAGCTGAAACGCCATAAAGATTTGTTCATCCCTAAGCTCGAAACCTGCTTCAGGCAAAATATCGTAAAAAACGTCTCCAATCCAATCATTAAAGACATTAAAAAAAGAATCTGTTTTAGAAATGGCAAATGGCAGGCGCCCTTGCATAATACCCCTCCGAACCGGCACGATAGCGCCATGAAAAACGCAAGCGCCCTAATGCAGGGCGCTTGCACCTTAAATGGAGCCAGCCTTTATATTTAAGATTTGGCTCTCCTCATTATTACAATTATCAGTGCCTTTTAAACGAGACGCTAACAACCATTGTATCGTAAAGAGCCGCTTAGTCAAGAATCATCGCTGAAGAAATTTCTGGTTATATGTAGAGAATACGAAAAAGAAACGCCCTGTAAGAGACGTTTCTCCCGGATTGCTTATTTATGAATGGAAGACAATGAAAACGACAATGCTTGCTGCAATTGTTCTCTCGCAGCTTCCAGGTTCATTAGGGCACCGTCAGCAGGTTTATGCTCCTGCTTAATGGTTTCAATCGTAGCCGCAAGGGCTTTTGAAATTTTATTAAAGTCAATGGTTGAATCGTACATGGTATTCCTCCTGGCCAAAAAGATACTGATATTTTATTCGGCCAGGAGATGTTTTATACCGGTTTTCCCTCATTGATTATCTTTTGAAATTTAGAAAGTTAAGACCATTCTTCCGTTAACTTTACCTTCTTCAAGGTCTTTAAACACTTCATTAATGTCCTCTAGTTTGGCTGTTGTGATTGTCGTTTTTACCTTGCCGTCTGCAGCAAATTGCAGTGCTTCCTCAAGGTCCTTTCGTGTTCCGACGATAGAACCGGTAATGCTGACACCGTTTAGAACTGTGTCAAAAATCGGCACTTCAATCATTTCAGGAGGAAGGCCTACCGCAACGCATTTTCCGCCTCGCTTCACGGCACGATATGCTTCATCAAATGCGCGTTTTGAAACGGCTGTACAGATAGAAGCCTGGACTCCGCCAATTTCACGCTGAATGAAGACCGCAGAGTCTTCTGTTTTAGGATTGATAACCAAATCAGCTCCCAATTCCTTTGCAAGCGCTAATTTATCATCAAAAGTATCAACCGCGACTACTTTATTCCCCATCGCTTTCGCATATTGGACGGCAACATGGCCTAATCCACCTATTCCATAGATAGCTACCCATTCTCCAGGCTTAGCTTCACCTACTTTTAAGGCTTTGTATGTGGTTACACCGGCACAAAAGAGCGGCGCTGCTTCAACATAGCTTAAATTATCAGGAATTTTCACGGTATATCTGCCATCTGCCACGCAATATTCAGCATATGCCCCGTCGATAGAATAGCCGGCATTATGCTGATTAAGGCATAATGTTTCCCTGCCGGAGAGACAGTATTCACAATAGCCGCAAGCGGAATATAACCATGGGATTCCGACACGGTCACCCGGTTTTAAATGTTTAATGCCGTTTCCTACTTTAATTACTTCGCCTACACCTTCATGTCCCGGAATTAAAGGCAATTTTGGTTTTACAGGCCAGTCTCCATGCGCTGCATGCAAATCAGTGTGGCAGACTCCACAGGCGTGGATTTTCACAAGTACATCTGTTTCCCCAACAGCTGGAATGGGAACATTTTCGACTGTTAAATCCTTTCTGAATTCATGAACTACTGCTGCTTTCATTTTTGTGTCATGACATGTTTCACACATCTCGTTCACCTCTTTGGAGAATTAGAAAAGCAACTTTATTATTGCGCAAACATGTTTATCTGTCATTAATTTTGTGAATGTATTCACAAAATTGTTTATTGTATTCGACAAATTTGTTAACAATTTACTTTTATCTTGAAATTAAAAAAACAGCCTGGCTCGGCTGTTTTTTTAATTATAGTTTTGGAGGTCTTTTCCCCCAATATTGATAGAAATCAGTCCGGATAAAACCGTTGAACAGCTTTCTTTTTTTCGTTGCCGGCTTGCCGTACAAACTTTCAAAATCAGGATGGGAAGTGAGGATATAAACTGACCATGTCTCGTGCCTGGAAAAGGCCTTGCCCATTTCCCGGTACATTTGTTCGACCTCCACTCTTTCCCCAAGCCTTTCGCCATATGGCGGATTTGCGACAATCACGCCGTATTCACTTGTCGCCGTAAAGTCGCTTACTTGCCTTTGTTTAAATGAAACCAAATCACCAAGTCCTGCTTCAAAGGCGTTCTCTTCGGCAATTTTCACCATCCGATGGTCAATATCCGTGCCGAGAATATCGAGCGGCTGCTCATATTTTGCAACATCTTCTGCTTCGGTTCTGGCGTTCCCCCAAATGGCCTCAGGGATCCAGTCCCACTTTTCCGAGACAAATTCCCGGTTAAACCCTGGAGCGATGTTCTGGCCGAGCAGGGCAGCTTCGATTGGAATTGTGCCTGAACCGCAAAAAGGATCGATAAAAGGCCGGTCCGGCGTCCAGTTGGTTAGCATAACGAGCGCTGCAGCCAATGTTTCCTTTAATGGCGCTTCCCCCTGGTCTACCCGGTAACCACGGCGGTGGAGCCCGTAACCGCTCGCGTCAATCGTCAAGGTGGCAACATCCTTTTGCAGGGCGACCTCGATGCGGAAGAGCGAACCAGTTTCTTCAAACCAGGTATTTCTTTTGTAATGGCGCTGCAGCCGGTCGACAATCGCTTTTTTTACGATTGCCTGGCAGTCTGAAACGCTAAAAAGCTTCGATTTGACCGACTTTCCGCTCACGGGAAATTCGGCATCCTCCGGCAAATACATTTCCCATGGAAGAGCTTTCGTATTCTCAAATAACTCATCAAAGCTCTCTGCTTTAAATTCTCCCACTTTTATTTTGATTCGATCTGCCGTGCGCAGCCATAGGTTTGTACGGGCAATCGCCAGCTCATCTCCTTCAAAGCTGATCCTGCCGTTTTCAACTTCACATTCATAGCCCAGTGCGCGGACTTCTTTTGCAACTAATGCCTCGAGTCCCATTGCAGCGGTTGCAATTAAATTAAACTTTGCCATTTTCTCACCCTTTTTTCCGTAATCCAACACATGAAGTCCCGATTATGTATGTCATGATTAATATCGCCTTTATGCCGGTAATTTAGCCGTTAAATGAGGCTAATAGATAAGAAAAGCTCTCCTGATAAGAGGAGAGCTTTTAGTTTTATAAGTTATGCATCCCAACAATAACGTTCTGTAAGCCATGTTCTGTGCCCCTGTACTGCAAACGACAGTTGTCTCGTACGAGGGCGGTAATCATCTATCTACAAATTGACAAGCCAATTTGTCCTTCTCCTCGTTCAATTCCTAAGAGAAAGTGCCCCTACCATTATTTGGGTTTCTCGCTCGTGGGGTTTACCTCGTTCCACCCTTTTTATTTCTAAAAAGGCTACGTCACTGTGGCACTTTTACAGGTATTCACGCCTTATCCATGAGGACTTAGGCGTTTTTCCGGCCGTCAGCTTAAATCTCGTTCAAGCTGCCCTAGCTTATGAATTGGCTAGGCACGAACACTACGGGCATCGCAGCCCGTGCGAGCATGGACTTTCCTCTACAGTGTCACTATTGTTCAACTGCAGCGATTACCCGAACGCTACTAAAGGATTACATTCCTTATTATAAGCAAGACGACGATCAAAATCAATGGCATTCATCATGAAAATGAGTAAAAATGTGTCAATCGTACAATTTGCTGCCAAATACATGCTTTTCCAGATTGGAAAGACGCTTTAAAATATCAAAATTCGTCGTTCCGGCAGTCGCCGCTGGAGCAGGCTGGCGCCTTGTTGACTCATCAAGCTGCTTTCTCAGGCGCAAATTTTCTTGCTGAAGGTCTTCAATCTCCTGGTGGAACGTTTCATAATCTTTTATGATTAAATCTAAAAACTTGTCGACATCCTCTTGCTTGTATCCGCGCATTCCGGATTTGAACTCTTTTTCTAAAATGTCTTTTGCAGTTAACTTCACTTTATCGGATAACATCGTATTCACCTCAAGTATCGCCAATCATTACATTATATTTTTTCAAAAATAGCTGCTTTTGTCAATTTTTCTTTCAAAGATCTCGCTAAAATTGCCGTTTTTCTTCTTCTTCTTGCTCGACAACCAGTTGAAGATCATAGAAAGTAATCAGACGGATCTCATATGGATGCTTTTCACGGTAGGAAAGAGCCGTTTCATACAAAAATTTTGGACTTCCTTCCTTTTCGTGATCATAGAGAAGCAGAAGCAGCTCACTCTTTTCCACAAAAAACTGATTTTTTAAGCGGAATTGCCACTGATTCTCATAATTTTTTTTTGTAATCGAATCAACAAAATCAGCTTGTGAAACGACAGATTCATACCATTCTTTATTCTTTTCGTTCCATTTGGCTTCCTGGTTAAGAAACGGTGTAATCACACCAAGCTTAAGCTCGGGAAAATCAAGCTGAAGTTCATAAACAGCTTCCGCTGCCCACAATTCAACCCCGAGCTGTCCGCTGATAATCACCCATTCCAGCCCTGCTTCGACAAGTGGGTATAGCTGCTTTTTGATTGCCGTTTTTATGTAAGCTACTGCAGGATTGTTTTGCTCGAATATTCCTAACTCAAATGGTTTATAGCCAGATATCGCTGCTACTTTCACCAAATTCAAATGCCCCTTTTCTGCAATATCCGCCTGTACACCCTATTATATTGAAGGTTATCCCAAAACATGTGTGAACGTGAAAATTTTATGTAAAAGCACAAGGACCTGTGACGGCCCTTGTGATGTTGAAATTATCTTCGTCTTCGCCAGTTTGGAGGAACTTGCGCCTGGCCTGGCATGTATTCAGCCCCGGCCACCGCTCCTGGGCCCGGGCCCGGACCGAAGCCCGGCATAGGGCCTGGACCGATGCCAGCTCCTGCTACCGCTCCTGGACCGAAAGGTGGAACCGATCCTGGTGGATGATAAAACTGCTGGTTCGAAACGTCGTTTACAAAAGATTGTGTCTGCGGGAAGTAGTGCTGGTGCTGATAGTTTAAGTGATTGACTGTTGTAGTATGGGTCGGATGAATATGAGGTACTACATTGTTCATAAAATTATGTTTCACACAGCACTTTGTCGGGTGAACAATTGCCGGCAAAACATGATTCGGTCTGCAATGCATAGAAATATCCCCTTTCCTAAATAGTCTGGTTACATTATCAGCCTATGAAGCAAGGAAGGTTCTTGTACTAAGGAAAATACCTATTTTTCATAGAAAGCCATGGTTGTAAAACTCTTATAGGAAAGTATAAAAACTGTCCTTTAAAGCTGTGAAAATAAATACCGTAAGACAAATAACCACAAAGAACATAAACAAAACTGCCTTATACATGTAATCAGCCCCATAGTTTTTTTAGCTGGAACATTCCATCCAACTACCTATTTTACAGGTTTCGACATGAACAGACAACAAGGAAATTAGTGGTTTCCCATAAGAATTTATTAAAATTTTGGTACAACTATCAACTCATGATTCGTTCTGTTTCAAGGCGATCTTTCGCATCAGCCTCGCTTTGCGATGGAGCAGGCGGCCAAGATTTTTTTCGTTTTCCGTTTGTTTTTCATAAAATTCCAGCGCCCGATCGGTAAACCCCAGCGCCTCTCGATAATTTTTATCGCGATGCTCGACAATTTTCGCTGCTTCCACCAATGCTTCAATTTGCTGATGTTCATTTCCTTCTGCAGCTATTTCTATGAATAATTTGCGAGCCAGGCTCCAATCGTGCTGCTGTTTATATTGATAAGCCATCGCCAGCTTTGCTGCAACCGCAGCCGTTCCGGTGCCGTCAATTATTCCTAAAAAGCTGTTGGCGGCTTCCTCGTTGTTTCCAACCGATGCATACCATCTGCCAACCTCGAACGTTTCCTTCGTTGTTTGCTGTGTATCTTTACGCAGCAGCTGGAAGGAGAGATGTGTATAGAGGGTAATCAGCGATAGGATATCGATTTCATTATGCTTGATGATCCCAAACATTCCTTCTGGATTTTTTCTTTCAACAAAATCGAAATAAATGATTGGTGCCAGAAAACCGGGAATATCATCGATCCTCTCGACCTGCAAAATTTCCTTTTCAACGATCGAAAGCTTTAAACGCTCCAGCTTATGCTTCCAGAGCCTTCGCGACGCATGGTATAAATCAAAATGGCCAAAAAGCGGAAGCTTTGGGACATGTTCTCTGATCAAGGTGTGTCTCGTTTTGACCTGCGGCCAATCAAATGACTTGCCATTGTAAGTAACAAGCGTCTGATAGTTTACATTTTCCAAAAAGCTTTGATAGAGGGGAATTTCTGCCCCCGGATGGGGTAAAATATGCTGTTTTACGACTATGTGATCATCGCTAAAGCTTGCATGTCCAAGCAAAAAAATCGTATTGCCTGTCCCCCCGCCCAGCCCGGTCGTTTCTGTATCAAAAAAGAACAAGTCCTGAGCGTTACAGCCTGCTGCAGAAAGAGGGTGGACAATATTTGTGTGATTCCAGAGCTCGACCGCTTCCAAAAAATCGGCAAATACATATTTGCCATGCCGGTGTGATAATGGGTAGCGGACTTCCCTTATCAAGCAATAGCTGTTATCAAAGTAATATGGGGATGTATTTTCTTTTACCCAGTCAGTCAGGAAGGGTATTTCTGACTGGCTGGAAGAATCAATGATTGGCACCCGTTTCATCGCCGATTCACCCGAAGACGCTAAATGCGGCTTCAATCTATTTAGCTTATTTTTCAACGTCATTTCTATCACTTCCTCGAGATTCCCGGACAAGACAGCTTGCCCTTTGTTAAAACTGGTCAAGAAGTTGCAAGCTTTTTTCCTTCGCTTTAATGCCTTCTATTTCTGTTCCTATACAGGAAGGACAGCCGTCGTCGCATAGGCATTTTGCTATTAAATTTTTCGCGGCCGCCTTGATTTCATCAAAGCGTTTATAGACGTCTTCTGCCAGACCGATCCCTCCCGGGTAATGATCGTATAAAAAGATCGTCGGCAATTGTGTATGGGCTGCTTTTATTTGTGATACTACATGGACATCGTTTCGATCGCACATGACGTGGATCGGGACAATATGCTTAAAGACGTTTGCTATTCCCATCAGCAGCTGTTCCAGCGCCTTTTCACCTAGCTGAAGATCAAGTTCTTTCAGCTCAAGCCAGGCAGCGCTCGTATGCAATTCTTCTTCTGGCAAATGGATCTGGCCATATCCAACATTTTCAAACGTTGTCAGCTTGATTTTTTTAAATATGCTTGGAAGGATATTGATTGAAACATCGCCAAAGTTAATCGCCGTTGCCTTTCTGTTTGACGTCCTGTCTATTTCTAACACCTTAAGCTGAACGGCAAGGTTTGCATCGGTATAATAATCTACATCAACTTCCCTTACATAGGCTTTTTTATGATCCCAGTCCAGTTTTTCAACCTGGTATTGTATACCTTCATGCAAGTATATCGCTTCGTCGTGCAAAAGGGTCATTGCGCTAAAGCGATCCATTTCCCCGATGATTTTCACATCTGCGGTCGACGATTGGTCGATAATCACGACGTTTTCCTGTGAAGCGGACCGCAGGCTGATATTCGATGCCGGAAAGGATTGATTGGCCCAGTAAAATTTATCCCCATTCTGGTGTAACACTTGTTCTTCCGTCAGGTATTCCAGTATCTCCGTTATATCCAATGGGCCAAATTCTTCGCCTTTTTTAAAAGGCAGTTCATAGGCGGCGCATTTTAAATGATCGACTAAAATGATCAGGTTTTCCGGATTGATCCTCGCAGCTTCGGGGGACCTATCGAAAAAATAGCCGGGATTCTGGACTATATACTGGTCAATGGGCGTACTGCTTGCGACCATTAAAATCAGGGCTTCCCCATGCCTTCTTCCTGCCCGTCCGGCCTGCTGCCATGTACTGGCGACGCTTCCGGGATATCCTGTCATAACGCAGACCTGCAGCTGGCCAATATCCACTCCTAATTCTAAGGCATTCGTACTGACAACCCCGAGAATTTCTCCGTCCCGAAGGCCCTTTTCTATCTCGCGCCGCTGCTTTGGTAAGTAACCGCCCCTGTATCCTCTGATCGATTTCATCCCGATTTCTTTTTTAACCAGTTCCTGTATATGGCTTAAGATAATTTCAACCCTCACCCTGCTTCTTGCAAAGACGATCGTCTGTATTCTATTTTTTAAAAATTGTTTGGCGAGACTATGTACTTCTACCGTAGCGCTTTTCCTGATATTCAAAGGCTTATTCACAAGAGGAGGGTTATAGAAAACAAAGTGCTTCCTGCCTCTTGGTGCCCCGTTGTCGTCAATTAAGCGCATTGGGTTTCCTGTAAGCTGTTCCGCGAGTTCCTTTGGATTCGCAATCGTCGCCGATGTACAAATAAAAATTGGGCTGCTTCCGTAAAATTTGCAGATTCTTTTTAAGCGCCTTATCACATTCGCCACATGACTGCCAAACACGCCCCTGTATGTGTGCAGTTCATCAATAACGATATACTTAAGATTTTCGAACAGGCTGACCCATTTCGTATGATGGGGAAGGATAGCGCTATGGAGCATGTCCGGATTCGTGATCACGATATGCCCGGCCTTTCTTACGGTCTGCCTTATCGCCGGTGAAGTATCACCATCGTATGTATAGCTTTTTATATCCATGCCCATTTCATTTATGATTTCATTTAGCTCGCTTTTCTGATCCTGCGCCAATGCTTTTGTCGGAAATAAATAAAGCGCACGGTTTGTTTCGTCTTCCGCGATAGCTTGCAGTACTGGCAAGTTATAGCAAAGCGTTTTACCCGAAGCAGTAGGGGTCACTGCGACAATATTTTCGCCTTTTTGCAAAGCCTGAAAAGCGGTAAACTGATGGCTGTACAGTTCGTCGATACCCCGTTTGGACAAGGCCGCTTTAATTCTTTCGTGAACAGCATCGGGTATTGGCTTCGTCCGAGCTTCCTGCGGTTCGATTTCGTGCCAGTTTACGATATTTTCGTTTTTCCTTAATTCATCGATCAGTTCTGCCAGTGTTTTCTTTCTCATTCGCTACACCTCTTTATACGATATAGTTTAGCGAATATTTGTTTGCATGGCTACAGATAGATTTTAACAAAAAAAGGATTTAATGATGTTTCGATTTCATTTCCACACTTGACACCCCACTTTTCTTATACAAGCCTGCTTTTCTCCACTAATCATACTTATATTAAAGCTGTGAGCGAAGGGCTTTTTTGTTAAAATATTAAGTAAGCACGTGAAAATGAGGTGAAGGCGATGTACAGAGAGGAAATAATAACAATACTTTCCGAATTTGGCCTTTTTCGTGAAATGAGCAGACAGGAAATAGCGAAAATCGCTGATATTTCGATTTCCAGGGAGTGGAAAAAACATAGCCATATATTTATGCAGGGTGATCCGCTCGACAATGTATATTTTATTAATGCAGGAAAAATAAAGATTTATAAGAGTGACATAAACGGAAAAGAGCAAATCGTGGCAATTTTAAAGAAAGGAGAAATGTTTCCGCACGTAGGCTTCTTTCGCAAGGGCGATTATCCCGCATATGCGGAGGCTCTGGAAAAATCAATTTTGGTTGTCGTGCCGATCACCCAGTTTGAAAAGGTATTAATTGAAAACCCCGAGCTGTCAATCAAGGTGTTCAGAGTTCTAGGTGAAAAAATTGTTGATCTGCAAAACCGCCTTGAAGAACAAATATTGAATAATACATATGAACAAATAGTTAAGCTGCTTGTCCGCCTTGGCGAAAACCATGGTCAGGAGCGGAGTGATGGCACCATCCTCCTGAAAGGGGAATTCACCAATAAAGACCTTGCGAATATGATTGGAACGACAAGGGAAACCGTCAGCAGAACGCTCACTAAAATGAAAAAGGACGGATTAATCGAAGTCGACCGCCACGGCGATTTCATTCTGGCACCCGACAAGCTGCTTGAGGAATTTTTTTGATCAAAAACTGTTTTCCGAAAATAACGCCGCTCCTTTCAAAAGGCAGCGGCGCTTTTTCTATTTTGATTGGATTGAAAGCTGGAGCATATCAGCGATATCTTCCTGTGCTGTTCCGATCAATTTCAAATTAAATGTTTCCTGGAGAACGTTCATGACGCCTTCGGAAATAAATTCAGGCGGCTTTGGACCGATACGGATGTCCTTAATTCCGAGGCTGAATAAACCTAACAGGATCGCCACAGCCTTTTGCTCAAACCATGAGAGGACAATGCTGACAGGCAGCTCGTTGATCGGGCATCCAAACGCATCTGCTAGTGCTTTGGCGATTTTAACCGTTGAACCTGAGTTGTTGCATTGGCCAAGGTCAATGTAGCGCGGGATGTCCGTGCCCGGAACAGTCCCGTAGTCGACATCATTAAAGCGGAACTTCCCGCATGATGTTGTCAATATCACCGTCTCCGGCGGCAGTGAAGTCGCTAATTCGCGATAATATTCGCCGCCTTTTCCCGGTGCGTCACAGCCGGCAATCACGAAAAAGCGTTTGATTTTCCCTTCCTTGACAGCCGCGATTACTTCGGGTGCCAATCCTAGCACCGTTTCATGGTGAAACCCGGTCAACAACGTTTCCTCGGAATCAATATTTGCAGCAGGCAATTCGAGCGCCCTGTTGATTAATGGCGAGAAATCGTCGTTGATAATTTTTTCAACGTTCTCGAGCCCTGCGACTTCATACGTAAACATCCGGTCTGCATATGTACCTTTAATCGGCATCACACAGTTTGTCGTAGCGAGAATCGCACCCGGAAATTTCTCAAATAAGCGGCGCTGATCGTACCAGGCCTTCCCGATATTCCCTTTTAAATGGGAATACTTTTTCAAAGCTGGATAGCCATGGGCAGGGAGCATTTCTGAATGTGTATAAATATTGATCCCTTTTCCTTCCGTTTGGCGCAGTAATTCCTCGAGGGCAAATAAATTATGTCCGGTAACGACAATCGATTTTCCCTCAATTTTATTTTGTGAGACGCGGATGGGCTCAGGGATTCCAAGCCGTTCTGTATGTGCGTGGTCAAGCACTTCCATGATCCTGACTGCCGACTGGCCGACTTTCATGGCCATATCAATATGCTCTTGAACATTAAAATTGGAGTTTGTCAGCGTCATATAGAGTGCTTCATGTGTTGTAGCATCAACAAATGAATCGGTGTAGCCGAGCTGGTTGGCATGGGTTCGATAGGCGGCAATTCCTTTCAGCCCAAAAATAATCGTATCCTGGAGGCTGGCAATCGTTTCATCTTTACCGCAAACACCGATAATATTACAACCCCCGGCTGGAGTTTGCTCACATTGGTAACAAAACATCGTGCTGATCCCTTCTTTCAACTTTTTGTCTGTCTCAGCATACTACCGAAATCACCTGAAATGAGTGATGTAAATCACAAAGAGTTGATCTGTCAGAAATCGTTCATAAATTTGCCAGCCCCTACTTACGTTTCCTTCTGTCTGGGGGAATGCTGACTACTATAACAATCCATTGAAAAGGCCCATCAGCTTACAGTGATCACACCATATTTCGTACACTCACTTTTGCGGTTTTCCTGCATAATATATCAAAAAACAGATTTGAATTCAGACGAGAATAGTGTATGAAAGGAGATAGCAAAATGTCATCCAACCCTCACCGCGATTCAAAAAACAATAAACAGGAAGCTTTCGCTGATATAATGAAATCTATGAATGATTTTTTTCATGAAAAGCCCGTACGAGGATTTTTACAAACAGTAGATCAATTTTTTAATAACCCTTTTCCGCATGGCTCTTTTCCCGTTGAAGTATATGAGACAGATAAGGAGCATGTCATTACTGCCGAGCTTCCTGGCGTTAAAAAAGAGGAAATTCACATTGATATTCTTGGCAACCAAATTACGATCGAGGTAAAAAATAGCGAGGTAATGACTGAGGAAGATGAAAAAAATCACTATTACCGAAAAAAACAAACCTTCCAACGGTCTAGCCGCACGATTATTCTGTCCCATCCAATTAACGAAAAAAAGGTCAAAGCATCCTATGAAAATGGGCTTTTGGAAATTCGCATCCCTAAATTAAAAGGAAAAAGCGTGCAAATTGGCACAAAAGGGTAAGGCTGTCTCCACGATGGGATAGCCTTTTTCGTTGTTCCCCCCTTCTCGTCCATTCTCTAAAATCCTCCCTAAATAAGCCAAGCATAATAAAAGTATTGGAAACCCTATACTTTAAGGGTTCCCCCTATCCCTTTTATCATAGATGAAACCTGACTTACAGCGTTCATCATCTGTCCGGCCGTATTCACCATTTTGTTAATATCGAGGCTGCCGTCCTGGCCCTTGAACGAATTCAGAATCGATTTCATCCCGGAAGACTGCTTCGCCATGAACATATTTTTAGGATAAGGATTTACACCGGGATATGGATTTTGTTGCTGAACGTAATTTGTATTGGCAGTATACATTTCTTCAATTGGATGCAACGGGTTTTGAAAAACCATTTGCGAAAAGCTTGGCTGATGCGGGACGTATGTGGTTCCGCCATTTCCCTGGTAGAAGCTTTGGGTGTATGGCGCTTGATAAGGTGTATAGCCGTTTCCGCTTGCATTCATCGGGGGTATTTGCGGCCCACTGTACTGTAAATACGGATTGATATTCGCTTGCTGAAAATAGGGGTGCTGCATAAATTGTTGCCGGTTCCAGCCTGGATTGACAGGCTTCATCCTTGCCTCGTTTCTCCGCTGTAAGTATAGGTCATGATTCATGTATCTTCTATTGCCGAACATGTTAGCATCCTCCTTATTTTCTCCTGATAAATGAACTTCTTGGTTGTTGTATGATTAATGGAAATTAACATAGACCCGAGCAACGCTTCCCTTATTACACATTATGCAAAAGGCCCACCAAGGTGAATCGAAAGGAAAAGCCTTCCTGTTATGTCTAACTGTGTCGGAAGTTAAAATTTTTTAAAAATAAGGATTTCTTCTTTTTCATGATAGGATATAAAAAAAGCCGAGGGGGATTATTCATGAACATTCAGGAGCTTAAAACGAAATTTTCAAGCATCAGGGATTATCGTACAGAAGATGTAAACGAACTATTGGATTTTGCCAAAAAAGCATATATCCATAATGAAATTTCTATTAATGACTACCGTAATCTTGTTCGTGAATTAGAGGCTTCAGGTGCAGTTGTTGCTGACAGTATTAAAGAACACTCGCTTAATAATTGAGTAATTTCACAATGTAATAAGCTAAACCGAAAAACGAATGAATTTGTTTATTTCAACAGGAGTATACCGTGCGGTAGGAAACGAATAACCTATGTTAATTTTTCAATTGAAGAATGGCTTTATCAAAATCATTCAATTAATGTATAAAAACAACCGTTGCCTCTGAACGGTTGTTTTTTACATATAGAAGTCTGTCATTTCTTCATATCAAGGTGAACCAATATATTTTCCAACACGTATTTAACGGACTGAAATTGGTCGATAAACCTTTTCCGGCTTGTCTGCGGAAAAAAAGCTTGAATTGAAATGATTTCGATATGGTCAGAGGTTGTTTCGATTTGATTACGGTGAAGGTTTTTTGGTGCTGTCTCTATCAGCCATAAAATAGCTTCGTTTTTCCACCTATCATTTAGCTCCTTCACCTTATCAGCAAACGGCTTGACTTCACTGTAAAAATCGGCTTCGATTTTAGAGCTCTTTATTTCTTCGAAACGTACTGACGACTCTTCCACATAAGCAAGGAGCTGCTTCGTAAGCTCGTATAGGGTTTGTGTTTTCATTTGCTGCCTCCATAAATCCATTCTCTCCGAACAGAAAAATTCATAAAAATAAAAAGTAGCATTGACGTTATCAAAGCTACTAATGAATTAAATCTATTTTAGTGTATCTTAAAAGCCCAATTCAAGCTTCAAGCCCTGGTTTTTATCCAACTCTCCATTTTCATTAATAAGCTTCATTTTTATTTCTAACGCGGAGAGCCGGTTTCCGCAGCCTGTCAACCGTGCCGCCTGTTTTTCATTCCAATCATCACGGAGATCTGCCAATGAACTGTGCAATCCTGATTCCAATTCTTCAAGCTGATCATATATTTCCGTTAACATCGTTAACAGCTTTTCTTTTTCCAAGCTTTGTTCATTCATTTTAATGCCTCCTTTGCATTTCTTTCTCCTTTGTAATTCCATACCCGGTCAGCCCTTCCTGCCAGGCTGACAAAACTAGAAGATTTTCGGCAAAGAAAGAAGATTTCTGCATATGTTCCTGCATGTTTTCGACACAGAAATGATAGTGGAAAGCTGCTGTTGCTTTTGTAAATACCATTTTGTAATCAGAAGTGGATGAAGGTGATGGACATGTGGTGAAAGCCATTTTTCCTTCACTTTTGTTCTCTTGCACCAGTCAGGATAGTCGCAGTCAATATGATGATGAATCGGAGGATAGGCCCTTCTCAGACGCGGCCCCGCTTTCCGTTTCCGGTCATTTACAAAATACTGTTCATAGTCTGACCGTGAACCTGTATGCGGAGTCGTTTCGGCAAACTCATAAAAGGCCGGGAATAAGTCATCCCTGAAAAGAATACTGCTGAGCCGCTTCCCAAGATCGATCCGCTTCGATACTGATCTAAACCCATTCACGCTTGCCCCATACAAATGACCCTTTCTATCTGGAAACAAAACAGAACTGAAATGAAACGAATCCTGGAAAGAGAATAAGAGTGAATGAAATACCTTATTTTGATATAACGGACTAAGAAGCACTGGTTGCTGGATGACATTTTGTTCATTAATAATCATCGCGATCAGCAATCTCGTTTGATCCCGTTCCCGCCAAAACATGCACCATTCTTGTTCCATAAAAGCAGAAACACGAAAAAATGCTAAAAGATGAAACATTGGACTGTTTATTTTCGTCGAATAATGGTAGAGGAGCAGTTGGGGAAATGCATCATGAAAAATCAGCCAGTTTGCCCGTTCATAGGCAAGAAAAAGCCGTTTCCTTATTTGCTTTGGAATGATATGCGGAAGCATGGGGCCTTCGAGGTCACACATATTCCAGCCGGCATTCCTGGAAACCATGCTCGCAAGAAATGCCCATTCGATTTCCGGATGGGTCTTAAAATAATGAAAATAAGCATTTGTCCGCGAGATATTATCTTTGTTTTGTAATTTTGTTTCGGTTGAGATCCATTGCCTGAGCAGTGAATGATCCTCTGTGTTTTCATATCGTGCCATAGGCAGCAGACTTTTTTCCATAAAAGTACCCCTTACAGCAAGTGTTAAATTTAGCGTTTAACAGAATGGTGCTTTTTATTCAACCAAAAGCTGTGCAGATTTGGTATGATAGTTGTAGTTTGTGAGGTGGTTACAATGAATTTTCATTATCCAAACGGGCGCCGCTACATTCCTAAACAGTCCAAGGGCTTGCCGACGAAGGCTGACAAACAACTGTCGTACAGCAACCGGGGGATGACGCTTGAGGATGATTTAAACGAAACAAACCTGTTTTATTTAGAACAGAAGCTGGCCGTTATCCATAAAAAACCAACTCCTGTCCAAATTGTCCAGGTCGATTATCCAAAACGGAGTGCTGCCGTAATCAGGGAAGCCTATTTTAAACAAGCTTCGACAACCGATTATAATGGTGTCTATAAAGGGAAATATATTGATTTTGAAGCAAAGGAAACGAGGCATAAAACTTCGTTCCCGTTAAAAAATTTTCACGAACACCAGATTCACCATATGGAAACGGTTCTGCTCCATGGCGGCATATGTTTTATTATCATCCGGTTTTCCGCTACAGAAGAAGTGTATCTTCTGCCAGCCAATCATTTGATTGCTTTTTGGAACCGAATGAACAGCGGAGGGAGAAAATCGATTACAAAGCAAGAGATTGCAGAATGCTCCCATCCCATTAAGCTAGGTTTCCGGCCCAGAATTGACTATATTAAAGTAATAGATTATCTTTATAACCTTACAGGGGAAAAAGGAATACAGCTTCAGTAACGCTGTAAATATCGTTCGTTTGCATAGAAAGGAATGACACACATATATGGCAGATCAATATCAATCGCGAGAGGAGCGCCGCAAACAGCTTGCCGCTAAAAAACCAAAAAAGGGCAAGGGAAAGAAAAGTCCGCGCGGGACATTTAAAAAGATCTTTCTCGTTCTTATTGCACTTGGAATTATCGGAATGCTTACCGGTGTTGCCACTTTTGCATTTATGGTAAAAGATACTCCAAAATTGGACGAAGCTCAGCTAAGGGACCCTATTTCTTCAAAGCTTTATGATATAAATGGAAAAGAGTTTGCCGAAGTTGGCTCAGTGAATCGCGATTATGTAGCTTATGAAGATATCCCCGAGCTTGTCGAAAGTGCAATCCTTGCTACCGAGGATGTTCGTTTCTATGACCACAACGGGATTGATGTAATCCGTCTTGGCGGCGCGGTCATTGCCAATATTACGGACGGCTTTGGCTCTGAAGGTGCGAGTACGATTACCCAGCAGGTCGTGAAAAACTCTTTCCTTGAGTTTGATAAAACATTAAGCCGAAAAGCACAGGAAGCATGGCTTGCCTTCCAGCTGGAGCGCAAATATACGAAGCAAGAAATCTTTGAGATGTATGTCAATAAAATTTATATGTCCGAAAAAAGTCACGGTATTTTAACTGCTTCAAAGATTTATTTTGATAAAGAACTTTCCGAATTACAGCTCCATGAAGCAGCATTGCTTGCCGGCATGCCGCAAAGTCCGGAAAATTATAATCCTTTTAAACATCCGGACAATGCCGAGAAGCGCAGGAACATCGTGCTTTCGTTAATGAATCAGCATGGCTTTATTACTAAGGACGAGATGCAAGCAGCACAGGCGATTCCTGTTGAATCATCGCTTGTAAAGGCAGAAAATCGCGAAACAGGTGAAGATCAGTACGATGCTTTCGTCGATGCCGTAATTGAAGAAGTCCAGGCACAAGGCGATTTTGATATTTTCTCTGACGGGCTCCATATTTATACCACTTTAGACCAGGATGCCCAAACACATGTAGAGCACATGCTAAACTCAAATGAAGTCGTCCAGTTCCCGGACGATGAATTCCAGGCCGGGATTACGCTTTTAGATACGAAGACAGGTGAAGTGCGCGCACTCGGAGGCGGGCGAAACCAGCAAGCGAAGCGCGGTTTTAACTATGCAGTCGATACACAACGGCAGCCGGGATCGACGATCAAGCCGATATTGGATTATGGCCCGGCGATCGAGTATCTACAATGGGGAACATATCATACATTGGATGATAAACCATACACTTATTCCGATCCGAAAAAGACCCCTATCAACAACTGGGACAATAAACATATGGGACCGATGTCGATGCGGGAAGCACTTGCAAAATCACGCAACGTCCCTGCCCTCCAGGCATTACAGGCAGTTGGTTTAAACAAAGCGAAAGATTTCGCTGTCAAGCTCGGAATTCCACTTGAGGAAATCCATGAGTCGTATGCAATTGGCGGACTTGATAAAGGCGTCTCGCCGCTTGAGATGGCCGGAGCATACAGTGCGTTTGGAAATAACGGTTTTTATACAAAACCTCACACAGTGAAAATGATTGAGCTGCGTGATGGTACAAAACTGGATACCGCTCCTGAATCGCAGGTCGTCATGAAGGACTATACAGCTTTTATGATTACCGATATGTTGAAAAGCGTCTTATCAAATGGAACCGGCCAGGCAGCCAACATTCCAAACCTGCATGTTGCAGGCAAAACCGGTACGACGAACTACTCGTCCGACGTGAAGAAGGCAAATGGCATTCCTAATGGCGCTGTTCCTGATGCCTGGTTTGCAGGCTATACGACAAACTATACGGCTGCAGTCTGGACCGGTTATGAGAACCAGAAGAAAAATTATATTAATTCCAAGGACCAAAAAATTGCCCAGCAGCTCTTTAAAAATTTAATGACCCATGTTTCAAAAGGCAAGGAAACTGCAGACTTTACTGTACCGAAAACGGTTGAAAAGGTAGCGATTGAAAAGGGCACCATTCCGGCCAAGCTTGCCAGTGAATTTACTCCTGAGGACCAGGTTATTTATGAATATGCGGTCAAAGGCAATCGTCCAAACCAAGTGTCTGACCGGTATGATCGACTTGACAGCCCGTCCAACGCGAATGCTTCATACGAGCAAGCGAGCAATGAAATCGTCCTGTCGTGGGATTATAACGGCAAAGCTGATGGCGTGCAGTTCCAAGTAAACGCCTCAATCAATGGCGGTGCTGCGCAGCAGCTTACCGTTACAGGCGAAAAGTCCATGAGAGTAGCAAATGTTGTGGCCGGTGGAACATACACCTTTACCATTACAGCAATAAAAGGCGAGCAAAGCAGTGAGCCGGCAAGTGTCTCAGTGTCAGTTCCTGCTCCGGTCACTGAAGAAGAAGAGTTTGAAGAAGGCGAAGATGAACAAGGCCGCAATCGTGAAGAAGAACATGAAGAAGATGACGATGGAGATCAGTCAGACGAGGGCGAAGGAGATAACCCTGGCAATGGCAACGGCAATGGTAATGGTAACGGTAACCCTGGTGATCCAGGAACACAGCCACCCGGCCAGCCAATTCCAAACCCACCGGGCACTCCTCCAAGTCCATAATTTTGTAATGAAAAAGGGGCTGTCCCATAAGTGCTATTTCAGCCGAAACCTTAAAACAGTAAAACCCAGGAATGCTGTTAAATCAACATTCTTGGGTTTTTAATTTGAGTGCATTTTACTCTAAAATGGACTTTTTAGACAGCCCCTTTTTTCATTAAATGAATAAATTTCTTAAAGCATTTCTTTAATTGAAAACCAAACAATTTTTTGAAATCAAGACAATGTTATTCGTTCATACTGGATCCTCTTGGTTTATTAAGACAATTTAATTCGTTTTTGGGCTTAGCACCTTTTACTCAAATCAGTGTTTTTTCCTTAGCGCCAGATGTTTCATAAACGCTTTTTCCAGCTCAGTCATAAGCACGGATAATTGAATAAAGGAATGGTACAGCGTCGGCCTATTCATAATAAACTGGAGCCTCTCCCTCATATTTACAGGCTTAATCATCAGTTTTTCGGCATGATCCAGGTTTGACAGGACCACAGGCACGGCGTTTGTCCAAAAAAGGCACTCAACAAACAAGCCAACCCCCTTTTTCATCGGCGTTTCAGTCCTGCGCTGATTCCGGTTTTGGAATAATTGAGCCAGACTGTCCTTCAGACTTTTCCATTCATCGAACAATAAAGGAACATAATTCACCGGATCTTCCCACGGCTTGAGCGCCTCAATATTTGAGTAAAAAGCCCACTCATAATAAAAAAGCGGAAAAATTTGCATTTCCTTGCCGTTTTGTTTTTCCCATATTCCTGCCTCATTTGTCAAAAAGAATGGATGGTTTAATTCTTCAGGAACTCCCCGTTTACTGTCCATTACCAGTTTTCCTCTTCATGCGCTTTTTCCCTTCCCGGCATATGTCGAGAAGCGGGCAAATTTGACATTGGGGATTTTGCGCTTTGCAATGATATCGTCCAAAAAAGATCATCCGATGGTGGGTAACCGACCACTCGTCTTTTGGTACTTTTTTCATTAACGTCTGCTCCACTTCGAGTACTGAATCCTTCCAGCGGCAAAAACCGAGCCGTTTGCTGACTCTTTCGACGTGGGTATCGACTGCTATCGCCGGAACACCGAAAGCAACCGATACAACTACATTTGCCGTTTTCCGCCCAACGCCGGGCAGCTTCGTTAGTTCATCGCGGTCGCGCGGGACAATTCCCCCGTAATCATCAATCAGCATTCTCGACAGTTTTTGGATATTTTTCGCTTTATTCCGGAATAAACCGATCGAACGGATATCGTTCTCGAGCTCTTCCAGTGGCACACGCAAATAATCTTCCGGAGTTTTATATTTCGTAAACAGATTTCTAGTAACTTTATTGACAAGTGCATCTGTACACTGTGCCGACAAGGCAACGGCAATAACCAGTTCAAACGGATTGCTGTGGTTCAGCTCGCAATGAGCATCCGGGAACATTTCCCCCATGTGGTCGAGACAGTATCTAATTTCATTTTTATTTAACATCGTTCCCACCTTATTTTCATGATAGAAAATGGCAAAAACGAGAGAAGCACCTTCTCTCGTTATCCCGCCTATTGTTCAAGCCAATTATAAAAAGGAATCGTTTTTGCGTTTTCAGGGAGATCACCTTGATTTTCCCGCTGGTGATTCTGGTGCTGCCTGAATTTCCGACTATGACTTCTGGCCTGTTCAATAGTTCGGATACCGTTTTTCTTCCATTCGAATAAAATTCGGTCTATGTAACGAAAATTTAGCTTCCCGGAAATGACAGCTTCTCTCAATGCGGCCTTTATGATGATTGGATCATGCAGATCATCGTCCATCCACATTGCCAATGATTCGCACTCGAACGGCGACAACGGCCGTCCAAACTCTCTTTCGAAACATGTGTACAAGTCCATTTCATCGTTTTGATGCTGATCTGCTTGCTTACCTTTAGTATCGAGGAGGAATTGATCAACAAGCTTTTCCCATAATGGCTGCAATGAATATTTTTCATGGATAATCCCTTCTGGGGAGTGTGCGTCCTTAATACTGAGAAAGCCTTTTTGAATAAGTCTTCGAAGCATGCCAGTACATTCCATAGCTGTTATTGTCATACGTGCGGCAAGCTCAGCCGGAGTAGGAAATTCATTGCCCTTCGTTGAGAAAGAGATAATATGCAATAGGGTTGCAAGCTCTTGTTCATTCATATTCAGCTTCTTATAATGTGTTAATAATACGCCGGGAATCGACACTGATCCTTCTTCCAGCCAGGATAATATATTTGCTTTCATTGTGACACCTCCCCTTAAGTATAACATGAACCCGTGTTTCGGGGTAAGATGAACATAGCCACTGGCAATAAATACTTGTCGAAAATTGCGTAAAGAAAAGTCCGCAGGTGCGGACTGTTTGATACTGTCGGATAGATCGGCCAGCCTTAAGGATAGAGGCGGTTGAGCAGGCGTGGAAACGGGATTGTTTCACGAACATGCTCCACTCCGCTGATCCAGGCTACTGTTCGTTCCAATCCAAGGCCAAATCCTGAATGGGGAACAGAGCCGTATTGGCGGAGCTCTAGATACCATTTGTAAGCGTCATTGCTTAATCCATGTTCTTCAAGGCGCTGTTTCAACAGGCCATGATCATGAATACGCTGGGAACCTCCGATAATTTCACCATAGCCCTCTGGAGCAATCATGTCCGCACATAAGACAACCTCTTCCCGATCCTTGGCAGGCTGCATATAAAATGGTTTAATTGCTGTCGGGTAATGAGTAATAAATACAGGCTTATCATATGCTTCTGCAATCGCTGTTTCGTGCGGCGCGCCAAAGTCGTCACCCCATTCGATATCATTAAAGCCTTTTTCATGCAAGAATTTTATGGCATCGTCATATGAGATTCTTGGGAATGGTGCTTTAATTTGTTCGAGTTTGCTTGTATCCCTTCCAAGCGTGTGCAATTCAAGCTTGCAATTTTTCAATACAGCTTGAATGATATGGGAAACATATTCTTCCTGCACCTTAAGATTGTCTTCAAATTCATAAAAGGCCATTTCCGGCTCAATCATCCAAAACTCAATTAAATGCCGTCGTGTTTTTGACTTTTCTGCCCGGAACGTTGGGCCAAAGGAAAAAACTTTGCCAAGTGCCATCGCTGCTGCTTCCATATAAAGCTGTCCGCTTTGTGACAGGTAGGCATCTTCATCAAAGTACTTTGTCGCAAACAGTTCGCTTGTCCCTTCGGGTGCACTGCCTGTCAGGATCGGCGGGTCCACTTTGACAAACCCTTGTTCATTAAAAAACTCGTATGTCGCCCTGATGATTTCGTTGCGGATTTTCATGACCGCGTGCTGGCGCCGCGAGCGAAGCCATAGATGACGGTTATCCATTAAAAACTCGGTGCCGTGCTCTTTAGGGGTGATCGGATAGTCCACCGCTTGCTGGATCACTTCGATGCCGTTTACCAACAATTCGTATCCGAACGGGGAGCGCTCATCTTTTTGGACTACTCCGGTCACGTATAAAGAGGATTCCTGTGTCGCCGATTTGGCAGTTTGAAACACTTCGTCGGGAACCTCACTCTTGACAACGACTCCCTGGATAAATCCTGTTCCATCACGAAGCTGCAAAAAGGCAATTTTACCGCTTGAGCGTTTATTGGCAAGCCATGCGCCAATCTTCACTTCCTGGTCTACATATTTGTATACTTCTGCTATTGTTGTTTTATTCACTGTCATTTCCCTCCAAAAAACCTAACAAAAACGGTTGCCATATATGCTGTTTATTATACCGTTAGCATGAATGACAAGCAATATTACTCCCTCATGCCCGGAAAACTGCGCCATGTGCAAGATTCAAGATCAACTATGGCGGCTATGCAGGCTACCTGCGTTCGTTCATAAAAAAGCTTATTTTAGCTTGCTTTCGACAAAACGGTGAATTCTGTCGATCGCTTCTTCTAAAAGTTCCAGTGATGCGGCATAGGACAGCCGGATATTGTCCGGGGCACCGAAACCGGATCCGGGAATAACCGCAACCATTGCTTCTTCAAGTAACGCTTCCGCAAATTCATCAACATTGTTAAAGCCAGTTAATTCCGCTGCTTTCTTCGCATTTGGAAACAGATAGAAAGCACCTTGTGGTTTTACGCATGTAAAGCCGGGAATGTCGACAAGCTTGGCAAATATGATTTTAAGACGTTGTTCAAAAGCCTGCCGCATTTCTTCAACCGGTTGTTGGGATCCGGCATAAGCTGCGATTGCGCCGTATTGAGCGGTTGTGGTTGGGTTTGATGTACTATGGCTCGCCAGGTTGGTCATGGCCTTGATAATTTGCTTATTCCCTGCAGCATAGCCAATTCTCCAGCCTGTCATTGAATGCGACTTCGAAACGCCATTGATGATGATCGTTTGCTCTTTTAGCTGCGGTGATAATTCAGCAACAGAGACATGCTTATACCCTCCGTAGACGAGCTTCTCGTAAATTTCATCGGAGATGATCAAAACGTTGTGTTCCAGGCAAACTTCGCCCAGTTTTCGCAATTCCTCTTCTGTATAAAGAATGCCTGTCGGATTGCTTGGGGAATTGATAATAACCGCTTTTGTACGGTCTGAAAACGAATTCTCCAGCTGCTCAGGAGTGATTTTAAATTGATTGCGCTCTTCGCCTTCCACATAGACGGGAACACCACCGGCCAATTTCACTTGCTCCGGATAGCTTACCCAATACGGAATCGGGATAACAACCTGGTCACCTTCGTCTAAAATTACCTGAAACAGCGTGTACAGTCCATGCTTGGCTCCATTTGTCACAATGATTTCGCTGCTGTCGTAGCTGAGCCCTTGATCGCGTTGTAACTTCGCGGCAATCTCTTTTTTTAGGGCCGGCAATCCTGCAGACGGTGTATATTTCGTATGTCCTTGATTCATTGAGTCAACAGCTGCATCAATAATATTTTGCGGGGTATTGTAGTCCGGTTCACCGGCACCGAGCCCGATCACATTTTTGCCCTGAGCCTTTAATTCCTTTGCTTTTGCGGTAATTGCCAATGTTGATGATGGGGTTAGTGCTTTTACTCTTTTAGCCAGTAACGTTTCCATTCCTCTGCCTCCGTTATCCTATAAATTCTCAATTACGGTGAGCCATTCTTCACCTGTATCAAAATCAAGATAATAATAATTTATTAACCCGCTCTCGGATTGCGAGTATATTTCCCAGGCAGGTTGATTGTCGACCATTCCGAGCCGGACCGACAGAATTTTCTCCGGGTTTTTTTCTTCTCTTACTTTATTGATTGCCTCTTCCCTGGAAATGCCCTCAGCTTCTTTCCGTTCAAGAATTTTGCCTCCCTTTTCAGGGATCCAAACAATCGTTTTTTCATTTTTACTGTTCGTCCCTTTAACGACATAGTAGGTTTCATCGCCATTGAATATGCTGAAATCCTTTATGCTTTGCAAGTCGGTTTTTGCATTTGCTATAGCCGCCGCCTTTTGCTCAGCCGCTTTGACGGGCTTGAGCGCATTTAAATACACATTCGCCGCCAGACCTATTAAAATAACAACAGCAATTGAGATAATGATTATCCATTTTTTCATATCAGATCACTTCTTTATGTACGATATATAGTAAAAACTGCTTTTTCCCGCTCTTCCGGGTCGAGGGCCAGTCCGAACATTAAATTTTCTCGTTTCAGGGTGCGGTTTAAGGCATCGACAATCTTATATAAGTCAGGGCTCTGCTGCACTTTAACGGTCGACAATATTTCGATTTTGCTTTCCATACCGCGTTTTCTCCTCCTTTTCAGGTGATTATTGTTATTTATTGGTTCGGAGCTGGACCGATAATATAATGACACATCGTTTTATGATTAACACTCATTATATCAGGTGTCAACCGTTTAGGATAACATTTTCAAGCAAAATTCTTTCTAGTTCACAGCGGTGATAGGCTGCAAATAATAGCGCTGCTTTTTATCGGGCGGCCAGAATCCTTTAGTTAATTACAGCCAATCATAAATTTGCTCGACAATTTCGTCGATATTGACTTTTTGCAATGGTATCGCTGGAATAGACTGCAAAAATGCTTTTCCATATTTAGTTGAAATAATTCTCCTGTCAAAAACAACGATAAGTCCGCGATCATTCTCTGTCCTGATCAGGCGTCCAACCCCCTGCTTAAAGCGGAGTACAGCCTCTGGCAATGAATAATCATAAAATGGATTCCCGTTCTTCTCTTCAATTATTTCACATTTCGCTTCTGTGACCGGTTCATCCGGCGGAGAGAACGGCAGCCTGACAATCACAAGACATGATAAATCCTCCCCGGGGATATCGATTCCCTCCCAAAAGCTGCTTGTGCCAAAGAGAATCGATTTGTCGAAGCGTTGAAAGCTTCTCGTTAACCTTGTCCGGCTTCCTCCGGAAATTCCCTGCGCAATTAAGGCAAAATCTTCGAGAAAACCGCTTTCCTTCAATAGCTCATATGTTTTCTTTAACATTTCATAAGATGTAAACAGAATGAGCATGCGCCCTTTCGTCGCTTCGGCAATTGAAATAATATGCTCACTAATTGCCGCGGTATAATCATCGATTGATACAGCATTTATTTCCGGTAAATCGTTCGGGACGAACATTTTCACCTTTTCCTTATATTGAAACGGTGAGGAAATCACTTCCTTGCGGCAATTTGTTCCATACAGGCCAAGCTCCTTCATCATATAATCGAAGGATTGCTTTACTGTCAGGGTCGCCGACGTTAGCACAGCACTTTTTTTAACGGAGAAATAATATTCCTGTAAATAATTAGAAATATCAACAGGTTGCCCGTAGACAGCGGTGGCGTTTTGTGCGGCCCGCAAATCGACTTCAATCCATGTGACATATCGGTTCTGCCTATGCAAAAACAGGCTTTTGACATTCTCTCTCACTTCACGGAAATCTCCAAGTAAAGAAGCCAGTTCATCCAAAAAAGCTTTGTCCTCATTTGATAGTTCGTGGTCTGCTTTCAATATAAAATCAAGCCGTTTTTCCAACAGCTTGACCAGATCATGAATTTGAAAAGAAAAACGCTCCGCCATTGCGACGAGTACTTTCCATGTTTTACCTGTTTCCTGTCCGGTTAACCGATATTGGATTCGTTTATAAGCACTCTGGTGATCTTTCAGTTTTTCATTGGCGAACAAACTGATTGTTTTAAAAAACTCATCCATCTCCAGTTGAAGATCGCCGATCAACGCATTAATTTCAAACGTATGCTCCAATTGATCATACCGGTCGATTTCGTTCAGTAATTTCTCAAGTTTAAAAAACAGCTGTTTTTGTTCATACAATCCAAGCTGGCCGAGCAACAGCCTGATCGATAAATAATCGATTGAAAAGCCAAAGTATTTGCCGGCCGCTTTTTCGAAGTGATGGGCCTCATCAAGGATCGCATAATCATAATCGGGAAGCAGAGAATGATCTGAAGTTAGATCCGAAAGCAGCAAGGAATGGTTGGTAATAACAATATCTGCGACCTGAGCATTTTTCCGGGCGTTCAGGTAAAAATCATAATGCCGCCAAGCTTTATCATGCAGAAACACACTGCTGTCATTTTTAATTTTATGCCAGTAAAGCCTGCCACCGCTTGAGAGGTTTAATTCATCGACATCGCCAGTCTCGGTTTCGAGAAGCCATATCAGGATTTGCATTTTTGTCAATGTTGTATCATAGTTGTCGTCTTCTTCTTTTAAAGATTGTTCGAATTTAGCCAGGCTGATGAAATGGTTTCTGCCCTTTAGTAAAACCGTTTTCACCGGGAAGGGCAGCATTTGGTTCAACAGCGGGATATCTTTTGTTAAAAGCTGCTCCTGCAGCAAGGTTGTATAGGTGCTGACAATAACCGCTTTCGCAGTCTGAATGGAAAAGAACGCAGCAGGAATTAAATAACCCAGCGACTTTCCTACGCCTGTCCCCGCTTCAATCATCGAGTGGTGTCCATCGGCAAATGATTGGTATACGAGATCCATCATTTTAAATTGCCCGGTTCTTTTCTCGTAATTAGGAAAAGCGCCTTTCATCAGATTCTCCTTCTCTTCATCACTATGAGGAAAACGGATTTCGATCAGCCCGGGTCTGTCTTTTGCTTTCTTATCGGGTCGTTTCAAGGCGATTCCCCTATAGATGTCAATGAAATCAGGCAAAATCTCGATTGATTTTTCTTTTTCGCGGATTAGCTCATCCATCAATATATGTATGTCGCTTTTCAAGCCTGGCGCGAGCCTTGATAATTGTTTTAATGTTCTGGTCGGAATCGATTCGAGCCTATTTAAAAGCAGCAAAAGAAGCTCCGCCGTAACATACGCATCACTGTCCGCCTGATGAGGCCGATCATGGCTAAAGAAAAAACGCGAAGATAGCTCTGATAATTTATAGCTGTCCGCGGCAGGAAAAAGGATTCTTGACAATTCCACCGTATCAACGACCGGGCCGTAAAAGCCATGATAGCCCGCCTCGATTAATTCCTCTTGCAGAAAAGATAAATCGAAGTGAACATTATGCGCCACAAAATATGCGTCATCAAGCAAAGACAACACCCTTGGAGCAATTTCTGCAAACAACGGCGCATCCTTTACGATATGATCATCAATGCCTGTCAATTCTTCGATAAAAGGTGGAATTGGCTGCTCCGGATTGATAAAAGAAGAATATTGTTCGACAATTGTATCTCCCTCGATGACAACAGCCGCAAATTGAATGATTTTAGCCCCTTTTTTTGGAGTGTTACCGGTTGTTTCCAGGTCAATGACCACAAATTTATTGCTCATTTCTTACACCTCAAACATTCGTCAATCAAACGGTATCACAAAAGCAAAGAACAGCGCAAGCGCTGATGAAGGGATCCAAATATGGAGACCGTATATTTCGTTCATACAAAAAGCCCCGCATGGCGGGACTTAAAGAATCGTCATTTCCGGTTCAGCATGAAGCAATTCTTTTATTGCATTACCCTCACCCATAATCGCAACTTTTGGCTGATGGGTGTTTACTTTTTCCTCGGAAATTAATGCATATGAAATGATAATGACTGTGTCACCTTCTTGAACGAGGCGGGCCGCTGCACCATTCACACAAATGACCTTTGATCCCCTCTGGCCGGGAATAATATACGTTTCAAAGCGGGCTCCGTTATTGTTGTTGACGATTTGCACTTTTTCATTTGGAAGCATCCCGACCGCATCGATTATATCCTCATCAATCGTAATGCTGCCGACATAGTTCAAATTGGCCTCCGTCACAGTGGCCCGATGGATTTTCGCATTCATCATGGTGCGAAACATGTCTTCTCCTCCTTATTGTCAAGTTACTTTATTTAATAAATCATCTTTTTACTTGCAAAACGAACAAAAAATTAACACAGATTATTCGTTTAATGCTGATTTATTAAGACGATTTAATTCGTTTTTCGGTGTAGCTTAATACATTGTGAAATTACTCTATTGTTAAAATGATATTGTCGATCAACCGGGCTTTCTGGAATCTCACAGCAGCCGCAACAATGATTTTCCCCTTTAACTCTCCGACTTGCTCCAAGTCGGGATAGGTTAGGATTTCGAGGTAATCAATTTGACCGGTCGTGTTCTCCCGTATGACGGTTTCTACAGCCGCCTGAATCTTGGCAGCGCTTTTTTCCCCGGCAGCCGCCATCTGTTCGGCGAGTCTCAGCGCCTTATAGATAAAGGCGGCCTCACTTCTTTCATTTGGAAGCAGGTAGACGTTCCTTGAGCTTTTCGCCAGCCCGTCCGGTTCACGAACCGTTTCACCGGCAACAAGCTCGATCGGAAAATGAAAATCAGCGAGCAGTCCTTCGACCACCGCTACCTGCTGGGCGTCCTTCATCCCAAAATAAACCCTGTCCGGCCTGACAATGTTGAATAATTTGGTTAACACCGTTGCCACACCATCAAAATGGCCTGGCCGCGATTTGCCGCACAGCACCTCTGTACGGGCTGTTGTCTTGACTACAACCGAAGGAGGCCCGGGATACATCTCATCAGCACTTGGTGCAAAAATGTAATCTGTTCCTAATTGTTCGGCGAGCTGATTATCCCTGTCGAAATCGCGGGGATAGGCGTCAAGGTCTTCGTTTGGGCCGAACTGGAGCGGGTTCACAAAAATACTTAAAACGACAAGGTCATTCTCGGCCCTGGCTTTTCTAAGCAAGGAAGCATGTCCGTCATGCAAAAATCCCATTGTTGGCACAAAGCCGATCGACTTGCACTGCGCCTTGTCGGTCAGCATCTGTTTTTGCATATTTGAAATGGCTGTAATGACTTTCATTCTTTTCCTCCATACAGGCTCTTTAGTTCTTCCTCTTTCATCGTAAAGCTGTGCTGTTCTTCAGGAAAAAAGCCTGCTTTGACATCTGACACATACGCTTCGATGCCATCTTCGATCTCTTCATCAACATTGGCATATTTTTTGACAAACTTGGCAACGCGGTCGACACCGTAGCTTAAAAGGTCATGATAAACTAAAACCTGGCCATCACAATGGACACCGGCACCGATTCCGATCGTCGGAATCTCCAGTGCTGCAGAAACTTCTTCACCAAGCTGTTTTGGGACGCATTCAAGAACAAGTGCAAAAGCCCCGGCTTCCTGGCACCGCAAGGCATCCTCGATCAGCTGCCTTGCTGCCGCTGCGTTTTTCCCCTGCACTTTATAACCGCCGAGGACTCCCACCGTCTGCGGAGTAAGACCGAGATGAGCCATAACCGGTATACCCGCAGCAGTAAGTGCAGCTATTTTTTCAATAACATCGCCGGCACCTTCGAGCTTAACCGCATTTGCGCCTGTTTCCTGAACAATTCTCGCGCCATTTATCAGCGTATCTTTAGTGGATAAATGGTAGCTCATAAATGGCAGGTCAACCGTAATAAAGGTGTCGTTCGCTCCTCTTTTCACAGCCTTGGCATGATGGATCATATCATCCATCGTTACCGGTACCGTTGAGTCATAGCCGAGTACGACCATCCCGAGTGAATCACCGACGAGAATAAGGTCGACTCCGGCCTTCTCTGCGTGTTTTGCAGAAGAAAAATCATAGGCCGTCAGCATCGCAATTTTCTCGCCTGCCCGTTTCATTTTTAAAAAATCTGTCGTCTGCTTCATCTTCATTCCTCCTTGTTTGGAAAGAGGAGATAAAACACTCTATTTGGAAGCAAAAAAGAATCCTGCTTTACGTCAGAAGGATTCTTTGGGCGCTTTCATAATCGTTTCATCCCTCTGTCCCGGTCCGCTCGTCGGATCTAGGCAGATATAAAATTAAAGTTGCTTGCGGTAAACAGGTGCAGTTCAATATGATACTGCCCAACTCGATTATAGCAAATTTATGCCAATCTGGCGAAAAAAAATATCTATATGTCTTTATTCAGCCAGCTCAATATCCGCTGAATAGATATGATGCACTTTTCCGGCGCTGTCTTCAATCATCAAAACACCTTCATCGGTAATCCCTAAAGCGCGTCCGGAAATATTGCCTGTAAGCGTCCGGGCAGTAATTTCTTTGCCAATGCTGATGGCATAACCTTCCCAGAGCAGCTTAATTGGGTAAAAGCCTTTTTCCAAATAGAGAAGATAGAGTTTTTCCAGCCTGGTCAAAACCATCCTGATCAGAGCAGCTCTAGACAGCTTGTCTCCTTTTTCAATCGAAAGCGAGGTAGCGATTGTCCGGATATCCTCGGGATAGTCTTGTTCCTGCTGGTTTACATTAATGCCAATCCCGATAATGATCGAGATAATCCGGTCTGCATCAGCTTGCAGCTCGGTTAAAATGCCGGTCACCTTCCTGCCATTTATTAAAATGTCGTTCGGCCACTTAATTTGCGGGGATAAGCCGGTCATTTCTTCAATTGCCTGAACGACAGCAACCGCTGTTAACAGCGTGAGCTGCGGAGCTTTCGAAGGCAGGATGTTCGGGCGCAGAATAACGCTCATCCATATACCCGTGTATTTTGGAGAATACCATTTCCGGTCAAGTCTCCCCCTGCCGGAAAGCTGCTCCTCGGCCAGGATGACAGTTCCTTCTTCAGCCCCGTCAAATGCAAGGCTGTGGGCAATTTTTTGCGTCGATTGTACCGTTTCCTCGTAATGAATATTTTGGCCGGCAAAAGCGGTCTTTAAGCCCAGTCTTACTTCATCCGCTGAAACCTTTTCCGGCGTTTTCATAATGCGGTAGCCTTTTCTTCGGACCGCTTCGAGCTCGAAGCCATCTTTTCTGAGCTCCTCAATATGCTTCCACACGGCCGTGCGCGAACAGCCAATCAAGTCAGCTAAAGACTGGCCTGATAGGTATTCCCCGCCGGCATTTGTAAAGGCATCAAGCAGTTGTTTTCTCAGTTCCGACTGCATTTGCCCACCCACTCTCTAAGATTTTCCTGATCGTTATGAAGATCCCCGGCCACGATTGCTGCTTCAATTTTTGTGAATATTTCCTTCACCCATGGGCCGCCTGGTTTCCCTGTCCATTCGATTAAATCATTGCCAGATGCTTTTATGTCAGTCCGGCTTTTAATTGGCAGCCTTTCATATTCCAAACGCAGTTGTGCAAGCCTGGAATCATCTTGCACTCCTTTTAAAGTGAGCCAGATTCTTTCAGCTGAGATGATCACAGCGATCCCGGCTTGATAAGCTGCCAAGCTAGTCCACTCCTGCTCGAGCCGAAACTTGAGAAAGCGATAAATTTTCTCAATTTCCTTGATTTTTTTGACAGGCAGTTTCCACTTTCTCAAAAACGGATCAATCTCCTCTGCTGAAATGTCGCAACAGTACAGAAGCAGGCACCATAGTTCATTTCCAGACAGGCTGCTATAGTCATATTCATTCATTTTCTCAAGCGCTTTTTTGCATCCTGACAGCCCCGGCAGAAATCGATACAGCCCTGAATCAATGATTAGGCTGATTGCCTCCTGGCGATTTAGTCCGGCAATCAGCTTTTCAAATTCTGCTGTCTTTCGTTCGGTGGCAATTTTTTCGAGCAAATGGCCATATATATGCAAAGCTTCTTTTGTTGCCGGTGCCAATGTAAAAGAAAGCTGGCTGACGAATCTGACCGCCCTCATCATCCGCAAGGCATCCTCGGAGAATCTTTCACTGGCGTTCCCGACCGTTTCGATTCTTTTTCGGTTAATTGCCGATCTGCCATCAAATGGATCGATCAATTTTCCGTGCCGATCCATCGCGATTGCGTTCATCGTAAAGTCACGGCGCTGGAGATCTTCTTTTAAAGAACGTATGTAATCGACGTGAGAAGGCCGGCGAAAATCACGATATTCGGCCTCGGCCCGAAAGGTGGTAATCTCATAAGAATCTCCATTGAAGAAAACAAGCACAGTCCCGTGTTCGATCCCAACATCGGCTGTACGAGGAAAGATCGTTTTGATCTCTTCCGGGGTCGCTGATGTGGCAATGTCAACATCCTCAATCGGGCGCCCGAGCAGGAAATCACGGACAGAGCCACCTACAAAATAGGCCTCATACCCTGCATTTTCAATTGTTAAAAGCAGCTGTTTGGCTTTCGCAAATGGTTGTATCATATAGGATCCCCTTCAGTTTAACAGCTCTAAATATAAGTTCTCATATTGCGATACGATCAAATCGGCGCCAAACTGGTGTTTAACTCGCTCAACTGATTTTGCCGAAAAATTTTCATGCAAGCCTGGATTTGTCAAGAGTTCGAGAGCTTTTGCGGTAATTTCCTTGATATTCCCCAATTCGCATACAAACCCCGTTTCCCCATCGCTGATCACTTCCGGGATTCCGCCGATATTTGTACCGATACAGGGAACGCCGCAAGCCATCGCTTCCAATGCTACGAGCCCAAAGCTTTCTTTTTCCGATAATAATAGCATGAGATCACTGATCGAATACAGCTCTTCCAAATTATCCTGCTTCCCTAAGAACAGAACCTTGTCGCGCAGGCCAAGATCGTGAACCATTTGGCAAATCCTGGTTATCTCGGGGCCATCGCCGACAAGAAGGAGTTTAGCCGAAATTTGTTCGGCAATATTCTTAAATGTTTCGACGACATCATGGACCCGCTTGACCGGTCGGAAATTGGAGACATGGATAATCACCTGTTCATCGTCTCTAATACCGTACTCGTGGCGGAGATGGCCTGCATCCATTTTCTTATACACACGGCTGTCGATAAAGTTATAGACTGCCTTGATAGGTTTATCCGGTTGGATCACTTCATCAGTCTGCTCGATTAGGGCATTGGAAACAGCCGTGACCGCATCTGACTTTTCTATCCCAAATTTGATGGCGCCGGCAAGTGACGGATCATAACCAAGAACTGTAATATCGGTTCCGTGCAGGGTGGTGACAATTTTCACCTGCTTATTCGTCATTTGCTTAGCGAGGATTGCACAGACCGCATGCGGAATCGCATAATGCACGTGCAGGATATCAAGATTTTCCCGGTTGACGACTTCGGCCATTTTACTGGCCAATGCGATATCGTATGGCGGGTATTGAAAAACTGAATACTGGCTGACCTCGACTTGATGGTAATAAATGTTGTGGTACATTTTCTTAAGCCTGAAGGGCATGCTCGAAGAAATAAAGTGGATCTCATGCCCTCTTTCTGCAAGGAGCTTGCCGAGTTCGGTCGCCACGACGCCGGAGCCGCCGACTGTCGGGTAGCAGGTGATGCCGATTTTTAAGTTTGTCATTGGAAATCCCCTAATAAATCATGATTGATTAGTAGTGGCCTTCTCACTTTAAATCCCTCTGCGTATTGCACACCAACTTCTTTGCCAAACAACCGGTCGCGCGCTTCAACTGTTTCAATATAGCCGGTTACGAGCGGTGTCTCAACCCCGCCGCGCTGAAGAAAAAATTGGCTTTCATATGCTTTCAGTGCTTGTATTTTTTGTTCCATATAGAGGGATGTATCAACTGTAAAATCGGGTTGATGGAAGCCATTGATCATGTAATAGTAAACTTCGCCCGGTTTATGGGGCGGCAAATCACCCGCTGTTTTATACTTTTTTATCCCTGCCGAAAAAACGGCTTCATCCACTAAACGGGCACAATGCCCGTGGTCGGGGTGGCGGTCTTTAAAATACGGTGCAAAAACAATGCGCGGTTTATGTGCGCGAATCACTTCAACGATCTTCTTTATGTATTCATTCGAAAAAAGGAGTCCCCGGTCAGGGAATGCTAATGTTTCCCTGGTTGACACGCCCAATATACCTGCGGCCATGCTTGCTTCCTGTTTGCGTGTTTCGACTGTTCCATTTGAGGACAGCTCTGCTTCCGTCAGGTCACAAATAGCAATTCTTCTTCCTTCCGCAGCATATTTTGCTATTATTCCACCCATGCCGATTTCAACATCATCGGCATGGGCACCAAATGCCAGTATATCTATATCAAATAATGACAATTCCATTCACCGCGTTTCTTTTACAATCTCACGCCACTGGATGTCGCCGCGTTCCAACCCTTTTATCAGAACCTCAGCTGTTCCCATATTCGTAGCCAGCGGAACCGAGTACACATCGCATAACCGGACTAATGCCGTCACATCTGGTTCGTGGGGCTGGGCTGTCAGCGGGTCGCGGAAAAAGAAGACGATATCCATTTTATTATTCGCAATCATCGCGCCAATCTCCTGGTCGCCGCCGAGAGGCCCCGATTTGCATCTTGTAATTTCAAGGCCTGTTGCTTCGATAATTCGCAGGCCAGTCGTACCAGTTGCAAACAGTTTGTGCTTCGAAAAAATCACTTTATATGCGGTCACAAACCCAACAAGGTCATCTTTTTTCTTATCATGGGCTATTAATGCAATATTCACCTTAACACTCCCCGTCTATTCAATAATGTTTTCAAGGCCGTATACAAACGAGTCAATGTTGACAATTGTATCTACAGCCAGCTTGACACCGGACATAAACGAAGCTCTGTTGTAAGAATCATGCCTGATCGTTAACGTCTGCCCGTCTGCCCCGAACATCACCTGCTGGTGGGCAATTAAGCCTGGCAGGCGGACGGAATGAATATGCATCCCCTCATAGTCGGCGCCTCTGGCTCCGTGGATTGTTTCTTTCTCGTTAGGGTGGCCCTGCTTCTTAGTCTCCCGTACTTCCGCAATCAGTTCGGCTGTTTTTACAGCGGTCCCTGACGGCGCATCAAGCTTCTGATCATGGTGCAGCTCCAAAATTTCAACATCCTTAAAAAATTTCGCTGCCATTTGTGAAAATTTCATCATTAAAATGGCCCCGACAGCGAAATTCGGAGCAATGATGCAGCCTAGCTCCTTTTCTTCACAGATAGCCGCTAATTCTGCGAGGTTTTCCTTTGAAAAACCAGTCGTTCCGACAACCGGGCGGACACCGTGTTGTAAAGCCGTTTTTGTATGGTACATCCCCACTTCAGGTGTCGTAAGATCAATTAATACATCCGCGTTTGCTTCCGAAAGACATTTCTCTATTTCACTATAAACCGGCACCTGATAGCCTTGAAAACCTTCAAGCTCACTCAGCATGATCCCTTCATACTTATGGTCTAACACAGCGGCCAGCGTGTAGCGCTCGGTATTCATTACCATATGTACAGCTTCCCTGCCCATTCTGCCGCGTGGGCCAGCAATAACGATTCTTACTTGCTCCATTTTCAATTCTCCTCATCTGTTTGTTCAAGCCTTGTCCATCGGTCTTTGTCCCTTGTATTGAATTTATTCATCACGGTGTTGTGTGCTGTTTCCAAATCGATATTTAACGAATTGGCAAAACAAATGAGAACAAACAACATATCCCCAAGTTCTTCCTCAATGGTTTGTTCCTTTTCTGTTGCTTTTTTCGGCTTTTCTCCGTAATAGTGGTTAACTTCCCGGGCCAATTCCCCGAGCTCTTCAGTCATTCGTGCCATTAAAGCAAGCGGACTGAAGTAGCCTTCTTTAAACTGGCTTATGTATCCGTCGACTTCACCTTGAATGTCCTGTAACGATTTCTTCGTACTCATCATTCACCCCGATTTGTCCAAAATCTAATTATCGATATGTATCATTGCCTTCATCTTTTCATGTTAGCTAAATCTGCGGTTATTTACAAATATAATTGATTGTTTTTCTGTAGGAGAAGGTAAAGGTGTCGGGCAACGATTGCTCTTATGATAGTACTTATATATAATTAAAAGCGGTATTTATGAAACAGGGGGAATGACGATGTTTTTCGGCCTTAAATTGAAAAATATCTTATTTATTTTGGTTGGTGCAGCTATCTTTGCGTTTGGAATCGTCCATTTTAATATGCAAAATAACCTTTCCGAGGGCGGCTTTACCGGAATTACTTTACTGCTGTTCTTTCTCTTCAATTGGGATCCTTCCTATACAAACTTAATTCTCAACATTCCACTCTTTATAATTGGCTGGAAGCTGCTCGGCCGCAATGTCTTTTTGTATACGGTGATTGGGACAATCGCAGTTTCGGTTTTTTTGTGGATTTTTCAGCGTTATCAAATTGAGATGCCGCTTAATGATGACCTGACGTTAGCCGCTTTGTTTGCCGGTGTTTTTATCGGCGTCGGGCTCGGCATCATTTTCCGCTACGGGGGAACAACCGGCGGCGTCGACATCATTGCCAGACTTGTTCAAAAATATGTGGGCTGGAGCATGGGACGAACAATGTTCATATTTGATGTAGCGGTGATCACGCTCTCGCTCATCTTCTATTTAACGTACCAGGAAGCGATGTATACGCTTGTCGCTGTGTTTGTCGGGGCACGAGTGATTGATTTTATGCAGGAAGGCGCCTATGCAGCCAGAGGGGCAATGATCATCTCCGACTTTAATGAGCAAATTTCCGCGCGGATTATGAAGGAAATGGATCGGGGTGTTACCATTTTACGGGGTCATGGCCCATTTTCGAAAAAAGACAGGGATGTGCTTTATTGTGTGGTCGCCAGAAACGAAATCGTCAGGCTGAAAAGTGTGATTACCTCCGTTGATCCGCATGCATTTGTATCTGTCAGTGTCGTCCACGATGTTCTCGGTGAAGGCTTTACTCTCGACGAAAATAAGAAGCCACTTGAGCGGTAAGTGAGTTTCTTACAAATAACGCTTTATTATCGATTATCCACTTTTGAGAAGTAATGATATGTTTTCATTTTAGCTCATAAAAAAACCAGCCGTATTTAGGGCTGGTTTTTTATTCGTTTCTTGCCATTCCTGTGTAAATCAGTACCAAGCGGGCAAGTTCCATCACGGCTACAGCAGCGGCGGCAACATACGTTAACGCAGCAGCATTCAGGACTCTCTTTGTCTCACGTTCTTCATCATTGCGGATAATCCCGTGCGAAACTATTTCGTCCATCGCCCTGCTTGAAGCATTGAATTCAACTGGCAGTGTTACGAGCTGGAAAACGACCGCTGCAGCCATAAAAACAATCCCCAAAAGAAGCAAATCAGCTAGCCCGGCAATAATCCCGATCATAACCAGGATCCATGAAAAATTGGAACCAAGGCTTGCTACTGGCACTAATGCATGGCGAAAACGGAGAAAGGCATATTCCTGTGCGTCTTGAATTGCATGTCCAACTTCATGGGCTGCGATCGCAGAAGCAGCAACAGAATGGCCGTGATAGTTGGCCGAAGACAGTCTTACGGTCTTGGAGCGTGGATCGTAGTGGTCACTTAAATAACCCCTTGTTTCCTCAACCCCGACATTATATAATCCGTTCGCATCAAGAATTCTTCTCGCCACTTCGGCTCCTACCATTTGTGAGGAAGAAGGTACTTTAGAGTATTTTTTGTACGTTCCCTTTACCCTGAATTGGGCCCAAAGCGGTATCAAAATAATAATCGCAAAATAGATTAAAAACATATTATACCTCCATTTCAGCTCGTGATGCTTTTATCTTTATTGTATAAATGCCTGAAAGAGGTGTCAATTTTTATGATCTCTTGACCGGTTTCTCTCAGGTTTTTGGCCACCCATATATTTTCTCCAGCCTACGTAAGATAATGTGATAATTATGATGCTTCCTGTAGAAATGATTACCCACCATAACGATGGGTCTGCATCATCCTCAGTCATTTCATCAAAAAGGCTCTCTAAATCCGTTTGCAGGGCATTTAGCTCCTCCTGGCTGGACGTTCCCGACAGCAGTTGAGGCCGGTTGTGGTCAATGTATTGGACGCGGGTATTCAATTTTTGCACCCGTTCCCGGGAAACATCAAGCTTGATACTCGGGTAAATGACCTCATAAAGGGATAAGAAAGAGTTAAGAGTCAGGTGGAACTTCTCGTTATCACCGTTGCCGGCGGCTTCCTTCACATCGTGAAATACCGTCATAATCGGGTCTTCCATCTCTGTCCACAGGGGTTGATGGGTGGATGTGACAGCGTCAACGACAAGACGAAACTTTGTTACCCTGTTTAACCTTTCTTCAGGGTTCAATTGTCCGTTTCCCGCAGCCTCGACCGCTTCATCGTGAGCGACAGTGATAATTCTTAGTTCATCCATCGAGAAAATCCGCTCTGAAGTGGTAAAGGCGAGAAATTCCTCTGAAAAATATTCAAGCAATTTTCCTGCATCATCATATCTCTGCAATTTAATCATCTGCAATGCTTGATCAGATAACAAATCCAGCTTATCTAAAGGCGACGGTTGTTCCGAATATACTGTAGAAATCGGCGCAAGCAATAAAACAGCCAAAAATAATATGACAAATTTTGCTCTCATGGTTGTCCCCCCCTCCAAATTACTATTAAAATGTTATGAAGGGATGGACAAGGTTAGACCAGAAACCTGAGGAGCGCCTCTATGTTTTTATTTTCAGTATAAAGCGATCTTTCCTTAAACAAAGAATATACGCTATTTCCAGTGAAAAAATACTGAGCCAAAAAGTAAAATAACCGATTTCCTGTATGTACAAATTTAATGTCTGATAGCGGGGCATCATTAGAAAGACATAATCGATGATTTCATTGTGAAGAACCCAGATCGCCGTAACGACAAAATGCCATAGTTTAATTCGGTAAAAAGGGGCATACAGCAGTCCCTGTACCGCCATGCCAAGGTGCGAAAAAATCAGCATTAGGCTGACCAAATCGATTTGCCCGTTTACAACGTAGACAAGCAAATTCATCACGACTGCCCAGATGCCGTACTTAAATAATGTAACGATCGCGAGCGCTTCAAGCAATCCCCAATTCTTTTTTAACAAAAAAGCGATGAGCACAAATACAAAAAATAAGCTGGCTGTCGGGCTGTCGGGGACAAACGGCAGAAAAATCGGTGGTGTGTCCGCTAATTGCCATTGATACCAGACATACCCGTAAATCGTTCCGGCAATATTTATAATTAGAAGCATCCATAGAAACGCCCGGCTGGCAAGGACAGGATAAATCATTTTCATTATTTTTTCCTCTTTTCAACTAATCTTTCATCATCATTTTGCCAACTATAGTTTATAAGAAAAAACAACTGCAAGGAATCTTTTACTAGAGTCATCGCTGTTCGTTAAAAAAGCTGGCGCAATGTTTACGCCAGCTTTTTAACATATTATTTACTTTCAAGCTTAGAAATAAACTCAGAAAGCTGCTGCAGCTCTTCGTCTGTTCCTTTAAACATGCCCGCTGGCATATCACCTGTACCATTTTTGGCAATGTCGGCAATTTCTTCAGGGGTTAAGCCTGTATCAATTAAAGGCGGTGCCCCTGCGCCACCGGTAAGTTCAGCGCCATGGCAATTTATACAGCCTTGCGTTTCATAAACTCCGTAACCAGGATCTTTAGTATCGATATCAGCTTCCGCGACGATTTCACCCATTTTTGCTCTTGCTTTCCAGTCTGTAGTACTGGCAGACTGCCATGTCAAAAAGATAACAGCTGCCACAGCGAGAAGCATAAAGCCGGTTGCAATCGGGCGTTTTGACGGGCGGCGCTCAGGTCCGCGGTCAATGAATGGCGCAAGTAATAAAGCGCCGAATGCCAGGCCAGGAATGATAAATGCACCAATTATATTATATGCTGGTCCCGAAGCAAATCGGTATTTTAGCAATTGGTATAAAAACAAGAAATACCAGTCCGGCAGCGGAATATAGGCTGTATCGGTCGGGTCTGCCATTCTCTCAAGCGGAGACGCGTGAGCGGCAGTCAAGCATAAATAGCCAATCAGGAAAACGGCACCGACGAGCCATTCCCTTAATAAAAAGTTAGGCCAAAACGCTTCTGTTTTCCCAGGGTATTCCGAGTAATCTTTCGGAATATTCGGTTTGCGATTGTCAGCAGGAACCCTTGAGTCACCTACGAATTTCATCCCTTTTCCACGATGCATCGAGCAATCCCCCTCCTTTTATTCATAAGTTAATCAATTTAAAAAACAGTTCGTTCGGTTTACAACGGCCCTGAAATACCTTGTTTGCGGATCATCAGGAAGTGGGCACCCATTAAGCCGAGCAATGCACCAGGCAAGAAGAAGACATGGATCGCAAAGAAACGCGTTAATGTTTGCGCACCGACAATTGATGAATCCCCGGAAAGCAGAGCTTTAACGTAAGTTCCGATTAACGGCGTTGATTCAGCAATCTGCAAACCTACCTTTGTCGCAAATAAAGCTTTCATATCCCAAGGCAGCAAGTACCCTGTAAAACCTAAACCGAGCATAACGAAGAAAATTAGAACTCCGACAACCCAGTTCAGTTCGCGCGGTTTTTTATAGGCTCCCTGAAAGAAGACGCGCAGCGTATGTAAAAACATCATGACAATAACCAGACTTGCGCCCCAATGGTGCATCCCGCGGACAATCTGGCCGAATGCCACTTCATTTTGGAGATAGTAAACGGACTTCCAAGCATTTTCAATATCAGGAACATAATACATGGTTAAAAACATACCTGAAAGGATTTGGATCACGGTGATGAAAAACGTCAGACCGCCAAAGCAATACACGAACGCAGAAAAATGGTGTGCCGGGTTGACGTGCTCCGGTACTTCGTGGTCGGCAATATCGCGCCACAACGGCGTAATATCCAAACGCTCATCGACCCAATCATAAATTTTATTAAGCAATTATTACGCCTCCCATGGTTTAATTTGGCCGATATGCAAATAGCCGTCCTTAACCTTGTAATCGTATAGATCAAGCGGTCCGAGCGGCGGAGTACCCGCTACGTTCATTCCATCCTTTGTATACAATCCGTAATGGCATGGACAGAAAAATTTGTTTGGATTTGCTTCATCCGTGTTCCAGTCAACAACACAGCCTAAATGCTTACAGACAGGTGAAAGGGCAACGATTTCTCCCGCTTCATCCAGATAAACCCAGGCAGTATTCGTCACTTCAGACTCATACCAGGCATCCTTCTGTGTGTATTGGAAATCGACGCGAACCGGTTCAGTTGTTAAATCATCTACTTTTTGTTTTGTTGGAATGAAATCTCCGCCTGCACCCGCTTTTAGTACCGGGTCTATTGCAAAGCGTACCATCGGCATTAACATACCTGCCGCCATGAAACCGCCTACACCTGTAAGTGTATAGCTCAGGAATTGACGTCTTGAAACTTGGTGCTTACTCATGCTTTTCCCCCCTCTATGAAAAAGTTAAGTCCAGCGGACATATTTAGACACATTATAAAACTAGGACATAACCATGATATATCAATCTTAAAGTTAGGTCAATATAATACTATTACGAAAAGATGGCAAGTGTGTGACTTATATCGCAGTTAACTATTTTCCCGCCATTTTTGGATGAATAGCTGCAATAGTTGTTTGACCTGGTCCTCAATAATCGTTATTTTATTAGATTCATCCATGTGCTCGAGCGGAAGGGTAGGCAGCCAAATTAACGAACCTTCCATTTCGTTTTCGCGACTTTTCCAGGCGCTGTCTGATGTAACATAAATAATATGCGGAAACCCTTTCGCTTTCAGTTCCCGTTCCCATTCTTTTATATTTGCGAGCAAGCGGCTTTCTTCTGAGCTTTTCAAATAAGCGAACCCCGGGAGGAGGATGAGGCGCCCTTTGAACTGCCTTTCAATTTGAACCGCCAGTAATGTAATAAATTCTGTCATCGCTGCTGCCTGCTTCATGTCTTCATCAAATGATACGGGCAGCAACGGCAATACAGCCGTATCTACGTACTCTTTTGCGTTTAAATACATATCAATATCCTGCGGACTCCATTTCAAACTAAACACTCCAATCAGTAGGTTTACTCTTTTATCATACCATCTGGCTTGGACAACCTCCAATGATCTTCAAGTCATGTTTGAGTCAAGCATTTGTTGGCGGAATTTATTTCCACCTAAAACGTGTAAGCGGATTCAT
>NZ_PGVA01000052.1 GCF_002860125.1 Bacillus canaveralius
CACTAGCGTTGCATTAAATAAAAGCGAATTTGTCAAGCTCAAATCAAATAAATTTATTTTGAATTAATTGTAATATATGTCATTTTTTAGTTTTCTAAGATATAAAAAAACCTTATAATTAGATAGAAGGTTTCAAAGTCCCTGTCCATATCTTAATTATAAGGAGTTCCCATGGACAAGAATAACATAAAATCTGTTTTTAAGGAATACATTCAACCGGCAGAAATGAAAGTTATTTCAAAAATCATTGAGCAGATGAACGTTGATAAATATGTTAAAAAGCTGGATAGTCTCAGCTTTATCAAACTATTTATTTATGCTCAATTGAAACAGTTGCCAAGCCTGAAGAAAATTAGTTTTAAGGTACGGCACAGAAAGAAATTGCAGAAAGAACTTGGATTAAAAAGCATCAGTAAATCTCAATTATCCCGTAAACTTTCTGGTCTTCCCCCGGATATCTTCCAAGCTATTCTGCAGCATCTGATTCAACAGATTCACCGTGAATTCGGGAAAGAAAAGGGAAATAATTTACTGGGCAAGATTCATCTCATTGATTCAACGACTATTTCCTTTTGCCTCAGCCAGTATCGGTGGGCTGATTTTCGAAACACGAAAGCCGGTGTTAAGATTCATACCCGGGTCGTTTTCTATGAGGGAGAGACCTCTCCGGATAAGATCATCGTCACCCCGGCCAGACCGGCCGATGCGACACAATTGGATGCCTTGATGGTCATCGAAAAGGATGCGCTCCATGTATTTGACCGAGGTTACTTCGATTTTGAAAAGTTCGATGAGTATTGTAAACAGAACGTCCGATTTTGTACCCGGCTCAAAGATAATACGATCATCCACGTCATTGAAGAATTGCCTGTAGACCCCTCATCCAACATTCTTCGGGAGGCTGTGGTCAAGCTGGGAAAGATGAAATCCCCTGTCCGATTAATCGAAACAAAAGATAGCCAAGGGAATACCATCTCCATCATCATCAATGATGCGAAGATGAGCGCACAGGAGATCAGTGACCTTTATCGAAACCGCTGGCAAATTGAGTTGTTTTTCAAATGGATGAAACAGCACTTAGTGATCAAAAAGTGTTACGGAAAGAGCGCAAATGCCGTCTACAATCAAATTCACATTGCCATGATCACTTTCTGCTTAACTTTATTAATGAAGAAGAAGGTACGTTATCAGGGAACTCTTCTCGAAATGCTTGAATACGTAGAGGAGTTTTGGTCGAGAAGCTTCTCTGTGTTTCTAAAAGAGCTAGTTAAAAAGCCAGATCGATCATCACTGGGTCGAAGGCGACTCCATCATGAACGGATTTTCCGCGAAACCCTGGCGCAGTTTGAAGAAGGAGATACTCAACATTTAAACGACCAAAACTATGACCCTATTTGTTAATTTGTAAAAAACTGGATAAGGACTACCTTCAACTAGGTCCTCTTATCCTTTTTTCTCAGTTACTCAAATAAATAAAAACTGAATATTGCGTTAAGTTATTTAATGGAATATTTTTGATTTTTATTCCATTTTTTCA
>NZ_PGVA01000053.1 GCF_002860125.1 Bacillus canaveralius
CGAAAGTAAGTAGAAGGCCTTTGAGGTCTGGCCAGTAAGAGTAGTACATTTGGCGAACCATTCAGAGGCCCTTTAGGGTCTGGTCAGCAACAAAGGCTTTCAGCCGCAGAGAAAACCACCCGTTATCACGGGTGGTTTTTATTCAATCGTTTTGAAACGCTTATTAATCTCAGTATTTGTTGTAGATAATATGTTACGGCATAGACCTGCGTAGGGTTAGTATACTAAAGAACATAACAAAAGCTTAGCAAAGAAAAATCGTCGTCCCAATCAATCCAGCTTTTAACGATATGTTGCGTTCACCCAAGCATTTAAGTTTGTTTACATTATCCCAATTGTTAATATAGTAATGAATCTTCATCAAGAAAGGACAAATGCTAACATGGCAAATATAAAAATACCTGTTTCTGTCTTAAATCTAGCGCCCATACGCGAGGGGCAGAGTCCTAAACAAGCTATCGATGCGATGGTAGATCTTGCACAGGCTACCGAAAAAATGGGGTATAAACGATATTGGATCGCTGAGCATCATAACACTTCGACACTTGTCAGTTCAGCTACGTCCATTTTAATTAAGCATACGCTGGAGCATACCGATCACATACTTGTCGGGTCTGGTGGGATCATGCTCCCTAACCATTCCCCTTTAGTGGTGGCCGAACAATTCGGAACAATGGCAACAATTTATCCAAATCGGGTTGAACTGGGTCTCGGCAGGGCGCCTGGAACAGATATGCTGACCGCGAACGCCTTAAGACGATCACAAAAAGATTCTGTGTATACATTTCCTGAGGATGTCAATGCCTTGCTTACTTATTTTGGACCGGAAGAAAAGCAAGGCTATGTAAAGGCTCATCCTGGTGTTGGCACGAATGTTCCGATTTACATTCTCGGTTCTTCCACGGATTCAGCTTATTTAGCGGCAAGTTTAGGTTTGCCATATGTTTTTGCTTCCCACTTTGCACCAAGACATATGGAAGAAGCAATAAGGATTTATCGTGAACGGTTCCAGCCATCTGAGTATCTGGACAAACCGTATATGATGGTATGCTTGAATTTGATTGCCGCAGAAAGTGATGAAGAAGCTAAATTATTACAGACGACAACACACCAGTTTTTCCTTAATGTTGTGCGTGGTACGCAAACGCCGTTACAACCTCCTGTTGAAAATTTGGATGAGCTATGGAGCCCACAGGAAAAAGAAATGGCCACCTCTATGTCCAGTGTTACTCTGTTGGGAAGCAAGGATTCGATCCGAGAACAATTGATTGCTTTTCAAGAAAAATATAACGTGGATGAAATCATGGCGGTATCTTATATTTTTGATCCTGATAAACAAAAACGTTCGTATCAAATACTGAAAGAAGTGGTTGAGGGTAAGTAATACGATAATAAAAAGTTGGTCAGGAAACTTCATCCGGTATTCTTTTAATAAAAGATGCCGGATTTTTTTTGTTTTGATATATAAATTTGATTCGCAAAATCAGTTTATGACGAAAAATATATAATTTCATTGGGTTGGGTAAAGCTCTCCTAAAGAAAAGATAAGACAAAGTGGGCTTTGACGCAAACTTTATAGATTTTTCAATCATGGAAATGAATTAATTGAAAAAATGACAAAACATATTAGGGACGAATTTTGACCCAAAGTATAACCAATCTGGCGTAACATTTTTCGGATTAAAAGCAGAATTATAAAAATGTTAAACAGTAATAGATGATTTTGTTTTGAATTAAATGGAAAGTTAGATGGTGTAATTCCTCCGACACTCCTGCCGGATACCGATACATGCCCCAGTCAATTTCAGGTAGATTTCTAAAAATTTTAAACAACGACTTTCCACGATCAGAAATAACAAATGTCCGGTATAAAAGTATTTCCAAGAGAAAAGGTAAAAGATAGTTCTTAATTACTAAAACAAAGAGAAGCTTTTTCTTCATAAAAAGAATTAGCTTCTTTTTTCTCGAAAAAACTAGCGAAATATGTTTGTTGTATTTTTTGCAAGAAAAGTGTTAATATTCTTTAAATTAGCAAGTAGAAAAGGAGGGCGCCAATTTGCTTGATTTCTATGAAATAGGAGAAAATCTTCCGTTCGGTCTTTTATTAGTGAATGATAAAGGTAAGATCGTGTTCATAAACCATTTCTGTACTACAGTCTTGAAAATTAATCATGCCTCAAACAAACCGATACAGCATGTTCTGCCTGGAAGCAGCATAATGAAAGTCATAAAAGAAGGAGAGTTTGCCTTCAACACATATGAAGCCGAAGAACTGCACTATTTAATAGAAATCCCCATAAAACATGGAAAACTGGGATTAGTCTTATTTTTCCCTAACGATGTCTATCAAACTTTCTTAAATAAGTCTCCAAAGATCATTGAATTAAAGCAAGAGCTTGAAGCAATCATGAACTTAAGTGGTGAATTGGTTACGATTACGGATGCAGAGGGCATTGTGATGAGGGTTAATAATGCCTGTGAGCAGATAATGGGTGTAAAAGAACATGATTTTATTGGAAAGTCGGCTTTATTGTTAGAAAAAAATGGGGTTATCAACGTTTCATCCACGAAGACTGTTCTGGAGCAAAAACGAAAAATTACAATGAATCAAGTGACAAAATCCGGGAGGCGATTATTGGTACAAGCACACCCGATTTTTAATGATGATGGATCTTTAAATAAAATAGTCAACATTTCAAAGGATGTAACTGAAATTTCAATTCTTCAAAAAAAATTGGAAGAAGCAAAAAGCGTGCTCGATTATTACCAGCATGAACTTTCCATTGCCAAAAAGAAAGATCAAGAGATGGTTGTAAAATCTAAAGCGATGGAAGAGGTATACGAGCTTGCCTGCAGGATTGCCGATGTTGATGCTACGATTTTTTTGCAGGGGGAAACCGGTGTAGGCAAGGAAGTAATGGCTCGAACGATCCACAATTTAAGTAATCGAAAAGATGCACCTTTTGTAAAGGTGAATTGTGGGGCTATTCCGGAAAGTATTATGGAATCAGAATTATTTGGCTACGCAAAAGGTACATTTACTGGAGCCAATAAGGACGGAAAGAAAGGATTGGCACTGGCTGCACATAAAGGAACGTTGTTTTTGGATGAGATTGGCGAATTGCCGCTCAGTTTACAATCAAAGCTGCTTCAATTATTGCAGGAAAAACAGTTTACACCGCTTGGAGAAACAAAGCCTGTTCAAGTCGATGTCCGCTTTATTGCTGCGACAAACCGTGACCTTGAAGAAATGGTCAAAGAGGGAACCTTTCGTGAAGATTTATTTTACCGGCTGTTTGTCGTGCCGATTACAATTCCGCCTTTATCAGAACGAAAAGAAGACATCCCTTTTCTAATCAATCACTTTTTGGATATTTTCAGTCAAAAATATAATCAATACAAAATATTTAATAAAGAGGTAGTTCAGCTATTCATTGATTATGAATGGAACGGGAATGTTCGTGAGCTGCAAAACACAATTGAAAGACTGGTTCTAACCGTTCCGTTCCAGCAAATTGAGCTGGAACATTTGCCGGAGAAATTTAAAAATTCCGTTTCGCAGCCTCAAAGAATTATTGGAGATAAAATCAACTTAAAACACGAGGTCGAAGAATTTGAGAAACAAATTATTAAGCTGGCGATCGAAAATTCTGCAACTATGAAGGAAGCAAGCATGAAATTAGGGGTAGATGCTTCAACAATCAGCAGAAAAATTAAGAAATATAATATTAGCATTGCAAAGTTGCAATTTCTCGTGTGAGATTGCAACTTTCTTTATTTGTACCATTTTAATGAATTTTCTGAATTAATCGATCTTTTTGGGTTGCAGAATTACATGATGAAAAAATCGTCCTCGCCGAAAGCTTTTTATATCAAGGTTATTAATTTTGGCACGCTTCTTGCATTAGTAGGAATAACAACATTAAAAGGGGGAAAAAGTATGAAATTATTTGGAGTAGACGTTGGCGGTACATTTACCGATGTTATTTTTAACGATACCGAAAAAAGAATGACTGCCATTCATAAAGTTCCTACAACATCGGATGATCCTTCAAAGGGGGTCGTACAGGGAATATTAGAGCTTTGTGACCGATATGAAATCGACAAAGCAGGGATTGACCATGTATTTCATGGAACAACGATCGCCACCAATGCGATTCTGGAATATGACGGGGCCAAAACCGGGATGTTAACCACAAAAGGCTATCGCGACATTATACATATCGGCCGGCATCAGCGTCCACAGAACCATTCCATTATGCAGGATATTCCATGGCAGGCGAGGCCTCTTGTCCAACGGAGACATCGTTTATCAGTGACAGAGAGAATGGGCCCAATTAAAGACCAGGTGATTACAGGGCTTGAGGAAGAAGAGGTTCGTGGAGCGGTTGCAACCTTGAAAGAAAAGGGTGTTGAATCGATCATTGTTAATTTCCTGTTTTCCTATATCAATCCGAGCCATGAACAAAGAGTAAAAGAAATCATTGAGGAAGAATACCCGGAAGCTTTTGTAACGATCTCATCAGACGTCTCGCCGCAATTCCGCGAGTTTGAGCGTTTTACAACAGCTTCTATTAATGGATTTGTCGGACCGAAGGTAAAAAACTATATCCAAAACCTTGAACAGAGCTTGAAGGATTCAGGAGTTTCGGCTGAACTCCATATTATGAGCTCGAACGGTGGAGTGGCAACGCCAAAAACGGTTTCTGAAAAGCCGGTAAATACTTTGTTATCCGGTCCTGCTGCAGGAATTCTCGGTGGCGCCTGGGCGGGGGAACTGACGAACCGCGAAAAATTAATTACTTTTGATGTGGGTGGCACCAGTGCTGACATAGGGATCATTACTGGCAGTGGTTACAGTGAATCCTCTGCTCGTGATACTTGGATTGCTGGTTATCCTGTTATGGTGCCAATGATTGATATCCATACGATCGGAGCAGGAGGCGGCAGCATTGCACATATTGATGAAGGTGGCGCGTTCAAGGTTGGACCAAAGAGTGCGGGATCACGTCCGGGTCCGGCATGCTATGGCCACGGCGGTTTAAAGCCGACTGTAAGTGATGCCAACGTGGTACTTGGCAGAATTGATGAGTATAACTTCCTGGGTGGGGAAATGAAGATCTATTCAAATGCCGCCTACAAGGTCATTGATGAGTTAGCAGAACAATTAAGTTTAAGCAGAGAAAGAACCGCGGAAGGCATCCTGCAAATTATGAACAACAACATGGCGAATGCGATTCGTGAAAGAACGATTCAAAAAGGTGAGGATCCGCGGGAATTCTCATTAGTTGCTTTTGGCGGAGCGGGTCCTCTGCATGCAGTTGATGTCGCAAAGATCTTAAATATTCCGGAGGTTATTGTTCCGTTGTATCCAGGCATTAACTCAGCAACCGGACTATTAACGACAGATCTAAAGTATGACGTCATCAAAACTGAATTTATGTTAAGTACAAACATGGATTTTTCAGGATTGAATGAAGATGTCGAGGGTCTTGAAACACAATTGGTTGCTCAATTGAAGGAAGATGGCGTTGCAGAGAATGATATTCAGGTCATTCGGAGCGCTGATTGCCGTTATGCGGGCCAAGGCTATGAATTGCGAGTTGACCTGCCGGGTGGCCGGCTTGATGAAGTAACCATCCTTGAAGCGTTGAATAATTTTCACGAGAGCCACAAAGCAGAATACGGGCATAATTTCCTTGATAGTCCTATCGAGATAGTTAATATTCGTGTAACTGGAATGGGTGTTATGCCGAAAATTGAAAAACAAGTAATACACCATAACCATCAACTGGAAGATGCTTTGCTTAAAACGGGTGAAACTACTTTTAATATCGATGGAAACTTAGAAAAGGTTGAAACGAAGTTTTATCAGAGAGAGAAGATTCCTGCCGGAACAGAGTTTTTTGGACCATGCATTGTCCTCCAAAAGGATTCAACAACTGTCATTCCTCCTGATTGCACTGCTTATATCGAGGAATACGGAAATATGATTATCAAGGTAGGTGTATAAGCAATGACTCAAGTGAAGAGCAAAAAAATCGATCCGATTACCGTTCAAGTAGTCCTTGGAGCATTGGACAACGTTGCCGTTGAAATGGGACATAAGCTTGCGAGAATGGCTTACTCAAGTATTATTCGTGAATCAGAGGACTTTGGATGCGCACTTGTTGATATCAGAGGACAGCAGTTATGCGAATCCTCTCACAGCACTCCTTTGCAGTCAGGACCGATCCCGGGGTACGTAAAAGGGATTCGCCAAATCATGGAGGAACGCGATGATACTTTTTATCCCGGAGATGTAATCATGCATAATTCCCCATATCATGGGGCATCTCACGGACCGGACGTTGGTTTTTGTATACCTGTCTTCTATAAAGATGAACTTGTCGGTTTTTCTGTAACGACCGCACACCATTTAGATATAGGTGCTTCTACACCAGGAAGCTGCGGAATTGTAGATGCAGTTGACGCATATGCGGAAGGACTTCAATTTAAGTCCATTAAGGTATATGAAAAAGGAGTCAAAAACCGCTACATTTGGGATATGTTAAAGGATAATATCCGTGCTCCGAAGCTTGTAGTAGGCGATATGGAAGCACAAATTGCCGCTGCAAAAATCGGTGTTCAACGTTATGTGGAGATCATTGAGAAGTTCGGCTTGGATACGGTTATATCGGCAAGTGAAGAACTGATGAATTACTCGGAAAAAATGATGAGAGACGCCATAATGAAGCTTCCTGACGGGGAATATTCAGCAGAAGGCTTTCTTGATGGCTACCTCGATAGCAATGACCCGGCAAAGAAAGATTTAAAAATCGCTGTAACAGTTAAAGTCAGCGGTAGTGATATGACGGTTGACTTAACCGGTACGGATCCGCAAGTAACTGATAGGCCGGTTAATATGCCATTGATGGGAACAGTAGATATCGCGATCTACTTAACATTGCGTTCAATTCTATTAGACTCTACTATTTACGGCAGTTTTTCACAAAACTCAGGTTTGATCCGGCCGATAAATATTATTGCTCCGGAAGGTACACTTTGTAATCCTACCTTCCCGGCACCGACGATCGCCCGTTTTAATTCAGGTAACATCGTAGCGGATACGCTAATGAAAGCATTGGCACAAGTCGTGCCTCATCAGGTCAGTGCTGGGGTTGGCAACCTTCAGGTAGTGGCCTTTAGCGGTAAGAAAGACGACAACTATTGGGTTTATATGGACATCATGGAAGGCAGCTACGGCGGCCGTTTTGGAAAAGATGGCATGGATTCCGTCGATACATTGTACGCAAACACAAGAAATAATCCAATCGAGGACATTGAATCCCATTATCCTCTGCGTGTAGAGCGGTATGAACTGAAAGATAATGAATGTGCTCCAGGAAAATGGCGCGGGGGAATCGGTTCAATTCGTGAAATTAGTTTCCTAGATGATGGAAGTTTCTCTGTTGAAGCGGATGGCCATAAATTCGCGCCTTGGGGATTTGATGGCGGAAAAACAGGATCTGTGGGGAGCTTGTCCATTCAGGAAAGGGGTGCTTCGGAACCGATCAAGCTTCCTTCCAAGCTGCCAAATCGGGTCGTTAAAACTGGAGACAGAATTCAATTAGCCGGTCCCGGTGGAGGAGGATATGGGAATGCTTTCGAAAGAGATCCCGACAAAGTGCTTTCCGATTATTTAGATGGATTTATTTTAAAAGAAAAGGCTTTACAGGATTATGGAGTTGTTATTAATGATGGAGACGAAGTAGATTACGAGAGAACAACTGAGCGCAGAAACAGCAAAGGCTAAAAATGGAGGCAGTGATGAAAACAGTAGCAATCAGTGGGAAAAGGTTAAGCACACGTATAGAAAAATTAGGTGAAATAGGCAGGACGAAAGATCATGGTGTGCAGCGTCTTGCCCTATCTAAAGAAGATAGGCAGGCTACCATTCTGGTTTCTGAATGGATGGTGGAAGCAGGGATGACCGTTTCCCATGATCATTTTGGAAATTTAATTGGACGAAAGGAAGGAAGAAATCCGGATCTGAAGCCTGTCATGATCGGTTCCCATATTGATTCAGTCCGAAATGGCGGCAAGTTTGATGGCATTATCGGTGTGCTTGCCGGTATCGAAATTGTTCAAGCGATATCAGATGCCAGCCTGGCTCACGAGCATCCGATTGAGGTGGTTGCCTTTTGTGAAGAAGAAGGATCAAGGTTTCACGATGGTTTATTCGGAAGCAGGGGAATGATAGGGAAAGTAACCGAGGAGGATCTTCAAAAGGTTGATGACAATCAGGTCACAAGATATGAAGCATTAAAGGATTTCGGCTTCGGTGTTGACCCTGATCTTATCGGTGAATCGGTCCGCCAGGCTGGTGACATTAAACATTATTTTGAAATTCATATTGAACAGGGTCCTTTTTTGGATAGTAACAATTACCCTGTGGGTATTGTGAGCGGAATAGCGGGTCCATCATGGTTTAAGGTAAAGCTTACAGGAGAAGCTGGCCATGCCGGTACCGTGCCGATGAGCCTTCGAAAAGATCCAATGATCGGTGCCGCAGAAGTGATTAAAGAGGTAGAGGAGCTATGCATGGCAGATCCGAATGCTCCCACCGTAGGAACAATTGGGAGAATAGCTTCTTTTCCTGGAGGCAGCAATATCATTCCTGAGTCAGTTGAATTCACACTTGATATTCGTGATATTGAGCTGGAAAGAAGAAACCGGATCATAGAGAAAATTGTGGATAAGATCAAGCAAGTGAGCAAAAACAGGGGCTTGAATTATGAGATTGAAAGAAATGTAGATGTAGCGCCTGTCAAGTGCTCGGGAAACCTGGTAAAAAGTTTAAAGGAAGCAAGTGAGCAATTGGGAGTAGATGCACCTGTCATGGTAAGCGGGGCCGGACATGATGCCATGCTTTTAGCGGCGATCACAGAAATCGGAATGGTGTTTGTCCGCTGCCGCAATGGAATTAGCCATCAGCCGAAAGAATGGGCAGATACAGAAGATATTGTTCTTGGGACTAAGATTCTTTATGAAGCGGTTTTGAAGCATATTTAAATTAATTTTGTATGGCGGCCATAGATGGCTGCCATACACTGCATCATAATAAATCTGAAAATTTACTATTTTTAGAAAAATTTTAGGATTATCCAGTAAATAGGAGGTGATCTTCTTTCACACAAATAATATAAGTTTTAACTCCACTCCTTCAGCTATTAAATCTTCAAGAATCATGAAAACGACCTCATAGATATCTGAGCTGCCACTATACTCACAGCATTATACACATAATCTATTTATAAGGATGAGGAATGCGTTAATCGAAGTACTCAAAACCAAAAAGGGGGTAGCTTGCATGAATCAGGATAAGGAAAAAGGGATAAGCCTGAAAGGTAAGGATATTATGCCAACAGCGAACAGTGAAAGGAATATGTCCTCACTGGCGTACCTTGTTCTATGGATTGGTATAGCTGTACAGTTAGTAACACCAATTACGGCCGCTCAGCTTTATCCAGCCTTGTCACCTACAGAGATCATTGTCGCTTGTATCCTGGGAAATTTAATCGTAGCCGTTCTTTTAACTTTATTAGGAGATATCGGTGTAAAATACGGGATTCCTTATGCTGTCTACATTAGAGCTTGCTTTGGGTATCTTGGAGCTCATATTCCTGCAGTTGTCCGTGCAATCCCCGCGATATTTTGGTTTGGATTCCAAACGTGGATGGGTGCTTATGCCCTGAATGTCATTATGGAGATGCTGACGGGTTACTCGAACCTTACATTGCTGATTATTTTATTTGGTGCTGTCCAAATAATTAATACGGCAATGGGAATTGAAGCAATTACCAAGTTTGAATGGCTTGCTTCCCCAAGTATTTTAATAATTGGAGTCATCCTCCAGGTATTTATCATGAACCAGCATAATTTAACCTTCGGGGAAATCTTTGCACAAGGAGGAGAAGGCGGAATTTCAATGGGATATGCCGTCGTAGTCATGATGGGAACCTATATAACGATGGCCTTAAATGCTCCTGACTTCACCAGATTCCTGAAAACAAACAAGAATAAAAAAAATGAGAGTAATTGGTGGAAAGCGAATAATGGAAGCTTTTGGGCCCATACGATTGGTTTAGTAGGTTCAATGCTATTATTCACGATAATCGGCTTGACTAGTGGAGTTGCGACGGGAACTTGGAATCCTATCGATGCAATGGTTCAGACCATGGGCGCAGACAGCCCACTCCTATTAATCGTTTGCTTGGTATTTGTTATTTTAGCTCAATGGTCGACGAATATTAGTGCTAATTTATTACCTCCGGGATATATCATAGTAAACTTTTTCCCTCGTAAAATTACATTTGCGATGGGGTCCATTATTGCCGGAGTAATCGGCTTGCTTATCCAGCCCTGGAATTACGCAGACTTTGTTCCGCAAATTCTATTGATCATTACTGCAACCCTGGCACCGATCGTAGGGGTAATGTTTACTGATTATTATTTACTTAGAAAACGAAAATTGAATATAGAAGAGCTTTATAAAGTGGATGGACAGTATAAATACTGGAAAAACTTGAATCCAGCCGCAGTTATTGCCTATATACCTTCAGGTCTATCTGTTCTGTTGTTCCCTGATTATGGATTTGTTTCAGCCTTATTCATTTCGATGGTATTGTACTATACCTTGATGAAGTACTGGATCTGTAAGGTATATGTACAACCAGAAATAACAGATGCACAATTCAGCATTGAAGGACCAGAAGTTGAGCAGCAGGTCTAAATATTTTTGCCTATTGCAAGACGAAGGAATTAAGAAATTAACTATTTCAAGGAGGAATTTTAAATGAAGATTAAAGTTATCAATCCAAATACTACGCTGGAAATGACAAAAGGAATTGAACATGCCGCTAAAACTGCTGCGAGGCCTGATACGCAAATTATCGCTGTCAGTCCGGAAATGGGTCCGGTTTCCATCGAATCTTATTATGATGAGTATTTAAGTATTCCTGGAGTAATAGAAGAAATAAAAAAGGGAGAAGAAGAAGGTGTAGATGCGTTTGTTATCGCATGCTGGGGTGATCCGGGACTGCATGCTGCGCGAGAAGTAACGGATAAACCTGTTGTGGGCATTGCTGAGTCATCAGTATATTTAGCTTCTATGCTCGCAGCCAGATTTTCTGTAGTCACTGTTTTACCAAGAATCAAAACCATGCTGGAAGAACTTGTTGATTCTTACGGAGCGAGCAAAAAGATAGCAAACATTCGCACAACCCCCATGGGTGTTTTGGATTTTGAGAGAGATCCAGCAGCAGGAATGGAAATGCTGAGGCAGGAGGGCAAGAGAGCAGTTAAGGAAGATGATGCAGAAGCAATATTACTAGGCTGTGCAGGTATGGCCGAATTTGCGGATAGCCTCGAAAAAGAGCTGGGAGTTCCTGTGATCGATGGGGTTGTAGCAGGTGTGAAATTTGCAGAATCGATTGTAGATTTAGGAAAGAAAACAAGCAAACTAAAAACCTATAAATATCCCGAAAAGAAAGAATTTAAAGGGACTTTGGAAAACTTTGGACAGAGCCAGGCTTCAATAAAATAGCCCTGTAAACTTTGAGTAATGCTTAAAGGCAGGTTTAAAAAAGCAAGCCTGCCTTTAAATTATATTTCATTAATGTTTGTTAAGATGATACAAGTTTTTTCTAGGGAAGAGGAAAGTAAGATTGGAAAGTTAGGGACTATTTTTATAAAAATATTTAAGATAATGAGGAGATTAGATATGGCGAATACAACAGATATAACTAAAAGTTCAAAAAGGGAATCTTTAAGACCTGTTCCAAATGAGCATCGCCTCTTCGGATTGACAACCTATATCATGCTGTGGATTTCTTCCATGGTCGTAATTCAAATATTTATGATAGGGCAATCATATCTTCCTCCAGCTGGCCAGCTAAATCTTTTTCAAGCGGGCGTGGTCACTGGAATTGCCGCATTAATTACCGGTCTGTTATTTGTGATCAATTCGAAGCCCGGGATAGTTTACGGAATTCCATTTATAGTTCAAGCCCGTTCTTCCTTCGGTTTTAATGGTGCCAGAATTGCCTCATTAATAAGGGTGCTTCCTGCTGTCTTTTGGTATGGGATTGGGTCATGGATTGGGGCTTCCGCAATGGATTTCATAACACAAACCATTTGGGGGTGGGGGAATATATGGCTATACTTTATTCTGTTCCAGATCGTCCAAACCTACATTGCGTACTTTGGCATTAACTCAATAAAGTGGTTTGATGCGATCCTCTCAGTAGTTGTACTCGGTTTCTTAATTTACATCACAATACAGCTTATTAATGTCGGAGGGCTTAAAATTGCTGACAGCTGGAATACTAGCGGAACATGGGGAATGCCATTTTATGCTGCCATTACTGCTTCAGTGGGAGTACTAATAACAGCCGTCATCAACAATGGCGACCTGAGCAGATACCTGGAAAATAAACCGGGTTATAACTGGATTGGACACCTGGTTGGAGTGGTACCCATGTATGTGTGCATGCTCGTTATTGGAATTTTATCTGCAGCAGCAACTGGAATCTGGGACCCGGTCCAGGCACTCGTGTCCGTTATTCCCAATGCGGGAGTTGCCGTAGCGATGATGGTTTTTATCGTTGTTGCGCAGTTCACCAGTAATTTAACAATTAATATTAAACCGCCTGCACTCGTACTTATGGAAACATTTAATTTTACCTGGGGAGCATCCGTGATCATTGTGGGATTTTTGAGTATCGTCACCTTTCCATGGCTATTAATCTCGAGTTCCGCATTTAACACTTTTATCGCATTCTATTCAGCCTTTTTAGGACCGTTATTGGGGATATTATTAGCAGACTTTTATTTTGTTCACAAGCAAAAGCTTGAAGTAGAAGCCCTCTATGAAAATACTATTAAATATAACTGGCTCGGCTTAGGCTCCCTTGTAATCGGTGGCGTTTTTGGGGTTATATTCCTGCCGATCTCGTGGATGGTGGGATTGCCGATCAGCTTAGTCCTTTATTGGGCCGGGTATAAGTTTTTGCCTTATTATAAAGCTCAGAAGGCGATTAAAGGAGTGGATGTTCCTTATTAAAGGTTGAATAACATTTAACCTTAAAGATCTTGACCTAATTTTTTTATTCAAAAGATTAACTCCTTTGTAGAAGACTTGTTTGTTTAGGGAACAAAACAAGGTCAATTAACTTCTTCAATAGGAGTTTTTTTTCTTTCGTAAAGATTTTTTTAACATTAAAATTCCTTTTTCCCTATTGCAGCTTTCTTACAACAACAGCTTTGCGAACTGGGATTTGAGGATGTTTCCTTATTAGAGGTAGACGAAGATGATGTGAAAAAGGCTGGTATGATCAGTTTGGCGAATGTCCTTGGCAGCTCTGTATTTGGTGACGGGGAAGGAACAAACATCGTCTTAAATGCACACGGTGATGTAGTGCCCCCAGGGTTAGGCTGGAGTGTGGAGCCGTATGGAGGAGAGATTATTGACGGAAAGATGTATGGTCGGGGGGTGGCCGTTTCAAAATCGGATATTGCGGCTTATACATACGCCGTTCTAGCCTTAAAACAGGTAAAAATCAACCAACAATTGCATGGGAAAGTCGACCTTGCTTTCACTTTTGACGAAGAAACACGGAGAGCTAGGGCCGAAATGGCTGCTGGATCAAGGGGTTATTAAGCCTGACCAAGCGATATGTGCTGGTTTTACCTATTCAGCTGTTAATGCCCACAATGGATGCCTTCATTTTGAAATTAAAACAACCGGAAAATCCGCCCATGCCGCCCTTCCGCATACAGGAATCGATGCAATCGAGGCGACATCAAAGATTTTAAACGCTTTATATGAATACCGTCAGACTCTCACAGCAAAAAAATCAGCTGTACCTGGTATTGATTATCCAACCATAAATGTGGGACTCATTTCGGGAGGGATTAACACGAATGTCGTCCCGGATGTGTGCAAAATCAGGGTTGATCGAAGATTGATACCAGAAGAAAATGCAGAACAAGCTGAAGCAGAACTTAGAGAAATTGTGAATCAAGCTGTAGCGAATATCCGAGGAATAAAAATTGAAATACGGAAAATCCTCCATGCCGAAAGCTTCGGCCCTGTACCAGAAGATACACCAATAATTAGCGCGCTGGCTTCGAACTGGCAGTCGATTATGAAGGAGAAGGGTAAATTACCAATAAACGGAGTACCCATATATGTAGATGCCCGCCATTTTTTTGCAAAAGGGATACCCACCATCATGTTTGGTGTCGGACCAAAATTGTTAGAAGAGGCAAATGGGCACCGGGCAGATGAAAACATTCGTCTTGAAGATTTGTTGAATGCGACCAAAGTTATTGCCTGTACACTTTATGATTTACTGGCGGTTTCTTCTTAAGGGAGAAAGTTCGTTATTTTAAGAAAGTAGACTTATAGATAGCCAAACCGTGAAAAAAAGGGGCGACACTGTAGAAATTGGTTGTAAAGCATTATGAGGTGACCGACCCGTATGGAAAACATTAAAATAAATCCCCTAATAGCTTGAAAAATTCTTGCTATATTATTTTTGTTGAGCTACTATAAAAGGGATCTCATCATACCAATAAAAACTTAATAATATTTTTATTTTGTTAAACAAATAGTTAAGATGCCGTAAGGCTTAAAAGGGAATCTGGTGAAGTCCAGAACTGCCCCCGCAACTGTAAGTGTGGACGAAATAGGCAATCCACTGTATGGGTATATTTTTATTAAATGTGCTAAATACGGGAAGGGTCTAAAGTAGGAGGATACACAAGTCAGGAGACCTGTCTTAATGATAAAAGTTTCGATTTTCTTCGGGGATTGAGAAGATGAAACGTTGGCGAAAAAAGGTCGATTATGCTTTGCCTTTTTGTGCTTGCGTTTTATCCGTTCAACTCCAGTTGAACGGATTTTTTATTTTTAATAAAACTCCGGAGTTCGAACGCTTATAAAAATATGCAGGCAAGAAATGTGTTGAAAGGTTCTAATTGATTTTTAAAGGACATAGCATTTTTAAGAGAATCAAGCTTGTCTAAAAATTAAATATAGTTAGGGAAAAGGTGCGCATTAAAGATTGCGCTTAAATGGGAAGAACGGTGAAAATCCGTCACGGTACCCGCCACTGTATTGGGGAGTTTCATTGCAAATGTCACTGAATCTATTTTCGGGAAGACGCAATGTAACGATGAACCAGAGTCAGGAGACCTGCCTTACCCTAGTGACTTCATTAAACCTACGGGACTATAGGTGGAAGTGCTGAATAAATGCATCATTAATTGTTTTATTGTTGTATTTGCTCTGCACCCCTATTTTTATAGGGGTGCTTTTTTTGCATAAAGAAGATAGGGAGAGTGTTTTATGACTACTTGGAATTTAAAAGGTACGAAGCATCACGTTTTCATTTGTAACGGAAGCAGCTGCATGAGAAAGGGAGGAGAAGAGGCAACACAGGCGATTCGTAATGAAATTGCAAATTTAGATTTAGACACCTTGTTCCATAGAACAAGAACTCGCTGTAATGGCAGATGTAAGGATGCTCCTGTTGCCATTGTTTATCCAGACGGAACTTGGTACAAGGAAGTTACTCCAGAAGTAGGGAGCAAAATTGTTAAGCAACATTTACCGGGGGGATGCCTCCTAGAAGATCACATCATTTATCAATATGATCAGGAAGGCTTCGTACCGTCTGAGAGAACAGAGTGTATTGAAGGAATATCGAAACCGGTTAAAGGGAGAGTTTAATATGGAGTTAATAACGTTTGCATTGCTTGCAATATTAATAGGGATGAGACACGGAATGGATGGAGACCATGTGGCGGCCATTGCCGATATGGTAGGTAGTGAAGAACAAAAAACAAAACAAGTTTCTCTTGGAATTATGTACGCTTTAGGACATGGCATGATTGTCTTGATCGTTGGTTTTATAACCATCTTTATAGGCGCAGAATTACCCGCTACAACGCGAGGTTTAATGGAAGTACTTGTAAGTCTCACGTTAATTATTCTAGGCGGGTTCATCCTATATTCGCTCCTTCGTCAAAGGAATGAGTATGAGTACAAAAGCCGTTTAACGATTGTCTATGAGTCTATTGCAAAATTAATGTCGAAACTGAAACTAGGAATTCAAAAGAAAAGTTTATCTACCCTTCAACTGGGAATCGCTAGTGCTTTTGTGATTGGAATTATTCATGGAATCGGGGTTGAAAGTCCAACGCAAATTGCCCTTCTTACAAATGCAGCAGGCTTGAATAATATGACTACAGCGACGATTCAGTTAATTTTATTTGTTCTTGGATTATTAATTTCAACAGTATGTATCACGTTCTTTCTTTCATGGGGATTTTTAAAAGCAAGACTTAAAAGACAACTGTACTTTGTACTAGGGTCGATAACAGGAATGTATAGCTTAGGACTAGGTATCTCAATGTTAGTTGGATTTTGGAAAGGTGGCGCATGATATGAAGGGGAAACTGCTTGTAATCGGCTTTGGACCGGGGAGCAATGAACATATTACCGAACGGGCAAGAGAAGCTATACAAGAAAGTGACATCATCATTGGATATAAAACATATGTCGAATTAGTTGAAGAATTAGTAACAGGTCAGGAAATCATTAGTACAGGAATGACGGAAGAAGTAAGCCGGGCCCAAGAAGCAGTAAGACAGGCGGAATTGGGCAAGAAGGTGGCTGTCATTTCTAGCGGTGATGCTGGGGTTTACGGAATGGCAGGTCTTGTTTATGAGGTATTGATTGAAAAAGGCTGGAAGAAAGCAACAGGGGTGGAAGTGGAAGTCATCCCCGGGATTTCCGCCATTAATTCCTGTGCTTCTCTATTAGGAGCCCCTGTTATGCATGATGCCTGTACGATTAGTTTAAGTGATCATTTAACACCATGGGATTTAATCGAGAAAAGAATTGAAGCAGCCGCTCAGGCTGACTTTGTGATTGCTCTTTATAATCCAAAAAGTGGGAGAAGAACGAGACAAATTTTAGAAGCGCAACGAATTCTATTAAAATATCGTTCTCCAGACACACCGGTGGGGCTGGTAAAAAGTGCGTACCGTGAACGCCAAAGTGTCGTGATGACAAATTTAAAAGAGATGCTCAATCATGAAATCGGGATGTTAACGACTGTTATGATCGGAAACGCTTCTACATTTTTCTACGATGATCTAATGATTACGCCGCGTGGATATCAACGAAAGTATACATTAAATCAAACGGAACAGCCGTTAAAACCACATCAACGATTACAAAAGAATGCTGAACCATGGGCACTCGAACAGTTCGATACATCCATATCTATCAAGAGCGAAGAAGTTGCCGCAAATGTGAAAGCTTCGACGAGAGAAATAGCGGAGGAAGCCTTGCTAGCTATTTTTGGTGAAAGTGAAGGAGTAGAGAATTCGTTCATTAAGCAGCCCATTCAATCGATTTTTGAGCTTGCGGTCAGCCCAGGTGTTGCAAATAAAAAGTTTACACCTAAACAAATGATGACGCTTGTCGAGGTAGTAGGAGAAGAAGGGGTTATGGAATACACACAAGATCATCATTTTAAGCTTCAGATTCCAACTTCTGATCCTGATAGAGTGATAGAAAAGCTTAAGGCCGAACAATTTTTACTTTCTCCAGTAGGGGACGTCTTAACTTTAAAGGCATGCGATTTTTGTGAGGGGGAGAAAAAGGATTCTATTCCTTTTGCGGAAGAGATACAAGAAAAGCTTGGGGGAATCGAGCTTCCTAAAGAATTGAAAATCGGCTTTAACGGCTGTGGAATGGCATGCTACGGGGCTGTCAAAGAAGATATTGGCATTGTGTACCGTAAAGGAGCGTTTGATTTATTTTTGGGTGCAAAGACAGCTGGAAGAAATGCTCATTCCGGTCAGATCGTTGCTGAAGGAATTGCACCTGATCAAATTGTAAGTGTCGTTGAGAAAATCGTACAGGAATTTAAAGAAAAAGGCTATCCTAATGAGCGCTTCTATAAATTTTTTAAACGTGTAAAGCGAGTGCAAGGGTTTGAGTATCAGGATATTACACCGAGCATCAAAATTGAAGCAGCTGTGTGCGGGGATTAAGGCTTGTAAGGGGAAAAGGGAGAAAATGAGCGCTACTTTGTAACTTATTCGTTACTTAAAACAAAGGGGAGGAATTATTTTGAAAGCAATTCTGTTTGTTGGGCACGGAAGTAGAGATCCTGAAGGGAATGATCAGGTACGTCAATTCATCGATAATATGAGCGGCAGCTGGGACGATTCATTAATGGTTGAGACCTGTTTTTTAGAATTTGAACGACCAACAGTCAATCAAGGAATCGATATATGTGTTGAAAAAGGGGCTAGTCAAATTTTCGTGATTCCAATCATGCTTCTTCAAGCTGGACATTCTAAAATTCATATTCCTGCAGCCATTGATGAGGCGAAGAAAAAATATCCGCATGTACAGTTTACATATGGTAGACCGATTGGTGTTCATGAGGAAGCATTAGAAATCTTAAAAACGAGATTAACCGAAATCGGGGAGAACTTGGATCATCCAGAGCCAGATACGGCTATCCTGCTGTTAGGACGTGGCGGGAGCGATCCGGACGCAAATAGTGATTTATATAAGATTGCAAGATTACTTTGGGAGAAAACAAACTATAAGATTGTCGAACCTGCGTTTATGGGTGTAACCAATCCCCTTGTAGATGAAGGAATAGAGCGGTGTTTAAAGCTCGGAGCAAAAAAAGTGATTATTTTGCCCTACTTTTTGTTCACTGGAATCTTGATTAAACGTTTAGAGGAAATGATGGTTCCATTTTCTAATCAATATCCTCATATTGAATTTAAATTGGCCGGCTATTTTGGCTACCATCCTAGATTGGAAACCATTTTGAAAGACCGTGTTGAAGAAGCACTTCAAGATGATGTCAAAATGAACTGTGACACCTGCCTATACCGCCTTAATGCAATGGAACATGTACATCATCACCACCATCATGATCACGATCACGAGCACCACCATCACGATCATGAGCCTCATCATCATGAAGATGAACATGAACATCATCACGCTCATGTACATGGAGGGCAGAGGGCGGGGGAATTGAAATGATTCTCTTTCTAGCCGGAACAAGCGATGCTCGTGCACTGGCTTTAAAAATCAAGGTTGCAGGCTACAGTCTCCTATCTACAGTGGTAACCGAAAATGCAGCGGAGGAACTGAGGCAGGTAGGAATAAATGTACAAGTTGGTCGATTAACAGACGCAGATATGGTGAGTTTAATTCAAACAACAGGAATTGAAGCGATAGTAGATGCAAGTCATCCCTTTGCAGAAGAAGCATCTAAAAATGCAATAAGTGCTGCAAATCAGGCGAAGGTTCCCTATATCCGCTATGAGCGCGAGTCCCAAACCTTTCAATACGAAAAGATAAAAGTAGTAGATAGCTACGAGGAAGCCGCGGAATTAGCCGCAACGAAAAAAGGTGTTGTGATGCTGACAACAGGCAGCAAAACACTGCAGGTTTTTACGGAAAAATTAGTAGGGAACCCAGATATTCGGCTGATCGCTCGTATGCTTCCTCGTGGTGATAATATGGAAAAATGCCAACAGCTTGGGTTCCCGCAAAAAAATATTGTTGCCATGCAAGGACCATTTACAAGGGAGTTCGATCAAGCCCTTTATAAACAGTACGGTGTCACAGTGATGATCACAAAGGAAAGCGGGAAAGTCGGTTCTGTTGATGAAAAAGTGGAGGCCGCAAAGGACCTCGGGATTGAAATCATTATGATTGGCCGTCCTAACATTAACTATGGAACGGTTTATTCCGATTTTTCCGATGTGATGGAAGTATTGCGTGAGTCTGTGACATTTAAAGCAAACGATTTCGAACAAGAACCAACATTTTAAGTAAGGAGTGAGGGGAATGGATTTCCGTACAGATTTTAAACCATTAACGGTTCAGCCAGAACAAATCGAACAAATAAGCTTTGAAATGATTAATGAGGAATTTGGTGAGCATTCATTTACTGCCGAGCAATATCCAATTGTTCAGCGTATCGTTCACGCATCTGCTGATTTTGAATTAGGAAAAAGCGTACTCTTCCATCCTGATGCGGTTCAAGCAGGCATTCGTGCGATTCGAAGTGGAAAAAAAGTGGTAGCCGATGTTCAAATGGTTCAGGTTGGCGCAAATAAACCACGAATTGAAAAGCATGGGGGAGAAATCAAAGTATACATCTCTGATCCGGACGTGATGCAGGAAGCAAAACGGTTAAATACAACCCGAGCCATCATTTCGATGAGAAAAGCAATAAAAGAAGCGGACGGGGGTATTTTTGCGATTGGGAATGCGCCAACAGCGTTACTTGAGCTTATCCGCCTTATAAAAGAAGGGGAAGCAAAACCTAGTCTTGTAATCGGACTGCCGGTTGGATTCGTTTCAGCACCTGAATCAAAGGAAGAATTAGCTAAGCTGGATATTCCATTCATTACAAATATCGGCAGGAAAGGCGGCAGTACCATTACAGTGGCAGCGTTAAATGCAATTTCCATTCTTGCAGATCAGGTGTAAACCATGAAGGAAGTTCCAACCGGAAAGAAACTTCGTGAAGGATATACGACTGGGTCTTGCGCCACTGCAGCGACAAAGGCAGCTCTGACCGCATTGATTACAGGAGTGGCACAAACGGATGCAACGATTTATTTACCGATTAAGCGGTTTGCAACCTTCCATATTGAAAGCTGTGAAGTTACCGATCAGATGGCAACGGCAAGTGTCATTAAGGACGCTGGAGACGACCCGGACGCAACACACGGGGCATTGATTATTGCAGCTGTTTCTTGGATTAATGAACCCGGGATTATCTTGGACGGTGGAGTCGGCGTCGGCCGTGTGACCAAGGAGGGATTGCCGGTTCCAGTCGGTGAGGCGGCAATCAATCCGGTTCCTCGCAAAATGATTGGTGAGACTGCCGAGGCGGTTTTAAAGGAGTATGGAATCGATAAGAGAATCAAAATTATCATTTCTGTACCAGACGGCGAAGAAATGGCGAAAAAAACGTTAAATGGTCGATTAGGCATTATTGGCGGAATTTCAATTTTAGGAACGCGCGGCATTGTCGTACCTTTTTCCACTGCTGCCTATAAGGCCAGTATTGTCCAGGCGATTAGTGTCGCCCGGGCAAGCCATTGTGAGCATATTGTCATTACAACAGGGGGCCGTAGTGAGAAATACGCGATGAAGCAATTCCCGGAATTGCCAGAGGAAGCATTTGTTGAGATGGGAGACTTTGTTGGCTTTACCTTAAAGCAGTGCAAGCGTCAAGGGATTAAAAAAGTTTCGATGGTCGGTATGATGGGGAAATTTTCAAAAGTTGCCCAGGGCATTATGATGGTTCACTCGAAGAGCGCCCCGATTGATTTTAATTTTTTGGCGACTGTTGCCAGCGAATCAGGAGCGGATGACTCTCTAGTAGAGGAAATTAAAAATGCCAATACCGCTTCACAGGTCGGTGACATGATGGTAGCGCACGGCTACCTTCCATTTTTCGAACAGCTATGTGATTATTGCTGTCACTTTGCTCTCCAGGAAGTTGGCGGCGGTCTCGTGGTGGATACCTCTTTATATACATTGAAGGGGGAATTTTTAGGAAAGGCGGTGCGGCAAGATGGCATCGATTAAAATGATTGGAATCGGTGATGAAGGCAAACAAAGCCTGCTTCCGATATATGAAAAATGGATTTATGAATGTGAAATATTAATAGGCGGCAAGCGTCATCTATCCTTTTTTCCGGATCATCGAGGAGAGCAAGTTTCCATTAAAGGCGGGCTGTCTTCACTTGTTGAACGCTTGCAGAATGAAACGAAGGACGTCGTGATTCTAGCATCAGGTGATCCGTTGTTTTATGGAATAGGAAGCTACTTATCTAACAAAATACAAATGGAGATTTATCCGTATTTAAGCTCCGTCCAGCTCGCATTTGCCAAAATGGGAGAACGCTGGCAAGACGCCTACTTTACAAGTGTGCATGGAAGAAGCATGAAAGGGCTGGCACAGCGCATCGATGGGAAAGAGAAAATCGCGATTTTAACTGATCGTGAAAATTCGCCGAATAAAATTGCCCAATACCTGCTCTCCTTCGGAATGACCGAATACCAGGCATTTGTTGGAGAGAACCTGGGCGGGGAAAACGAAAGATGTGGCTGGTTTAACCTAGAGGATATGAAGGATCTTTCATTTTCAGCTTTGAATGTTGTGATTTTAAAGAAAATCGGTGAAAATCCGTCATGGTCGATTGGGATTGACGATGAGGAGTTTATTCAGCGAAAGCCGGATAAAGGATTGATTACGAAAAAGGAAATTCGATCATTAAGCATCAGTGCACTCCGTTTAAAGGAAAACAGCGTGGTATGGGATATCGGGACTTGTACAGGTTCAGTAGCGATCGAAGCAGCTAAAATTGCCCGTGAAGGCCAAGTCTTTGCGATCGAAAAAAATGAAGGTGACTTGGAAAACTGCAAACAAAATATGGCGAAGTTCCGTGTGGATGCGACCGTGATTCATGGGAAAGCACCGGAAGGGTTAGATATGTTTCCAGATCCCGATGCAGTGTTTATTGGCGGCACAGCAGGCGGAATGGGAGATATTTTGGATATTTGCTGCAGCCGGTTAAAGAACAAGGGATGGATTGTGTTAAATGCAGTCACCATTGAAAATTTAGCTGAGGCAAGTGCGGCATTGAAAGAACGCAAATTTAAAACACAAATTACGCTTGCGCAAATTTCAAGAAGCAAGCCGATCTTAAATCTGACAAGATTTGATGCCTTAAATCCCATTTACATCATTGCGGCAGAGCGCGAGGAAGGAGAATAATATGTTTGGTACATTATACGGTTTAGGAGTCGGTCCTGGTGATCCGGAACTGATCACAGTGAAGGCGTTTCGAAAATTAAAGGAATCACCGGTTATTGCTTATCCGAAAAAGCAAAAGGGTAGCAAAAGCTATGCGCAAAGAATTATAGATGTTTATTTCCAGCCGGACGAAAAAGAAATGCTGGATCTTGTGTTTCCAATGACAAAAGACGTAAAAACATTGGAAAGAAAGTGGAGCGAAACGGTTGAAAGCGTTTGGGAGAAGCTGCAGGAAGGCAAGGATGTTGCTTTTGTGACAGAAGGAGATCCTCTTCTTTACAGTACGTTCATACATATGATGCGTCTGATGCAAGAGCTCCATCCGGAAGTGCCGATTGAGGTCGTACCAGGCATTTCGTCTATCAATGGAGCTGCTTCAAGGCTTGGAATTCCTCTTGCAGACGGTGACGAGCATGTAGCTATTGTTCCGGCGCGGAATGACTATGAAGCAATGAAAAAAGTAATTGAAGATCATGATTGCGTTATTTTCATAAAAGTGGCTAAGGTCATCGATTTGATGCTTAGTGTTTTACGTGAATTGAATTTGCTTCATAAGGCTTCCGTCGTAACAAAGGTTACATCGGATGAGGAAATTATTTGGAAGGCCGAAGAGCTAGAAGGAGCTGAGCTTGAATATTTAACATTAATGGTGGTGAGAAAATGAAGCTTTATATCATTGGTGCAGGTCCAGGCGATCCGGATTTAATTACCGTAAAAGGCTTAATGCATCTTCAAGAAGCGGATGTTGTTCTTTATGCAGATTCCCTTGTCAATGAAGAATTAATCGCCAAAGCAAAGCCGTCCGCTGAAGTGTTGAAAACAGCGGGGATGCATTTAGAGGAGATGGTTAACGTCATGGCTGACCGGATTCGGCAAGGGAAGAAGGTTGTCCGTGTTCATACGGGTGACCCTGCCGTTTATGGTGCGATTATGGAGCAAATGGTTCTTTTGAAACAGCATGAAATCGGAGTGGAGATTGTTCCCGGTGTCAGCTCCGTGTTTGCGGCAGCGGCGGCGGCACAAGCAGAGCTGACGATTCCAGATTTAACACAAACCGTTATCTTAACGAGGGCCGAGGGCAGAACGCCGGTACCTGAATTTGAAAAACTGCGTGATTTAGCTAACCATCATTGCACGATTGCCCTCTTTCTCAGTGCGACCTTAACGAAAAAGGTGATAAAGGAATTAATCGATGCGGGCTGGAGTAAAGAAACTCCGGTTGCCGTCGTTTATAAAGCATCATGGCCAGATCAAAAAATTGTCCGCTCGACGCTGGAACATTTAGACGAAGACATGCGAACAAATGGTATCCGGAAACAAGCGATGATTTTAGCTGGTTGGGCGCTTGATCAAAACATTCACGATAAGAATTACCGCTCGAAGCTTTATGATAAAACCTTTACCCATGGATTCCGCCGGGGGATGAAGGAATGATGATCGAGCTTAAGGAAGAACAAAAGGCTGTCATAAAACAGCAGGGTGATTATGCCGTCGTTGCCATCACAAAGCACGGAGTCGACATCGCGAGAACGCTGGGGAGTTCTTTTCAAAATGCGGATGTGTACTATATGAGTAAGTTTGAAAAAGGAGACGAGGAAGCAAGGGACATTCAATTGTTCACCGGGAGTGTACGCATGCTTTTGCCGCCTCTATTTGAATCATACAAGGGACTGATCATCATCATTTCTCTTGGAGCCGTTGTGCGAATGATTGCCCCTCTTTTAAAGGATAAAAAGGTCGATCCGGCCGTTGTCGTAATCGATGATAAAGGCGAGCATGTTATCAGTCTACTGTCAGGTCATATCGGCGGGGCAAATGAATTAACAAAAGAAATTGCTGCCGTACTTCAGGCTCGGCCAATTATTACAACCGCTTCGGATGTGCAACAAACCATTCCTGTTGATTTGTTTGGAAAGCGGTTCGGCTGGGTATGGGAGTCGGCAGAAAAGCTGACCCCTGTCAGTGCATCGGTAGTGAATGAAGAAAAGGTTGCTGTTGTTCAAGAGTCAGGTGAGAAGGAATGGTGGCCATATGATCGCCCGCTTCCGGAAAATTTCAAGGTGTTTCCATCTGTTGCCGAAGCACTAGATCAAGAGCATTCTGCTGCGCTTGTTATCACACACAGAGAGTTAACTGAACAGGAAAAACGGATTTTACATAATGGGGTTTTATATCGTCCAAAGGTCATTGTGCTTGGAATGGGCTGCAACCGGGGCACATCTGCCGAGGAAATTGAAGAGGTAATAAACGAAACTTTAGAGGAATTACAATTATCAAGCAAAAGTGTAAAGGCACTTTGCACGATTGATATAAAAAAGGCTGAAGAGGGATTAATTAAGGTTGCAAATAAAAACGGCTGGGAGTTTATCTACTATACACCGACTGTGCTGAACTCGGTAAAAGTAGAAGACCCTTCGGAGACTGTTTTTAAATATACAGGTGCATACGCTGTTAGTGAGCCAGCGGCGCTCTTATACAGCGGCGCGGAAAAATTGGAACTCGTGAAGAAAAAATCAGGGAATGTCACGATTTCAGTTGCCATCATTCCCTATTAAATCAGCACAGGATACTGAAAGGGGGCGAAAAAGATGACAGGTCGCAGACTTGTTATTGCAGGTACAGGAAGCGGTGTAGGAAAAACCACACTGACAATTGGACTGATGTCAGCTTTACGAAAAAAGGGGTACACGGTTCAAGGTTTTAAATGCGGACCGGACTATATTGACCCGACGTATCATACGGCGGTTACAGGCCGAGTTTCCAGAAATGTAGACAGCTGGATGCTGAATCACGAGATGGTAAAAGAGATTGTCAATCGAGGCAGTGATGGTGCGGATATTTCGATCATTGAAGGAGTTATGGGGTTCTTTGACGGGAAAAACCCAACAAATAACGATGGTACAACAGCTGAAATTAGTATCATTACCAAAAGTCCGGTTGTTCTGGTTGTGAATTGTGCCAGTATGGCACGAAGCGCAGCGGCGATTGTTAAGGGATTTCAAGCCTTTCTAGATGGAACGAACATAGTCGGTGTAATCGCAAACCGCGTCGGGAGCGAAGGGCATTTTAAAATTGTGAAAACAGCCATTGAACAGGAGTGCGGGATCGCGGTTCTCGGGTATCTGAAAAGGGATTCCGACATTGCCATCCCGGAGCGTCATTTAGGCTTAATTCCGTCCGTAGAACGCGGTGAACTGGATCCGTTTTTCGACCAGCTTGGTCATCTAGTGCTTGAAACGGTGGATGTTGAGAAATTGTACGAGTTAGCGCAAGCACCGCTGCTGGAAATGAGAGAGTCCCAGTTTGGTAGAAGGGATAAACAAACGGTTCGGATTGCGGTGGCACGAGATGCAGCCTTTAATTTCTACTATCAAGAAAACTTTGAAATGCTAGAGGCGTTCGGAGCAGAGGTAGTAGAATTCTCCCCATTGCGCGGCGAAATTCTTCCGGACTATGTCGACGGTTTATATATCGGCGGAGGTTTTCCAGAGGAATTCGCTAAAGAGCTCGCACACCAAACTGAGGTAAAGAGCTCCATCCAAACAGCGATTGAAAATGGCCTGCCGACTTTGGCAGAATGTGGCGGCTTTATGTTTTTAACAGAAGCGCTTGAAACCACCGATGAAAAGAAGTATGAAATGGTAGGTGTTATCCCTGGGATGGTTAAAATGCAATCAAAGCTTGCAGCATTAGGATATCGTGAAGTAACAGGAGAGCAAGGAAATTTCTTATTTGATGGGAATCTCAAAGCAAAAGGTCATGAGTTTCATTATTCTACCTTCCACCCGAAAACGAACATTCAATATGCATACCAAACCAAAGGGATGCGCGGCACGAAACAAGAAGGATATATGAAAGGGAACCTGATTGCCGGCTATACCCATTTTCATTTTGGCTCATGCCCGGAAATGGTTGAAAATTGGATTAAGCAATGTAAGGAGCATAAAGTAAATGGCTAAAGCACTCCCAATCATGTTTCAAGGTACAAATTCGGATGTCGGGAAGAGTGTGATCGTTACGGCATTTTGCCGTATTTTCACACAGGACGGCCATAAAACCGTTCCATTCAAATCCCAGAATATGGCGTTGAATTCCTACATCACAATTGACGGGAAGGAAATAGGAAGAGCACAAGGGGTACAGGCGGAGGCAGCCAAAATTCAGGCAACGACACATATGAATCCGATCTTAATTAAGCCGAACCGTGATAATGAATCTCAAATCGTTGTCCATGGAAAACCATATAAAAACATGGAAGCTGGAACGTATAGACAGGAATTTTTTCAAACAGGGATCGAGCTTATTAAGGAGTCCCTGACAGAACTCTCTCAAACCTTTGAACGGATAGTGATTGAAGGGGCCGGTAGCCCAGCTGAGGTAAATTTGAATGATCGTGAATTAGTGAATATGCGTGTCGCACGGATGGCTAACGCACCGGTTATACTGATCGGTGATATTGAAAAAGGAGGTGTATTTGCCAGTTTAGTAGGTACCCTTCAGCTAATGGAGCCGGAAGATCGGGACCGGGTGATTGGTGTCATCATTAATAAATTTCGGGGTGATATTCGTCTATTAGAGTCCGGATTAACTTGGTTTGAAGAATATGCAGGAAAACCTGTTTTAGGTGTCATTCCTTATATGGATCAGTTAAATATCGATGCTGAGGATTCCGTTATTTTAAATCAATATACAGCCGCTCAAAATACAGAAAAAGAATTAGATATCGCGGTCATTCAATATCCGAAAATATCCAATTTTACCGATGTCGATCCATTTTTCGTGGAGCCTGATTGTGATGTCCGTTTTATTAAAAGAAAAGAGCAATTACAGGAACCAGATCTAGTTATTTTGCCTGGAAGTAAAAATACGATAGACGATTTTCTATTTTTAAAGGAAAGCGGCATTGCGGAAAAAATATTGGAATTACATCGCAAGAAAAAATCGGTCATAATCGGAATTTGCGGCGGGTATCAAATGCTGGGGGAAGACATTAAGGATCCGTACGCGATTGAGTCGCAGCATCAAGCAATCGATGGGCTAGGCTTGCTGCCAATCCGTACGACGATTACTAAAGAGAAGACAACCCTATTATCAGAGGGCCGTCTTGCTCTCTATGGAAAAAGCTATCGAGTGACAGGCTATGAAATACATATGGGTGAGACGGAGCCTACGAGCCAATGTGAAGCACTTATAGAGACAGCTTTTCGACCAGACGGCGGCAAAAGTAAAAATGAACAAGTAATCGGTACCTATTTTCATGGTATTTTTCATAATGATGCTTTTCGCGAGGACCTGTTGAATCAGCTTCGCCAAACAAAAAGATTAGCGCCGATACACAATCGCATTTCCTTTAATCAATTACGCGAAGAAGCGTTTGATCGTCTAGCGGACCATGTAAGAGGACATGTAAAACTTGATTTCATTGAGCAAAAAGTATCGGAATTTCAAAAAAGGGGGATAACTCCATGAGTCATTTATTAACGGAAATACCACCATTAGATAAAGAAATCGGCCAAAAAGTGCGGGCGTATATTGATACTCTAACAAAGCCGCTAGGGAGCTTGGGAAGATTAGAGGGAATGGCGATACAGCTGGCCGAAATGACTTCAGACGAGTTCCCTGTTGTAACACCGCCGGGGGTGATCGTGTTTGCTGCGGATCACGGTGTTGTAGAAGAAGGAGTATCCGCTTATCCTCAAGAGGTTACCGTACAAATGGTTATGAACTTTTTAAATAGAGGTGCAGCCATTAATGTGTTCAGCAAACAAATCGGTGCTGCGTTCGAAGTTGTCGATGTTGGGGTTGCTCAAGATATATGTGCTGATGGTGTTGTGAATCAAAAAGTTCGATATGGTACAGCAAATTTTTATAAACAAGATGCGATGACAAGAGAAGAAGCAGACAAAGCGATAGCAGTAGGATATGGACGAGCAGAGAAAATGATTCAACAAGGAAGTAAATGCTTGATTCTTGGCGAAATGGGAATTGGCAATACAACTGCAAGCAGTGCGGTTTTAGCTGTCTTAAGCGGACAATCGATCGATAAGCTGGTAGGGCGCGGAACAGGAATCGATTCTGGGGAAATTCCCCATAAGCAAGAGGTAATTGTTCGTGCAATAGAAGCGCGAAAGCCAGACCGAAACGACCCGATTGACGTATTAGCAAAGGTCGGTGGGCTAGAAATGGCTGCGATTACAGGGGCAATGTTAGCAGGAGCTAGTCATCGTATTCCGATTTTAGTAGATGGCTTTATTTGTACGGTGGCTGCCCTATTGGCAAAGGAAATTTGCAGCCATGCAAGTGAATACATGATTGTCGGACATCGTTCGGTCGAACCTGGACACGATATAGCCCTTCAGTTATTAGGGAAGCAGCCAATCCTTGATTTAGGCATGCGCTTAGGAGAAGGAAGCGGAGCGGCGGTTGCGTTTCCGATTTTACAGTCAGCCACGTTAATGCTAAAAGAAATGGCGACATTTACTTCAGCAGGCATTTCTAAAGAGTAAGGGTAAGGAGATAGAATATGACAAAAGGAAGAGTTTATCTTGTAGGTGCAGGACCGGGAGATCCAAAGCTCATCACCGTTTACGGGATGGAATGTATTCAAAAAGCGGATGTCATTTTATATGACCGCTTAGCGAACGAAGCACTGCTCCAGTACGCAAAGGGCGATGCAGAACTGATTTTTTGCGGGAAACTCCCAGGAAAACACCAATTGATTCAAGAGCAAATTCATGAGCTTTTAGTAGAAAAAGCATCGCATGGAAAGACAATAACCCGGTTAAAAGGGGGCGATCCTTGTGTATTCGGACGTGTTGGCGAAGAGGCGGAAGTATTGGCTGAACATGGCATACCTTATGAAATAGTACCTGGAATTACATCAGGAATTGCAGCGCCTGCCTACGCGGGAATTCCAGTTACGCATCGCGATTACGCGTCTTCCTTCGCCATCGTAACTGGTCACGGCCGTGCAGAAAAGGAAGAAGACCACTTGAATTGGTCAGCGCTGGCGCAAGGTATTGATACGATTGCTTTTTATATGGGCGTTGGGAATTTAAGCTACATCTGCAAAAAGCTGATTGAGCATGGAAAACGTTCAGATACGCCTGTCGCCATTATTCAATGGGGAACAACTGAACAACAGAAGACAGTAACCGGAACCCTAGAATCGATTGAAGAAAGAGCAGCAAATGAGCAAATCACGCATCCCGCTATTGTACTTGTCGGAGAAGTGGTGCAATTACGAGAAAAAATAAAATGGTTTGAAGAAAAAAACAATGCAGCTGTAATGGAGAGATAAGGATATGGAAGAACAAGCAGAAAACAAAAAGCAGAGCGGACTTGTGTTAGTTTATACGGGTGACGGAAAAGGGAAAACAACGGCTGCCCTCGGTCTTGCGATCCGTGCAGCAGGTCGGGGAAAACGAGTATTAGTGATTCAATTTATTAAATCTCCGCAAAGAACATATGGGGAAAAAATCACGTTTGATAAATTAGGCATCGAAATCTATCAAACGGGAGTCGGCTTTACCTGGACAAAGACTCCAGAGGAACATCGCGAGGCATTAAAAGCAGCTTGGACGTTTACGAAAGAAAAGGTACTTTCTGGTCAATATGACGTTGTCATTCTAGATGAACTTAACAATGCACTTGCGATTGAGAAGTTTCCAATCCATGATGTTCTTCCTTTGCAGGAGGTTATTCATTTGATAAAAAACCGCTCATCGCAAATGCATCTTGTCATTACAGGGCGTTCCGCAAAAGAAGAAATAATGGCTTGCGCTGATTTAGTTACGGAAATGAAAGCAGTGAAGCATTATTATAATGAAGGAATTCCGGCTGTGAAAGGAATCGAATTTTAATGGCGTGGATTGAAAAATATGGACATGGCGGAGATCTTCTAACAGCTAAGCTGCTTTTTGGACGCGAGTCGAAACAATTGTTGGATTTCAGTGCCAATATCAATCCGCTCGGTCCACCCCCTAGAGTGATGGAGAGGCTGCGGGATCAGCTTGATACGATTGTTCATTATCCAGATCCCAGACAGCGATTGTTAAAATAGAAGCTTGCTGAAAAGAATGCTGTTACACCCGAGCACATTCTAATTGGAAATGGGGCAGCAGAGTGCATGGCCCTAGTCCTTTTAGGCACGACTATGGATTCTATTGTTTTGGCATCCAGCCAAAATACTAGCTATCCTATTCATCTTTTTGCAGGCACAGCTACGACTATAGGGAATGCGATCGGATGCTTTGTCTATAAGGCAACTTGTGAAGCAGTTAGGAATCAATTAGGCTAATATACAGGATGCTGTCACATTCAATTTATATTCTTACGGCTTATTTGATTGATCGAATAATTGGTGATCCTCGCGCTCTTCCTCATCCGGTAGTGTGGATAGGGAAGTCTATTAGTTTACATCCGAGTCCAAATAGCGGCTATCCTGAGGCCGCAATTGCTGGTGCACTTAATATTCAACTTTGGGGCACAAATTTTTATTTCGGAGTTCCTTCTCATCGCGCCAAAATGGGGGAACCGGTTAGACAAATTGAACCAGATGATATTTTACATACCATTCTAGTGATGAAAACCTCAGCGACAATTTGTGTGTTTCTATTTTTTATTATTTCTTTATTGCTAGGACAATATAATATATTAATTCTGTAGAATAGGTGCTTATACAATGAGACTAGGGAAGGGAAATTGTAACGGTACATTTGGGGAACTTGTACAAGGTAAAATAGGTGAACGTCCTTTCTTAATAACGCTGCCAATACCAAGTTTAAGAAGTGAGGCTATCTTTATACCGGATCCAACAGGTTCTGAAATTACTGGATTACATTCAAATGTAAAAGCAAAAGAAGCTTGCCAAAAACTATGTCAGAAGTTTGGTTTGCAAGGAGGCGGCCACCTGCATATTCGTTCAAATATTCCAGTTGGCAAGGGAATGGCAAGCAGTTCAGCTGATATCATGGCTGCCATGAAAGCAATTGCACATAGTTATTCTCTGCCTTTGACAGAACCCATGCTTTCTTCGATTGCGATTGAAATCGAGCCTACAGATGGAGTCATGTATGATGATGTTGTTGCTTATGACTATATAAATGGAGAACTTATTGAAAGCTTTGGTTCCTTACCTCCTTTCCTACTAGTTGGTATTGATGTCGGAGGAGTGGTTGATACCCTTCAATTTAATCAATTAGCAAAACCATATCATTTCCATGACCAAAATAAATTTACAGAAGCGTATGAGCTTGTAAAGGAAGGGTTCAGGAAAAGGAACTTATCTTTTATTTGTAAGGCCGCCACAATTAGTGCGCATATAAATCAAAAACTATTACCAAAACCTTATTTTAATGAATTTGAACAATTAGCTAATGTATGCCGAGGCGGTCTTGTTATAGCCCATAGTGGAACGGTTTTTGGAATCTTATTAGATAAGAATGAACCTAATATTAAGGAAGTTTTTTCCTATATATCAAAGCAAATATCAATTTTAGTAAAAAAAAAATATCAAAACATTTTTATACGTTAGTAGAGAAAATAATGATTAAGAATATTAGTTTATTATTCTTTTATCACTAGCGTTGCACAAAAAATCTATGAAAAAGTCAAGGATGAAAAAATGGAATAAAAATCA
>NZ_PGVA01000006.1 GCF_002860125.1 Bacillus canaveralius
GCCGCCCGCGGAAAGCGAAGCGGTTGGAACGGAAATCAACAGTCCCATTTTAAAAATTAGACATAAATAAAAAAACTGTAGGCAAACTCGATATTAGTCGAGTTTGTCTACAGTCTGCGGATTTTTTTATTCCAAACTGTTTTTTGTTAACTGTTCACACCCTGGCTGCTTCTTTTGCACAGGGTTGAATGCCTTCATTCCTTTAACTTTCTATCTCTTTACAAAAACAAAAAACCTCACTCAAGATTAAAATGGTGATATGCCGTTACAACATGTCCTGTGCCACATAACATATAACTAGTTTAACAACTGTGCACAGAAACATCAGTTGAATTTAACTTATTGACGACTTTTTGCTTTTGAACGTTACTCAACAATGAACACCCTACATTGTTTAAAATCTCTCAAAAGAAAGACAATTGAACCGATGACAAGAGTCTTTATTCCATGTTTTTCTCTTGGACTGTTATTAATCAATCGGTTTTTCGAGTTCAAGTTCACTTTTTCGCACAATCTTTTGATTTCGGTGTGAGTGCTACATCAGGCAGAACTTCTTGCTCCATCTCTGTCATATTCTTTGCTTTTCTGAGTCACAAAATCTGCTTGTCTGCAAGAACCAATGTCTTTCCAATGACGCCGTTTCGATCTTATACAACCCCAGTAGAATTTCCCCTTTGTTTTACGATCGATATCTATATGAATGGAGGACTACTACATGGATGAACACAAAGAAACATCTTGTCCTAAACTCACTGGACGAATCGTTTTTCCTGGTGAACCAGGTTATAACGAAGCTCGCTTGGATGCGAATTTTTTCACCTCAAAAAAAAGATTCCCTGATTTAATTGTTTATTGCCAAAATACGCGCGATGTTCAAAATGCAATTAAATGGGCGCGCTTTCACGATGTACCCATCCGCGTGCGCAGCGGTGGACATAATCACGAATCGTTTTCAACCGCTACGGGCGTAATCGTGATTGATGTAAGCGAAATGAAACAGTTGCATGTTGATAAATCGAAGGGAGTTGCTACGGTGCAGCCTGGTGTTACTGGCCAGGAACTGTACAGCAAACCTTTTCGAACAGGGCCTTACCCACGTAGGTGGGACCTGCGCTGATGTAGGTATATCCGGTTTGGTGCTGACCGGTGGCATGGGTCCACTCCTGCGCCGACATGGTATGACTTGTGATAGCCTGCTCTATCTTGAAATGGTTGATGCAAATGGGCGCATATTACATGTAACCAAAAATAATGAACATAAGGACCTGTTCTGGGCCGCCTGTGGTGGAGGAGGGGGTAATTTCGGGATTGTCACATCTATTGTTCTAAAGGTTTACCCAGCTAAACCAGTCACCTGGTTTAATATCGGCTGGGATTGGAACCAACTGGTTGAAGAAATCATTCATGCCTGGCAGAAATTCTTTTTAAAAGCTGATAGAAGATGGTTCTCTCACCTGGATTTGTGGTCACGATGCTTTCCATCACAAAGATTTCAAAAACTGCCGTTAAAAGCTTTAGGTGTGTTTTGGGGTACGCCGGAGGAGGCGCGAAGAGAACTTGCACCTCTATTGAATACAGGACGTCCGGTTAGTACAACCATTGAAATGGTAGGTTGGGATGAAGCCATCGAACTATTCGGAGAGTCTACTGCTGTGTTTACATCTTCAAGACCGGAATACAAGTCATCCGGTGCCTTTGCGTTGAGGCCTCTTCCTCCGCAGGCGGTCAGAATCATTCGCGAAACTTTACAGAATACAACATCCCCGCTCTTTAATGTTCTTCTATTTTCATTAGGTGGTGCAGCTCAGGATAAATCACCTGCTGACACTGCGTACTTCTATCGCGAAGCCGAATTTTTCCTGCTATATAACATTGAGTGGTTACGCGGCGAAAATGCGGATGAACGAATATGCGAGTTGGAAACACTGCGCGACCGTCTACTTCCTTTTACGGAAGGCGACTATCTAGGGAATCCAGATCTCTGCATCGATGATTATTTAACCGCTTATTATGGTGGAAATGTACCTAGACTGCGTCACGTAAAGCGGAAATATGACCCTGGCAACGTGTTTCACTTCGAGCAGAGCATTCCGCCTGCACCTGACAAGTGGTATCAATGTTGAACCGGCTTACTGTACATGTCAAAACGTTCTCGGCTTACATGCTAAACGATAAATAAACCGGTGGATTCAATGTAAAACGCACCGCCAGGTCAGACAAAAGGCCAATATTATCAGCAGTTAAACCTCAATAACATGTAATCTCATACTAAGGGAAAGAGGGATTTTTCATGACAGACAAAAGACACTCAAAGGGTAAAAAACGAACCTTGATTCGTGGCGGAACCATCGTTACCATGAACAAGAACCGCGCGGTCCTGGAGGATCAAGATATTCTGATTGTAGGAAGGAAAATTCAAGCTATCGGGAACCTGGGCAACATCGTTGACGAAGTTGACGAGGTGATAAATGCTCATGGCAAGACCGTGATTCCAGGATTGATCCAAACACATCTGCATCTAACCCAGACACTGCAACGCAATCTTGTCGCGGACCAGACGCTGGAGCAGTGGCTAAATACAACTCTAAGATTGGAAGCTGCACACGATGCGGACTCAAATTTTTGGTCTAGTATGTTAGGTATCGCAGAACTTCTACTTGGAGGGACAACAGCGATCTATGATATGGAGACAACCTTCCATACAGACAGCTGTTTTGAGGCGATGGCACAAACGGGTATCCGCGGCTTCGCCGGAAAGGCAATGATTGATAGGCAGCAGCCAGGCGTCGAAGTTCCAGAAATAATGATTCAACCAACCGAGGTAGCTTTCTGTGAAAGTGTCGATCTATATGAAAAATGGGATGGTGTCGATGGAGGTCGACTTCGTTACTGCTTCTGCCCGCGATATGCACCCACTTCTACGACAAAGCTTTTAAAATTAACTGCGGACTTTTCCGCTGAGTATGGCGCTCATGTTCATACGCATGCGTCTGAAACCGAAGAGGAAGAACAGACGATTGTAGAACGCACCGGTATGAGGGAGGTTGTCTACTTAGATTCAGTTGGATTGGTTAACCCCAGGACCGTGCTGGCACATTGCGTTCATCTTAATAACCAAGAAATCGATATTATGGCCCGACGTGGCTGCCATGCCACCCATTGTCCGTCAGCAAATCTTTATCTTGCCTCCGGTATCGCTCCTATACCTAAAATGCTCCAACGTGGCGTGAATATTGGGATTGGGGCTGATGGATCTGACAATAATAATTTGGACGCTATCCTTGAAACAAGGCTGGCTGCCCTGCTTCAAAAAGGTCTTCATATGATTCCGACAATTCAACCTAGTGCGCAACGAGCTTTTGAAATGGCAACCCTCGGCGGTGCCCGTGCGATGGGACTAGAGAAAGAGATCGGCAGCATTGAGGTCGGCAAGAACGCGGATATTGTTATGCTCGACTTACGAAAACCGCACTCCTGGCCAAATGAGCCCGAAGTAAACTCTAAAGAAAATATTTATACACGCATTGTGTATTCAGCAAAATCCTCAGACGTTGTTCTTACAATGGTAAACGGCCATGTGCTAATGAGAGATCGCCAATTGCTCACCATGGATAAAAACGAGGTTCTTCAAAAATCGAACGTTGCCATCAAGCGATTATTAAGACGTACCGGTCTCTCGAATTAAGTTATGCTTCATGGAGATTTGCCAGCTCTTCGCATTCAGGTCACATTAAATTCTCGAGTTACAACACGTTGATGATAAAGAATACCACAATCGATCGTGAACGGGATCAAGAAAAAAGCAGTATTGAGCTGCTTTTTCCTTTGTCCAAAGCAATTCTTTAATTGAAAAACGAACAGTTACTCAAAATTATGATAGTATTATTCGGCAAATTCCTGTTATTTAGACAGCTTGCATTCATTTTTCCCTTTAACTTATTACATTGTGAAAGAACCAGGTGCTTTTCCTATTTACATCAGATAGGAACATAATAAAGATTAAATTTGGTGATAATGGTAAAATAGAAGTTAAGGATTAATCCTATGGACAAATTGCTAAAGTGGATTGGAGGAATGGCGTCACCTTTTGTGTCTAAACATAGATTTAAAAGGAGTGTTGATAAATGACTATGACTACAATCACTTTCGCCAATAACCAAAAGGAGTTGGATCGTAAAATTGAACAAATTACACAAGACCATGAACGGCTAAATCCTGAAAGCACAGTTGAGATTTCTTATTTAGATCCGAAGTTAAAAGATATTCATTTTCTACCACATCAAACCATACAATTATTAATCGGGATACGAATAGTAGAAAAAGAAAATGACGATAAATAAGCACCGCTAATCGTGCTTATTTATTTTAAAAAAATGAGGTGAAAAGGTGGCAGATAAAAACAAGTACAAGACTGGTGAAATAGTAAGAATAAAAACCACTGATGAACTAGTAACAATAAATAAATGGCAGTATGTAAAGAACATGAAGGAGTACTCTTATACCGTAAAAGAGCATCCATCAACTTTTTATTTCGAAGATGAACTTCACAGTCAATAACAAATTATTCAATGCTGTGTCACTTGCATATGTTGTACAAGGTGACAGGCACCCCTCATTGATACTCATGCCATGTGTTGGTGGTTTATGTGCATAAAGTGTTAACATGATTGAACCAGCGATGAGCTGGTTTTTTATATTTTTCTAAAAATGGTTAGTTGTTTAGCAGTCACCTGTCCTTATAAAAAGAAAACGAATAGCTATCATTATTATGTTGTTGGTCTCCAAACTTATCTATAAATAAAAAAACGCCTACCAGGCCAGAGCCAAGGGAGGCGTTTTTAAGATTATATAGCAGACACTGCGATAATTTTGATTTGATCAGATTCAACGACTGCTTTGAAGTCTTTCACTTCAGGTTGTTCAAAGATAAAGTCGGCAATTGCATCCTCAAGTTGTTCTTGGATGACTCTGCGCAGCGGTCTTGCACCGAAAGCAGGATTGTATCCAAGCGCAACTAATTTTTCTTTCGCTTCAGTTGAAACTTCCAAGGTTAAGCCTTGTGAAGCGAGAGTTTGATCCAGGTCTTTCAACATAATATCGACAATTTGCAGCAGGTCTTCTTTCTTCAATGCTGAGAATTCGATAATGCTGTCAAATCGGTTTAGGAATTCCGGTTTGAAGAATCCCCCGAGCGATTGCAGGATTGAAGCTTCCTCAATAGCTGAGCTTGCACCAAAGCCCATTACATTGCGCTTTTCACCAACGCCTGCATTGCTTGTCATGATAATAACTGCATTTTTAAAGCTTACAGTGCGGCCCTGGCTGTCAGTTAGACGGCCATCATCCAAAATTTGCAGGAACATATGCATGACATCTGGATGCGCTTTTTCAATTTCATCCATTAAAATAATACTGTATGGGTTTCTGCGTACTTTTTCTGTTAATTGCCCTGCTTCTTCATGTCCTACATATCCAGGAGGTGAACCAATTAATTTAGAAACACTGTGTTTTTCCATGAATTCACTCATATCAAGGCGGATCATGGATTCTTTATCGCCGAATAATTCTTCAGCAAGTGCTTTTGATAGCTCAGTTTTCCCTACACCGGTTGGACCTACAAATAGGAATGAACCGATTGGGCGGTTTTTCGATTTTAGTCCGGCGCGGCTTCGGCGGATCGCCTTACTTACTTTTTTCACAGCTTCTTCCTGCCCAATTACCTTCTTGGAAATTCCTTCTTGAAGGTGGACCATTCTGATTTGCTCGTCTTCCTGGAGTTTCCCAACAGGAATGCCGGTTTTTTCTTCGATGATGCTTTGAATATCTTCGACAGATACAATCAGACGTTCGGTGTTTAGTCCTGTCTGAAGAAGCTTTTCTAAGTTTGCTTCTTCATCGCGAAGTGCAGCTGCTTTTTCATAAGCTTCTTCGTTTAACGCTTCTTCTTTTTCTTGATGAATTTGCGCAAGCCGCTCTCTTACATGATCTTCATTGCCGCCCTCAATCGTCAAATTGAGTTTTGATCCTGCTTCATCCATCAAGTCGATGGCTTTGTCAGGCAGGAAGCGGTCCTGGATATAGCGATGTGAAAGCTCCACAGCTGCTTTAAGGGCTTCATCACTGTATGTGACTTCATGATACGTTTCGTAACTCTCTTTTAAGCCATGTAAAATCGCTAACGCTTCTTCAGTAGTCGGCTCATCAACTTGAACGGGTTGGAATCGGCGTTCAAGCGCGCCATCTTTTTCAATCTTTCTATACTCTGAAAGGGTAGTTGCCCCAACAAGCTGCAATTCACCGCGTGCAAGCGCAGGCTTCAGGATATTTCCTGCGTCCATCGAGCCTTCAGCAGATCCCGCTCCAACGATTTGGTGAATTTCATCGATAAATAAAATCACATTTTTTCGTTCCTGCAATTCAGAAATCAGCTGCTTCATGCGCTCTTCGAATTGGCCGCGGATACCTGTATTAGAAACCAAGGAAGCAACATCAAGCATATAAACTACTTTATTGCGGAGTTTAGCCGGGACAGAACCTTCAGCAATTTTTGAAGCCAAGCCTTCTGCAATAGCGGTTTTACCGACACCTGGTTCCCCAATCAGGACCGGGTTATTTTTATTGCGGCGGTTTAAAATTTCGATAACTCTGCTTACTTCTTTATCGCGCCCGATCACGGGGTCAACAAGGCCAGCTTTTGCAGCATCCGTAAGATTGCGTCCGTATTGCCCGATCAATCCTCCACCGCCACTTTGTTGTTTGCGTCCTGCTTCTGGCTGTTTAACTTTATCAAATGGCTTAGATGAATGAGAGAAGCCTTCAAATGGATCATTCCCAAAATTCATTCCACCCATGGCTGCACCAAGTTTATTACGCTCTTCTTTATAGCAAGTGGAGCACAATTTTAATTCATGGTATTGGCCGTTCAGATTCATACTTAACTTAATAGTAGCGTGATTTTCATTACATCTTTCACAATACATCCTGTGACTCCTCCTTTTATTGTTATTATCATTTTTAATGGTCATAATTTCGCTGTTTGACTTTGACTAACTTTGACCTTTATTGAATTATACACTAATTTTCTATAATTTCAAGGTGTTTGTTGGGCATGGAAAAAATTAGTTGTGCAAGATGTTTTTATTGGAATTACAGAGGATATAGAGGAGTAGTTTATTCATTCAGCTGTTTAAGCGAAAACTCGAGTTGATTCAAGCAAAAGCCCGCTTTATTTAAGTGAAACCATAATGTGTGACATTTAAAGCCCTAACTCACTTGGACACCCGTCCTGAAGCAAGAAAAACCCATGTATCACGGGTTTTTCTTTACTTATCAATATAACAATGCATCTGCATCTACAATTTCAACAGTTAAATTTTCATTAGCTGATAAATCGATTTCGTATGGTTTGACTTCCTGGTCATCTTCGTTCCTGATAATTCTGATCTCAGGGCGCCCAACTGCATTAAAATTATATTTGCTGACGATTCCGGTTCTTCCGTCATTTAGTCTTACGGTTAGTCCTTGCGGATAGATAGCAATACAATTTTTAAATAGTTCAACTTGTTTACTTTCAAACTTGGTGCCGCTCCCGGCGTAAAGCAATTCAATACCTTTATGTGGCAGCATCGCTGGTCTGTATACACGATGACTTGTCGATGCATCAAATACATCTGCCACACTGAGGATTTTTGCGTAATTATGGATTTCGTTTCCCTTTAAACCTCGCGGATATCCAGACCCATCGTTTCTTTCATGATGTTGAAGTGCACAATGGGAAACAGGTAAAGGGATTTCATGAACCTTGCGAAGAATGTCAAACCCCAGCTCGGTATGAGTCTTTACATGCTTATATTCCTCTGCTGTTAAATTTCCAGGTTTATGTAAAATCTCCGGTGAGATATACATCTTTCCCACATCATGCAACATTGCCCCCAATCCAAGTTCTTCAATGTTCTTAAGCGGCAGCCCGTTCTCTAAGGCCAACTGGCAGGCGTATATGCTTACATTAAGACTGTGTGTATACACATAATTATCATGTGCCTTGGTCGTTGCCAATAAATTAAGTGCAGTCGGATTGTCGGTTAAACAACTTAGGATATCTTTAAATATTTTTTGAAAGCTTCGTATCGCTCTGCCAGTTTTCATCATTCCCTCAATATTTGCGTTGTTTTTCTGTAAACCGGCAATGGTTGTTAACCCTTCTGTTATTACATTTACAGCTTCTGTACGTAACTCCGCGGGAATGGACTCAATGATTTCAATTCCTTCTGATGCTTCATCTTCTATGTAAACTGTAGAAATATTAAATTTTATTAATCGTTCAATTAAGCCATCTGTCAGCTCTGTCCCTTTTGCTAAAAGGATTTGTCCGTTCTGATTATAAATGGATTGGCCTAATTTTATTCCCGATTCACATCTATCTAACGTGATTAACCGCATTTGCTCTCTCCACCCCAAATATACTGGAAGTTTTTTTAGAATTGTATATCCATTATACCATATACGAATATAGGTATTTTGACCTATTGAAAACCAACAAATAACGCTGATAGATGTTGTGTTTTTCATTACCACTTTGTTCCTTATAACATTCTATAGAATGAATAGATACCATTTGATTGATTTTCTCATCTGCCGGGGGAGTTCGGAGGAGTTTCGTACCATAAATTTTTATTAAGTAACTTGGTAAATACCAACTCAGGTAAATAGTTGAGCATTTACTTAAATTTAACAAACATTTAAAATAGCAAAAGGAATTAAAGAACTATAATAATAGTATATAATCGACAATTTTCAACAAGGTGAACGTATGAAAAATAACCGCATGATTAATTGTATAAGTTTCCTTGGTTTTCTAAAATCTAACCGGGATGTTCTCTATCAAGAATTTAAAAAAAATGAAGAACTCCAGAGGCTTATGCAAGCTGAAAAAGTAAATACTGTATTTCAGCCAATCCTTTCATTAGAAGAAGGCCGGACAATTGGATTTGAAATTCTAAACCGCCCGCAAACTACCCCGCTGTTCTCGACGACAGAAAAGTTCTATGATTATGTGGGTAAAAGCCGCGACATCTTTTTAGTAGAACATTTTTTGCGTAATCTTTCTCTTGAAAGATACTCTGAACAAATTAATAGCTCACAATATCACAAGGACAAACTCGTGTTCCTTAACATCCAGCCTCAAGTGCTGGCAGATCCTGCTTATCAAAGCGGCAAAACGCTGGAATTGCTTGCTAAACACAATCTTTCTCCAAACCAGATTGTGTTGGAGCTTACTGAAAAAGAAGCCGTCATTGACTATAGCCAGTTCGAAAGAATGATTGAGCATTATCGGGAGCAGGGATTTCGCATTGCAGTAGATGATGCAGGGACGGGCTATAACAGCTTAAAAACGCTGGTTTATTTAAAACCGGAATTTATAAAGTTAGACAAATCTCTGATTCGAAATATCAGTGAACATCCGGCGCAGCAACATTTAGTCGAACTGCTTTTGGAATTTGCATCGCAATCTGAAACATTGATCATAGCAGAGGGAATTGAGACATTATCAGAGCTGAGATTTTTACAGAACCTAGGAGTTCAGATGGGTCAGGGCTTTGGACTTGGAAAACCGAAACCAACATTAATTGATGGGAGTTTGCCATTATCACACCCTACTAAATGCAAAGAATTTGCCTGATAAACAATTTCTTCCTTAACCGGACTAATCTAATAGGATTTGTCAAAAAAACCCTCACGGCTCGCGAGGGTTTTTTGCATTAGACTAATTTAATGAACTCTTCATCCAAATCTTCAAGGGTAAGAAACACGCTCTTCTTAACAGCCTTACATCTTTTTTTCACTTTAGCAGCTTTTTTGCTTAATTGCTCGACTGTTGTAAGTGAATTATTAGTATTTTGAATGACTGCAATCGAAATACTTACCAGAGGGACATTTTCAAGTATTCCCTGTCTGCTGATTGCTTGCACATAACCTTTTTCCAAATCTTCCTTTGAATAAAAACGGTGGATCGAATTGTCGAAGCGAGTGATGATTGAATTGCATATTCCTTCATGATGAAAATGTGGAATAACTGCAATAAAATCATCGCCGCCAATATGTCCAACAAATGAAGGTTCGTTATCAGCAGTTAGAATCGTCTCCGTTACAATATTAGCTGTTTCGCGAATTAATTCATTCCCTTCTCTAAAGCCATATGTATCGTTAAAAACTTTAAATGAGTCGATGTCGATATAGAGGACACTAAAGCTCCTGTAGGATAATACTTCCTGTAATGTTTCCTCAATGACGGAATTTCCCGGCAGACCGGTAAGCGGATTGGAGTAACGTGCAATGCGAATTTGCACCTCTGACAATTTGATCAACAATTCCCGTATGCTTACAATTCCATACATGCGGTCCTTTTTGGTAACAATAACGCAGTCATAAATATTTCCCTGTTTTCGATTCATCGCAAGCGCACTAACTTCCGCAATTGGCACAGAGTAATCAACCGTCAATAGTTCCTGGTCCATGACGAGGTCGATGGTTCGTTTCATAAAAAGGTCAAAGCCATATTTAGTAGAAAGCTTTTGATAAAAATGGGTTTTCATGACCAGTCCAACTGGCTGTTCGTCCGAACATACAACAATTCCCTCTAAAGATGGAATTTCATTAAACATCCTGTAGACTTCCTCACATTTTGTTGAAGGAGTTACGGTTTTAATTTCCTCTGCAATATCTCCAATAGTTATATGCATAAAGACACCTTCATTTCCATATATGAGTTTTTTTCTATAAGAAATTCTTGTTTTGCCTGATTATCACTTTGACACCATGAACTCCAATATACCGCGCAATGTTTAATATTGCTCAAGCAGGACATTCTCCTTTTCTATTAAAATAGGGAAATTTTCCGGCGTCGCACACCGAAACCATCATCTACTTTGCTCAGCTTGTAGATTATGAACTGTTCCTTCCAATTAAACTTTTTAAGGCAAAGAACTAAGCTGTCCTGAAGTGAAAAATAAGGGTTAGAATACAATGTAATAGAGTTAGGAATGAATTTCACAGATGGATGTAAATGCGAGGTTGATTCATGGATAAACACCATCCAAAAATAATCAAATGCTCTTATTTATAAGTTACTGCATTAATATTAATCGTTTGTAAAATTGATGTAAAATATTAGATTTTATTATGAATTTTTACCTATGACAGAAGTATCTCTTTTTTTTGTAATGAAATACAACTATTTATCTAAAAAATTTTTTATAAAATAAGAAAATTGGCAAAGGATTTCCCCGTGCCAATTTTTAAACCACTGCATACAGTTCTTATTCAAACTTGATTCTCCTCATTGCAATAAACAAGAATAATAAGGAAAATACAAGCAGGATCGCGACATTATCGAGCACATCCAGGAGAGTGCCTCCAGTTGCGACAAGATCCGTGAAGCCTCTGATCGCCCATGTTTGTGGTAAAAATTCTGCGATTTTTTGCATAAACACCGGTTCAATTTCAAGCGGCCAATAGACACCGCTCACCATACAAGTAGCAACGACAACTATATTTCCGATTGAAGATTGCTGCTCTACCGTATTTACCATTCCTGCAATCAATAAGCCTAAACCGACGATAGCAAACAACATAGCTGAAACTAATAGGATGACAGCAAATGGGTCTCCCCATTGTACACCGAACAGAAAATGAGTAAAGATCATCAAAGCACCGAACTGAATCCAACCAATCAGGAAGAAAGACAATAGATAACCGGTGGAAATTTCAAGTCTTGAAGCAGGAGTAGATAACATACGATACCAAACTCCATTTTTCCGCGCCTCCAAAATCGTGCCGGTGACACTCATCATCACAATCATGACAAACATAATCGAAAAGCCCGAAGCACTCGAAGATATTCCGCTCATTTGTGGTGCTGTAGCTTTCTCGTCGATGTTTATTTTATCAATAGCTAAAGGCTTTGTTTGCGGCGCGTTTTTCAATCGTTCAAACATCACTTGCCAGACTTCACCGCTGTGTTCACTCCACTTATTTGATGCTAAAACCTCCAGTTTCAACTTCACAAGCTTATTGGATAAAATTTGGGTAATCGTAGATGTTGAAGAGAACTCCGGAATATGCTGAAAAGTGACATTCGGCGCTTGCTTTGCAAGCATACGTTCTTGAAACCCTTTTGATACAATAATTGCTCCGCCCATCTCCTTTGACTCGAGCATTTGTTTTGCTTTTTTCGAAGAACTTTTCCGAATCTCAAAAAGGGTATTATTCTCTTCAATCTGGTCGAATAAAGATTGAGACAGGACTGATCTATCCTGATCGACAAACAGGACTATCATTTTCTCCTCAACATCTGTACCGAAAAGCGATCCAAAAATGAAAGTGAACAATAATGGCATTGCAAACATAAGAAGATAACTTTGCCGTTTTTTTAGTAACCGTTGTATTTCCATTCTACAAATCGCCCACATCTTCCTCATCCGTTTTCCTCCTTAACCTGCCCTCAATCGCCATGTACCAATTGCTAACGATACAAGGCCCATCATCAGCAATACAACGATTGGTACTGATAGCTCGTGCCATGCCGTACCCGACATGATTTCTAAAAAACTTGTTAGCGCCCATTTATTTGGGGTAATATTTGCCAGAGTCTTGAGCGTATCAGGGAATACATAAATGGGAAGCATTGATCCTCCTAAAATAGCGAAAATTTGAATACCAACACCGCTTATAACATCCGTCGTTTTGGCGTCTGAAATAACAGCAGCTAACATCATTGATAATCCAGAAACAGCGACAGAATAAGAAATACCCACTGCAATAACCTGCAGTACATTATCGCCCCAATTGACATTAAAGAATAGAGTAGTTGCCGTAAAGAATATCAAAAGCTGGATGTTCGCAAATAAAAGCGTGCCTAAAAATTTTCCAAACAGAATCGATATATTACTTGTCGGAGATATCATTAATCGGGATAATGTCTCTGTTGCACGCTCCTCAATAATAGATTTTGCTCCAATTGTTGCATTGAACAACATAAACATTGCTGCCATCCCCGCCGCGTAATATTGCATGGCTGAAACAAGTTTTTCACTAATCGATCTCTCGTTTATTTGAACGTCATTTTTTGCGGTATGACTCAAGTCTGACGCGATTACTGTTGCAGCATCTCGCATATTGACTTTACCTGATGCAACAGCTGCAGACTCAGTCAAGTCAGTGATCACTGTGTTGGCGGTGACGGAAACGGTCTTGACGCGCTCACTAAAGGACTGCAATACCGATTCAATTACCGACGCTTTCAATTGGTTTTCAGATTGAGAAAAAATAGCGACTTCCCTCAACTCGCCTTTATCCAGATTACTGCTCCATTGTTTCGGAAAGACCATACCTATATCTATTTTTTCATCACGTACCATTTCTTTCAGTTTTTGTTCACTTTTCACGATTTTCACTTTGATGAAAGATATTTCTGCTAAAACGTCTTTGTTGAACGTTTCCGCCAGCGGATCTTGGTCACTTTGGTACAATCCCAGTGTTGTTTCTCTAAAACCACCATCGCCTCCCATAACCGAACTTAAGGCAGTACCTAAAATGGCCGTCAGCAAAAGCGGCATAAAAATCATCGTCAAAAATCCTTTACGGTCTGCAAAACGGATCTTAAAGTCCTTCCAGGCAATAAGTAAACTCTTCAACTTCATTCCTCCTAATCACGCAGCGATCGTCCGGTTAATGATAAAAAGAGATTTTCTAAATTAGGCTCTTGAACTTCAAAGGATTGGACTTGGACATGATTCTTGACAGCGCAAGACATGATTTCACCCACCACATGCTGGTGGCTGCTAACAAAAATATCGAGTGAATCATTTTCAGCATTTGTGATGATTCTCGCCACCTCTGGCATTTCTTTCACGCATGTGATAAAGCCATCATTTAAGCGACTTACACGCAATTTTATAGCGGTCCCTCCCGCAAGACGATTGCACAAATCTGCTTTTGTACCAAGAGCGATCATTTTACCTTGATCAACAATGCCGATCCGGTCACATAAAAAATCAACCTCTTCCATGTAGTGGCTCGTATATATGACCGTCATCCCATTCTGATTTAATTGTTGGATAGTTTGCAAAATATGATTTCTCGATTGCGGATCAATTCCAACAGTTGGTTCGTCCATAATCAACAATTCAGGTTCATGCATTAAAGAAGCACCAATATTAATTCGTCGTTTCATTCCTCCCGAAAAGGTTTCAATCTTATCTTTAGCCCGGTCACGGAGTCCTACATAATCAAGCACCGCTTCTGCACGTTTTTTCGTTTGCGAACCCGTTAAGCCATACATTCTTCCCCAGAAAAGCAAGTTATCCCTTGCTGACATCGTCGGGTATAATGAAATCTCCTGTGGGACAACCCCTATTTTCTTTTTAACTGCCATCGTATTATTCTTAACTGAGTTTCCACCAACGGTAATCTCTCCAGAGTCGTACGAAAGCAATCCGCAAATCATGCTGATTGTCGTTGATTTCCCAGCGCCATTTGGTCCTAATAACCCAAAAGCTTCCCCTTTTTGGACTGTGAATGAAACGCCGCGCACTACCTCTTTCTGGCCAAATGATTTTTTGATGTCATCAACCACTAACATGTATGTGTCACTCCCTCTTCTCAATATCTAATTTCATTTTATTTCTTTATGGCGTATTCTCCATGTAGCGCAAGGTAGAAATTCGCAAAAAAAAAAGACCTTACGCAGGCCTTTTAGAATTTCCGATATGCTAAAAGTCATGTGCCGATACACAGCGGATCATCATTCAAAAACAGTGATTCCATAACGAACCGCAAAAATAGCTGCTTGGGTACGGTCACGTAATCCGAGCTTATTAATAAGATTAGAGACATGGTTTTTTACTGTTCCTTCAGTAATAAAAAGAGTGGCAGCAATTTCTTTATTGCTGAAGCCATATCCGAGCTGGCGAAGAACATCTAATTCCCGCTCAGTAAGTTCGTCTAAAGCCTTTGGCGCCGTCACCCTTTCGTTCGGACTTTTTAACTCTCTTGATTTCTTTAACTCTATAAGCATTTGAGCCGTAATATCAGGCGGTAAAACCAGTCCCCCAGACTGCACTGTCATAATCGCTTTCACGATCGTATCTGTAGACATATCTTTTAATAAATATCCACTTGCACCTTCCTCTAATGCTTCAAAAATAAGTGCACTATCTTTAAAAGTTGTTAACATTAACACTTTAGTTCCAGTTGTGTTTTTCGTAATTAAACTTGCTCCTTCCACGCCGCTTGTACCTGGCATGCGAATATCCATTAATACTATATCTGGATTTAGTTTTTTAACTTTTTCATAAGCTTCAAGACCATCACCTGCCGTCCCAATAATTTCAAGCTCCGGCCTCAGTCCGAGAAGTGTAGCCAACCCATCCCTGATCAACGGCTGATCATCAACAATTATAACTTTTATCATTTGCTGCCTCCCGAGATCCACTTTCTTTGCAGAAGCGGAAATTGTGCTCTCATCCGAAAACCTTCTCCTTCTATACTCTCAAATAAAACCGATCCTCCATGCTCTTCAATCCGTTCTCTCATATTTATCAGACCAAATCCCGGCTCAATCGATTTAACTCCTGTTCCGTTATCCTTTGTTAATAAGATGACCTCTTCCCCTGAGCATTCTATGTTCAAAAAAAAAGCGGCGGCGTTTCCATGTCTTTTAGCATTCGTTAGTGCTTCCTGAATCGTTCTGATGATCGTAGGCTGAAGCGATACAGGAATGGTAGCAGGATCACCTTTGAGCTCGAATACCGTTGCTAATTCTGCCGTTTTATAAAAATCATCCAATAATTTACGGATTGATTGAATAAGTGTTAGTTGCTCTCCTTCATCGTCGTGCAGAGTTCGCACTGAAAACCGGATTTCCTGGAGAGCATCCCGGGCCAATTGCTCACAAACGACTAATTTCTCTTCAGCCGTGTGCACATCCAACTTTAATAATTCTCGCCCGAGCTGTAATTGCACAAGTAAGGCGGTCATCTTATGACCAACCGTATCATGAATTTCCCTGGCAACCCGGTTGCGTTCGCGAATCGTTGTCAGTTCTTCTACTTGTTTCGAATAAATCTCAAGCTGCCCGTGTGCTTCCGATAACGCCCGATGGGAAATATTCACTTGATCATATTGTTTGTTCAAAGTATCCAGTGCTGCATGCAATTTACGGATCAGATCGCCGACAACTGCCCCAAATACCACAAATGAAAAACTAATTAAATTTTCCCAAAAATAGAAGGAACCAATTGTCCTCCACCAGTAAAACATCATGCCTGCCCATAAAAGCGAAAATAACCCCATACTCAGTGCTAACATCGTTTTGTTTGAAATGCCAATAAACAAGGTTACTGTAACAACTCCCAATAAAATTAAATACAAAGTGGAGCCCGGAAATAAAAACCCAAATGAAAAACTAATTAAGGCATCCACAATTATAATCACGGTCAGCTGCTTTTCGCCTTTTATTGAATAGAGGCGGAAATGGTTAAACAAATAAATGAGTGCTGCAGCTATTACATAAAATTTCAGAACATTATTTTGTTCAGGTATTTTCAAGTAATATATGAAGGTTAGCAGCAACAGCATAACGATTCGTATGTAGGTTAACAAATCTTCACCCCAAGTATATGTATTTATATCTCTAAAGAATATTTCGTTCTGACGGGCAAAAAGCCCTTCTTTTGAGTATACCTATGGAAAAATCATGTGTGTCAACTGAAGAGTAAAAAAGAGCCAACGCCTTGCGGAAACAAACCAAAATCCGTTTGTTCCTGCTGTTCAGCCCTGGAAGCGCCAGGTCAACAATGTCGGAGATGGACATTAAAACGCCCAATTATAATTGGAAAAGTTTATACTTTTCCTATAATCCAAAAAAGCCATCCATAACAATGGATGACTGTTTATAATTTACTTAAATAACGTTTCAACTCTGAATAAAAATTCTCTCTTGGTCCCATTAAAATAATAAGGACAATATTGCCATTCTCATCCTTTTCTATTGCGTAACATTTTTGACCGACTCAGAAAAGCCAAGGACGAATCCATCCTTGATTAACGATGCTGATTAGCACTTCGTGTGTCGCCGTGCAAATTAATAAAAAATAATTAAGAAAACAAGCAACAATTAAGCGTTCATTCAAATAATTGCGCGAAAAATCCAGGAATTAAGCGAAACGTTTTTTCGAGGGGTTCCCCTAATTAGACAACATCAAAGAGTTCAAATTAAAAAGAAGCGGGAAAAATAACCCGCTTCCTGATATTGATCAAGTGATCATTACCGACACAACTGATCTGCTTCTATAATTTAAATCTCACTAAAGTCGATTGCATATCTTCAGCCAGAACAGATAAAGATTGTGCAGATGCGGAAACCTCTTCCATCGTGGCAAGTTGTTCCTGGCTGGAAGCCGCATTCTGCTGGCTTGTAGTAGCCCCTTCTTCTGCTACTCCTTTTACTACGTCAATCGCTTCAACTATTTGATTGCTGCCTTCCGACATCTGTGTGATAGAGGTTGCAACCTCCTGGACCTTATCACTGACCTGGGAGACCCCTTGCTCAATCATTTGGAATAATTCTCCGAATTTTTGCGTTTTGACAACACCGTCTGCTACTTTTTCTGTACCGATTAGCATTGAAGAAACAGCCTGGTCAGTTTCTTTCTGGATGGCTCCGATCAGTTCAGATATTTGTTGTGCTGAAGCAGATGATTGTTCTGCCAGCTTTCTTACTTCATCTGCCACAACGGCAAAACCTTGGCCATGTTCTCCGGCACGAGCTGCTTCAATTGCTGCATTCAATGCAAGTAAATTCGTTTGTCCTGCAATTTCCGTAATGATCGATACAATTCCAACAATTTCCTTAGATCTATCACCAAGGTTTTGGATAATCGCAGATGTACTTTGTACAGTTTGGTGGATATCATTCATATGAGTGATCACACCTTCAACACTGTTAGCACCATCAGTGGATATTTGCAGTGTATGTTTTGTCAATTCGGATACTTCACTGCTGTTTGCGGCAATTTGTTCAATACCTACAGACAATTGATTAACAGCAGTGGCCGCTCCATTAATGCTGTTAAGTTGTTCATCAGCACCTGCAGCAATCTGTTGGGTTGCCGCCGCAACTTGCTGTGCAGAAAGGCTGCTTTGTTCCGCAATAGCCGTTAATTCTTCTGAAGATGCTGTTAACGTATTAGCCGATTTATTAACCTGGCTTAACACGGAACGAAGAGAATTTACCATGACATTAAAGCTTTGTCCCAATTGCCCCAGCTCATCATTTGATGCAATTTCAATCTTTTCATCAAGACTGCCTTGATTGATTTTTTCTGTGGCTTCCATCAAGGTTTTTAAAGGATTGCTGATTGATTTAATAATAAAGAACACTAGTATGGTCGCAAGTACCAATGCCACTAAGATGACAATAAATGTTGTGACTAAAATTGGGCGCGCCTCTACGTCTATTTCCGATGAATACATCGTTCCGGAAATTTTCCATCCCGTTACTTTATTCGTTTCAAACATCAGCTTTTTTTCTTCGCCGTCAAGCATGTATGCTGTTTGGCCTGAATCATGATCATACATGTATTTATGCTCAGCGCCGTTAGCATCCGCACCTACTGGCTGCTTCGGGTGAATCAAAAATTTGCTGTTTTTATCCAGCACCTGAGGGTAACCTTCATTACCTATTTTTGCCTCATTGACCATCGCTGCGAGAGTGTCAATGTTAACGTCAAAAGCAACTACGCCGCTGTTGTCGTTCAGTGTTTTTGCTAGAGTGATGGTCACCAGGCCTGAACTTTTATCCTCAACAGGATCAGTGATAATCACTTTTCCCGAATTATCAGTCGCTTGTTGAAACCAAATTTTTTCTTCCGGGTCGCCTGATGCTTGTTCTGAAGAGCTTAATAAAGCACCTGTATTCGTACCTATATAGACATTTTCAATTTCCGGATATACTTCACTAAAATCGACAAGCTTCTTTGTTGTGTTTGTGATTTGTGATTGATCAGACTGGTCATTTGTAAAAGAACCAGATAAGTAATCTACCACTTTCATTTTATCTTCAAAAAATAGAGTTACATTTTGATTGATTAATTTCACATTTTCACTGGCTGCATTGAGAATTTGGCCCTCAACTTTTGATTTTGCTGATTGGTAAGATATTAATCCAATCGCGATTGTTGGTATTAATAGAACTAATGAAAAAGCGATGATAAGTTTATTCTTGATGTTCAGTTTAAAAAACGAAAGCATATGTTATTCCTATTCCTTTCTATATGTGTAATATCTTGATGCATTATTTACTACATTTTTTTCCTTTCTTTTCATTATATAAAAAAACGCTGCTGTTTTAGGTAATCCTACCTAGAAACAGGAAGCGTTTAGTTTATAGCAGGTTCGCTACTAAATAACTACAAAACTTCACAAAGCAAAGGTGTTTGTTTATGTACAACAGGTTCACTGACGTCATAGAACATTCTGCCTTTTTTATTTTAGTACATATGAACTAAATAAAATTTGCCTTTATTTTCGAAAATAAGGAAATATGCCCGGTTTTTTGATTAAAACATAAATAAATTCCAAATGTCAATAAAATTTCCATAAATAAATCATTAAGCTATGTCCATCATCTATAAAAAAGATGATTTTTAAAAATAGCAAAAAAGGACTTTCATAGTGAAAGCCCTTTTTTGATTTGTTTGTTTGTTTGTTTGTTTGTTTGTATACAATTTGAGATCCGTACATATTTCATTAAATTTTATTAAAAAAGATAGAGAACAACTTAAATAATCAGCCGGGTGGCTTTAATGTTAGTGAACTGAAAAAATTGCACTCCAGTTATAGACGATCAAAAAAATTGTCGTAGAAACCAGCAAAGCAGTTATAAATAACATGAATTTTTTTCCTGTCCAACATAATAATATGATAGATAAACCTACTGCTGCACCCAAGTATGCGAACCATGGAAACTGTGCATGGCCCAAAAACAGATAAAAGCCAAAGTTGGTCATTATCACTAAGGCGAGCAGGATTTGATTCATCATCCTGATTTCTGACTTGTTATGTTCAGTCATAAAGCTATGTCCACTCATAATCTTCCTCCTTTCTATCATAATATAACGTAAACAAGTTAAATAACTTATTTACAAATAGTTTTTGAGGAGTATAATAATACAAGAAACTGGAATGTCAATACGTTTATATTACTATATCTGTGTTGAAAATAGTAATATTTTGTTGAAGTTTGTCAAAATTATTACTTTTATTTCGATTTATCGCCTTTTATGCAACCAGAATGTCAACATTAATACTTAGGCTTGTTATTTTTAAAAAATAAAAATTCTGACTATTATTATATCGATATTCTAACACATAAAAATCTTGCATCGAAGTAAGAGAGCGGAGGATGAATTTACTACATAATTTAACGGGTGGTCAACAAATGGATAAGGAATTTACGCTCGAGGAGCATTTAACGGAGTTAAGAAAACGATTAATTATTGTTGTCGTGTCGTTTTTAGTGTCTTTAGGAATAGGCTTCAGTGTTGCATCAAAGTTATTAAACTTTATAAAATCACAGCCTGCCGCTGTAAATATAGATTGGAATGTTTTTGGTTTTACTGATGGCATACTTATTTATTTTAAGTGCGCCATCATCATTTCAATTCTAATTACTTTACCAATTGCACTGCACCAAGTCTGGCTCTTTGTAAAACCCGGGATGACGGACAAAGAATCTAAAGGAACCTTTTTTTATATTCCCGTATCATTTTTCTTATTTGTGGCAGGTGCATGCTTTAGTTACTTTATCTTATTCCCTTTAATGATGGAATTCATGTCAACGATCAATCAAACAATAGGTGCAACAGAAACATATGGAATGAACCAGTATTTTACGTTTATGTTCAATCTGATTATTCCAGTTGCAATTGTTTTTGAAATGCCGGTTGTCGTACTTTTCCTGACGAAGCTGGGGATTATCACTCCGAATTATTTGCGGAAAATGAGGAAACTCGCTTATTTTGTACTGGTAATTGTAGGCGTTTTTATTTCGCCACCGGATTTAATCTCTGATTTCCTGATTATTATCCCGTTATTGGTATTGTTTGAAATAAGTATTTTAGTTTCGAGTTGGTCTTTTAAACGAAAATAGATGGGGGAATTATCATTGTCTGAAAAAGAAGTTGTAAAAAAAGAAATCAAGTCGACAAGACGTACCTTTATCCGGAACTCTGGTCTGACTGTTGGAGGCGTTGTACTCGGAGGCGCACTTGGAAGCTTGCTTGGAGACAAACCAGCAGCTCCGGTATCACAGCCTGCCGTTGATCATTCACAGGCTGCGGCGAACCCAAATCAAGCATTAATGTACTTCACTCCGGAGCAATTTCAAGTTGTCGATGCAGCTGCAGAAGTCATTTTCCCGAAAACAGAAGCGGGCCCTGGCGCAAAGGAATTATTGGTTGCCTACTATATTGATCACCAGATGGCAGGTCCGTTTGGTTTGAACACGAAGGAATATATGTCGGGTCCATTCTCTCCTGGTGAAGCTGTACCTGAGCAGGGATACCAGACTCACTTAAAGCGGCAGGAGATATTCGATCTTGGCATCATGGCCTTAAATGACGAAGCAAATAAACGTTTCAAGGCTAAATTTCCTGAATTGGAAGAAGATCAGCAGATTGAAATTTTAACAGATTTTGAAGCTGATAAAGTGAAAATCAATGGTTCAGTTACTTCTAAATTCTTCTTTACTTTATTACGCAAAGTTACGATTGAAGGCGCTTATGCTGATCCAATGTACGGCGGAAATAAAGATATGGCCGGCTGGAAGATGAAGAACTTCCCTGGACACCAGGGTGCGTATACCCATTTAGGAAAAGATCAATTTGTCGTTGTGGAACCAAAAGCTTTGAATTCTCAACATAAACATTAAGGATAAAGGGTGAAAAAGAATGGCTACAGAATTACCAAAAACGGACATAGTATTAGTTGGGGTAGGCTGGGTTGGAGGAATCATCGCAGCTGAATTAACTCGTAAAGGTTATAAAGTAGTTGGCATTGAACGCGGTAAAGAGCGTTCAACCGAGGATTACTTTATGGCTCATGACGAAGTGCGTTATGCTGAACGCAAAGAAATGATGCAGGATATGTCAAAGGAAACAGTTACGTTCCGTCACAATATGAATCAAAAAGCACTGCCTTATCGCGAATGGGGTTCTTTCCTGATTGGAGACGGTGTCGGCGGTTCTGGAATGCACTGGAACGGGCAAACATTCCGCTTCCTTCCATACGATTTTGAAATTTATTCTAAAACGGTTGAACGGTATGGAAAAGATAAGATTCCTCAAGGAATGCAATTGCAGGATTGGGGTATCACTTATGATGAACTTAAGCCTTATTTTGATAAATTTGATCTGATGACCGGAATATCAGGTGAACCGAATCCATTGCCAGGTTCGCCGCAAATCGAGTATCCGAATCCACCGATGATTGAAACACCTGTTACTAAGTTGTTTAAAGAGGCAAGCAAAAAACTTGGCTATCATCCGTACCATATGCCTTCAAACAACCTGTCACAAAATTACACCAATCCTGATGGTGTAAGCCGTTCAGCTTGTCAGTATTGTGGTTTCTGTGAGCGTTTTGGCTGTGAATATGGCGCAAAAGCTTCACCAGTAGTAACCGTTCTACCTGTTGCCAAAGAAACTGGTAATTTTGAAGTCCGTACACACTCAGTTGTTCGAAAAGTAATCCATACTAACGGCCGTGCAACTGGTGTCCTATATGTGGATACGCGTACAGGCGAAGAATTCATCCAGCCTGCTGAAGTTGTTGTTGTATCTGCTTACCAGATGAACAACATTAAAATCCTATTGAACTCTCAATTAGGTACTCCTTATGATGCAAAGACTGGAACGGGTGTTGTTGGTAAAAACTATGCGTACCAAACATACCTTGGCCGTGCACGAGGATTCTTTGATGATAAAGAGTTCAACCTTTACGGTGGTGCTGGTGCTTTAGGTGCGCAAATTGACGACTTTAATGGCGACTTCTTTGACCATTCAAACCTTGGCTTTATCCATGGTGCAACGATGCATATTACACACCTGGGCGACCGCCCGATTGCGAATAACTGGGTTCCGCCTGGCACACCAACTTGGGGTAAAGAATTTAAAGAAAAGTCTACTTTCTATGCCAACAGAAACCTGATTCTGGCAGCACAAGGCGCAAGTATGCCGTTCCAGGACAATTACATTGACTTGGACCCAACTTATAAAGATGCTTTCGGAGATCCATTGCTGCGCATGACTTTCAACTGGAAAGACCAGGACCGCAACCTCATGAAGTTCATGGGTGACAAGTCGGAAGAAATCATGAAAGAAATGGGTGCGACTCATGTCCTTAAAGGTGGAGACGATATTAAAGATTACGATATTCGTAACTATCAATCCACACACAATACAGGTGGAGTCATCATGGGAGATAACCCGTCAACAAGTGTGTTAAACAGCTACCTGCAAATGTGGGATTGTGAAAACGTGTTTGTTCCAGGAGCTTCTGCATTCCCGCATAACTCCGGTTACAACCCAACGAACACAGTTGGAGCACTGGCTTACCGTGCAGCAGAAGGAATTGAGAAATACCTGGCTAATGGCGGCTCATTAGTTTAATAGAATATTAGGGGTGAGATCATGGCGAATATCGGCATACCGGGTTTAATCATCATTCTAATTCTTGCTTTAATCATTTTCGGGCCAGCGAAGCTGCCTCAATTAGGGCGTGCAGTTGGACAAACTTTAAAGGAATTTAAAAATTCTACTAAAGATGTTGTAGACGAAGTTACGTCTGAATTTGAATTAGAAGAAAAGCAACCAGACCTAAAAAAGAAAAACGTTTAAAATACTTCTGCCAGTTTATTTTCATTGCTGGCAGAAGTATTTTTTTATGTATTTACCCTCAAAATAAAATTGACATGATGTCCGCTTTCGTTTTTGCTTGCATAATCATTTCTAATTTTGCCCTGTCTCTCAATACAGCGGCCAGTGATTGCAATATTTCGGTGTGACTGCTCCCGTCAGTTCCGCAAACAGCACAGACTAGCTTGATGGGATCATTGCTATGGTGTCCGAAAAAAACTGGATTTTTAAGACGTATCAAGGCAAGACTCTGTTCAAGAACCCCCTGTTCCGGTCTTGCGTGTGGAATCGCAATCGATGGGGCAACCGCCATATAAGGTCCAAACTCATTAAACCCTTCCACCATGGCGTCGACATAACGCTCTTCAACCTTACCTTCATCCATCAACAATGCCCCTGCCTTTCTTATTGCTTCTACCGGCGTTTTTGCTTCAACATCCAAACAAATTAAATTTTCATTTAGAGGCAGCATCCCGTCACTCACTTTCTTCTTTTTTGATTTCTTCTTTTTTTCTCCAAAAAGGCTATATTGTAACTATGTATGAACGAGACTATGATGTTAGCGACTTTTTAACTACGATTAAAGTACTATATTCAAAGCAAAAAAGGCACCGGAGGCACCAGCGAACGACTATTTAAAATGAATGTAAACTGTTATTTATTGGGCTCATATATATCCCATGCCAGTTTCAACGAATCTACTATATAATCGGCTATTTCCTCAATGTCATGATTGTCTGTTTGAACTTTTGAATGGTGAGTAGAGTATATTTCTTGCCGCTTATAAAACAGTTCTTTTATCTCGTCAATCGATCTTCCTTGTAAAACCGGGCGGCTATCGATTATCAGGCTTATTCTCTCTTTCCATGATTCCCAAGATAAATCGAGAAAGAATACAATGCAGGAGGCCAAGCATTCTTCCCTGATTTCCTCTTGTAAAAAAGCCCCGCCGCCGACCGAGATAATATGTAATTTTTGCTTGGACAAATCAATAATCAGACTCTTTTCTCTTTCCCTAAATGCTTTCTCGCCAATTTTTTCAAAAATCTGCGAAACCGGCATATTGAATTCCTTCTCAATTTCATCATCGATATCGATAAAATCTCGATAAAGCTTTTTTGCCACAAGCTTGCCGATCGTCGTTTTCCCCACACCCATAAACCCGATAAACACGATACTTCTTTCTCTCAACGAAACTTCACGGTTCTTCAATACACTCAATCCCCCTGGTTTTACGGTAAAAACATTGAAATCATAAGCTTAAATATAAAAATTTATATTCTAATAATAGCACAAGTTTACCTGAACTCACCCAGTAATCTCGTGTGCAGTCGGCTATCCTCCGTTCGGATCGACAAAAAATCCCGCTGAGTAAACAGGCTGCTTACTTAGCGGGATTGATTGCTTGCTGGCCCCTTAATTGTGGTCAACAGCTTCTTTATTTAATTAGACGGCTTTCCGCAAGTCGTTCATTTCCGAAATAGCGATTACGCTCTTCGTTTCGTCAAATTCCTTTTCACTTTTTGCAACAACAATGGTGGCGATTCCATTTCCAATCAGGTTCACAATCGCTCTTCCTTCACTCATGAACCGATCGACACCGAGAAGCAATGCCAACCCTTCGAGCGGAATAACCTGCAGCGCTGCCAGAGTTGAGGCAAGGACGATAAATCCGCTGCCTGTCACGCCGGCAGCCCCTTTAGATGTCAGCATTAACACTAAGAGGACCGTAATTTGCTGCCCGATTGACAGGTCTACGCCGAATACTTGGGCAAGAAAGACAACCGCCATCGATAGATAAATAGAAGTTCCATCAAGGTTAAAAGAGTAGCCTGTCGGGATAACAAGGCCGACAACCGATTTCGAACAACCGTAACGTTCCATTTTATCCATCATTCTCGGCAACACTGATTCTGAAGAACTCGTTCCCAGTACGATCAGGATTTCGTCCTTAATAAACTTTAAGTAATTCCAGAGGTTAAAACCATACGCTTTACAAATCATATTTAAAACGACAAAAATGAATAGGAACATCGTGATATAGACGGACATCATTAACTTAGCCAGCGGTACAAGGGAAGCGAGCCCGAAATTGCCAATTGTATAAGCCATTGCACCAAAAGCACCAATCGGAGCTGCTTTCATGACATAGCCGATAATTTTAAAGAACACGAGAGACAGCTTATCAAGGAAATCGATAAGACCCTTTCCTTTTTCCCCAAGAGCTGCAAGACCTACTCCAAACAAAATCGAAAAGAATAAAACTTGTAAAATATCACCCTTTGCAAATGCATCGAACATATTCGAAGGAATAATGTGGGTGACGAACTCTATCCAGTTAATACCCTCGCCGCCATTTTGCGTATATTGCGAAACATCGCCTTTTTCAAGTTCATTAAAATTCAAGCCTGCACCAGGCTTCACAACGTTAACAACGATTAGACCAATCGCTAATGCTAAAGTGGTGACGACTTCAAAATAGATGAACGCTTTTCCGCCAACCTTGCCGACTTTTTTCATATCGCCCATTTTTGCGATCCCGAGTACGATCGTTAAAAAAATAATCGGTGCAATGACCATTTTTACTGCATTTATAAATGTGTCCCCTATTGGTTTCATTTCTTTTCCGACACTAGGCCAGATCAGACCAACCATCACACCTATAAAAATTGCAGTCAAAACTTGAAAGGTTAAATTCTTGAATAATGATTTCACCTTCATTGAAACCCCTCCCCTTATTTGCCTGAAAAATTTCTGCCATCCTTTACTCATAACAGAATGATAACGTTTTCATTAACGACTGGGAAGTTTATGGTCATAACGGATGTTTTGTTCATTTTGGTCTTTTTTCAACTAACCCCTGAGAGAATGAGCCTTGACATTGCGAAAAGGACACATTCACTCAGTAATTAAGTAGCGGTTAATCGGCCTGCCAACCCCTCCATATTGGACATCCAGCTTAATGACACCACGTTTATCAAGGTAGTCTAAATAACGGCGGGCCGTTACTCGCGCGATTCCGATCCCGCTGGCTACCTCTTCTGCAGAACGCGGTTCAGATTGTTTCTGCAAATAGCTGATAACCTCATTTAATGTAAATTCATTTAGACCCTTTGGCAATTGAGGATCTGTTGCCTTTGGTTGATCTGCATAAAGCAGCAGATCCAGCTGTTCCTGTGACATTGTTCCAGAATCTCTCATACTGATTCTGTATTGGCGGTACTTCTCCAACGCCTGCTGAATCCGCTGCAGCTTAAAGGGTTTTATAATATAATCCAAAGCACCATTTTGCAGCATCAGTTTGATTGTTTCTCGATCTTTGGCAGCCGATACAACGATAACATCGGACTCCAGATTTTGTTTTCGAAATTCCTGAAGCGTCTTGATGCCGTCTTTTTTGGGCATGAAAATATCGAGGATTACGAGCTCTGGCTTCAATTTTTTCACAAGTTCGATTCCCTCTTCGCCATCGCCTGCGACAGCGACTACCTGAAAGCCGCTTACACTTGCAATAAATTCTTTATTTACTTCCTGGACCATTGGATCATCTTCAATAAGCAGCACTTTAATTTCGTCTTTATGTGCCATACAATCCCTCCTCCACTCCCATCGGGAAGGTTATCGTAAAAGATGTGCCTTCACCTGGAAGAGATGAAACCTCGATTTCACCTCTCCCTTTTTCGACGATTTGTTTAACTAGATAAAGCCCGTAGCCTGTTCCAGCACGTTTGTTTACGGTAAATCCTTTCTCAAATACTCTTGAAAGGTGTTCTTCCTTAATGCCGCATCCGTTATCTTCGATTAAAATAGCGCATAGATCCCCGGACTGTTCAAGGCTTATATCTATTCTTTTATTCTCTATTTCTCCTAATTCAAAAGATCCAAAGGCATTTTCGACAAGGTTCCCCAATAACACGACAAAATCGTGTTGGTCAAGCTGCAAAGGAAATGTTTCCAAATGGCTGTTCTCGTCAATTATCACCTGGATACCGAGCTCTTTTCCCCTGCTTACTTTGCTTAAAAGCAGACCTGCGACAGCGTCGTTCTTGATCGCTTTATTTAAAAAGTTTGTTAAGCTTTCCTGTTCTTCCGACGCATTAAAAGCATGCTCCAGTGCCTTGTCCGATTTTCCGAGCTGAATCAGGCCGGCAATCGTATGAAGCTTGTTCATATGCTCATGATTTTGCACCCTTAGTGCTTCAACAAAGTTTTTTACACCCGTTAATTCTTCGGCTAGTTTGGCGACTTCAGTACGATCCTGGAAGATCGCGACGGCACCGATCGTTTTGTTATGGATCATAATCGGAATCCGGTTGCTTACAATTACTTTTCCGCTTACCTCTATCTCTTCATTATAAACCGCCTGATTTTTCTCGACAATTTCCGGGAGTCTTGTATCTTTTAAAACGGTGCGTATCGGTTTACCGACAACATCTCCTTTAACATTGAATATCAGCTTGGCCTTTTCATTGAAAATCGTAATGATTTCGTGATTATCGATGGCAATAACACCTTCATTAATTGAATGAAATGTAGCTGTCCGCTCTTCAAACATCCGTTTGATTTCATGAGGCTCTAACTGAAACATCTGTTTTTTAATATGATGGGCGAGCATCAATGACCCGATTAAACCAAATATCAATGTTAATATCACAATAAATTGAATTTCGTCGATCATTTCAACCATGATTTCCTGGAAGCTTGGAATCCGGTTACCGACCAGGACAACTCCAATTTGATTTAAGTCTTCATCTTTAATCGGAATAAAAGCACGGAGAACTGTTCCGATTTCACCCTTGGCCTTTGAAAAGTAAATATGTTCGGCAAAAGCGGGTTCTTCATCCTCGCCTTCCGAACGTTTTCCGATCAACTCCTTCGCAGGATGTGAATAGCGTATTCGCTCCATATTCATCACAATAATATAATCCGTTTCATTAATAATGCGGATGTCTTCCACGATCGGATTGATCTTGTCCCAGCCATCCGGTTTCTTGACAGCCTGCTTGACGTCGGACAGCTCTGCGACGGTTCGTGCCGTATTCATGGATCTTATCCGTAAATCTCTTTCCTCTTTTTGTTGAATATTTGCAACGATCACAATTCCGCCTATCAATAAAGAAAAAATCACGACTATATAGGATAAAATCGTGATTTTCCAACGAATCGATAAGTGTTTCATGTTATCCCCCCTCATCTTTAAAACGTATTGTCAAAAATTAAATATATAAATCAAGCAAATACATTGATATCAGAGGGTTTATAA
>NZ_PGVA01000054.1 GCF_002860125.1 Bacillus canaveralius
GTCTTGACACTTACTCGGGTTGGACTTTCACCAACTAGCAATTAACGGCTTGCTGGGCACGCAAAAATAAAAGAGGGTGTCAACCCTTTTTATTCTATCTGCTCCTCACAAGTAAATTTACTGCTTCCTTCACTAATGCCTCAGTGTTTTCTCCGTTTTCATTAGCTTCCCGTACACATTCTACTAGATTGGAGCTAACTATTACACCTATTGTTCGGTCAATTGCCGATCTGGTAGCAGATAATTGCGTTATGACATCTTTACAATCTTTATTTTCTTCCATCATTTTTAAAATACCCCTTAACTGTCCTTCAATCCGCTTTACCCTATTTTTAGTCTGGTTATCAAACTCCATATTTTAACCTCCTATTTTCGTGTTATTGTTACAGCCACATTCTGCTAGCGATACCCGATTACCTTGAATCCCTTTTTGCGCAAAATTCGCACTCCAATGTTCTTCTCCAGCTTATCGGAAGCGAGCACATGGACTTCCCTACGGGGTACTTCCTGAAAAAATCTATTTAAATACGCAACGGGAATATTGAGAGCACCATTCACGGGATCTTTTGCAGCAACATTGTAGTCCCTTAAATCTAATATTACCTCCACCTTGTTACCGTGCTCAACCTTAATATCTTTGCAAGGTACGCCGTATACCGGAAAATAGCTTCTATAAATAAACAGAAATAGAATTGAAAGTAACACTATTAATACGTAAAGCATCATATCCACCTCTTGTTATGGAACAAACAGAATCACATTCTTCATATTATACCCCAACAGGTATATTGTCAAAATTAGTGCTTGCAAAAAAACAATTGTTTTCAAAAAAATTTTTCAATGTTCATTCAGAATATATCCCTTAACTGTCCCATTCAGAACGACTTAAGCCATATCGATTCCCAACTTACAGATTTCTATTGACAACGATGATAGCAATTGCCCTATTAGGACATAATTTTAAAAAGACTCTTAACAAATGAGGTGATCATTGAACCGAAAAGTCATCATTACCCTTAGTGTTATTTTCATAATATTTATGGCTTCATTATTCACTTTTTTCTCATAAAAGGAGATTCCTCCCGCTGGCAGGTAGCGCTCGGAGAGTTGTGGCGAGTGCATTGCCGCTTCTGCCTCTGTTGATGAAAAATAATCCTTTGAATATTCCGCTCATCGCAGGCTAAACGAAAAGTCTAATTAACGAGGTGTAATAATGAATCGAAAAATCGTCATGCTGCTTAGTTTACTCTATGTCCTGTTTATGGCTTCTTTATCTGTTTATTATTATAGTACCGGTGAGTCATATAAATCGATAGTCGCGATTGGCGGTATTATCTGCGGCGCCATCCCGCTCTTACTCAGCCTTTTTACCAAACTTCATTTCAATCTGCCGATTATCATTTCCTATTTACTCTTTCTCGTTGGCTCTCAATATTTAGGTTCGATTTTAGGATGGTACGAACTGGGCTGGTGGGACACATTTTTACATTTTATCAGTGGAGTTATTCTCGCTTTTACGGGTATTGCATTATATGAAAGGCTGGTACACAGAAGTGCCGGTAAGCATATCTCACCCTGGTTTATATTCCTGTTCACCCTGTCTTTTTCCGTATTCGGAGGTGTCGTCTGGGAAATTTATGAATTTAGCGGCGATCAATTGTTCGGAATGACGTTACAAGGCGGGGGCAATAAAGATACGATGATGGATTTAGTTTCTGATACCGCTGGAGGACTTCTTATTGCAGCATTGGCAGGTATTCGTACAAAAGTAAAAATCAATAAGGGGAAATAGATTGTATTAACAAACCGGGACACGGATTCGTCGATACCCTGCTTTTAGTCATGTCCCCTCGGGTGGCCATCGAAAAAGGAGATCAGTAATGGAATCTATTTATACGACTTCGATGCGAACGCTATTAGGTTTTGCCGTTTTACTTTTTCTAACGCGGATTCTTGGAAAGAAACAATTAAGTCAAATGACTTTTTTTACATACATTACTGGAATAGCCCTTGGCAATATTGCAGGGGATATGGTTGTCCACAGGGATATTAAAGTCATCGATGGGGTAACCGGACTCGTTGTCTGGGCACTCTTAACCATTGTAGTCGAGTACATAAGCTTAAAATCTTCCATAGCGAGAGTCATTTTGGACGGTGAACCGTCCATTATCATAAAAAAAGGGAAAATATTAGAAAAGACGATGGCGTCAAATAAACTAAATATGGATGATTTAACTATGCTGCTTCGGTTAAAAATATTTTTTCGACAAGCGAAGTGGACTATGCAATCCTGGAACCAAATGGCCAGCTAAGTGTTTTGAAAAAAGCAGAACACGAACCGGTGACCCGACAAGACTCAAAAATCATGATAAAACCACGGCTGTATTTGCCCACAGAATTAATTGTCGATGGACGCATCGTTAAGCGAAATCTAACAGAGTTAAATTTGACGGAGGAATGGCTGCGAAATCAATTAATCGCTAGTGGAATACAATCGGTTCAACAAGTTTTCTTTGCGGAATTACAGTCTGACGGAAGTATTTTTATTGATAAAAAGATGTAAACGAAAACTGCAGGGTCGATGGCACTAGTTCATAACCAGCGGTTTGTGATGTTCCGTTCTCATCATGGCTGCTGTGCCCATCATAAGTATAACGGCATCATACTGAGGAAACATAAAGAAAAAAGGCTGGGAACAACATGGATCAAATTAATCAATTCATAAGTGACTTAGCACATAATTATATTCTGATTGTGGCAGCTGCCATTTTGTTTTTTGCGGGTAAAGCAGTTATCGGTTACTTCACTTACAAACATTATGACCGCAAATTTTAGGGATATTGAAAACAAACTTGATCAATTAATGCGAGACAAGTGAGTTACTGAGTATTTTTGATTCATTATCACAAGCATAAAAGAGCAACCAAAAGGCTGCTCTTATTAACGCAGGAAGTTTTCACGGTTGACTGCCACTAGATCATGGGCCAAACCTACATGGTTTAAAAACTCATGCGCATCCATTCCCATTTGGAAACGGTCTAATTCCTCGTTGTTCAATGTTAAATCTCTCTCGAAGGATCTGCCCTCAATGGGTCTTAGTACACCATTTTCACCCGGCATGGTTACTCACCTCCTAACTATAATGTGCGGAGTAAATCAGATAAAATCACAGGGAGAATTAGGGAATGACATCACTGTTACGTCGCATACCACATGTTAGCTGAACCACTAACGCTGTTCAAATGATGGCTCATAAATAATCCGCCTTATACAAAAACAGCTTTACGAAAAGTTTTTCTTGACTGTATGCATTAACAACTCGGTGACTACAAACTATAAACAGGGGCTTACGCACAGAAAGGAGGGAGACGGATGGCTAAGGACCTCGGGATTCATGAAACCCTTGAATTACATGAGTTGTTAGTATTTAAAAATACATGTTTGACCAAATCAGCAACACTTAGTGGTATGGCTCAAGATAACGAGCTAAAGCAAATTTTAGCGGCGGATGCAACTGCATCAAAATCAGAAATTCAGCAGTTGCAAGGCTTTCTATCTTAGAGAAGGAGGGAAAAGGTATGAGTGGACAAACGAACAAACCGACAGATCTTGCCGTCGCAACAGAATTTTTGGTTACTGCAAAATCTGGCATTAAAGCATATGCGCAGGCGATCACAGAAACTGCTACGCCTGAGGTAAAAAATGCGCTTCGCGACCAGCTGATGAGAGCAATCCAAACCCATGAACAAATCAGCAGTTACATGATATCTCATGGATACTATCATCCACATGATGTTCAGGAACAGATAAGACTCGATCTAAGTGCATCACAAGCAGCGATCAACATGACACAATCGTAGTCAACCAGATGTTTTATTACGACCAGGAAACAATAATAATGGCGCATTCCGCAAAAGGAGTAGATTTCTTTGACCACATATATGGGAGTTCATGAAAGCTTGGAGCTTCATGAGTTATTGATGTTTAAAAATATATGTTTAACCAAATCGTCAACGATGTCTGGTTTAGTTCAGGACGAAAAGCTTAAAAACCTATTATCGAAGGATGTTTCAAAATCAAAAGAGCAGATCCAGCGCTTACAGGAATTTATAACAAATAGGAGTGAAAAGTCTTGAACGAATTCATGAAAAATATGACCGGGATGGAAGCGATGAATGAGCAAGTCATTGCAACAGATTTGTTGTTCGCAACCAAATCGGAAATCAAAATGATGGCAAGAGCAATTACGGAGTCCGCCACCCCGGAAGTAAGGGAAACGTTAACGCAATATTTAAATGACTCCATTGATAAACACCAGGGAATTACAGACTATATGGTTTCAAAAGGTTATTACCATCCTAATGATATGTCGAAGCAACTTAGCATCGATTTACAAGCTGCTCAAAAAGCTACCAACAATGCTCAATCAAACAAATAAAAGTTCTTTTGGATGTGAAAGCCCACGCAATATGCGTGGGTCATTCACTAATACTTTGGCTAGCTCTCTCTGCTTAAAGCTATTGACGAAAATCGTCCATGCAATGCGTAATACACTCCAATACCTAAGCTCACAAGAATTGAGCAATAGAAATATAAACGGCCTAGTTCCATTTTTGTAGCGATGAGCCCTACAAGGAAGGAACCAACACCAAAGCCCAGGTCAAATATCGACAAAAATGTCGCCGTGGCAAGGCCTCTATTTTTAACAGGTGCATTTTGAATCGCAATGGTTTGCAGGCTTGGGAAGACGGTTCCCCAGCCAAGGCCAATGAGCCCCGCTGACAATAGAAACATAAAGGCTGTCGTCGAAATACTTAATAAATACGTCCCGATCGCAAAGCATAATATCCCCGGATAGATAATCTTATTTCCCCCATATAAATCAAACCACTTTCCGGTAAAAGGTCTTGATAGTAGCAGAACAACCGCATAGACAACGAAGAAATAGCTTGATGCTTCAACTAAACCAATTTCCTTCGCATAAACAGAGACAAACGCAATAATGGTTGCATACACTAGCGCAAAAAAGGCTGAAACAAGCGCAATTGGCACCGCCGAAATCTCAAATAAACTCTTGAAGCCCTTGTTCTTGTTGCGCTCTATCAGTTGATCTGTTGCTGACCTCTCAGGAAGTTTTACGAATAACCCCGCAATAAGCGCGAACAGGGAGCCAAGCAAATTAATGGTGAACATCACATTTGCCCCTGCGTATTGCATGACAGTTAAACCGAGAAAGGGACCAATCACCATGGCGAGGTTTAGCGTTAGACCATAATACCCCATGCCTTCCCCCTTTCGGGAATCGGGGATGATGTCGGCAACAATTGCTCCCGCGGCTGTTGTTGCCATTCCAAAACCAATGCCATGCACAAAACGAAGCACCAGTAATGCTGTCATCGAGTGCGGAATAAAATACAACGCTGAAGACCCAAATAGAATGATTAGTGAACTTAAAAAGACAATCCTCTTCCCAGCTTTCCCAATCCATTTTCCAGCAAACGGGCGAGTAACAATCGCAGCGATCAGAAATATCGCAATAAGAAGACCAACTGCCGTTTCCTTACCATGTAAGTCTTGTAAAGCGTATAAAGGCAAAGTAACTAGTAAATAATAAAATGTTGCAAATGTGAAAAAATTAGCAGCTGCAACACTGATAAAACTTTTCGTCCATAAACGTTGATTCACAAACTGTTCCCCCATTTTATCCAAAGTATAAGAATCCTTCCGCGAAGTTTCTCCCGTGGTCATCATGTCTAAGATCCATACTTTTTTCCAACCTAAGTATCATAGCATAACTATAATTAGACGAGTATTAGCTTGCTCATTGCGCACGGAGAAATATCACGAGCAACGAAAAAATAACATCGTACAACACCCCATAAGCCAGCAGCCTCGCCATATGTACAAAGAGTTTGGTGTCATATTATTGTTGGACAAATAGCCTCTACTAAATAAACTTATTTTGTTACTCCGTTTAATATTTCACATGCAGAATATGCTCATCATCTAGTCAATTATTTAACCAATCCCCCCTAAATATTAAACTTTTACAAACTTTATTAAGTGTTTGTTGCTGTATGTAAAAATTGAGGAAAGCACATTGAATGCTGTCTTTTATAATTTTAGAATTGAGCTGAAATAATTTTTAATTGGAGGTAACAATCTATGAAAAAATGGCTGGTGTGTTTTATCCTTACTGTTATTATGATCCCTATTTCAGTAATTCCTGCCGCTGCTGAGGAGAATAACAGGCAGTCGCAAAAACCAGAGAGTGTTTTACCTCTTGCAAGAGCTCACGCTCATAACGATTACGAGCATACCCGTCCGCTATCTGATGCACTGCAGCATGGTTTTACCAGCGTTGAAGCTGACGTCTGGCTTGTTGACGGGGAACTTCTTGTTGCACATGATAAGGAAGGAATTCGTGCCGGTCGCACATTAAAATCACTTTATCTTGATCCATTGAAGGCGATAGTCAAGCAGAATAATGGAGCGGTTTATAAGGAATATGAGCATGAGTTTATTCTATGGATCGATATTAAATCAGAGGGTGAAGCAACTTATCGTGCTATCGACGAGCAGCTCCGCGCCTATAAAAGTATGCTTACGAAATTTGTCCCTTCAGAAGTAAAACCAGACGCCATCACTGTTTATATTTCTGGAAATCGTCCACGAGCTTTGATGGAAAACCAGAAAGTCCGCTATGCTGCATATGATGGTCGAATGAGCGACCTTGGTTCAGATACTTCAAGTGAATTTATTCCAGTGATCAGCGATAACTGGACAAAGCATTTTACTTGGCAGGGTGTTGGGGAGATGCCAAATGATGAACGCGAAAAATTATATTCGATCGTTTCAACAGCACATGCGAACGGGCAGAAAGTTCGCTTTTGGGCTACGCCAGATCTCTCAACACCTGCACGTGAGGCTGTTTGGAAGGAGCTATTAAAATCTCAGGTCGATTTCCTTAATACTGATGATTTGGCGGGTCTTGAGGAGTTCCTTAAGAAACATGATCCACAACCGTCTGAACCTCACATCACCTTTGAAAACAACAGTGATAAAGAAGAGCATGGAGACGATTAACGCCATAGGGTCTCTATTAAAAACAAGGCTTCCGGTATTCTAACTGGAAGCCTTTGTGTATTTCACCTATTCACTACGAAAGAATTATCTAACCTTAGATGAGAATAGAGGTGTAATCACGGAAAATGAAAAATGATGCTTGCAAAAACTAATAACGTTAGTTATTATAAAACTAATGATGTTAGTTTTTGTTGAAAATATCCACAGGAGAGAGTATATGATGCGGATGACTCGCGAAAAAACTGTTTTCCAATTGACGTTTCTGCCGGTTTTTTTTCCCGTTAATTGTTTTTTGGTAGAGGAAGATGAAGGTTTGACTTTAATTGATGCTGCACTGCCATACAGTGGGAAGGGAATTCTGAAGGCAGCCGATAAAATTGGAAAACCGATTATTCGAATTTTGATTACACATGCACATGAAGACCATGTTGGTGCACTTGATGCTCTCAAAATAGAGCTTCCCGATGTGCCCGTGCATATTTCCAGCCGGGATGCCCGCTTGATGGCCGGAGACCGGACGATTGACCCGAACGAACCGAATGCCCCAATCCGTGGCGGAGTCCCAAAAAAACTAAGGACCCGGGCGGATATATTGCTCCATGATGGTGAACAGGTCGGTTCGTTGCTTGCCGTAGCCGTGCCGGGACATACCCCGGGTTCAATGGCGTTCCTCGACACTCGAAATCATGCCTTAATTGCAGGAGATGCCTTTCAAACAAGGGGCGGTATTGCGGTATCGGGGCAGCTGCGGCCATTGTTTCCATTCCCTGCAATGGCAACATGGAATAAGCACGCAGCGCTGGAAAGTGCGCGCAAGCTGCAGGGCTACCGGCCGTCCTTATTAGCCGTAGGACACGGACAAATGGTGTTGCAACCGGGAGCCGAAATCGACCGTGCAATTGCTGCAACCGAACAGAGTCTTGATTACCATCAACAGAAAAGGAGCAAATGACATGTCCCCAAGAATCGGACTCGATTTACAAATCATTTTACAAGCGGCAACACAGATAGCTGATACAGAGGGAATCGAAGCAGTAACACTGGCTTCCCTGGCAAAAAAACTAAAGATTCGCCCACCCTCATTGTACAACCATGTGGATGGATTGCACGGATTGAGGAAAAAACTTGCCATCTACGGTTTGGAGCAGCTTTACAACCGGCTGGTGCAGGAGGCAATCGGGAGGTCAGGAGATGACGCGGTGCGGGTGCTTGGCAAAGAATATGTAGCTTTTGCCCGCAGTCATCCCGGATTGTATGAAGCAACTCTTCTTGCCCCTGACCCGCGGGATCCGGAGGTTCAGCAGGCAGGAAGCAAAATTGTTGATCTAGCTGTTCGTTTAATGAATGCGTACGGTCTGGAAGATGAAGCGGCAATTCATGCCGTCCGCGGACTGAGGAGTATTTTACACGGATTCGCTTCCCTTGAGCAAAGAGGCGGATTTGGAATTCCGCTTGACCTGGATGTTAGCCTCAGTTTATTAATTGATACCTTTATTTCTGGTATTGATTCAATGAAACAGAATGGGAAACTTCATTAATCATTAGAGTGGGAGAGGACCAACATGAATTTTTTGGTGTTTTTAATTCTTTTTACCGCAGGCTGTGGCTGGTTGGATGCAAGGATTCGTTCTGCTAAAAGAAAGGGGATCAATTAAATGTTTGCAGGTCATTTTGGAGTTGCCGTTGCTGTTAAAGCGAAGTCGCCGGAGGTGCCGCTTTGGGCACTTATGCTCAGTACTCAATTACTTGATGTGATTTTTGTGCCCCTTTTCCTGTTCGGGGAAGAAACAATTGTCCCCGTAGCTGGAAATGGATACGGCGGAAGTATGATTCATGCTGAATACTCCCATTCATTAATAGGATCATTGGTGATATCCTTATTTTCAGGCCTTTTGGCCGCTCGTTTTTTGGGAAGGCGCGGGGGCCTTGTGATTGGATCTGTCGTGTTTAGCCATTGGCTCCTTGATTTATTGGTACATCGCCCGGACTTGCCGATTTTTCCCGGGAATGTTGGAAATCTCCCATTGTTAGGTTTTGGATTATGGAATTTCCCTATCTTCAGTATCATTGCCGAATCGATCCTGATCTCATTGGGAATTATTTTCTATTTTCGATCCATCGTATCGGGTACGAAAGGAAAAAATAGGGTTTGGGCCATTTCGGCTGGAGCGATATTAAGTGTATTGCTGGTCCTGTCGCTTTTCACAGATGTGCTTGGTGCGGCATGAACATAAGAAAAAAATAGCGAAAAGGAATTATCAACAATCCAACCTTCCAGAACGAGATCGGCAAAAACAAGCCTTTACAGAAAGGCTGCAAACCTTAAGAAAAGTGAACACTAATCGCATCTGGCCTCAATGAGTCTCTCAGGGCTTATAAGCAGGTTATTAATCTGTGATAGAACTGAATCTTTCCTCAAAATGACGGATCCTCTTCAAATGTATTTGAGGATATGGGTACTTTTATATTTTACGTGGGCAAAAGGATACAGACCGAGGGAAACTTAATACATGCTGTTGAAGAACTTTAAATAATACAGAAACCCAAGCTCAATCAAAGGTTTGAATTATTTATCTATACGCTAATTGACCTGCAAAACAAAGGCATAAAAGGCATCACCATGAGATAAGTGCGCTTCTTTCTCATCCATCCACCAAACACTATAAGCATAATAATAGATTCCTTTTTCTGCAGGCGCAGGGAACCGACTATTTTTAACAATGACTTCGGTCTCCTCGTTCTCATGTATCTGTGTGACATGGACTTGCGTTGGCTGCGGTTTATAATTCATTACAAATTTCACTTCTTCACCAGCAGTTACATTTATAGGTTGTTTTCCTTTCAACAGTTCAATTGGCCCTGCTGTATCAACGCATATGCTTTTACCTTTTCCGTTCCAGCAATAACTCCCCAACGCCGTCTCATAAGTTTCCGTCCCAATTTCAATCATCGCTTTTGGCGGTTTGTCCCCGACCATTCCATCGTTTGAACAACCTGCCAAAGTAATTAAAGTAAAAAAGAATGACACTATCCATTTATTCATTTAAAGCACCTCCTTTTTATAAATAAGACGTTCTAAATTTATTTAAGTTGCTAAAACATTTTCGTTCTTGCCTGAGCAGGTGTATTAGGAATATTTTATCATTTTTTAGAAAAATAAGGTTTTTTTGCAGTTATCAGGTTTCTAAGTTGCTCGTAGTGGATATTTATATATGTCTGAATATTTTTATAATGGAGGTAATGTATGAAACAGATTCGTTTCCTTGCTATTTGTGTTCTTCTAACCGGATTAATCTTCTCGTCTTTATTTTCACAGCCAAAGGCATCACTCTCATTGACTGAAATTGACCCCACTCTTCAGGAACTTCTTGAGAATCCTAAAAGCTCTGCACCCATTGAAGCTATCATCACTTATAAAAAAATGCCAGCCTTAACTGACCTCCAGCTTTTACAAACACTGGGCTTTCAAACAAAGGTTTTTGACAATTTACCTATGGTCGCTGTGAAAGGGAATGCAAGTCTAGTCAACAAGCTAATTAACACAGCGGAAAACAGTATACTATCAATCTATGCAAATAAAACATTGCAATACTTATTACGCGACAGCCGGGCACTGATCGGTGCGGAGGCTGTGTGGAATGACTTGGGTTACACTGGAAAAGGGGTAACCGTAGCTGTCATTGATAGTGGAATCGACGCTACCCACCAAGACCTAAAGTTCGGCGACAAAGTTATCCAGAATGTAAAATTCGCCGTTGGTGACCTGTTTGGAAATAAACCGGTTTATATTGAGAATCTCAGCAATACAGATACTTCTTCCGGGCATGGAACTCACGTAGCTGGCACCATTGCCGGAAGCGGAACTGCCAGCGACGGTCTTTACAAAGGAGTCGCACCTGACGCGAAGCTGGTCGGCCTCGGAGTCGGTGACGGCCTCAATATCCTCTGGTCGTTGGAAGCATTTGATTACGCCATTGAAAACCAAGAAAAGTACGGCATCGACGTCATCAGCAACAGTTGGGGAACTACCGGTGAATACAGTGCAAATGATCCAATTAACGTCGCGACAAAAAAAGCGCATGACGCCGGGATGACTGTTGTTTTCGCCGCTGGTAATGAAGGCCCGGATGACAACACCCTTAATCCATATTCAGCAGCACCATGGGTTATCAGTGTCGCCGCCGGCACAAAAGACAAACAATTGGCTGACTTTTCTTCAAGAGGAATAGCCGGTGATCAAGTAATTCATCCAGATATCACTGCTCCTGGAGTCGACATTGTCGCCACCCGGACAAAGACAGGCATTGTCATGAATGCGTTAGGCACCGTGACAGATATCAATTATATAGATCAGCAGCATTTGCCATATTACACGACATCAAGCGGAACAAGTATGGCGACTCCTCATATTTCAGGAGTGATCGCATTGATGGAGGAAGCGCAGCCATCATTGACTCCTGACATGGCCCTCGACCTGTTGACTCAAACGGCTGATGCAATGGCAGGCTATCAGCTGCATGAGGTTGGTGCCGGTTATGTAAATGCCTATAAGGCGGTTGAAAAGGCTGCAGCTGCACGATAATCGTCCATGCCACAAGCGAAACCCCTCGGAAACCTTTGTGAATCCGGGGGGTTGTTCTATATTGAGACACTATTTCGCCGAATAGAAACTCACTTACTCGGTCAAAATACTTGTTGAATAAATCTTAGGAAGCGAGGAGAACCAATGAAGGAAGTTTTACAACAAGTTAGAGACGATCTGGAGAACACATTTGCCCATCCTGGCTCAGCAAGCTTAGACGATTCTATCAGGCAGCTCGAAGAAGCTAGACAGCAATATGGCGACAGAGGCACGATGATTGAAGATGTGATCCGCTCAGTCACCCATGCAAGGAACGCCAGGGAACAGCTGGAACACGCCGGAGACATCTCTTCAACTGCAGCTTTCGGAGAAGCATTTGTGGCGCTGGACCAGGCCATTGAGTCCTACACGAACCCGGACAACGACCCGGTGTAACCACAAAAAACATCAGTCGTCTGGCCTCTTTTAGCTAAAACTGTGAAATGATTTATAATAACAGGGAATCCCAATCGGATTCCCTGTTTTATCTTCCTCGAGTATCTGCACCGCCGAGACCTGCGGGGTCCATTGCTTTTGTATCACCGGTATTAGTTGCGTCCCGATCCCGTCTCGCATTAGGAGTTTTACTGTATTCGACATCTCTATCCATGTTCCTCGCGTTTTTTAAGAGCTCATCATTGCCGTTGCTCATCGTGTTCACCTCCACTCCTATTGTGTCCGGTTAATCGCATCTTATTTGTCTGGATTTTGGTGAATAGGAAATGGAGTGGTCCTCCCTCTCATGTTGAAAGATTCTAAAACCGGACCGGCGGTTTTCCACTAACTCGATGAAAGCCTCCGTATAAAGGATTCCGTCTTGTCAGTTAGGTTATCGATGTGAGTATCGCCGCGCTGGCTTTGAGGAGGTTTTTTTTAATAGGATATACTCCATATAATGGTATCACTTAAATGAAACTGATTTTCGCGCAATTATTAATTTTTTCGCTTTAATCATGCCACTTTTCGCTTAATTCCTCTGAGTTTTCGCTTAAATACTCTGCATAGACCTGCTGATCAGTATAATTATGTATATATATGGATTAAAATGTAAATTTTCAGAGTTTTATAACAGCTATGCGCCATAACTGATCATATTTCGCTTCCAAATTGATCAAAAAAGTGAGGTTTTTGAACAAAAATACAAAATTTTCGTGGATCTTGCGTATTTAAGAGGGTTTTTAGCTATCTTTTGATGAATGAGCTCATTTATTTTTTGCCCACTTTATGTTTATACCCCCATAATCACGGGTATAGAATAAATGTACGCTCATTCTAAACCAAAGGAGATGGTTTTCTTGAAAAAGAAACGTAACCAATGGAATCAAGAGAATGATGCAACCATCAATAGTCCGGGTGACAAGGTTGAGAGAAATCCCGAGATAAGTTTAACAGGAACAGTTATTAATCCAACATAAGCAATGAAAAAGTTTTTCCAATAGACAATCCCCTATTCCAGCTAGAGCAATAGGGGATTTCTTCGTATTCAGTCAACTTGGGGAAAATAATACGATGATAAAAGCGAAAAGAACTCTTGCATTTTATTGGAGGTTATATTATTAGTTATATCACCCGTCGTGTTAAGGACTACTTATTTCGGTTCTAATATAGGAAGTACGTTATTTTTAGTCTATATCCGCTTGGAGAGTTATGGAAGAACACTGAGAAAAAGACTATTCAGACTAGCAACATAACAACAAAAAGGCAGTCTCTTCAGCATCGAGACTGCTTTTTTTCACCTTTATGCAAACAGATTTGTTAGCACAGGAACAACTTGTTTCTTGCGTGAGACAACTCCTTTTAAAAGAGCCGTATTACTTTCTAATTTTACGTCAAAAGCTTCTTCCACTTTTGCAGCTGCAGAACCCAATGCGATTGCTGTTGAATCACTATTTAAAATGTCTGTAACCACTAATAAGAATAAATCCAAGCCTTTTTCTTCAATGGTTTTAGACATTAGTTCTTCAATTTCAGTTTTCCGGGCAAGAACATCATTCACATCAATTGCGTTTACCTGCGCAATTTCAACTTTGCTTTCACCCATATTAAATACTTTGGCATCAAGAGAGATGAGTTGGCTCGCTGTTTTATCACTTAAATCTGCTCCAGCCTTCAACATTGCCAAACCATACTCTTCAATGTTAACACCAGCAATCTCTGCTAGTTCACGAGCTGCAGCAACGTCCTGATCGGTGCATGTTGGAGATTTGAATAGCAATGAATCAGAGATAATAGCGGACAACATAAGGCCGGCAATGTTCGCTTCTACTTCTACTCCGTTTTCTTTGTAAAGCTTATTTAAAATAGTGGTTGTGCAGCCGACTGGCTCAGCGCGATAGTACAAAGGATCTGCTGTTTCAAAATTTGCAATGCGGTGATGATCAATTACTTCTAATACGCGCACTTGATCAATATCGTCTGCACTTTGTTGGCGCTCGTTGTGGTCGACTAAAATAACTTCTTTTGCTTCACTGGACACGTTATCAACCAGGCGTGGTGATTCAGCGTTAAATTTTTCAAGAGCAAAGTTGGTTTCGCCACTAATATCACCTAAGCGAACTGCTTCAGCATTTACACCAAGCTTATTTTTTAAATGGGCATATGCAATCGCAGAACAAATTGTGTCTGTATCCGGATTTTTATGACCAAAGATTAGAATCTTTTCCATGATAAAATTCTCCTTTACTTTTCGATTTCCTAAATAGAATTGTAAATTATCCTGATTGAAAATCATAGTGAAAACCAAAGAACGGATATTAAATATTGCATTATTTGAGTTTAGCGTTCCAATATTCGTATATCCGTGAATGACTGGTTAAATAACTCACTTCTAAGCAAGAGGTTTCCCAACACATCTCTCTCATCCTCAGCTGTTATGATTACTTCAAGGACAGTCGCATTTCTATCCTTTACAACCACTTTATATTCGTTCATAATACCCACCACCTAATCGTCAATAATTGTATTATAATCCATTCTTGGTCTAAATGAATCACACAACTTATAACATATGAACCACAATGATCGCGTTGCAAAAGAAAAAGATTAACCTCACCAAATGTTCTGTAAAAATGAAACTACCCACATGATTGCAAAAACGATACTCCCTATGAAGTATCGTCACTCGTTATTAATAAGCACTTATTTCTTTGAAGAAAACGCAGCCGGGTTTGGCACAAAGATGGGTAATACGTACATTATGGTCTCGGTCATGCAGTACAGTCATAGCTTACAGTTGCGTGAAGAAATTTATTTACTCAGAAGTAATTCTTAGGAAATAACCATCAGGATCTGCTATTTTAAATCCTCTCATGTCCCAAGGGTATTTTTCGATTTCCTCCTCAATCTGATAATTTTGTTCGCGACAACGTCTATATACTTCTTCCAAACTATCTACGACAATAATTAACTCAAAACCATTCCCTTTTACAACACTTTTCGCCCTGTTATTAAAATAGTGATTTTCTCCTAACACAGCATCAGTGGTAAGCAATAAAGAGAAACAATCGTAATTAAAACGCCCACTTCTTTCACTTCTGCCGTAAAGCTCTAACCCGATTAAGTTTTGATAGAAATCCAATGATTTTTCAATATCTTTTACATATAACTCCACTCTAAAGAGAATGTTCATTATAATCACCTCCCTTTTTATGTGGATAAATTCGATTTAATTTCCGATATCCCTTCTCAATTATTTTATGATTATAGATTTGTCTTAATGATTTTTTTAGCCCAATGCGGAGTGTTCAATTGTTAGCTTTTCAATTATTTTGAATAAACAATTTTTTTGATCGTTTCTATTGAAAGGAAATATTCCTCGGCTAATTGATCAATCGACCGGCCATTTTTAAACGAATTTTTTAATAGAGGCATTTCTCTCATCAATCAACTTTCTTCCTCCAGAACGTGTACCCCATCTTTGTAATTACTTTCTTCTACAGCCGACTGTATGGAGGATAACTCGAATTTTATAGTAAATTATTTTGACGCCCTAAGTCTGACTAGGCGTCTTTATTTGTTTGGCTTTGAAGTATATGTTGTTTCCCCTATTCTAAAGTATTAACACCTCCAATTGAACATCGTTTTTTCCCATAGCTACATTTATATATAATGCAATGTAAAAATGATACTCATGTACAGGCACCAACCGTTACGTTTTTGGATAAGCTGAATACAATGTATTATAAAAAGGAGGTGGAAATCTTATGGCACAACAAATTATTGTCGCGCCTGGCCAGTCGATACAAGCAGCCATCAATGCGGCGAACCCCTTTGACACCATTCGTGTATTGCCAGGTACGTACACCGAAACTATTAATATTAATAAAACGATTCAATTATTGGGTGCCCAAGCTGGTGTTGATGCCAGAACACGCACGGGTGCACCGGGAACAGAGTCAATTATCACTGGTTCAACCGCTTCGGGCGGAACGGTTCAGTTGACTGCTGACAATGCTGTTTTTGATGGTTTTACAGTACAGGGCAATACCCTGACAGCCGGTGTGGCTACATCCAGTGCTGCATCAGGTTATTGGGTACTGAATAATATCAGTCAGGATAATGTTATTGGCATGTTTATTGGTTCCAATGGAGCAACAGAAACACAAATAAGGCAAAATGTAATCTTTAATAATAATCGCCCAGGAGCTTCCACGGGGACCGGTATCTATTCTGATACTGGAGCCTCAAATGTTTTGATAGAAAGCAATCGCTTTGCCGGTCCCCATCAAACTTCTTCTATCACTTTTATAAACGCCTCAGATTTAGTAATAACGCGAAATGAACTGCTTACTGATAACTCATTAAGTTTATTTGGAACGACGAATGTGGAAGTAGCGTGTAATACAATCACCAACTCTACTGAATCCGGGATTTTCTTTGGGGGTGGAACGAACCTGACCGATGTTTACAACAATATCGTCCAGAATAGCGGCTCGAGCGGGATAAACGTTTTCGATGTAGGATTTGGTACCAACATGAATATTCGCGCAAAAAATAATAATATACAGAATAATGCGGGCGCAGGTCTGAATATTCAACCGGGCGCGTACGACGATGTATCGGGCAGAAGGCTGGATGCAACGAATAACTGGTGGGGTAGTCCGACCGGGCCTACAAGTCCCGCCAATCCTGGAGGAACAGGAGATGAGGTAAATGATCCGGACAATGTAGCTGAAATTACACCTTTCTTACAAGCGCCACCCAACCCATGCTCTGCAGATTTAGCTTGCCTGCAGCAACTTGCGGCGACACAGCAGGCTTTGACTGCTACTCAACAAGCGTTTGCTGCTTTACAGCAGGCATTTATTTCTTTACAGCAGACACTCGCGCTTGTCAGACAACAACTGGCCGTTTGCATGGGCCAATTCAGGAACAAACCTGACTGTCCTAAGCGCAAAAAAAATAGCTGTAAGAGCTGCCAGCACTAAAGCACTAATGCAAATTGCATTTCTATATGTAGCTGCGAATATATCCAATATTACTTTTCCTCTTTAAATTGCCCAATTGATGATAGTACAGCGCCAGTTGCTTGTATCCAACTACCACTGACTTTTAATAATTGACCGTTCTCATGTTCTTTAAGATGTTTATACATCTTATTTTTCTGTTCCAGGTCTTTTATGCCTCCTAAAGCCTGCATTGAGTTTCCTATAGATTGCAGCAAGTTACCGATAATGTTATATGATTGACCTGGAGCGATATTATCTTCGAGCTCGTCTGAAAGCGCGACTGCTCCTCCCAGCGCTTGTATCCAGTTCCCTGTAATGATTAATTTTTGTTCTGTCACTTTTTCAAAATCAATAGCCATACCAGCAATAACGATAACATTCCCAATTGCCTGAATTTCATTTCCTACCTTTTCAAGGGATATTTCTTCTTGCCCGTCAGCTTGTAAGGCATTTCCCACTGCCTGCAAGACATTGCCGATTAAATCTAAATCGTTTTGCAAATCACTTTTTATAAAGTTCGATGGTGTACTTGCTATCGCGGAAATAATTGTTCCCACGGCTGCTATCACTGAACCAAAAATTTCTTTCGTTTGATTATCCATATTATTCTACCCACCAATAAGTGCTTATGAAATTATATTCATGTTGGTGTTCTAACGTCATTGACATATGGCTTCGATCAAACGAACATGTGAAAGCATTGTTCGCAAGGAAAGACCCGGTTCTATAACACCTAATGTGGAGGGAAAGTAGAAATTTTGCAACAGAGAAATTAAAATTCGGCTTAATGGCAATTCAGTTTAGCCAAGTAAAAAAGACTTTATTGCATAAGACAATAAAGTCACTTAAACAACGCTGTCACTCATGAATAAACAATCTAAATATGATGACCTTTTGATATAACAAAGGTCTGCTTTCATGCATTATTCACCAAAATCGACATTGTGGTACACTTGTTGAACATCTTCTAAATCTTCTAATGCATCAATCATTTTTTCAAACTTTTCCTGTGCATCTTCTGGAAGTGTTAAATCATTTTGTGCAAGCATTGTCAATTCCGCCACTGTAAAGTCAGTTATACCAACATTCTTGAATGCTTCTTGCACTGCATGGAACTGGTCCGGATCAGCATAAACGATAACCGCTTCGTCTTCCTCCAAAATGTCACGCACATCTACATCTGCTTCCATTAATAACTCAAGCACTTCATCGGCTGTTTTATCTTCGACGCCGATGACAGCCGTTGCATCAAACATATAAGCCACAGACCCACTGACTCCCATGTTACCACCGTTCTTGCCAAATGCAGCACGCACATCTGATGCGGTACGGTTCACGTTATTTGTCAAAGCATCAACAATGACCATGGATCCATTTGGCCCGAAGCCTTCATAACGAAGTTCGTCATAGCTTTCTTCTGAGCCGCCTTTCGCTTTTTCAATCGCGCGGTCAATTATCGTTTTTGGCACACTGTACGTTTTTGCACGCTCAAGTACAATTTTTAATGCCTGATTTGATTCCGGATCAGGCTCACCTTGCTTTGCTGCTACATATATTTCGCGCCCAAACTTTGCATATACACGACTCGTATTTGCATCTTTTGACGCTTTTTTTTCCTTAATATTGTTCCACTTACGGCCCATACCGAACACTCGCTTTCAACTTTGAATCTTCACAATAATATAAGCTTCTTCCATGCAACTCTTCGAATAACTATAAGATGATATGTCACTGAAAAATAAAAACTGTATACCACTGCATTGCAACTATATTATACCTTAACTACATGTTTTTTTTCGAGCATAAAATACAATAACACAATCAGGCTTCATGTTGAGTAGCAAGGAATAAAGCTGTTTCACTTTACAACATTTTCACTGGTTTCGTCAGTACAACAAAAGCAATCCTGCTTAATGGGAGCTATAATAATCAACAAAATGTTGCTAGCTAATCGACAATCCAAATCATCCCCAGTTTCTTCCTCTATCCAGTCCTTATTGAACTTCCCTGTATCAGTCACCAGTCAAGCAGCTTAATAACGCATCTGTAGTTAAACAATGTCAATGATTAATATGCTTTAGCCCAACCACTTATCAACTATAGGTCCCCTTAGCTTAGTAAAATCAGTATTAATAACCAGTCGCCATTTCAAGTGGAATAACACTAATTTGACTAGGAAATATAGCAAAATCACTCCAAAGAATTAACGTATTGGGCAAAGAAGGCTTTGATAATAGATATCATTACGTTTTATTTTTTATGTATATAGAATATTGTAGAGTTTATGACGGTAGAGTTTGCAATAGTTCTACCAACCTCTTGACAGTTTACAGTTTGAAATTTTGTTGCATCAACTGATTCATACAATAATTGATGTATACCATCTACTGAACGAATCGCCACTAGGGCATCTGGATTTGTATCATATACTCTTTTTAGAACCTTCTCTTTATTTGGAACGAGACTAGCAATCCAAACAAGATCATGGTGATCATAATCATATGAGGCTCCATCCCTTAAAATATAGCTTGACTCCCTACCAGGATATAAATTTTGTACGATCCCCTTTCCTAATTTATATGCTTGTCTGTCAATATCTATACAAGTCATTTCTGCGTCCAACTCTTTTTCTAATAGTATCGGACTTAAAGGTAGAGGACCAGTTCCTACGAATGCGAACGAGTTAAACTCGGTTTTGATCTTTTTTAACTGTCTTATTTCAGTTTTAATGAGTTCTACATAGTTACTCCAATAAATGAATGAACTAAAATCAAGGACAGATTCTACCTTTCCACTAAATCTATTAGCATAATAATTTTCCATTAAGGTTTCAGCAATCATCAATTTTTCCAGCATTTGATTTCTAATGGATTTAATATCATCATGATTAAGGATTTCTTCTGCTACAGATTGTTGTAAAGGTTGAGAAACAGTAGCGACTAATTCAGATAAGGTCCGGTTAATTGTTTTATTATAGGGTGATAAATCTTGTTCCGTTATTAAAATACTAAATGCCTCTTTATACTGACTAATTATCTTTTCCTGTAGCTTAGCTAATTCTAATGTTTTCAACCTATGCACTCCTTTTTGAAAAAATTGTTTGATTTAGCTTTGGAATATACATTGCTAAACATAATGAACGGGCTAGACTGAATAATATAAAGGCGAACCATAAACCATGATTTAAAAGACTGGGTACCAGAACATATAAACTCAACAAAAAAACAATTAGTGAGTAAATCATTGAATTTCGAATTGGTGCTGCATTTGCTGCCCCAGTAAAGACACCATAAAGAATTAAACCAAGACCCGCGGTAAGTGGAAATAACATAACCCATAATTCATAGGATTTAGTTACCTCAAGGACGCTATCAATTTGAGTAAATAAGGGAAAAATGTAACCCTTCAATAACCAATACGTCCCCGAAATTAATATTGAAGAGATCGCGGCCCACTGGCAAGAAAGTGAAAATGCTTTCTTATACAAAGACTCATTTTTTGAACCTACTGCTTGTCCTACAAAGATACTTGACGCATTTGCAAAGCCATCAAAGACATAAGCCAAAATATAATGCACTTGAATAAGAATTGCATTTGCTGCTAGCACCTCTGTTCCAAATGAAGCACTCTTAGCTGTAAATACATTAAAGACAATAAGCAGGCATACGGTTCGTATGAGCAAATCTCTATTCATCAACAGCATTTTCCTTAAAGGCACAGGGTCAATGATATCTTTTAGGGATGGAAAGGATATCTTATAAGGTGATGCTCTTAAAACAAGCAATATACCCAGACTAAAAGTTGATATTTCAGCAATCAATGTGGCTACGGCTACTCCAGATACCCCCCAATGAAAAACTTTTACAAAAACCACATCAAGCACTATATTTACCAGATTTAAAAAAATTTGAAGGTACAAAGACACTTTTATTCGGGACAAGCCCATTAACCATCCTAAAATAACAAAATTCATTAAAGTAAAAGGGGCACCCCAGATTCTGATCGAAAAGTAATCGGATGCAAAGCTTCTTACATCTGCTGAAGGATTAATAAATGATAATGCCAATAACTCAATTGGCTGCTGTAATAACACAAACATTATTCCAACAATTAAAGCGACTACAACTGGCCTTGTTAAAACGAGTACACCTTCTCTTACATTATTCGCCCCAAATGCTTGAGCAGCGAGTGCTGAAGTGCTTACGCGTAAAAAACCAAATAACCAATACATTGTATTAAATATGATTGTCCCTACAGCGACTCCACCTATATAAGCAGGATCTGGTAATTGTCCAACAACAGCCATGTCAACCAAACCCAATATCGGTGTCGTAATAGTCGAAATGACTAGCGGAATGGCTAATGCTAGATAAGAACGGTGATTCACTAAACTTCCTCCTTATGAATCAAAGATGTTAAGTAATTCTTTCGTATAGAAATGTCTTTCATTTAAAAACAATTCCTCCCTCCGGCATTGATCGATAATGTTTCCTTGTTTCATTACCATAATATGTTGGCTCATAAAATTAACAGCAGCAAGATCGTGGGAAATGAACAAATAAGAAAGACCTAGTTTTTCTTGTAAATCTTTTAATAAATTTAAAATGTGTGCTTGTATTGATACATCTAAACTAGCTGTTGGCTCATCTAAAATAATAAGGGAAGGTTCTATACTTATAGCCCTTGCGATAATAACCCTCTGTTTTTGGCCTCCGCTTAACTCATGTGGGTAGTAAGATAAGTAATTGGATGGAATATTAACCATGTTCAAGAGGTACTCCGCAACTTTCCTTCTGTTATTACGTATTCCTGTTAAAAAAGAAGGTTGAACTTCTCTTTGAAAATCCAAAGGTTCCATCAATGAGTCGATGATCTTTAATTTGGGATTTAAAGAGGCGGTAGGATTTTGAAAAACTGCCTGCATGTCTTTTCTAACTATTCTCATATGTTCTTTTTTTAATAGATGTAATGGTTTATCATTAAACCAAATCTCACCTTGATCTATATTTTCCAGAATTAGCAGGCACCTAGCTAATGTACTTTTGCCGCTTCCGCTTTCCCCCACTAACCCGATGCATTCCCCTCTGTTTATCTGTAAAGACACCTTATTCACTGCAGTAATACCACTTGCAAATTGTTTAGTAATGTTTCGAGCTTTCAAAACCGTTTTCCCAGCTAAACCTATAACACCACCGCCCATTAATAAGTTGCCTCCTGTTTCACAGTATTAGGTAAAAGACGGACTGGCGTTTCCCTTAATTTAGGTACAGCGGAAAAAAGCTGTTTTGTATACAAATGTTGCGGTTGTTTTATAATTGTCTTTTTATCTCCAAATTCAACAATTTCTCCTCGGAGGATAATCGCCAGATTACTGGCATATTTACGTACATGCCGTAGATCATGTGTTATAAACAAAACAGCACTTTTTGTTTGTTTTGTTAATTCAGCAATGAGTTCAAGTACCTTTGCTGCAGTCAAACTATCCAGAGCAGTGGTTGGTTCATCTGCAATCAATAATTTTGGTTTTAATATAGTTGCCATCGCAATGGCTGCTCGTTGGAGCTGTCCCCCACTTAGTTGAAAAGGATAGCTTTTGTATACCCGTTCTTCGGAAAGATGTACGTTCTTAAGTGATAATAAGGCAAATTCTTTTCTTTCATTCTTTGACATACCGGTGTGTGTCTTCAGCATTTCGTCAAATTGTTTGCCAATTGTCATAAAAGGTGTAAAAGCCCCTTGATAATCCTGAAAGATGTACGCAATCTCCTTCCCCCGTATCTTTTGAAATTCTTTCTCTGAAAATCTGGTTATCTCTTGATCATCCAAAAAAATCTTCCCCGATAAAACCATTAATTCAGATGGTAAAAGGCCGCCAATGGCGGACGCCATTACACTTTTCCCGCTTCCGCTCTCTCCCACTAAGGCCAGCCACTCTCCCTCTTGAACCGTAAGATTAACTTGGTCTAAAATCGTGCTATCCCGATGTTTTACCGTTAGGTCTTTTATCGTCAAGATATTCATGAAACCTCTCCTTTTTGATATTGAACATCAAAATGGTCTCTTATATAATCTCCGATCAAATTTGCAATTAGGACTACAAACATAATGAACAGTCCCGGGATGATCATTAGATGAGGCGCATTATAAAAAAATGCTTTCCCTTCGTTCAGCATAGCCCCCCATTCAGGAGTCGGTGGTTGTGCGCCTAGACCAATATAAGAAAGCGATGCAATCATAAGAATGATTTTACCAATGTCCAGGGTGGCCAAAACCATCACATTTCCTATTATGTGTGGAATCATGTGTCTTCGAAAAATGTCAATAGAGCCGAGTCCATTAATTTTTCCCATCGTAATATAATCTCTATGTTTTAGGGACAGGACTGTACTTCTAGCTAATCTAGCATAACCAACCCATTTTACAACTATAATTGCGAATACTAGATTTAACGTTCCCGGTCCTAACAACCCACTTAATACTATAGCTGCAATATAGTCCGGAAAGGCCATAAAAGCATCCACCATTTTCATAAAGAACCGGTCAATTTTCCCACCAACATAACCAGACAGAATCCCAATCGGTACTCCAATAGATAATGAGATTGAACAAACAAACAAACTTGTTCCCACAGTTGTATGTACCCCTACTAAAATGCGAGAAAAGACATCTCTCCCCAGATGGTCCGTCCCTAATATATGTTCTGAACTAATTGGCTTCAATCTCTCGCCCATATCGACATTTGTCGGGTCGTAGGGGGCAAAAAACGGTGCCAGAAGTAAGAACGTTATAAACAGAGTCAATAATATAATTCCAAATTTAAATTTAGGAAGGATAAAGGTTGTTATTTGTTTCAACTGTGGTCTGCCTCCTTAAATCTAATTTCCGGATTAAGATATCGATAAGAAAGATCTACTATTATGTTAATTATGACAACAAACATACCCATAAACAGAATGTAGCCCTGTATAATGGGATAATCTCTTCGAACAATGGCCTCCACTACTAACTCTCCAATTCCCGGGTAAGCGAACATAACTTCAATAATTACTGTTCCTCCCAGCAAACTTCCCAGACTTACACCAAAAATCGTGATTACTGGAGTAAGACTGTGACGAAGTGCATGAAAAAAAAGTATCCTTTTTCTGCTAAGCCCCCGAGCTTTCGCTGATCGTATGAAGTCTTGTCCTAGAGTCTCCAATAAACTTGAGCGTAATAATCTAACATACACCGCAGACATCCCAAGTCCTAATGTTAGGGAAGGAAGAATCAAGTGACTAAATGTCCCTTTCCCCATTGATGGGAAAATCCCGAACTTAACAGAAAATAGTTGGATAAAGAGCAGTCCTAACCAAAAGCTGGGTAGGGAAGCACCTAATAAAGCCAGTAATCTGCTGAAATGATCTATCCATTTATTTTTGTGTAGTGCTGCTAAAATCCCTATCGGACCAGCGATTAGTACCATTACTATAAGAGAAGTGAAGGTGAGAATTAGAGTTGCTGGAAATCTTTCCGCCAGTTCAACTAATACAGGCTGATTGGTCATATAGGAATAACCTAGATCGAATGCAAAGAAATTCTGCAGCCACCTCCAATATTGTATATATATTGGGTCATTAAATCCGAATTCATTTCGCAGTTCCTCTATTTGTTCTTCCGATATTGCAATATCATCTATGTTAAGTACGTACCTGACAGGATCACCCGGGGCCATTTTCATAAAAACGAAGCTTATGAAAGAAAGCACCAATAGGAACAAGACGAGTTCAAACAGCCGTTTGGCTAAATGTTTCACTTTTCCCTCACGCCTAGTTCGTTAGTCAAGGTATAATATTCACTTTTACTTGTTATCCAGCCGTCCACATAATCTTTGTATGCTACAAAATTGTTAGGATGAACGAGAAATGAATGGAGTGTTTCCTTATCAATAGTGATAATCGCTTGCTTGGCTATTTCGTTTCTTTTCTCTTCTTCCACTGCAAGATTTAATTCACTTATAACGTTGATAAGCTTATCATTCTGAATTTGACCGGGATTAATGGCACCACCGGGCATATACGTCGAATTAAGGAAGAAACTTGCATCCCCTCTAGGAGAAGTAATCATACTGTAGGTAGCCAGATCCCAATGTTCGTTTTTCGCTAAATATTCATCAATGTTATCTACTTGTTGAATATTGATGGTGATACCAAGTTTCTTTGCATTAGATTGCAGGAGTTGCGCTATTAAAGGAAGTTCTGGTCGGTATGAGTAAGTTAGTAAGTTAAGCGAAAGAGGTTTACCATCCTTGTTTGCCTTTCCATTTTCAATTTCGTATCCTGCCGCTTCTAGATGCTTTTTTGCGATATGTAAGCCAAATGGCTCTTCTTCAGAGGCAGGGGCAAAAGGAAAATCTGACAAGAATGGTCCTGATGCGATTGTCGCTTGACCTGCCATTATGCTTTCCACCACTTCTTTTCGATCAATCAAAGCGTCGAAAGCTTTTCTTACATTCTGATCAGCTAATGATTCTTTGGAAGTGTTGTACATTAGGAGATGAGTTCGTAAGCTAGGAACCACATTCGTAACGATTGTTTTATCGCTTTTTAAAGATTCAATGCTTTCAATGGCTGGACGATAAACAATATCTGCATCCCCTGATTGCAGAGCCAATGTGCGGGCATTTGCATCTTCGTTAAAAGTTAAAATTGCACGATCAAGCCTTGCTCGCCCATCCCAATATGCGTCATATCTCTCTAATTCCAATTTGCTATTTGCATCAAATGAAACAACCTGAAACGGCCCAGTTCCAATCGGTCTTTGATCAAAATTAGATTTACTTACGTCAATGATAGCTGTATTGGGATGGACCAGTTCAGAAGGCAAATGTGGCAAAGGCTGTTCGGTTTTTATAGTTAAGATTTGTCCCTCGGCAGTTAACGATTGGATTTTCAGAGAATTCTTAATAGCTTCGCTAACTTTTATATTTCTCTCTAACGAGGATTTAACAGCTTTTGCATTAACCTTTTTTCCATTTTGAAATGTCACATTGTCTCTAATTCTAAACACCCATGACTGTCCGTTATCCTCAGTTTTCCATTCTTCTGCAAGCCAAGGTTCCAATTCTAATTCCTCGTTTATCTTAACAAGGGTTTCTGCTACCCCTGCCCTCACTGGAGTGTAATTTAAATGCGGATCCAATGTTTCACTCGGGAAGTTGGAGAGAAACGTTAACTCTTGCTTGTTTTTGTTAACTTTCCTTCCTTCCATCACACTTGCAGATGAACATGCAGATAGAACTAGGAGAAAAATAGTGACCAATAATGTCATTCGTATTTTCTTTTTTGACATAGTGCTCTCCTCCGTAATCGAAATTATTACGATTTAAAATGTATAACACGAGAATGATAATAAACATGTGTTTGACAATTGGATATAATAAAAAATTGTTTTAAGGCAGTCCCTTCTAGTTCAACTCCTTCCATTACTTTTTATAAATCGTTATAATTACGATTTATAACTATCACTTAACCAATGGTAAATCATTATAATTTAAATTTAAATGGGAAAAAAATATCATTTTTGATCGGTTCACTACTCCTCTTTCATTTTTATCATTTGTTTTGATAATGTAATTAAGGAGAATTTTAATTTGAAGGTGTCATATAATTTATTTTTACGAACAACATCATTATAGGTAGACGAAATCAAAAAATTTTTGCCGCTATTTTTTTAAATCATTTACTTATTGGTTACATTACCCTTAGGAGGTGAAAAAAGTGGATCAAGAAAAAGATGACGTCCAGGAAAAAATAAATGTTGAATTGGGTAACATGGGCTTGTACGGAACTACTTCCAATACAGAAATTGCCGGCTACGAAGCTTCGGGTGATATTGAAAATGCCGGGAGGCTGGATAAAGGTTTCAGAAAAGAAGAAGGACATAGGGGTGCAACAGCTTCACTTAAAGGAAAACATCAGCGAGATTGATCAATAAGCATATACTTGACATCGTATTGAATCAATTTGAATTATTACTGGATCGAAAGGTTTGGATGGCCAACATTATATCGGGAAACGCGCAACTCACCTGATCCAGTTATGGACAGGTGTTTTTTTATTCATAAGAACTTACCAATAAGAGGAGCCATCCCATAGATAGCGGGAGATTAACTCTTGATTGATGTTGACACCTATGCCAATTCCGCTCGGGATTTGAACGATCCCATTGCTGGGGTGTATATTGATCAGTTCGGAAAATGCATTTTCCATGACATCCCACTCTATTGGTTCAATGTCTGTCTCATCCATTTTACTCGACGGAGACAAGCATGATTGACTGAATATCGTGTACAACCTTGATAAGGCCCCATCGTACGCATGGGGCGACACCCTTGTTCCAAAATGACGCGCGAGCTGTAAAGTATCCCGGAAATCATCGATTCCATTTGCATGCATTAGATCCGGTTGAATAATGTCTAAAGCATTTTCACATAAAAACGGCACAAATTGCTTCGCACCCTTTATATTTTCTCCCGCGCCAATTGGCACTGAGAGCAGTGTACGCAACAGTTTAAGCTCCGCCATGTTATCCAATGGCAGTGGTTCCTCAAACCAAAGCACATTTGACCATTTAGAAAAATGACGCTCCCACTTACGGGCAGTTGCCAGATCATAGCTTTGGTTGGCATCAATGATGATCGGCAGTTTACCCTCGATCATGTCCTGCAGTGAATGAATATGAGATTCGTCTTCTTGCAGCGTCCTTCCGCCTATTTTTACTTTTATTTTATTAAAACCTTGTGTAATTGTTTGTTCGATATATTGCAGTGAGTGATTAATCCAATCCTTCCTGTCGGTATACGATTGGAACGAGGCGTAAACCGGAACACTGTTTCGATAGCTGCCTCCCCACAGCTCACACACAGATAGGTTTGCGCTTTTAGCTGCTATTTCCGTTAAAGCCATACTCACTGCTGTTGCTGCCCGTTGATGCCACTTCTTTATCGTATTGACTAGCTGCAAACGATGATAAACAGACTTTCCGATTAAATAAGGAGTGATCCGCTCTTTAAATCCGAGATGCAATGCAGGCAGCCAATCAATGCATTCTCCCCACCCATCTACACCGGAGTCTGTAATGATATGGATCAAATAGCAGGTTCTGTAATTCTTATATCCGTTTGCATCACCATAAGGTTGCGAAATTTTGTAAAGCAACGGAAAAGTTTCGATTTTTTTAATTTGCATTGATGATCCACCTGCTTTGATTTTATTACATCTTTTTAGATGATAACATTATGCCTTGTTGGCATATTCACGGTTTCAGATGTTTCCTTAATTTCGTACTAACTTTCTTAATATTTGTCACCCATACCGGTTTCATTCTTTCAAAAAAACAAAATCCCAAAGTTATATCATTCAGGACATACATGGTTTTACTAATTATAATCAGTCCATACCTTAGTATACAAACAACTTTAAAGAAAAAGAGGGTGCTCCAACAGCCAGGTTTTGGGATACCCTCTTTTGATATAATTGTCGACCAATTAATTAAAAAACAAGCTCTAAAAATGGTGGAGTTAGTCCCGCATTTAAATAAGAACCGGCTGATAAATACCAGTCAGTTTTCACTCAATCTCTTAAGTCGCAGAAACATCAAGGGAAGAATGCTTTTTCTTAATAGTCTTTGTTGAAAAGTACAATATAATAAAACTAACAACGACCGCCGCTGTTACAGCAGAAATTACAAGGGCGCTCACTTGGGTCCATACTCCGATTAAAGACAAAAATGCCGGAATAGTGGCAGTTAACCATGATTGAATCATAGTCACCCATCCTGTAAACCGACCAATGTCTTTATTCAAAGCAAGCAATCGGAAAAATAAAAACCAAAGGAATGACCACATTAGCCAGATGATTCCAAACTTGTAGTCATTAAAATGGATGAAGGTTACTATTGAATATCCGACAGCCATGATTGAAACCCATAGCGAGTACCACCCGAAACCCGTTGCATCTAAATCGCATAAATTGTTAATACCGACGTATAGATATGTGAAGCCAAATAAAAAAGTTCCAGACGCTTGCAAGATTGTCCATGAATCGTGAGGATTGGAAATAATGACATAGATCGGAGTAATCACCTGCAACGAGCCCACAAATAAGTTGAACACACCTGCACTTTTTCCTTCGACTTTCCCAAGCAACATCAAGCCATTAACAAAAAGTACCGCGCCGACATACAGCAAGCCAACATTGGACATACTTCACACCTCTTTTTTATATATGAAAGAAAAAAAGAGCGGAGCGACATAAAATTAATCGTGCGTCTGCATTTTGTAGAGATAATATGCACTGCCTGTTACATAAATTTTTTTCATTTGCATCGCTCCACCGCTATTTTACCTCAGTTGTATCTTTAGCTAGTTAAACCCTTAATCAGCCATGTTTTTCTATTGTGAGCTGATCTGCTGATTTTCTAACAATAAATTCAACGTCATTTTCTCCTAACGTTAGTGAATGCAACTCCCTCGCTAATTGAATTTCTACTTGTTTTCTAAAGACACGTTTTAATTCTCTAGCTCCATATTGGCGGCTAAATCCTTTTTTGATTAACCAATCCTTAGCTCCTTCCTCTAATCCAACCCGACATCGGTGTTTTTGAAGCCGCTTATTTAAATCACTTATTAGCAGATCAATCATTTTATCCAATGCGTCCTCATCTAACCATTGGTAAACAACAGTTTCATCAATTCTGTTCAAGAATTCCGGGGCAAAATGTTTTTCCAATTGACGATTGACAACTTCCTTTAATGAATTGGTCCCGTACTTCATCGAATAAAATAATCGCGTGACCTTAGCTTTAAAATTAGGTTCCCCAAATTCAAAAACAGTCCTTGAACCAATATTGCTAGTCATGAAAATGATCGAATTGCGAAAATTAATTTCGGCCTCACCCGATGTTAAACGTAAAATCCCGTTGTCAAAAACGTTTAACAAGGCTTGAACAACTGCCTGGTCAGCTTTTTCCACTTCATCAAATAAAACTATCCCGGGCTTTCCAAAAGTCCCCTCAACCTTACCTTTATTAAAGATTGTGGATCCCTCTTTACTGCCGGCATAGCCAGGTGGAGCGCCTGAAAATGCAGCGGCGTAATGTTCTTGCGCCAAAGTATTCATATCAATCCTGTTGTATTGGTCTTTGTCGCCGTGCATAACTTCAGCCAATAGTTCAACAATTGCTGTTTTACCAACACCTGTAGGGCCAACCAACAACGAAATAAAACGAGGGCGGTTTTGTTCAGAAATGTCGGACCAAGTAATACGCAATATATTTTCCACAAGAGCTAGGGCCTCATCTTGCCCGAATATTCTTTCCCGCAAGGCACTTACAATCTCATCTACATCAAAACGAAATCTGGTTTGAAGTTTTCGTTCGGGTGATACGGACAGATTATGAAGGGAATCTTCTTTCTTACTGCCCTCGGCACCGTTTAAAGATTGCAATCGATCAGTAATGTAAGGCATTCGTTGCACCTCCTAAGATCACTTTCAGTAGAGCCAGATAGGAAAAGTCCCATCTGACTCGGTAGTAAAGTGGATGCCCTTTAACGAATGCCTGCTTCCTTTTCCTTTCCTTCATGCGGGATTCCCTCGATTGGGCATTGGGCTGTTCCAATTGTTTTCCTTGTCATTTGTTCGACGTTTTCCTGTGCTTTCTTTGCATCCAAAACCCATGTACGGTAGAAGTCAAATGGGCAATCAGCAATACCTTTGTCGCCTTCACCTGATTGCAGGATTCCGGTATATCCTCTGTGGAGCAACTTAAACAGATGGTTTTGTGATTGCCAGTTGGCTCTTGCATCACGAATTTGTGAGACGGACAGTTCCGCATATTGAATCCCATTTTCTTCAGTTCCACAGGCTCCCAGAGTGCCACCGTCAAACCCAATAATCGAAGAGTGGCCAAAGTAGGAGTACACACCATCAAAACCGGTAGCATTTGCAACAGCTACATAAGATGTATTCATCCAAGCCATCGTTTTCGCTACCATCACTTGTTGTTCCTTCGATGGATACATATAGCCTTGACAACGAACAATCAATTCGGCACCCTTCATCGCACAGTCTCGCCAAATTTCAGGGTAATTGCCGTCATCACAAATAATTAAACTGATTTTTAATCCTTTAGGACCTTCTACAACATGTGTTGAATTACCGGGGTACCATGGTTCGATTGGATTCCAAGGTAGAATTTTACGGTACTTTTGAACGATTTCACCTTTGTTATTCATAAGAATTAATGTGTTATATGGAGTTTTATTTGGATGGTCTTCATGTTGTTCACCTGTTAAGGAAAAAACGCCCCATACGTTAGACTTTCGACACGCTTGAGCAAAAATCTCTGTTTCTTCTCCGGGGATAGTAGTTGCTGTTGCATACATTTCTTCCTGATCATACATGATGCCCATGGTACTGTACTCAGGAAAAACCACTAGATCCATACCCGGAAGCCCCTTTTTCATTCCGGCAATCATATCGGCAATGTTGTGGCAGTTTTCCAAAACCTCCGCCTTCGTGTGCAGCCGAGGCATTTTGTAGTTCACAACAGCCACACCTGCAGTATCATTCGTACTTGTAATATCACCGTGTCTCATAAAAGATCCCCTCTTCATCATTTTTTTGTGTATATTCACTACACAATAATGTTTATTGCAAGTTCCATGCCAACTTCATATCCCCTTAAAATCGGCTTTTTTCAGACAGATTTGAAAGACTTGTTTGAATTTGTTACAATGTATTCAGAAAATTCGGTGATTTATACAACCCATAACGAGGCTAAACGTCGTTTGAGTTTACTTGTTTCAATTTAAAACAGTGAGTCATTTTAAAACAAAACGGGGGAGGTAAATCGGTGATTGTACAAATTGGATTATTATTTTCTTTAACTGGCACCACTTCCATAACGGAAAAAGGCCAATACCAGATAGCAAAATTTGCTTTAGAAGGATTTGAAAAGGAGTGTGACAGCCAGGTTGAATTTAAGTTTATAACGAAAGACATCAAGTCCGATCCAAATGTTGCTGTCTATCAAATTAAGAAGTTGATTGCCACTGGTATCCGTATATTTGCAGGATGTTATTCATCTGCCTGCCGGAAAGCGATTCTGCCCTTGTTAAAACAACATGATTGTTTGTTAATGTACCCTGCACTTTATGAAGGAAAGGAAATCGATAAAAATGTACTTTATACCGGCGAAGTTCCGAATCAGCAAATCGAAACGATGCTGGACTATATTACCCGTCACTTTGGAAAAAATATTTTTTTAATTGGAAGCGATTATATTTATCCTCACTATACAAATCAGCAGGTTCATTATCTTCTAGGCAATAAGAATGGTTCCGTCGTCGGAGAGCATCACCTTCCATTGGGTCATACAAATTTTTCATCCATTATCGATGAACTGAAGATAACCGCACCCGATGTAGTGTTATCCACGGTAGTCGGTGAAAGTCAGATTCCTTTTTATCGAGCATTATATGAGGCAGGCTTTTCAGCTGAAAAAATACCGGTTTTCAGTCCTATTACAAAAGAATCAGAAATCGAAGCAATTGGAGCTACCTATATGGCAGGCCATTATGCTTGTGGCGGTTACTTTCAATCCATCGATTCAGAGGATAACATTCGATTTGTTAAAGAGTTCAACAAATTTATTGGGTGCGACACTGTCATTTCCTCTGTTATGCTCAACACGTACATCGGCGTAAGGCTTTTGCTAGAATCGATCACCGAAACGCAAAGCACATATTATCAAACACTTCTTGATTATTTATCAGGAAAAACTTATGAAACACCGGAGGGTACCATCTCTATAGATAACCATCATCATTTAAGCAGAAAAATCCGAATTGGCCGGGTTTGTCTAAATGGACAGTTTACAATTGTGTGGGACTCGAAAGACACGATCAAAGCCAGTCCATTTTTTTTAGAGGAAACAAACGGATTCCACAAACAACCAACAAAAGTCGATTGGCAAGCAATGATTCTGGAGTGGGGGAAAATTTCAGACGAGCCGGTTCTGCTTATATCAAATATTGGACAAATAGTCTATGCTAACCAAAAAGCTTGTGACATTCTTGAGATCACAGCTGGACAAGTGATAAGTAATAATAGATTAAACGAACTGAGGCATACTTTCACAATCATTAGGGAATTTATTGAGTTGTTTTTTGAATTGATTGTACTTCGAAAAAAAATATACAATGAGCGTCACGTTCAAGGTGCAAAAGTGATATTCTCGCCCATTGTGACGAAAAATGCAGCGTTTCAAAAACAATTAAAGATAGCAGAGGTGGCCACACGTTCTAATGCAAATGTGCTTATTCTTGGTGAAACAGGTGTCGGAAAGGAAGTCCTGGCCTGTGCGATACACGAGCAAAGTTTGCGTGCCCAAAAACCGTTTATTGCTGTAAACACAGCGGCGTTACCGGAAAATCTGATTGCAAGCGAATTGTTTGGCTATGTAGATGGAGCTTTTACAGGGGCAAGAAAAGGGGGGAAAATTGGAAAGTTTGAAATGGCACAAGGGGGCACGTTATTCCTGGATGAGATTGGTGATATGCCAATTGAACAACAGGCTGCTTTGCTGCGGACGATTGAACAGCGTAAGATTACCAGAATCGGGGATACGAAAGAGCGCGCAATTGATGTCCGGATCATCGCTGCTACCAACAAAAGCTTGAAAGAAGAAATTGCTTTTAACGGATCGTTCCGTTCTGACTTATATTTTCGGCTGAATGTACTATCCATTCATATACCAGCACTCCGTGACAGAAGGGAGGACATTTTGGAATTAGTGCAAAAATTTCTTGCTCAATTTCAGAAGGAATATCAGGACGGGCCAAATCGGATCAGCAATAAAGCCTTGGAAATCCTTTTGTCCTATCCGTGGCCGGGAAATGTCCGGGAGATTCGTAACATTTTGGAGCGTAGCTTTTTATTAGCTATTCCTGAAGATATGATTCAACCGTACCATCTCCCAGACGATCTGTTCGTGAAAAATAATTCTCATACCTCCTTAACAGAGTTATCACTTAATGAGTCGACGAAACAGTCGATTATCACAGCTGTTAACCAGACAGCTACCTTAACAGAAGCCTCCAAAATTCTCGGAATTTCAAGAAGCACACTCTACCGAAAACTGAAAGAGTTTGATATTAAAATTAAATCTTCATGATTAACTTGCAAATCAGCATTGATAAAAGCAGAGCGATATCTTAAAGCTGATTTCAAAACCAAAGTAACGCTAAGTTCGTTCCAACTTTTTCCCCCTGCTATTAATGGATTCAAATGAAACTGTTGTAAAATTATTGATCTTCAGTTTTCTAAGTGTAAGAGTGCACCTAAAAAACATTTATCATTTTAACAACTAAAAAGTAAGGCTGCTCTTCTGTTTTTTCTAGGGGTTATTGCAGTTTATACAATTTTAATTTCAATCCATCTCACCGCTATTGGAGATAAGGTGTATGATTTCACCGGCGTAATTTCTGTCTTAACTGAGAGATAAGTAGATTCTAGCAATAGCTATGATTCAATCAGAGGCTTAGCTAAAAAAACAATTTAGCTCGGTGAACTTGTGTTTTGTCTTTTTAAGATTTTTAGCAAGGTGAATTTTCATGGAAGACGCTCATGTCGTGCTTCGTCAGCATCAAATGTGTAAAAAAGTTTAAATACTAGTCCGGTTCTTTACTTGTTTTAAGTTGTTGCTACCATGACAAAGACGTTAGTGTAATAAAAATAGAGCTGCCGAAGCAACTCCAGTTGTTCTTGAACTATACGTACCGCATTAGCTGCAATTATGATTTTGAGTTTTGTTGAGAAATCAAACTATTAAACTCTTTAGAACATTTTTGGGTATGCTCAAGATAATCCATTCTTTATTTTTTATCTGCTTTCCGATAAATAGTATTTGTCCCAAATGGTAGCTAATATGAACTACCTCTGTCTGAATTGCTTGAAGAACATTTATTTGTTGTTTAAGCGCAACAGTCTTATATAAATCATCTACCTCCAAACTTTCCATTGTATTGAAGAGTAAATCCCAACCCTCTTCCCACTTGTATAAAAGATCTTTCTTAGACTCACCATTATCACAAAATTCGTCATCTCTGTCTCTATATGACTTTTCTCCGTCTGTTGTTAAAAAATCAACCCATCTCGATCGCATATTGCCACTCAGATGTTTTATGATGATTGCGATGTTATTTGATTCTTCACTTGGTTTCCAGTGTAATTGTACTTCTGATAGCTGACTAAATGCCTTTTCCGCTCGCTCCTTATTATGTCTAAATTGGTTTATTGTTATCGAGAGATATTCTTGTTCGAAATTATTCACAAACCTTCCCCCTTTTTCCTGCCTATTCCGGCCTGGCAGTTCAACATGATTAAATAAATTTTTCCGGGTTTCTTACTCTAAGAAATAAGACAAAACCACAATTCACACAAAAATGAGCATCTACTGGCGAGTAACAAGAACCCTTGAAAGGATTGTAACCAATCAAGGGAAAATTGCTTTATTCCGTTATTTTTCTATCAGGGGAAGTCCAATAATTAATCTGTTCCGTTGCGTTTTCTGTATTCCATTTCATCATTTCCTAAAGCCTCTGTCGAAATTTTTGAGATTAAATGTTTTGCTAATCTCTGTGACACCTTGTGTTTAGGTAGGTTACTTCCAAACATCTTGAGCAATCTCCACAACATGGCGAAGTTTCGCCCATTGCTGTTCTTCTGTCAGTAAATTACCCTCTTCTGTAGAGGCAAAACCGCATTGCGGACTCAGGCACAGCTGATTTAAATTGACAAAACGGGAGGCTTCTTCAATACGGCGTTTAACTTCTTCCGCATTCTCCAATTCTCCGAACTTAGATGTTATCAATCCCAATACGATCTTCAAATCAGGTCTTTTCACAAAACGTAATGGTTCAAAGCCACCTGCGCGGTCAGTGTCATATTCCAAAAAGAAGCCGTCAATATTAAGCCTGTCAAATAGTAGTTCAGCTACAGGCTCATATCCACCAGAAGAAATCCAAGTCGAACGAAAATTGCCCCGGCAAATATGCATTGTAATTTTCATATCTGCAGGCCTGGCTGATACCGCATCATTAATCGTTTTTAAATACATACCAGCAAGATAGTCGGGATCCAAACCTCTTGCCCGAATATGCTCTTTTTGTTCTTCAGAACAAAGATACGCCCACGAAGTGTCATCCAACTAACTAAAATGAAATTCAGGCTTTCCTTGTAATCCTCTAATCCACGCTTGTTCCACGTCCACTATATGAAAAAGCGTTTGCAAAATACCTCTTTTCCACCGACTCTTGGACGTTGTACTCCTTTTAAGACAGTTGCTCACACCATTCGAACCATTCATCTCTTACCTACCAATTGTATCGGAATAATAACAACATTTGAGTACCCTCCGTTCCAGATATTTTTCCGAAAAACCCCTAATACCCTCCCCATCATCGACTATAAGCACTCGAATATCTTCCATAGTGTCCCCTAATTCTTAATATATTGTTATGGCGTAATTCATATATCCTCTATTGCGTTTACATAGTTTTTCTGACCAGGTTAATATAATCCGATTTTTAAACAAACGTTTGATTAACACCAACGGGGTTAACGAATAAATCTCATTTTCGGTTTCTTATTGTTTTTAGTTCGTACGTAAGTTCGAATGTGTCCATTCCTTAAGCATAACTTTGGAGTTAACTCAAACACCCCCCATTGAATGAACAAAAAATGTAAGACCTACTTCACAGGCATACCACTGTATGGATAAATGGCATGTCTTAATCCATACTCCAACGCGTCGATATCTGGCATGCTTCTCTTTTTTGCTATCTTTATGACCTTCTCAATGTCATAAGACACCCTTCTTAAATTGAACAGCTAAATTTGTTTGATCGATATCAATAATTGCATAACTGGCACGATTATCACCATCAAATGAAAAGCCTGCACTCCCCGCATTTACTATTGTTCTTCCATTCGCTTGTCTGGTAAAAGCATGATGAACATGGCCAAACAAAACTAAATTTGTCTTTTCATTCGTATGTAGTTTATCTAGCTCCTCCAAGCTAGCCCACGGATAAACCACCTCTCCCAGCGATTCAGGCGTGGCATGAAAAATTTCTGCATTTGTGTTATCAATTTATATGGAATTTAATAATGGCAAGTTAGACAACCAGTTAATCTCTTCTTTTGAAAGATTATTTATGTCATAGTTAAATGCTCTAAGAATCAATTCATGACGTTCGTTTGCTGGTTTCCAATCAGGTTTTGGAAACGAGTTAAACAAGTTATACGTATTTCTTACTCCCGTCTATTGGATTAATATGACTTTCTGAACGTGTTATTTTAATGTAAAGGTAGTCCAGCATTTTTGAACAAATGATTGATCAAACCCAAAGAATCACCTAACAACCGCTTAGAAAAAATCACCTCATCAGGAAGCGTTATCCTTGGAGGTGATTCTTTAGCATGGCAATCATATCAGCAGTTTGAGTACGAAATATCAAAGTCTTAAGTCAACTCTTCTCTACAACGTCTTAATTGCGCGGGTTCGGATACATATCATTCAAAAACGCTACAGATTGGTTGATTAACGCCTTCAATACATCCACATCGATATCTGATATTTTGTTGATATACACACACGCTTTGCCTGTCGTATGTTTTCCAAAGTCCTTCAGCAAGTCCGCTCGTGTTGTGTCATCCGTAGCAAAATACAAACTGATTTTGGCTTTTCGCGGCGAAAAGCCAACTAGCGGCGCATCGCCTTCGTGACCGGATTCATATTTATAATGATACGAACCAAATCCAATAATACTCGGTCCCCACATCTTCGCTTTGTAACCCGTCGTTTCAGTAAAAATATCCAGTAGTTTGTATGCATCTTCACGTTTTTTCGGGTTTTCGACACTCTCAATAAACTCAATGACACTGTTTTCGGTTTCTTTTGTTTTTAATTGGTACATAAATTAGGATTGCTCCTCCTTTTTATTTGTCATGGGAGTTGAATAGCCAAGCTTAATAATTATGATCCTATTTTTCTGCTTAAGTAAAGCCTTTAAATCCTTTTCTCCTGTTATGCAGGTACTTCGTTTTCATGATCTAAGCCTAAAGAATGCCCTACTTTATGACGGTAATAAGATTCTCTCACAAAATTTTGACGCTTTCGGTTGCCCTGTTATTTTTTGACAAAGTGCAATTTAAAGAAATGCAGGAATTCATTCAAGAGTAATAAAACCAAACGAAGGGTGTGTATTGTTGGTTTGTAATGATTATCTATATAGTCAAAAGTCGCAATTTATCATACATAAAAATATCATTCAACCTATTTTCTCTTCGTATATTTAAATGCGCCATAATCGATGACAATGATTTTACCATCATTCGATAATCTTAAGTTTCGAATCCTCATATCATTAGCCTTTATCCCTGATTTTAAAAATTTATTTTGCAATCCAGATACCTTGTGCTGATACTCTTCGTTATCTGGCACGATGTTAAGGGCCTTCTCCATAATAATCCACCCATTGCCCAACTCTTCTACTGGGCAAAGATGTACTCGCAAGATTAAGGGACAGTTTTGGTAGGTATTAAATTCGGTTTCATTGGATTGTATCCCCGACTCAGAGATTGCTACTTTCAACACAAATCCATTGTTAAGGTCATAAACAATGCGATTGTTTCCAAATCCGATCCGTTTATAATTAAGTGCTAGAGTATTTTCCGCTTCACTGATGGTTTTCATTTTTGTATCACTATCGACAATTTTCTTTTGTTCCATTTTGGATATCCACAGATTGATAGACTCTATTTCACTCTCAGTTAAGAAGGAACTGTCCACCTAAATATCTCTCCTTCCCAGATACTACGAAATAACTAGTCCACATTACATGAGTAAGAAATTTTCATTTCTTACCAAATCGTTTTGTAACGGCCGATTCAAAATTTTTAGTCGTTTCAACTACTTCGCAGTTTTTCATATATTCCTCTGGAGGAAGTTGATAAGTATGGCTTGTTAAATCTGCCCTTCTTAGACACACATAGTTATACCGGCTTGTAGAATACATCTTAACGTTATTCTCTTTACATTGGTTTCTAAAATGACTATCTGAACCGGCTTTCTGTGACGGGAACTTTATTTTTGGAAATAAACTCTTTTTAAACATCAAAGTCCCCCCTTTTAGAAATTTCGAACCGTCTTTATTTTCAAGGCCTTGTCTATATAACGTTAGCAGATCATTTTGTTCAAAATAAAGAAAACTTGTCCCTTTTCCAATTACTTCTGCTCCAGTCTTTTTAAAAGCTGTCATTGCTTCAGTTAAGTAATAAGGGGAATAATAATCATCATCATCAAACTTTGCGATAATGTCATATCGAGCTTTTGAAATACCAAAGTTTAAACAATCGCCCAATGTTTTTTCCTCTGGCAGCTGATAGATTGAGATGTTAGAATATTTCTTGGCTCTGTTGCTCCAATTATTTAGATCCATTCGATCATTATTCAAAATGATTATAAGTTCTTTGGTTTCCCATTTTTGTCTGGCATAGTTGGCAAATACATTGTCCATCATCTGATCTCGCATCGTACAAGCAATTATTGAAACCATCTGTTCACCCCGTTAAATATATAAAATCTTTATTATATTTATGAAGATCACGAACAAAAAGTGATTGTGACGGACTAAATATACCTTCATCATAATCATGTTGGACAGACAACCAAATTGTCCAAAATAGGATATAAACCAAATACAATTATAAATAATTTACATATCATACATTACTGAGGTTGATTGAATTGGAATGGTGATTTAATGAAAATCGTGCAAATATCTAGTCCAACATTCGTAACACCGCCTATTGACTATGGTGGAATCCAGAGAGAGGTTTATTATCTTACAAATCAATTAGTTGAAATGGGTCATGAAGTGATCCTCTATGGGAAGAAAGGCTCTGCATGCAAAGGGAAAGTAATTGAGTACCCTGAAGACTGTGAATCGTTACTATCATTTGTATTAGAAACGTTGCCTGAGGGGGTAGATATCATCCATGATCATAAGGGGTTTGTCGCGGAAGCACAGTTAAATATACCAACTATCTGTACTAGCCATACAACAAAAGCGAGGAAAATCCCTTCACCTGTATACGTAAGTAAAGCCGTTTTACTGGAGAAAGCTAAAGGCAAGGGGGAATTTGTTCATAACGGCCTTAATCTAGATGATTACCCTTTTTGCAGAAAAAAGGATAACTACTTGTTGTTCTTAGGAAGGATTAATGAAAATAAGGGTACTCACTTCGCGATTGAAGTGTCAAAAGAGACCGGAATACCCCTCATTATTGCAGGTCCTGTTCAACAGGACGGAGTGGAATACTTCAAGGAAAAAGTTCAGCCATTTATTGATAACAAACTAATTAGATATGTCGGCCCAGTTGGTGGAGAACAGAAACTTAACCTAATAAAAAAGGCAAAATTCGTGCTTTTTCCTATAACATGGTTTGAACCTTTTGGATTAGTCCCAATTGAGGCAATGGCATGCGGAACACCAGCCATTTGTTTTCGAAAAGGTGGCGTAGTGGAAACGATGCAAGGTTTTCCCGAACTACTCTGTGATACAAAGAAAGAAATGATCAAAATCATTAGAAAGAACAAGAGTCCGGATCCCCAAAAAATGAGACAGTATGTCGAAAAACATTTTTCTATTAATATGATTACTAGAAAATATCTGAAATTATATAAAAGAACGATCCAGACATATGAGAAATGGGATAAAAGTTGAAAGAAATCATTATGGCAGCGGGTTATGGGTCAAGACTTAGCCCATTAGCTCAAGTAAGATCAAAATTTCATTGCCGGTGCAGAATAGGTTGTTTCTACTGAAAAAATGGAGCTCCCTTTCAGACGATTCTAACGTTTACTGCCTGAGAACTGGCAGTCAGAAGACGTCGGCACAAGCTTATTAGCGTGTGTCTTTTACTTTGGAGATCATTATTTTCTAATAATTGATTTCACTCTTCCGACCTGTCCGTCAGCCAGGCGGACTTTGATTCCATGCGGATGGACGCTCGAATTCGTAAGCAGGTCTTTGACAATTCCCCGTGTCAACATCCCGGTCCGCTGATCCTTTTTCAAAACGATCTCAACCTCCAGGCCAGGTTCAATATTTTTTCGGTAATTTCCTTCAGTTGTCATATATCATCGTGTCCTTTCTTTTTCTGCAGCTGTACTGGCTTTGTGATATGCACTTCTAATGATATAATGAACCGAATTGAAAATCCACTTAACTGGAGGCAGCATGTTAACTTTTGAACAGAAATTGGCGATTATCGAGTCTTTTCCTGAACTCGAGCGAAAAAATGTATCGCTTGGCCGCGTGAACTTTCAATATGAAGAAAGTGCATTTGACAAAAAAAATGTCGTTTACCACCTTCATCCTAACGGTAACGGTTTTGTGTATGCCGAGCTGGCAGAAGGCTATCAAACCGATGATAAAGGTCTTGTCAACATCCGCGATTTTGATGAGAGTGAACTCCGGACCATTATTGCAGATGCCATTAAATCGCTCGCACCGCGTTCCAACGAGGAAGCCGCTATTATTGGTGATGCTCCGCAAGAACTCTGGATTAATTCTGAAAACCAAACCCTTATCCTGATAGAAGAAGACGATTTGTGGAATACATATGCAGGGCTTAACTTAGATGGAACTTTTCCGTCCTATAATGAAGCTGTACAGTACTTAGAAGAAGAAGGCTTTAAGCGCCGCTAAACAAAAGAAGGCTAGATCCAGCGCCTGGTGGATCTCAGCCTTCTTTTTTCGTCTATCGTATGATCGCGGCCAATTAAACCAATTTGCCAAATCTCATAAAGTGGTTCATTTGTAACACAGCCGGTGAAAGCATATTTGCTGACGCTTATTAAATGCCCTGATGCCCACCTGCATGAAAAAGGGACACTTATCTATGAAAGCGGAACGGCCCTTTAGCGCAGATTAAAAATATTGCGGAGTTTTTCTAACGGTTTTTCAGGGCGGGTTTGCCTGTTTTGTGCTGATTGAAGGGCATTGTTTACATCGATTAGCCCGTTGCCAAAGTTTTCGTCTTTTCCTTTATACCCCAAATCGATCGCCGATGTTTTGATAATTTGCATGACCTCAAGATTGGAAAGCTCCGGATTGGCAGACAGAATCAAACCTGCCAGTCCAGTCACATGCGGGGCGGCCATGGAGGTACCCGAGAGGGCTGCATACTGGTTATGAACATACGTGCTTGGAATATAGACACCCGGTGCGGCAATATCAACAAAGTCGCCATAATTTGAAAATTCTGCCCGATTCCCATTATAATCCACAGCCGAAACACTCAGAACTTGCGGATAGGCGGCAGGGAATGAAGGCTGTTCGGAATTGTCATTTCCCGCAGCCGCAACAATTACAACATTATGGTTATAGGCATACTCTACAGCTTCCTCCATCACGCCGGATCGCTGGTAATTACCAAGACTGAGGTTAATGACATCCGCTCCATGATCGACTGCCCAAAAAATACCCTTCGCAATATCAAGGGTAGTGCCATAACCTTCAGCGCCCAGTGCTTTGATTGGCATGACTTTATTGAACCAGGTGACACCGGCGGTCCCTTCCCGGTTATTGGTTTCAGAAGCGATGATCCCGGCCACATGTGTCCCATGACCATTGTCATCATCCGGGTTATTGTTATTCGCGAGTACATTATAACCTTCGCTGAGCCGGTTTTTTAAGTCGGGATGATCCAGATCCACCCCTGTGTCAACGATCGCGATTTTAATCCGTTTATTACCGCGGGAAATGTTCCATCCTTGCTCTGTCTCAATGACAGGAAGGTTCCATTGGTACCGCTCCCTGTAAATCAGGTCATTCGGTATATTCAGCCCATTTTGCAAGAGGATATAATGCGGCTCCGCAAATTCGATGTTTTCCCGTGTGTTAAAGTAGTCAAGCAGCTGGGCTGTATCTCGGCTATCTGAGCGGAACACATATGTAGAATTAAAGTGTCTGACCATGCTTCCTTCGATATCGCTGGCAATCCGGCTGATCTCTTCTTCTGAAGGCTCTGAGATGAAGTCCACAGCTGCCTGATGGTCATAATAATGGCTTGTGTCCTGGTTGTTGTGATAGATAACCTTTATTTCCGGATCATGATTCAGCCTCGCTGTAATATCTTCTCCATTTTGGACGTTGTTGATATTTATGGCATTAAGCGGGTTGCTGCGTTTATTCTGCAGCACCCTCAGTTGGCCGCTTGTGTTGATTCGAGGCGTTGTCCGGCTCTGCTGCTCGGTTTCATCCTCCTGCAAAAGCTGAACAGCTGTAAAAATGAGCAGGAAAACAACCGAACCTGCTGCAAGTAACCATTTTGTTCTTCTCATATTCACACCCCTGTTTAGTATCCTCTTTCTATTATCTTGTAAAAAGAGGGCAAAAAATAAACTGAGGAAATCACTGGAATGTCTTATATATAAAGTTTTTTTGTGGAGGGGGGAGAAGATTTGAGACAGAGTGGTTAATTCTTCAGCGATGGAACATGTAGAAAGCTTAAAAGAACAGTTAAGCTTTTTCGTTGTTATATAATTGACAAGGCTGATGATTTGATGTTGCTACAGATAGAAAGATATATACTTATAAGCAGTAGTTGGATTATCAATGTCATTTGGGCTATCTAGCTGGTTAGCCAGTAAATATCCAACCGAGTAACACATAGAAACGAGAAAACCCCATTTCAATCGACAAATTGAGATGGGGTTTACCGTCAGTTTGTGAAGGAACGAAATCAAGGTTCCTTTTTGTTTATATTTTGAACCTGTTTACCAGATCTTTTAATTCTTCCGCCATATAGGCAAGTGATTGTGCAGAAGAGTTGATTTCCTCCATCGAAGCTAGCTGCTCTTGAGTTGAGGCTGCTACTTCTTCAGAGTTAGAAGAATTTACTTTTGCCAGCTGAGTAATATTCGTGGCTGACATTGACAGTTCTTCCACACTTGCTGAAATTTGCTGAACAGTTGCTGAAATTTCTTCAATCTGTGGTGTAATAGCTTTTGTACTCTGAATGATTTTCGCAAATTTTTGCGAGGTTTCTACAGAGACTTTAACACCCTGTTCGGCATTGACTGTAACTTCTTCCATGATCTTAACCGATTGCTCGGTATCTCTCTGAATTGTACTAATTAGTTCAGAAATCAATTTAGTCGAGCTTTGTGATTGCTCAGCCAATTTGCGCACTTCATCTGCGACAACCGCAAATCCCTTACCGTGTTCACCGGCTCTTGCCGCTTCAATTGCAGCATTTAAAGCAAGAAGGTTGGTTTGTTCGGCAATACCATTAATAACCTCAACAATTTTACCGATTTCCTGTGAACGCACCGCCAAGGATTGAATCACTTTATTTGATTCACCTACAGATGCATGGATTGATTCCATTTGGACCAAGTTACTGTCTACTGACTTGCCGCCATCTTCAGCTTCCGCAGATGTTTCTCTGGATAAATCTGATACGTTTGTCGAACTCTCAGCAATTCGCAACACTCCTTGAAGAACTTCATCAATGGAAGTGGAATTTTTTTCGAGTAATTCACTGGACGTTTCAGAACCGCCTGCGATTTCTTGAATAGCAGATGCCACATGCTCTGTTGCCGAAGTGGTTTGATCTGCACTTGCCTTTAATTGTTCAGAAGAAGAAGCAACCTGTTCAATGGATGTACTTAAGCTGGAAAGTATCGACCGTAAGGAATCCACCATTTTGTCAAAGCTTTCTCCTAATTTGCCCAGTTCATCTTTTGTCTTCAGTTCGACCTTTTCCGTTAGATCACCTGCACCAATCTTCTCGGATATATTCACTAGTCGTCCAAGCGGTTTTATTATAGACCTGATAATTAGAAATACGATAATTGCTCCCAATACTATGGCAACGGCAAGCACTTCAACTGTGCCAATTAAAATAGGTTGTGCTTCATCATCTATTTCCTGTTGATTAAGCGAACCGCCAATTTTCCAACCGGTAAATTGATTTGTCGCATAAAACATTTTTTTATCTTCTTTATCAAAAGTATAATTAAAACTGCCGGTATCACTTTTGAACATATTGCCTGCCCAATCCGCAGTTTGTTCCTCATTTGACTTCAAGCTAGGGTGAGCAACTATTTTTTTATCTTGATCTAAAATAAATGTATAACCCTTGTTTCCAATACTTACTTCGTTGGTAATTTTCTCAATTGTCTCCAATTTAAGCTCACAAGCTAAAACTGCTGTTCCGTCTTTTACTATCTTTGCTATCCCCACTACGAAATCTCCAGTAGTTGCAGAAACAAATGGACTTGTAATGATAACCTTTCCTTTTTCGCTCATAGCACTTTTATACCATGGCCGCTCACGCGGGTCATACCCAGCAGGCATCTCCTGGGCTGGTGCATTGATAAAGGTTCCATCCGCAGTACCAACATAGATAGTTGATATCTCTGGATGAGTCTCAATAAAAGCTGTTAATGTATTAGTACGGAAATTGTCTGCGTTTTGGTATGTATCAGCTGTTATGCCTTCTGACAAATAGTCAATATTTTTCATTTCAGGCTCGATAAATTGGTCAATTGTAGCAGTTAATAATGATACAGATTCTTTTGCAGAAATCGAAATTTGCTCTTCAACTTTGTTTTTTGAGTTACTGAATGATGTCCATCCGATTATTACACTTGGAAGGAGTAAAACAGCAATAAATGAGATAATTAATTTTGACCTGATCGTGATGTTTGATAACATGATGACCACCCTATTCTGGTATTATTTTATAGATTAATCATAAACTACCTTTTTTCCTTGTGTTTAATATAGCACTGCGTTTTTCCTATGTATATAGTAAAATTCCCTGTTTACTAGGTATTTCGAACTAAAATGCCTTATGCTATTTTTTAGAAAAGCCTGGAAGTCATAAGACCGCCAGGCTTAATATATGCTTACTTTTCCGCTGCAGGTTTTGTCCATGCGTCCTTGTAATTTAAAAGTTCTTCAAGAGAAACAAATGTTGGAATTGAGCTTCCTTTATATTCTTTGATAATGAAGTCTTCCACTTCTTTTGAATGGTAGATTTCAACCAATTTTTGAAGCTCTGGACGGTCAGCATTCCCTTTTTTAACGGCAATAATGTTAATGTATGGTTTGGCAGTTGCACTCTCATGGAACAATGCATCTTCCAATGTAAGTCCTGCTTCAACAGCAAAGTTGTTGTTAATGATCGATGCATCTACGTCTTCAAGGAAACGCGGGGTGTTACCGGCCGCAACAAGCTCAAATTTCAAATTATTTGGATTCGTTGCAACTTTATCCAAAGAACCGATTCCGTCAAAGTTTTCTTTTAAGGTGATTAAGCCAGCTTCTTGCAGAAGCAATAGGGCCCGGCCAAAATTCGTGCCTTCATTCGGCATTGCAATTGAAGCACCTTCGCCCAAATCTTCAAGCTTGTCATGCTTATTTGAGTAAATGCCCATAGGCGCAATTACAGTCGATCCGATCGCTTCTAAATCTAAATTTCGATCGGCAATAAATTCGTCAAAGTAAGAGATCGTTTGGAATGCGTTAGCATCAATCTCTCCCTCAGCAAGGGACATATTCGGCATAATATAGTCGTTGAACTTCACAAGCTCGATGTTTAAACCCTCTTCTTTGGCAATCTCAACAATGAAATCCCATGTTTTTGTATCTCCGCTGCTGACGCCGACCTTAACTGTTTTTGTTTCTTCTGATCCGCTTTCTTTTGACTCCTTGCTTTCATTGCCATTTCCACACGCTGCTGCAAATACCGCAAGCGCTAAAACAAGTATAGTAAGTAATAATTTCTTCATTCTGTTTTCCTCCTGGTTGATTATCTTCTTCTTATTTTTCGTGAAAGAACATTCCCGCTAGATTGCAATAGTTGAACAATGACGACGAGAGCCGCTACTGTGACTACCATTGTCATCGTATCAAACCGCTGATACCCGTATGTTAAGGCCAGATCCCCTACTCCGCCTGCCCCGACAGCACCGGCCATAGCTGTAGCTCCAACGAGTCCGATCGTCGCAGTTGTAAAAGTGAGAACTAATGAGCTTAGCCCTTCAGGAATCAAAAAGCGATATATAATTTGCCAGGTTGTTGCCCCCATTGCCTGAGCTGCTTCAATAATTCCTTTGTCAACCTCGAGCAGCGAGTTTTCAACCAGTCTGGCTATATATGGGCCCGCATAAAAGACGAGCGGAACAATTGCTGCATTTGTTCCAATCGCTGTTCCCACGATCAATCTGGTAAGCGGGATGATGGCGACCAGCAAAATAATGAATGGCACGGATCTTAAAATATTGATGATCGGATTGAGGATATTAAAAATCCATTTATTTTCCAAAATATGGCCCTTCCTAGTAATAACAAGCAGGATTCCGAGTGGAAGCCCAATTAATCCGGAAAATAACAGCGAAAGTGCCACCATATAAAGGGTATCACTGAAACCCGTTATCAACTGTTCAGCGGTGATCTCCATGCCCCAAAATGTATTAACCATTTACTTTCACCTCCTGAATCATAATCTCTTGTGCCTCAATATATTGGAACGCTTTCTCAATCTCTTGTTTGTCGCCGGTTACTTCTATGATCAAGTTTCCGAAAGGAGTTTCCTGAACTTCAGAAATATTCGCCGAAAGGACGTTTAAATCAACATCAAATTTTTTTGCAATTGTTGATAACAATGGTTTGCCCGAGGTAGCGCCAACAAAATTGATCTTCCAAATAATTGGCTGTTCATCCTTGAGAGTGTTCAGAAAACTTTGCGGAACCTCATCATGGATAACTGTGCGCACAAATTTCCGTGCGGTTTCTGTTTGCGGATTAGAAAAGACATCCAGGACAGATCCTTGCTCTACGACCAACCCGTTTTCCATTACCGCGACCTTGTTGCATATCTCCCTAATGACAGCCATTTCATGGGTAATCAATAGAATCGTAATGTTATATTCTTTATTAATCTTTTTTAAAAGCTGCAGCACATCACTAGTGGTCTGCGGATCCAATGCAGATGTTGCTTCGTCACACAAGAGAATGGATGGGTTTGTAGCCAGCGCTCTCGCAATCCCAATACGCTGTTTTTGCCCGCCAGATAATTGGTCAGGATAATTTTTCGCTTTGCCCGCTAAACCAACGAACTCCAACAGCTCTTCTACTCTCTGTTTAATTTCCTTTTTAGGAAATCCCGACAAAACCAGAGGCATCGCAACATTATCGAACACGTTTTTTGAATTGAGCAGATTAAAATGCTGAAAGATCATGCCAATCTTTTTCTTTTCGGCCCGCAATTCCTTTGGTTTTAAATCGGTTAACGCCTTCCCCCCAACCAAAACCTGTCCCCCGGTCGGGCGCTCAAGCAGATTGACCAGACGGATCAATGTACTTTTTCCCGCTCCGCTGTATCCAACAACTCCGAAAATGTCGCCTTTGTCAACGGTTAAGCTAATTCCCTTCAAAGCTTCAACAGTTTGCTTCTTCGATTCATAAACCTTTTTCACTGTCTGAAATTCAATCATAACTATCTCCTCCCCGCTTTATGTAAAAGCCTGCGAACCAACAGCCCTGTAAATCAAAAATGCCTCTTCCGTCATTAGACAGAAGAGGCATGCATTATTAAAAATAAAAGTGTAAACTCTTAAGTTTAGTTAATCGCAGAAGCTTCTTCTTATCTTTCAAAACTTACGTTTGTTGGAATTAGCACAGTATTTTTACAAATGTAAAAACCCGCTGCCGAGGTATCATAGGGCCAAGTCCCTCCACATCTCTAGATAAGAAATAACGTATTATTTAATTATGTTCTTCACTATATATTTTAATTTTACCAATGTCAACTCAAGTGCTAAAAGTCGAAATAATCACTTATTTGCAAGGGCTTTACCGTATAATAGACGTTGTCCTGTTCATCTTCATCTTAAATGTATCATTTCATGGTTTAGCTGTTGTTTGTCTGTCTCCTACAAACGTAATTTTAAATATTTACGAATCTGTGCATAGTGACATACTTAATTAATTCTAATTGACTAAAAAATATTATGGATTGATCAGTATAGATTGTTCCATCACCTTACCTGGTTTAGTAGCATGAGGGTTAGCTGACGTCTCAAACGGCACTAAATAGTATTTCTCTGCTTGTAAGTCGATTGATGTATATCGGTTATAAGATTCTTCAGGATCAATAGCCATACTGTTTGGTAGTATTTCAGCCCCAGATTCACTTACAATTTTAAATGCGATGTGGTTTGCTTGTTCTGGCCAGTCATAATAAAGTATCGTTGAAATTGGTGTCACAATCATTTTCTCTAGACGAATGGATTGTCCATTTCCAAGTTGTATTTCTTGATTGAATGCAATCGTTTCACTTGATGCGGCTAACTGTTCAGTTGGAACATCGATATCAAAAATCCAAGGATTATCGATCGGCATCTCTAAGTCTAAGCGATCGTACTCAATATGGAAGCGAATAGTTTCACCAATAGGAATGTCTGTGATTTCAACATCATTGTAAATCGTATACATCGAATCATTTATTTCCACAGATTGCCCGCCTGTAAGTGAAGTGAGATTCTCTCCATTTATCAGTACTTTTGGCATTGGATTCATTTTATAATCAAAATCAATCCCCTCTGCTGGTTCAAAAGTGGAGCTGATTAATAATCGGCCACCATCAATCAACACTTCATTCAATGTCAATTTACCGTATTCATTTTCAGCAGTAGTACCAATTGCAGTTTTATATGTGGCATAATCCACTTGCTCATTACTTCCAATATATTCTTCAATCATACCACCAACAAATGGCATATTTGCAACAGACACCATACCGGTACTAATTGAAATCACTGTTGCTAATATAACGGCTGCTGTAACACCTAAATACTTCTTCTTATGGGTTGGCTTTTGCTTTCTCATTTTTTTTAATATACGCTTTTCCCATTTCTTTTTCTCGTAGTTCGTAAGGTATTGTTCTTCATACTGTTCCAAATCGATGTTTATTTCGTTTAAATCTTTATACATCAACATTTTCTCACTCCTCATACTTCATTTTTTTGGATTAAAAATTTTTTAAGCTTTTTACGTCCTCTGGAAAGCTTGTTATAAACCCAAGACTCTTTCGCATTAAATCCTTTCGCTATTTCACTTGACGGAGTTCCGTCTAAATAGTATTTTTCGAAGATTTTCCGTTCACTGGCTGACAACTGCTCAAGTAGTTCCTCCACACTTTTTGTTTCTATTGATTGCTTTGTTTTTAACATGGATTCATTTATGTCTGCCACTGAGAATTGCTGGTTTTGTATGATGATTTGTCTTCTTTGATAATCAATCGCTTTATATTTAGCGATCGCTGCAATCCATTGTTTAAATGAATTTTTCTCAGGATCGAATGAATGAATATTATTCCATATGGATAACAAAACATCATCAAGACATTCTTCATAATCTTGCTGATGGTAGTTTAAATGATGTTTAATGATCGCCGTAAGTAAACCGCCATACTGATTAATAATGAAAGGAATTGCTTTTTCATTTTTATTCTGTATCTGTTGTACAACATTGTTCTCTGTGATTTTCAATTGTCCACCCCTCCTAACAATTAATATTGGTACCTACTATGTAATACGAAATGAAAACGAAAAATCTATCACCAAAGAAAAAAAGATTAACGAGAATGTTAATCTTTTTAGAAAATGCCTTTATATAGTTTGAAAACATGTACTAAGTTTAAATGTCTAGCCGCAAGGCACTGTTTTCTTCTTTTGGTCCTCCGTAACGGCTAAGTCATTTTTTACTATCTTTCTGTCATTGAAATTTCACAAAATATCAATGCTTCAATAACTATCAATTAATATTTCTTTAGTAAAGTGAATAAGACGAATTAACAAGTGGGACAACTAAAACAACTTTCACAATTGGTTTATTTTATCTGGTTTTTTGTGTATGGGCACACCGCTGCAGGATACAAAACCTTTGACTTAGTGGAAATATTGGGTCATCCCAAAACTTTTTGTTATTGTCTGAGTTGCATAACGCTTTTATCCTTAATCAAATAAGACGAGGAGGATGGATAATGAAAAAGGTGATTTTTACACTGGCTGCCACTCTAACTATTGGAACTACAGCTTTTGCCAACCCTGCACCACATGAATCCGTCAATGAAGGAAAACAATTAGTGGAGAAATTCCAAAATCTTACCCGCAATAATATTTGGGAACAGAAAGAAAAAGTTGATCTGCAATTTAATACATTTCATCCACAAGGAATGACAAAAGTTGGAGATCTGTATTATATGTCTTCTGTTGAAATTATTGAGAAAACGGTAAAATACGCTCAGCCCCAGAATGGTTACGATCGCACGGCCGGTAAGGGAGTGGGGCACCTGTTTGTATTTAACAAAGATGGAAAACTGCTGAAGGATTTAAAGCTCGGTGAAGGTACTATATACCATCCTGGAGGAATTGATTATGATGGTAAATCAATTTGGGTACCGGTTGCTGAGTATCGCCCAAACAGCAAGTCAATCATATATAAAGTAAATCCAGAAACGATGAAGGTCCAGGAAGTATTTCGTCCAAATGACCACATTGGAGGAATAGTGAGGGATAGAAAACAAGGAACTTTAAAGGCTGTAAGCTGGGGGTCAAGAACGTTCTATGAGTTCAATGAAAAAGGAGAAGTGCTACGCAAATCAAATAATCCTAGCCACTTTATCGATTATCAGGACTGTGAGAATGCAGGAAAAGATAATATGATATGTAGTGGTATTGCTGAATTGCCACAGCCAGGTTCTGCCACTGCAAAGTATGAATTGGGCGGGGTTGCCTTACTTAATATGAAAACAATGAATATTGTTCACGAACTCCCAATAACTTTGTTTTCCCCTCAGGGACATGTTGTTACACGCAATCCAGTATTTCTTGAAAATACAGTACAAGGAATAAAAATGTATGCAGTACCGGATGATGATAAATCCTCTATGCTCGTGTATGAAACAAGCGTTAGTAAAAAATAAATTTTATGGGACATTTCGCTATAATGCATCACCGTGTCTTCACTTATGAAAATTTTAAGATTCGGCTGCCAAACCAGGCAGCCTTTTCTTGTTGAACCAGGGTAGTTTAGGTTTAAAAATATGAAGAACAAGGGATTCATCAAAAGCTTTATACTTGGCGTGACGCAGATTATCACTCCATCGACTAAATCTGGTTTCCGCCTTGCAGCATTTTTGCTAAATGCTTAACAGTAGGGGTCAGATTTACAAAGAAATACGATTCGCGAAGTCTTCGGGATGGATCGCTTTTATGTAAATAACCGGCACTGCCTTGGTGAAGCATACAGGCATGGACTGCTTTCGAAGTTAGATGGACGGCATTAAGGCGCAACTGCAATAATTCCTTCCAATGCCTGGTCAAGTCCTCGGCATGCACCAACTGGTACAATTGCTCCCTGAGAGGTGCGAGTTCCTCAATCAGCTCTTCATTTTGAATGCCAAGAAATTGATTGCAGCCACCCTGTTTGTTGCAAACTTTTTCAATCGACACAATCGATGCAGCCGTAACACCGATTCCCAATGGAATTTGATAGAAGACAAACGCAGGACGGATCTTTTCCACGTATTCGTCTGCATTGTCCGTAATAACGAAATGATCCGGAATGAACACATCATTAAAGCCGCAGGCAAAAGTGGCGCTGCCGTTCAAGCCCAAATATTCCTGCTTTTCCTTTAGCTTTAACCCTTCGGTATTGCACGGAACAAAAGCCATAATCCGCTGCTTCTTCCCAACCGAGGCAATCACACCGAACCAGTGGGACTCACCCAAATTCGACACAGAAGGCAATTGCCCGGAAATAATATACCCCCCTTCAGCCCGTTCCGCACTTAAGTGCAGGGGTTCAAGCCCGGCATAGTATTTCATCGGATTGGAAAGACCCGTTCCACCAAGAAGCTTACCGTTTTCCAGTAATGGAAGCAGTTCCTGTTTCAAATAAGAATTATCACTTTTTCTGATGTAAGTTAAGGCGGCAAGATGGCACCATAAATTGAAAGCGGTTGTCATGCATACTTTGGCAATCTGTTCGACCAGATTGACTTCGCGGGCCAGGACTTCTTGCTCAGATAAACCGTTTGAGGACAAGAAACCTTTTGTGCCCAATTTTAATAAAAAATCACGGGGATAGAAAGCATCTGCATCAATTTTTCTGACAAGCGGTTTTAACTCATTCTGCAGTAGATCATCCAGAACTTCCGTCATCTCCAAGTCCTCCTTTCTGTATGTCCAATGTGAGAAAAAGCCTCCAAATAAATGGAGGCTTCTCCTAAAGCAACTATGATCTAGGTAAAATTTGTGTGATTGTATCAATTGGAGCGGAAACCGCTTCACGGGCTTTCTTGACCGTTGATTCGTCCGGAGCATCATAGAAACACAAACATTTTGTCATGTCTTCACATACATACGTCCTTGAGAAAGCAACCTCTGGCACTTCTGCATAATGAACAGAGTTTTTCGATTTTCTGTCCAGATATGCATCCATTGTGAGGTTCTCCGGAAGATTCCACTCAACAAGGTAATTCACAACATCTGCTTGTTTTTTGACGTCTTCAAGATCCTTGCCGACAAGTCGCACAGGCTTGATAAGAGTGATCGGAACCCCTAATTCTCTTAAGCTATTATTGACGGTGTTGCGCTCTTCACTTTCAAATATGAAAAAAGCCCGGGAAAGATCGCTTGAAACCTGGATCTCAATTAGACTGGCACTCTTTCCGCTTAAATCTGCTTGAATTTCCGCAACCTTCTTTTCAAAAGCGTCTTTATCCTCGATTGCTCCATTTAAAATTGATTCTACCAAGTACAGTCCCATTATAATTCCTCCTGTAATAATATTTAATTCCGATAGGTTTAATCATATTTATTACTTGTTAATAATTTTATTATACTAAGTTCAAAAAAACAACCTACAAAAGAAATATTTTCATGTTATCATAAAAGCAACAGACATTGGAGGTTTATGTATGAAAGACAGATATAACTTACCCTGTAATATTGCCCAGACCCTTAACATTATCGGTGATCGCTGGACCTTGTTGATTGTCCATGAGATCTTAATAGGCAATACGACATTCAATGAAATAAAAAAATCATTAACAGGTATTTCTTCCAATCTTTTATCGGACAGGCTTAAGCACCTGGAACAGACTGGTTTGATTGAATCGAGCCTGTATTCCGACCATCCTCCCCGCTACAGCTACACGCTGACCGAGAGCGGGAAAGACCTTGAGCATGTATTTAATTCCATGATTCTTTGGGGCCGGAATCATTTAAAAAAGTGCTATAAAAAATTGATCCATGAAGCTTGCCGCCATGAGGTTGAAATCGCTTATTATTGCTCGCACTGTGAAAAAAATGTCGATGATGTGATTGTTGTGGAAGTGGATGCCGATGATGTAAAGCCATTATCGTCGTAGATAAAGTGAAGGCAGAGAAGAAAATCTTTGCCTTTTTACTTTTACGGATTCACCCGTCCCCACTGCCGGTTTACCCAATTCTCAAATAGACCTACAACTTTATCAAGCAACAATCCCGACACGCCAATAAAAATGATGCCTGCCATGACAAAGTCAAGATTCATTGAATTCCTGGCATCAACAATTAAATACCCCAGCCCTGATTGTGCACCTACCATTTCACCGGCAACAAGGAAAACCCAGGCTGTTCCAACCGCAATATGAAGTCCATTCGCAATGAACGGAAATGCGGCCGGAAGGATAATTTTCCTCATTAATTGAGGTTGTTTGATTTCAAAGTTCTGGGCTACTTTCAAATACGTTTTATCAACCTTTATGACTGCGGAAACGGTCGGCAGCAAAACTGGGAAGAATGCAGCGATAAAGATAATCACAATTGCGGGAATATCACCAATCCCAAACCACAATACGATAAACGGTGACCAGGCAATCGGTGACACTGGTCTTAACACCTGGACTATAGGATCAAGGATCGCCCAAAGCCGCCTCATCCTGCCAAGGATTAGTCCCAAAATCACGGCGGATACCACAGCCAGCAGGTATCCGATCAAGAAGCGTGTTAAGCTCACTCGAAGATGTACAAAGAGCGTTCCGTCCAGAATAAGTGACTGGACTGCTTCCCACACGGTTAATGGCGAAGGGAACAAGGCTTCGTTATGCCCACCAATGACTATTAACGCCTGCCATACGGCAACCAGCAGGACAAATCCTATTAACACATTCGATAATTTTTTCAGGCTGCTCACAAGATCACTTCGCTTTATCAATTAATGAGTTATCTACAAAAGCCTCATAGCTCGGCGGATTTTCAAATAACCCCATCTCTATCAGGTTCTGCTGCAATTCTTCATAGGCTCTTTCATTAAGGCGCAGATCTTCATATGTAATCCACTCCAATGATAGATCCATCACTTCTTTTTCTACATTCATATATTTAGAGGAAATTTCATGAGTTTGTTCATCTTTTAGTTCAGCCATTTCACCGGCTTTCACATATTCTTTCATAAACTCTTGGGCCGCCTGTTTCTCTTGCTCAATAAAATCATTTCTGAGCACAAGTGCACAGTCCACGGAATCCTTCCATAACTCTTCCGACTGAAAAAGCACCTTTCCTTTTCCGATCGCTACGGACAGAGCACCGAAAGGCTCTGCAACAACATATCCGTCAATTCTTCCTTCAGAGAGGGCAGCTGGCATTTCCGCAGGAGGAAGTTCAATCGCATTCACATCTTTATATTCCATCCCATTTTGTTTCAGCATTTGGTAAAGCAGGACATTATGAGTTGAGAACTTGTGGGGGATGGCAAAATTCTTCCCCTTCAAATCTTCAACACTATTGACATCATTTGCCGACACTAATACATTGCCGTCGCGATGCCCCAATGCAACTGCCTTAAGATCTATCCCTTGCTCTTTTGCTCTCATCGCCAGTGTAATCAGGACTGATGCTCCGTCGATTCTGCCGGTATTTAGAGCGTCCATCAGCTCCGGCCAAGAGCCAAACTTGACTAACTCAAGGTCGAAATTCTTAAAATTCTCTTTTTGCTCATTTTCAATGTATAAAGGAATTGCATGGGTAATCGGCAAATAACCGATTTTGATCGTTCTTTTCTCACCGTTCGAGCCACCGCTGGCTTCCTGCCCTGTATTTCCGCACGCTGACAAAATTAACATAATGGATAGAAGCCAGATTAGCATTACCAGTTTTCCGGACTTTTTCTTCATAAAATAGTTCCTCCTTAAACTAGTTTAATAGATTAAATGTTATACTCAATCGACTGATTTTCCCGATTGAAATGAAACTCGTCGAAAATAATTTTTCGGAAATGTTGAAATTCGCTATGGCTTCTGTCGCGTGGTCTGGATGACTCAATTCTCAGTTCTTTTTTTATTTGGCCCGGCTTTGAACTCATCATCAAAATTCGGTCCGATAAGTATATAGCTTCATCGATATCATGTGTGACAAGAATAATCGTCGTTTTTTCTTTTTTATGCAACCTCAACAGTTCATCTTGCAGATAATAGCGATTAAATGTATCGAGCGCAGCAAATGGTTCATCCATTAAAATGAGTTCGGGCTGAATAACAAGAGCTCTGGCAATTGCCACTCTTTGCTGCATCCCTCCCGAAAGCTCATGGGGGAACAGGTTCATCTTGTCATCCAGGCCGACGAGCTTTAAGTATTCCAGCGCGCGTTCTCTTCTCTCTGTTGTTGAAATGGACGCTTCTTCAAGTCCTAACTCTACATTTTTCAGTACTGACCGCCAAGGCAGCAACCCGTAATTTTGAAATAACATGACACCTCGCCGGCTGGGCCGTTCCACGACACTTCCATCAAGTACAACCTTTCCGTTGCCTGCTTTCTCAAAGCCACCGATCACATTTAAGAGCGTGCTTTTTCCGCAGCCGCTTTCACCGAGAATGGAAATAATCTCTCCCTTTTTCACATCAAAGGATATTTCCTCCAGCACTTTTACAACTTGTTCTCTGTTCATAAAACTTTTACATACGCGATCAACTTTTATAAACGCAGAATTATCCAAATTTTTATAACCTGCCTTTCTTTCGCTCGGTTTCCTACTGTATTTTATATGTATGGATTATAATCCTCTTAATTCCTATAAAAATACTACGATTAATATGTAAGTTATTTTATTATACTATGTACAATAAATCAACCTAACAAAAGACTTATTTCAGATATTTTTGAGGGATGTCCATTCCGAACGGAGTGTACGAAATTTAAATATGGCCGGACGACGCAATGGCACGCGACTTACCATAACTGAAAAAAGAAGCCCATGACGCCTTTGGACAGACGATGGAAACAACTCTGTGCGAAACGGAAAACAGACATAGAGAGTGTTTTCGGTCAGTTCAAGGGCAAACGGCCGTTCCGTCGATTCCCCTTACGGCGTTTGACAAGGTGAATATTGAAATAGGCCTGATCAGTTTGGCCCATAATCTACTGAAAAAGGCGGCCAAACAGGCCGCCTAAATCAAAAAATGATGTTACATCTCAAAGAACAAAACTTAAAAAACCAAATGACAGGGACTGAAACTTAATAGCTTTTTACTTTTGACGCAGCCCCTTATTTTTGTGAACCTTTTTATATGTTTGTTTTTGATAAAGCAAGTTGGTCCTCAGGCAATGCCTTGGTTCTGCCATTTTCATTTAGAACAGTACGCCATGTATAACGTGGTTCATAACCAAGGATCTGCCGGGCCTTATCTATTGCCATGAGAGTCTCGTTGCCTTGTATGTCCCTCTTTAATGGTACATTTGGGAAAAATCTATTTACTAAATCCTGACTGAGGTCGGGCATAATCGTATCCGGGGCCGTTATATGAAATATTTCATTTCCTAAATTATCCTTTTCTAGCGCAAGAAGACAGGCCCTTGAAGCGTCCCTGACATCGCAATAAGCCCACGCATTTTTCTTTTGAATCTCCTTTTGTTCATCATTCCAATGGATTATAGGAATTTTTTCATATTCATCAGGCTCATACATATTTGCAAAACGCAGCGTAACTATCTGTGTGTTAGTAACTTTGTGATACATTTCTCCGAGGATTTCAGTCAATCGCTTTGCCATAGCATATGATGACTTAACTATGGTCGGATGCTCTTCGTCTACAGGCAGGTAACTAAGCTCGTCCGGAACAAAAGGATAGCCCAAAACAGTTTCACTTGATGCCCAGACAAGCTTAGGAATTTTTAAATCTTTACAAGCTTCAAGGATATTAAAATTAACGAGCATGTTATTTTCAAAAATAGCCTGGGATGTATTCCTGACATCGGTAGGAATATTCCCGAGATGGACCACTGCATCACTTCCACTCAAAAGCTGACAGACCTGACCATAATCACGTAATTCAGCTTGAATGAATTTTTTCGATGCAGATTCTTCCCTCAATTTTCTATCTGAAGCTGTAACATCATGACCGGCTTCCAAGATTGTTCTTACGGTCCATCGGCCAATTTTACCTGCTGCTCCTGTTACCACTACTTTCACTATTTCCCGCTCCTTTTGTCGTATTTTCCATATTAGGGTAACCTTTTATTTTATAAATGATTAGTCAATTTCTTGGCACGGCATTATTGCACTATTCCTGCTAATACTTTTCCTAGCCGTTTTAAATTTAGTCATCGACTGAAAAACGAGCAACAATATCACTGCAAAAAAATTACCGAAAAGCCCATGTCTTCTCAGTAAGTCACACCTAATATCGTTGTTAGAATTCCCCTTTGTTAATGTTTTATAGCAGGGGGTCCAATAGTAAATAATGGTGAATAGGAACGTTATAAGTTCCGGAATAATAAAAATGAGAGACAGAGAGAGGTAACTATTAACAAACTTGAAATATCAGATCTGTTATTAATGGTAGAGTATTTTAAAATAACTAAGAGTAGGAACTAAATTATTACTTTTATATATGTGTTCAAGTTCTGATTTTGTTACCCATTTAACATCGCTCACTTCTTCCTGTTGGAGCGTGATATCTGTAATTTCAACACTCTGATTAAATAACCATGCATCATAAAAGTCATTAAAAACATCACGGCGTTCGCTCTTTATCAATTTGCCATTACACTTAGATAAGTCAATCCCAATTTCTTCTTTCACTTCTCTAATTGCGCCTTCAAGGCTGTTTTCACCTGCTAAAACAGAGCCTCCCGGGCATTCCCACAAATTCGGGTGAGGTTTGTTCTGTTGTCGTTTTGTTAACAAAATTTCACCTTTTTTATTCACTAGCCAAACATGGACAACTAAGTGATAATCACCAGCAGATAATGGGACTCCACGTTTGTGTTTCCTTCTAGTTTTATTTCTATTTATGTCATATATATCCCAAAGTTCCATCAAATGCCCCCCATGAACTAACAAATTCTCTCCCAAATTAACTTCGATTATTTTCGAATAATCCCTTCTTTTATTCAAGAATGGCCCCTTTAATGTAGTAACATGACAGGAGTTTGCCACAAATTCAAAGGTTTGTTGAAGGGTTTGCACTTATCCAATAGTAGCACCTGTTTGTTCAAGAACTTTTTTTGTTATTCTTTAAACTCCAGTAAATGACAAGAGCTAATGGAATAATAAGCGGAATAATAATAAAAAATGAGAATGTCCAAGCTGTATTCAACAAAAATACGGCATCACTACATCCCTGCGTCCCACATTCCGTTGCTCGCAGTCCTCTTTCGCTTATGGCTGAAAAATAACCGATTAGTCGAATTCCGAATAGGAAAAACCATACTGCCACAATAGCAATTAAAATAGAAATTACTTTAATCCAAGCTCTTGCTCGTCCCATCTATAATCCTCCCAGAATACTCAATAACTTAATCTCCCAGTGAACTGAATTATCATGAATTACAAGCGTAATCCAAATACCCAAAGGGGAAGTGGAATTAGAGGTCAAGCAAATGAATCCGCCCCCAAAGGTCAAAAAAAGGCACTACTCCGTACAGAAGTACTGCCCCTATTTTACTCATTATCCAATAAAATAACAGATAATATCTATATTTTTATATCATCAAAATTTCACGAATATCCTCTTCAGTTAAAGTTGCTGATGCTTTTTCTTCTGAATCGATAATGTCTGCAATGAGATCTCTCTTTTTATCTTGGAGCTCATTGATCTTTTCTTCAATTGTTCCCCGGGCAACGAGCTTGATAACCTGTACAACTTTTTTCTGACCAAATCGATGAGCGCGGTCTGCCGCTTGCTGCTCAACCGCAGGATTCCACCAAAGATCATATAAGATGACTGTATCCGCACCTGTCAGGTTCAGTCCTATCCCTCCCGCTTTCAAGGAAATCAAAAACAAATCCCGCTCACCATCATTAAACCGATTGCAGATTTCCACTCGTTCCTCTGAAGGAGTTTGTCCATCGAGGTAGAAATACGTTTGACCCCGCATGGTTATCTCTCTGCCTATCAGCTCAAGCATTTTCGTGAATTGGGAGAATATCAGCACTCTTCTTCCTGAAAGTCTTGCTTCCTCTACTATTTGCAGCAGCTGCTCGTATTTTGCCGAGCTCCCCTTATAGCCGTCTACAAACAGGGCAGGGTGACAACAAATTTGCCGCAATCGCGTCAATCCCGCTAAAATTCTAATCCGATTTTTTCGAATGGTATCCTTGTCGAGGTTTTTTAAAGTATCATGTCGCAGCTTCGCCAAATATGCTGCATAGAGCTTCTTTTGTTCAGGCAGCAGCTCTGCTGATTCAAGCGACTCAATTTTTTCAGGTAACTCGGCAAGCACATCCTCTTTTATTCTGCGAAGCAAAAAGGGACGAACCCTTCGAGCAATTGTTTTCCTTGGAAGATGGCTGTATTCTCTTAATCCTTGGAATAGCTGTGGGAAGACAACATGATAAATCGACCAAAGCTCTTCAAGTGAATTTTCCACCGGCGTTCCTGTTAGGCCGAAACGATTATCTGCCTGTATCCTTTTAACAGCTCGAGCCGTTTGGGTCACTGGATTTTTAAACGCTTGTGCCTCATCAAAGAAAACAGTATGAAACGTTTGTTTCTCATACCACTTGATATCACGACGTAGTAACGGGTAGGACGTAATAATGACATCTAAATCTTTGATATGCTTTTGTAGCTCTTCTCGATCCGCTTTATTCCCGTCTATGATAATCGCTTGAAGATCAGGAGCAAATTTCATGATTTCATGTAACCAGTTATACGTTAAGGATGACGGGCAAACAATGAGAACCGGGAGCCTCCTATCTCGAATGCTTGAAAGCTCAGAAACAATAAACGCAATGCTTTGCACCGTTTTACCAAGTCCCATGTCATCGGCTAGAACGCCACCAAATCCGTAGCTGGCTAGTGTCTTCATCCATTTATATCCGCGTTTTTGATAGTCTCTTAACACGTTATCTAATTTTTGTGGTATCTCGAAATCCAAGTTACCTGGGTTACGAATATTATCAAGTAACTGACGGAATGATTCCTCCACCATGAAGACCTGGCTATCATCAACAGAATCAAGGTGTTTAAGACTTTGAATAATAGGCATATTTAGACTAGCTTCAAAATCTTCATCCTGAACCGGAACTGCCTTCAGAAAACGGCGGATTTCTTCCATTTCCTTCGTCTCGAGAGATAGAAGTGATCCATTTCGAAGGCGATAATATTTCCGTTTTTCTTCTAGTGCCGCTAAAATCTCCCGAATCTGTTTGTCAGCAATACCATCCATCTCAAATTTGAATTCCAGCCAATTGGTGCGTTCTTTTTTGACCTTCACTCTAATTTTTGGATGAGCATTCTTTCTCACGATGCGATTTCGAACAGCAGTTGTCGCATAGACTTGGACGAGTTGCTGAAGCTGTGGAACGACATGATATAAAAATTCATATTCAAGTGCTTCATTTTGCATAGTGTAACCGCCATCTGTTTTGGAAAACCCGCTCTCCTCCATGAGCTGAAGGATTTCCTCTTCCTTTTCCAGATCCCTTATAATCATTGGTCCTGTTGGGATGTCTCGGCTTTCCAAAGGTTGGATAACGACATCTTCATATTGAAACTCTAGTCCTGCAAGCAGTCGATTTTTCAGACGATCCAAGTAAAGCTTGGCAACAAGTGGTTTTTTCATAATCTTCTGAGATAACGCATTAGCCAGTTGGACATCGCCAATTTTTTTCAGACCTGGAACGATTTTTTTTAGAAAAAAATCGATTTGTTCATGTGGAATCGGAATGTGATTCGTACCCGGAGATACTAGCATTTGCTTTAGTTCGGATAATCGTTCACAGTCCTGTTCTTCTAAACAAAAGACTTGTCCGTCACATAACACAGAACTATAGGAATTCAAAACAACCATTCGGTCAAAGCCTTTGATCACTAATCGGTAATCATCGCCTTCTGCTTCATCAAATGTAAACTGTATAGGAGGTGGTCCATCCACAATTCGTAAGCTCTCAAAAGAATGACCATCATGCTCAAGCGTAACCAATGGGATCTTTGTGAGTAAAGGGACGAGCCCCGCCCAAGAGGATGGTGGAATAAGTAATGTTTGATTACTAGCTGTATAGTCAGAAAGGTTCGGTAAAGCTTCTATAAATGCCTTTTCATCCTGGACGACCCAGATGAGCTGATGAATAACCGCATCTGATTCGTTTAAAAAGCAATGAAGGCTTGGGTCATACGTAAATTTAGGGGATAATGCACTGTGTTGCCCTTGTTTTACGTCCTGTAGAAAGTCTCGAATATTTTGCAGCTTCGTATGACCGACCTCAGCTTCCATTCCAAACAAGTACTGACCATTCCCTATCGAGACCGGCTTACAAGTGAACATGACATCAAGTACTTCTCTTTTTTCAAAATGAAGTTGCTGTCCACTTGTTCGAGTTGGTCTGTCATTGAAGATTGTCATGAAGCCTTCTGTCAGCTCTCCATAATTGGATTGTTGGCCTTGTACACTGATAGGAAACGTTCCTTGTCGTTGATGTTCATAAATGGCTAATAAAACGGCCGCAATGTGTTGGCAATACTTTTGAAAAATTTGCTAGCGTAGGACAGCTACATTTCGTCTGAATGTCCCCTGTCGGATCTTTTTCAATTGTGACCTGAAAGTCTTCAGTTCCATTAACGATGGCTTCACAGAAATCAGGGCTATACTGGCTAAATGTTACTTTATTCGCACGATAAAAAGCGTCTCCTCTTTTGAAGGAGACGGTACCGCACATTTCTTTTATCATCTTGTGATTTACTTTTATATCCATGTACGCCCGCTCCTTCCTTTCTATTTGTCGAGGGGTATCTATATATTCAAAGTCTGCACTATTTTCTCTTCACTCGTTTTTCTTCCCCATTTTATCATATATTCTATAGTGAATCGAACCAATCGCGCATTCAACTAACCTGCTCCGTTCAATAAGAAAAAGCCGCCTGGTTCGGCAGCTATATCTTCAACTATTGCGCCTGATTGTTGAAGAAGCTAATCTTATATTGCAGGTCATATTCGTACTAAGCATTTATCATTCTCTATTCCTTCAAAAAAACTGTGTTAGAATTTAATAAAAAACACTAAGGGAGAGTCGAAATGGAAATTTTGGAAAAATATATTAAAGCAACAAATACACACAGCTTTGACGAAGTTAGAAAATTGTTGCATCCTAATGCTATGTTCTTCTTTAGCGATAAAAGTTGTATAACTCACGAAGAAATTCAAACATACTTTGAAACCGCTTGGTCACTAGTAAAAAACGAAAATTATGAAGCTCATAATGTTATATGGCTTTTTAAAGAAAACACCTCAGCAACTTGTACTTATACATATTTCTATGAAGGTTATGTCAATGGTGAATATACGAGTGGCCGAGGAAGAGCTACTAATGTGTTTGTAAAAAAATCAGATAAATGGTTACTTATTCATGAGCATTTAAGCCCTTTACCCAAATAAATAAACCGTTACTTCCGTTTTATTCAAGTGCAATTCCCAGTCCCCATAAATCTCATTTTCCACCTTTTATATAGAATTATAATACCATCACTAACCTGCCCCGTTCGTGGAACAATAAGAAAAACCGGGCAAAAACCGCTCGGTCCTTTTTTGTTTAGCGAATATCGGATATATCTTGTATTCGATCCCTTGGATTCTTTGCAAGTGTACAAGAATTTTATTTCTTAATGGTCGCGCAATAAACGAAATCTTTATATCGGAAGAACGTGACTGGATCTGCTTGTTCAAGGCCAGGTTCCTCAGGATTAAAAATGCTTCCGCCAACGACCGAAATTTCAAGAAGACCGCATATCGGTTGACAACTATTATGGCAAACCATAAAATCTCCCTTAGCCGTAACACGATAAACGGCATTTGTTTCGTCTTTTCCAGTTCCGATGGCACCAGGAATATTCCTTTCAATTCTCGTACAAGTATGAGGTTTCAAAACATGCGCGCCTAAATTAATTTCTTTTTCAGGGATGTTTGCGAATACACGAGTTTGATTTGTCGTGCTTTTTTCAAGCACCGGCTGCAGACATACACCAAGTGTAACGCATGCTTTTAATTTCATATCAGTGGGATTTTTAAGAGTAATGATCACTCTGTCATTGTCCCGACCTACTTGTATTTCAGAATCAGCCTCTAAAGGTAAATGAAACGGACCGGTCGTTATTGCTACCAAATCATCGTCATGTTCACAACACTTGTACATCTCTTTTTTTCCCATTTTGTAGACTCCTTTGCATTTAGTAATTTTTTTTAAAAAACATTTATTCTTTGACCCCCATTCGGTTTCGGAGGGAGAACTTATGATACCGCTTGAGTATTCGAATCCCTTCTTCATATATTTCTTTTCCTTATATTAAATGCATATCAGTCACAAAATGAACGGGCGAATACAGTAGTTTAATGAACCATTTTCGTTTTATGGACATCCGTAAAAATTCAGCGGATAAGAGCCGTTCCCCACTTTTGATAGAATGAATAACCTGAATAAGATTTAAATCCACTGAATAGCTCGAAGGGATTTGGTCTGATACTTTTGGGGAACCGGGCAAGGAAAATTGGATGAAGGAGGAAACAGATGAGAATCGGAGTAAATCTCCTGAATCTTTCACAGGACAGATTTGGTGGAATCGAACAGTACGTGGAAAATTTAATTTGGCATTTAGTGAACATGGGGGAGGAATTGAAGTTATTCCTCTTTCTCACCCGGCCGAACAGAGATATTTTTCCTGATCATCTTACGAAACTCAAGAGAGTTATGTTTAGGGATTTAGGAAAACTCTCAAAAATTCATAAAACGATACACGATTGTCAATTAGACCTATGGTTTTCCCTTTGCATAGGTCACATCTTCCGAATATTCCGGTTCCATCTATAGTGACGATCCACGATGTGCTTCACATATCAATCTTCTCAAAGCGAGTTTCTCTTCGGGACAAATATAAAAAGTTTGATTTGTCTTGTTCTTACTGGTTTATACGTATAAAGGGAATATGGTTTATCAGTCTGTTTTAAAGCTCCTGAAAGATCACTCGTTAGTAAAGCAAGTGCGGATATTGGGATATATCCCGCAGAAGAAATGCCATATCTTTATTTAAATTCCAGCTTTTAGTTTCCCCTTCCCTTTATGATGGTTTCGGCATCCCCTTAGTGGAAGCGATGAAAATACAAAGTCCAATTGTTTGCTCCGACAGGGGAAGTATTCTGAGTCGGGGCGGATGCTGCTCCGCAGTTTGATCCCGATAACCCTGAAGATATAGCCTTGAAAATGCTACAGCTATTGAATCCACAGACAAGGACAGATTTAATCGAAAAAGGCAAAGAACGGGCAAAAGCATTCTCTTGGAAAAAGAGCGCCCAGGAAACGTTAATTGTTTTTCGCAGCGTTTTTGCCGGAATAGACCTTAGGAGAGTAAGATGATGAAAAAAATACTTGTCCTTAATCATTTTCCCACCGTTTATCCCCCAACAAGCGGAGGTACCTTAAGATATTTCCATATTTACAATGAACTTAGTCAGTATTATGACATTACTCTCTTATCCCAAACTCACGGACGTAAAGGGGGGCTTTTTCAATTTTCTTCCACATTCAGGGAATATAAAGTAGAAAAAGACCCCCGGCACCAACAGATTATGCAAGTTCTGCAAAATGGCGAAGCCACTTATGAATTTTCATTGATCATAAATGTTGAACTCTCAAATCACCTCACCTTATACAAAAAATATTTTGATGACTTATATAGAACAAGCGATATTATTATTCATGAATCTCCTTATATGCTTGGGTATGATCAGAATTTAGGTTTGGATGATAAACCCAGAATTTATAACAGTCAAAATCACGAATACGCATTGGCGCATCAAATTTGGGAAAACCAAAAGGCAAGAAAATATCTTCCGTCGATTTATGAATTGGAGAAGAAATTAACGGAAGATGCTGATTTAGTATTTGCGACATCTGAAATAGAAAAAGATAACTTTGTTTCCATGTATAACTTGGATCCTAAAAAAGTAAAGGTAGCGCCAAATGGAATTCATCCAGACGAATGGCTTCAAAATAAAAAGAAATCGAATATAAATCCAAAGGCTTTCTTCATTGGAGCGGAATATCCTCCCAACATCGAAGCGGTTGGTTATATCATTCACCATCTCGCTGATAAATGTCCGGATATAGAATTTATGATTGCAGGTGGATGCTGTAACCCTTTTTCAAAGCTAAAAAAATCGAACGTTCATTTATTTGGCCGAGTTCATCATAAACAAAAATTAAAACTTTTCGCCGATGTCGATATAGCGATCAACCCCATGTTTACTGGAGCAGGTGTTAATCTGAAAACTCTTGAATTTTTATCGGCCGGAATTCCTTTGTTCTCTACTCACTGTGGTGCCAGAGGGTTAAATCTTATCGAAGAACAACACTACATCCATGCTGAAAAAGAAGATTTCGCAGAGAAGATCAATCAGTTTTGCCATGATAAAAAATATTTACAAGAAATTTCTTCAAGTGGACAAAAATACATTAATGACAATTATTCATGGGGTAATATAGCTAAAAGCATACAGGAGGAATTAGAGGAAATTATACCTTTTTAACTAATTACCTTATCTACAGTTTGTTTCAATGAGACTCCCGCTGTATCCCATGTAAGTGTAAGCATATCCTTTCTGCCACGCTCTCCTTTCTGTTTACAATAATTGTTAAGCAAACTCCTAATCTTGGACAAATGGTTTATAGTCGTCCGTCTTGCATACGATAGAAGATTTTTTCAAAAGGATTCCATTATTAGTGTCCCAGGTATGATGACCCGCTTTCGATGTTCTCAAGCAAACATAATTATTTTTATCTGTGGAATAAACTTTAAATTTGTTTTTAATACACTCTCTTATAAAAAAGGTATCTTCACCTAGATTTAATTTCGGAAACAATACTTTTTTACTAATCTCTTTTTTAAATATCAGTGTAGCTCCCTTTAATCCTTGTTTTACGAATTTATTTTCTTTACCTGGCTTGTGAATCGCAAGTATTTGCTCAGCTTCAAAGTACATGTAGATTGTTCTTTTGCCTACTAGATCTGCATTCGTTTTGTTAATAGCTTCCATCGATTTGGCAAGATAATTGGGTGCATAGTAATCATCATCATCAAATTTTGAAATAAAATCATACCTTGCTTTTTCGATGCCAAAATTCAGGCATTCACCCAAAGTCCACTTTTCCTGTAATTGATAAACGGATACGTCTTGTGAAAACTTTGCTCTTATTTTCCACTTACCTATATCTATATCATCCCGGTTTAGAATAATAATCAGCTCTTTTCCCTTCCAAACTTGATTTTCGTAGTTTTGAAACACATTTTCCATAAAGTGCTGTCTTATCGTACAACAAATGATTGAGACCATTGCAATTCCTCCTTATTTACACCCTCTAATCGCATTTTCCCATGAAAAGGTCAGTCAAAGGATATCCTTCTCTTCAATTCTGGCCCCCAGCTGTACCTTGATTTATCTGAGAGCAGTAAGGACTTTAACTCCGTGTTTGGGCGCCAAGAGGAATTTGAAGGATATCACCCAGCTTTGATCGAAAAAAGCTGATCGTTTAAAATAAACTCTCCCTATCTAAAATCACGATCCAGATCTCTTGTCTGCAATAATGCTGATGGTAACTTATATTTTTACCTGTAACATGTTAATCATTTTTGTTCCAGTTTCTATACCTTCATCCGTCATGGAACGATCTAAAACTCTATAGGCTTCCCCATCACTTTTCTTCGCACATCGGTTGATCTTTTGTTATCATCTGCTTGATTTTTTGCGCATTTTTTTATCTGCGACAAGAATTCCATCCGTCCCGCTGCGATCATAACCATTTCTGATTATGTCCGTCTGACCTTGAAAGACAATGATATGAGTAGATGGAAGAAGACCTATACAATCTAATTGTCTGCAACTCTCTTTATCATGGATCATACTTTCCATCGACCGTTTTGAAAATTTTCAGAAATTGCTTTGATCTCAGTGATTTGATAAAGGCCAGACTTTTTCCTGCCTCCGGATAATTAAAGGCTTCATGATTTCAAATCCATATTTAGTAAATCAAAAATACAAACCAGCTTGGCGTTTATCCATATACACAGTTTATTTATTTTCAATTTCGTTTATCCGTTCTTCAGCAATCTTTTTTCCTTTTCTGCCCCGCCTTCCAGCAAAACAACGCGACTTCAACGACGTCTCAACTGCAGATCATTCACTTGGGATTATTTTTCGTCTTAAGCATGGTGCCTCCACAGAAAGGACATTCAACCTTAACTTTCTTCGTGTTTCTTTTTGTCTAACTGAAAATCGGATACGACAAAATCAGAAACATGGTCTTCTTTCCGATAATTCTTACATTTAAATAAAATCGTTTTTATTCTTTTAATTTATCGGAAAAAGAGAATATGGGATTAACATTAGATATCCCCTTTTCTCATCATTTATGAGAGGTATTATGTCTTAAACTAACGCACCCGTTTAAGTACAATCCTTCACAATCTGCATTTTAATTCTTAAAAAACAAATATTCCTAGTTAAAGTATCTTCCGAAAGAGTTATCCTCCTTCTTGCTCACTAAATTGAAGGAGGTTTTTCATAGGTGATGACTATAGATTCCTCTCTAACAAAATCCCCACTTGTTCTGCCATCACATGAGGCGGATAAGGCATTCCATTCGTGATCCACCATTCTACTATCCCTACGTAAGACGTCACAATAAATTGAAGAATAACATCTTCATTTAATCCGTGATTCTTTCCTTCTGTTACGTCTACTTCATCCTTGAATTCTTCGATGAGAAATTCAACAAACTGGTTGCGAAAAGAAGGGGCTCCTTTACTCGCTAGTATCGTCGAAAAGAATAAATAATTATTTTCAAGGTATTCGAACCAAGGCACATTCGCACTTCTAAAATCCTCATCAGATGCCGATTCGCAGATTTCCCGCAGTTCGTAAATATGTTCTTCAATGAGTTTATCCAGTAGATCAAATTTATCCAAATAATGCAGATAGATGGTTCCTCGGCTGACATTTGCCGTATCGGAAATATCCTGTATCGTAATGTCATCAAGACTTTTTTGAGTCATCAGTTGTATAAAAGCGTTTTTTATCGCTTCTTGAGATTTGAGTATTCTTCTATCCACTTTAGACATTGTAAGGGCTCACCAAGCTTTCTGAAATAATTAACAATTTTGAATGATTTGTTTATTAATGAACAAATTGTGTTCATTTAACAATTGTAAGCATCCTGTTTCTGTTTATAATTATAAACAGATGTTCATTAATATATCAATGTTTATTATTTATGGATTCTGTTTAGCTAAAACAAAAAAGGAGGAATATAAAATGTCGTCAAATTCAAAAGAACTTACTGCCGCACAGAAAACGATCGGAGACTTTGCACCCAAAATTGTAGAATTAACTGATGATATTTTATTTGGAGATGTATGGGAGCGTAAGGAGCTTTCTCCACGCGACCGCAGTTTAATTACCATTTCTAACTTGATAACGAGTGGAAATACAGAACAACTGGGATTTCACTTAAATAAAGCAAAAGAAAACGGTCTTTCAGAAGAAGAACTGATTGAAGTAATCACCCATCTTGCTTTTTATGCTGGCTGGCCGAAGGCGATGTCAGCCATAATGGTGGCCAAAGAATTATTTAAAAATGAAGAGTAGAAGATTCACTGTTTAATAATTGAAATAGTATTCATAAATGGAGGAATATATATGTCTAATATTCAAGATAAAGTTGTTTTGATCACAGGTGCTTCCAGCGGTATTGGAGAAGCTGCAGCAAGAGAATTAGCTTCTAGAGGAGCTAAATTAGTACTGGCAGCTCGTCGTGAAGATCGTTTAAAAGAGCTACAAGAAGAGATCGAGAAAAATGGTGGAAAAGCTATCTATAAAGTAACAAATGTGATTTCGCATGAACAAATGGAAGACCTAGCTGAGTATGCTCTTAAAGAGTTTGGAAAAATCGATGTATTAATCAATAATGCCGGAGTAATGCCACAATCATTCCTTTATAAGAAAAAAGTAGAAGAATGGAATACTATGATTGATGTTAATATTAAAGGCGTACTATATGGTATTGCAGCTGTCCTTCCATCCATGAGAGAACATAAATCAGGTCATATTATTAATATTTCCTCCGTAGCAGGACACGCCGTCGGAATAGGTAGTTCGGTTTATAGTGCTACAAAATTTGCTGTACGTGCGATTACTGAAGGTCTGCGTCAAGAAGAGGCAGCGGCTGGCAGCAATATTCGTACCACAATCATATCACCAGGAGCAGTTAGTACTGAGTTAACCGAAACAATTACAGATTTAGATCTAAAACCTGGAATTGAAGAAATTTATGAAGGTGCGATCGATTCTGCGAGTATTGCTCGTTCAATCGCATTTGCAATTGAACAACCTGCTGATGTAGCAATTAATGAGATGATTATTCGTCCTACGCGCCAAGCGTGGTAAACTTTGCGCTTATTGTAATTAGTTTGCACCCATTTAATTATTTATTTTTCAATGGAAGAACTATAGGAGTAGAAGAAGAGTGATTGAAAAACAGTTTGAAATCATTACGACTACCGGATTTGCTCGTCCAGCAACCCTGTTAGTAAGTGTTGCTTGTATGTTTACATCTAAGATAGTTCTTGAATATCAGGGGAAATCTGTTGACCTAAAAAACTCACCCAAGTCCATAATGGATGTTATGTCATTAGAAATTAGACCTGGCGCCGAATTTAATATAAGGGCTGAAGGAATTGACGAGAATCAGGCTTTACAATCGGTAGAAGATCATTTGAGTAAAATGAAACTAATTAAGGAATGAGGGAGGAATCCCTCCCTTTTTTGCTACATAATATAAAAATACAGACATATAAATATACACAATGGCTAAATATATTACTCTATTGAAAAGTGAGGACCAATCAAATGGAATATATGAAACTTGGCAATACTGGCTTGGACGTATCCCGGCTTTGTCTTGGCTGTATGAGCTTTGGTGTAGCAGAGCGGTGGGTTCATCCATGGGTACTTGATGAGGAGCGCAGTCGTCCTATTATTAAAAAAGCCCTTGAATTAGGTATCAATTTTTTTGATACGGCGAATGTGTATTCTGACGGAACAAGCGAGGAAATTGTAGGACGGGCTCTAAAGGATTATGCAAATCGCAATGAAATTGTCATCGCGACGAAGGTTTATTTCCCCATGCATGAAGGCCCAAATGGTGCCGGGCTTTCCCGAAAGGCAATAATGAGTGAAATAGATAACAGCCTTAGGAGACTGGGAACAGATTATGTGGATCTATACCAAATCCACCGCTGGGATTATAGTACACCGATCGAAGAAACGATGGAAGCATTACATGATGTTGTGAAGGCGGGGAAAGCGAGGTATATTGGCGCTTCTGCCATGTACGCATGGCAGTTTCTGAAGGCATTACATGTAGCTGAGAAAAATGGATGGACCCGGTTTGTATCGATGCAGAATCATTTGAACCTCTTATACCGTGAGGAGGAGAGGGAGATGCTGCCGCTTTGTAAGGAAGAAAAAATCGGTGTAATTCCGTATAGCCCGCTCGCAAAAGGAAGACTGACGCGTGATTGGGAGGAAACGACGCATCGTGCCGAAACCGATGAAGTTGCGAAATCCCAATATGATGCGACTGCAGATACCGATCGATTGGTGGTGGAGCGGGTTGCGGCAATCGCAGAAAAACGCGGCGTGCCCCGCGTTCAAATCGCACTTGCCTGGGTGCTGCAAAAAGAGCCTATTACTTCTCCTATCATTGGTGCTACGAAACTGTCTCATCTTGAAGATGCGGCAGCTGCTCTTTCGATTACGTTAACATCTGAAGAAATTGCTTTCCTGGAAGAGCCGTACGTACCTCACCCAATAATCGGTTTTAAGTAATTTGTGGTGCGATGACAGCTTATTGTTTTAAAATTATAACAGAAGAAAAGCCGATTTTTCCAAGTAGGAAGATCGGCTTTTTCTATTACTTTGTGAAGTATTGGTACTTGAACAAACCTGGCCGTTCGTATTATAAGGTCACCAGATATTTCTGGTTGACCATTTTTTACATGGTCTTATTATAACGGTAGCCGGGGTAAAACGTAACTGCCCGTGGGGCTAGACCCCGTCAGCTAAACTGCTTGCCCCCTGCTTGTAGAAACAGATTGAGTTTAAGTGAAATCCTTCACCATTTTCATAGCACTATACTTTAGCATAAATCTCCAGTTGCATTGAAAACTTCCTCAACATTTTGGTCCCCAAATGGAAATAAGCGCTGATAACAGAATAGGATACTTTTTGAAATATATTGTTTACCATTATCCACCTCTTATTGTCTTATTCCATAGAACATAATAGAAATTTATCTTTTTAAATATAAAGAAAAAGTTTCCTGCCAATTAAAGCAGGAGACTTCTTAAAATACTATTATCATCATATAACCGTTCTGAACTCAAATAAATTAAACTTTTACTTTACGATAAGAACTGGACAATTTACTCTTTTAACTACTTTATGACTTACACTTCCCAATACCATTTCTTGTAATGAATTTAGACCACGGCTACCTATCACAACCAAATCACATTTTCCTTTGTTTGCATAATCAACAATTGTTGGCCCCGGTTCACCGTGCAATATCTTTACTTGGTAAGACAATGAATTGGATTTAAGCTGTTCTTCAACAGGTAAGAGCTTCTTTCGCCTTGAGAGATCAAGTTCTTCTCTTCCCTGAGAATGCAGAATATCACTCTTTGTTTTCGAAAAGTCCGCTACGAAAACCACTTCAATAAAGCATTCGTTACATAAAGAAGCAATTTTCACAGATTCTCTTGTCGCTCTAATTGAATGCACAGATCCATCCACAGCTAACAATATCTTTTTGTACATATTCCTCACTCCTATTTAAAATTAATGTCCGGACAGCTTTGCATTTGAATCGTTGTATATGGCTAACTTATCGACAAGTTTTTGGCTGGCTGAATCCAGATTTTTTATGGTCACCTCGTTTTTATTCTCACGATATTTAATCACCATTTTATCTATTGCTCCCACTGCTGAGTCATCCCAAATACGAGCATCAGAAAAATCAATGATGATATTTTCATTTTGTACAGAGAAATCAAATGCTTCTAAAAACCCTTCAACAGACGCAAAGAATATCTGGCCTTCCACATGAAAAACAGTACTTTCTTTCCCCTGCCTTTTAGTCGCCTTTGTCGTTGAAATCTTAGCTACGAAGAATATAGCACTTAAAATGACACCTGCGATAACTCCTTTGGATAAATCGTGAGTGGCAACTACAATAGCCACCGTTGCGAGCATAACTACAGCATCACTTTTAGGGGCTTTTCTTAAATAAGAAAATGAGGCCCAATCGAAGGTACCGATGGATACCATAATCATAATTCCTACAAGTACAGGCATCGGAATTTGTACAACTAAATCACCTAAAACAATAATTAAAAACATTAAAAAAAGACCGGCAACAAGAGTGGACAGCCTTCCTCGTCCTCCCGATTTCACATTAATCACCGACTGGCCAATCATCGCACAACCTGCCATACCACCAAAGAAACCAGTAACGATATTCGCAATTCCCTGTCCTCTTGACTCTTTGTTTTTGTTACTTTCTGTTCCGGTCATATCATCAACAATGGATGCAGTTAGTAAGGTCTCAAGCAAACCGACAATTGCTAAAGCTAACGAATAAGGAAAAATAATTTGTAATGTTTCGAAAGTAAATGGAACATCTGGGATGAAAAATGAAGGTAAAGATTGTGTGATTGCTCCCAAGTCTCCAACAGTTCGCAACTCAACATTAGAAAAAATTGCCACAGCAGTTAATGCAACAATAGCGATTAACGGGGCTGGTATTGTCTTAATAAACCTCGGCAAAACATAGACAATCACTAATGTTATAGCTACAAAAAAATATGTCAGAGTAGAAATACCAATAAAATGAGGAACCTGAGCCATAAAAATCAATATTGCCAAGGCGTTCACAAAGCCGATCATCACGGCACGCGGGATAAATTTCATCACCCTTGCTACTTTAAACACACCAAAAATCACTTGGATTACACCCGTCAAAATGGTGGCTGCTAATAAATAATTCAGCCCATATTCCCTAACCAAAGGTACCATTAGTAATGCCATAGCACCGGTGGCAGCTGAAATCATTCCCGGCCTTCCACCAACAATTGAAATAATGACTGCAATACAAAAAGAAGCATATAATCCAACCATAGGATCCACACCTGCTATAATGGAAAAGGCAATAGCCTCTGGAATTAACGCTAATGCAACTACAATACCAGCAAGGACATCTGCCCTCACATTGAAAAACCATTCTTTCATTATCTTTTCTACCATTATGTTTACACCTCAGTTTATTATCTTTTGACTTTTAACTCTCATAAAAGTCGGGTTCGATAGCCAATAAAATGAGTTTACCATTATCCATCCCAAAAATGAACCTTTTTGGTCCTTTTTTTAGATTTAATCTTTATGGTATGATAAGGAAAAGCACGAACAGTTAGGAGAATATATAATGTTAATTGGTTATATGAGACCCAATCTGCAAGACCTTAACTGTGAAATTCAATTAAGCAACTTAACAAAAATGAATTGTGAAGTAATCATTGCAGAGGAACATTCCTCTCCAAAACAACGTACACAACTTAAAAATATAGTTAGTCATCTGAAGAATAATGACAAAGTAGTTGTAACAAAACTTTTTACATTGGCTGATTCAACGCGACATCTAGTTGAGTTATTAGAAGAAATTGATTCCAAAGGTGCCTATATTCTTTGTCTTACCGAAGGTATTGATACTAGTAACAAATCTGGATATGCTTTCAATGATATTGTGAAACACCTTGTTGAATTTCAAAGTGATGTGATAAGCGAAAAAACAAAAAAAGGGTTATCGGAAGCAAAAGAAAATGGTGTAATTGCAGGTAGACCGAGAAAACCCGATAAAAATGTACAACGCGCAATTGAAATGTATCAAAGTAAAAACTATAGCCTGACACAAATAAAAGAAGAGACGGGAATTAGTAAATCTACCTTATATCGATATTTGGAAAATTAGGTAAAAGGAAGCTCTCTTTAAAAAAAACAAAAAAACCGATCATGATAAGAAACTTGATATTATCCCCTTTAAGTAGACATTCAAAAAAACCTTCATGGTACCATGGAGGAAAGAATGTGACTTGGAGGGGATTTTTCTATGGCGAAAAGAGGACAGACATTTAACAGCTATGCAGATGAGTTCAAACTCAATGCCGGCATGAAATACGTGAATGGTTCCAAGAGTTATCAGGTATTGGCGGATGAGTGGGGAATCCGGAATTGTAGCCAGCTCAAGGTGTAGGTCAGAAAATGGAAAAATGGGGAGCCGTTTGATGATCGAAAAGGGGTGTCCAATCCTCTTAAAGGCCGGCCACGGACTAAATTCAAATCAGTGGAAGAGGAAAGAGATTATTTGAAAGCGCTGGTCGAATACTTAAAAAAGCAGTATCCAAATCTGGTAAAGGAGGAGAAGACATCCCCCAATGGCTCAAATATGAGCTAATCGAGGAATTAAGGGGTGACTTCCCAGTCACCTGGCTAATGGAAATCGCTCACATAAAACGTCAAAGCTATTACAAATGGAGGAAAACCAAACCAAAACGAGAAAACAAAGCAAGGCAGGAACAGGATATACGGGAGCACATCATGGGGATCCATTTCCTCCATCCCGAATTTGGGCGACCACGAATAACGGATGAGTTAAATGAAAGTGACTTTTTGAATAATCATAAAAAGGTTTATCGATTTATGAAGGAAATGGACATCCAGTCAGTAATCCGAAAGAAAAGGAAACGCCATGGACATACTCCTTCCGTAAGCTATCCAAATCGCCTTAAGAGGAAATTCAGTGCTGCGGGGCCTAATCAGAAGTTGGCAACGGATATCACCTATGTTTCGGATGGCAAGGTATTTTATTATTTATCAGTCATCCAGGACCTCTTTAATAATGAAATTGTGGCATGGGAGCTATCTAGGAGAAACGACCTTGAGCTAGTGTTGAAAAAAGTAGACAAATGGACAAAGAAAAAAGACGTAGCTGGAGCCGTTCTCCATTCGGATCAGGGCTTCCACTTCCAGTATACGTCTAAGCTATACAACAACCGATTAGAGGCTTACGGCATCAAGGGCAGGCACTCTCGCAAAGGAAACTGCCTGGACAATGCCTACGTAGAATCATTCTTCTCCCACCTCAAAACAGAGAAGTTGTATATGGAACAGTGTAATTCAGAGGAAGAGCTAAGGCAAGCAATCGAAGATTATCTCTATCATTACAATTACAAACGTAAACAAAAGAAACTAAAGAAACGCGCGCCGATTGAATATTAAAGCAGCTATACTTTAGGCGGCTTTTTCTTGTTCAACTAAAGGGCGCGGTGGATACATACTGAAAATCAGGCACAAGCCTGCTTTCTTGATTGCCTAACTAAAGAAGCATCAATATTTTGCAGTTGACTTTGCCCTTAGGGTAAGGTGTTTACTAGAAGTGAACAAAGTGTCGATATTTAAAGCATTTAGTCCGTATAAAACTATGAAGAATGGAGGTGACCTCTTGCTATCGATTGGAGAATTCTCAAAGATATGCGGAGTGTCTACAAAAACGCTTCGATATTATGATGAAATTGGATTAATTAATCCTGATGAGATTAATCCTGAAACCGGTTATAGGTATTATTCCATCAGGCAACTAAAAAAGATGCTCTTTATCAACCGTTTGAAATCTTATCATTTTTCTCTGGAAGAAATCAAAGCGATTCTGGAATTGGAAGATGATCAATCATCAGAGAAGCTTTGTTCTGCCCTTAATCGCAAGATAAGGGAAATACAGGAAAAGCTAAATGCTTTTGAATATAGCCTAAAACAAATGAGTAATGATATTTTAAATTTGGAGAAGGGCATACCAATTATGTCATACCTTGACAATATAGAAGTACAACTTGTTGAAACCCAGCCAATGAATATTCTTTATATGCGTCAGATGATGAGTAGTGATGACTATGTTGCAGGATATGAAAAGTATTTTAGCAGGCTATATGAAAAGATTGCTACTGAAGAACTCACCTTGCTTGGTACGCCAATGACTATTTATCACAGCCCTGAATACAATCCTGCCGGCAATGATACAGAGTTTGCCATCCCGATAGAGGAGACTGTAAAGGAAACGAGAGATTTGCCTGGAGGCCTTTGTGCGAAGTCTGTTTTAAAGGGTTCATATTCAGAATTGACATCGGTATATGCCAAGCTGAGGGAATGGGTAGAAAATGAAGGATATGAGTTGGTGAAATCACCATATGAAGTATATGTAACCGACCCCAATCAAGCCACCGTTCCTGAGGATATTGTTACCGAGGTGTATTTTCCTGTAGAGAAAAAATAGTAGCAAGACCTGACATTTTCCTTAACGCTCGCTAAACAAAACAAAAAAGTGAGGTATCTGTAATGCAAAGAAACTACTGGCCAACTACAGAATGGCAAGCCGTAGACCGGGCAACCTTGAGAATGGACTCTGAAAAGCTGTCAGAGCTTGAACCTATGATAAAATCCGAGTACAGCAATATAAACGGCATTGTTGTTGTCAGAAATGGATATATTGCTTATGAAAGATATTATAATGGTTATAGCCCGGATGATACGCACCATGTGGCATCTGTAACGAAAAGTATAATATCTGCCCTCATTGGTATTGCCATAGATGCAAGATATATTAAAAATGTAGACCAGAAGGTGCTGGATTTTTTCCCCGAATATGTTCCCGATGCTGCTGATAGGCAGAAACGAGAAATCACCATACGCCATCTTCTCACTATGACGGTTCCCTATCCATTTGAGGACTGGCACGAACCGCTGGACAAGATGTGTATACAACCTGACTGGGTAAAGTATACTCTGGATATGCTTGGCCAAAAAGGAAGTATTGGAGCTTTTAAGTATTCCGCCGCAGGGGCGCACCTGCTTTAAACCATCATCACTCGCAGCACAGGAAAAAGTGCCCGTGAGTTTGCCAACGAACGCTTATTTAAACCCATCGGCATGAAAGAAATCCCGGATTATGAAATGAAATCATTTGGGTTTGAGGATTTATTCAGAAAAAATGTTAAAGGATGGGTTAAAGACCCAAACAGTAACTCCACAGGAGGATGGGGACTTACGCTAATTCCCCGTGATATGGCACGTTTTGGTTATCTATATCTGAACCGTGGTATTTGGGACAATAATCAGATTATTTCCAAGACATGGATTGACGAATCAACAGCGATGAACCCCAATAAATACGGTTATCTATGGTGGTTGCGTGAAGAGGACGGAGTTTTTGCATACTTAGCACTAGGCGATGGCGGTAATGTCATTTGTTGCATTCCAGAAAAAGACCTAGTCGTAGCAATTGCATCAGAATTCATCATGAATCCTCGTGATAGGTGGAAACTGATTAAGGAACGTATTATCCCGGCTATAATAGACTAAACTTATTACCACCAAGTCTGGCGAATTCAAACCGATTCCCATACCTCTACCATCCTTAAGATTCGTATCAACAGAGCTAGTGCTACTACGCTTTGTCAAAGTGATTCACCTCCTAAAATATCTGAAAAATAAAAAAATGACCTCTTGAAGACATAATATCTCAAGAGGTCATTCTTACCAAATTTTTTTATAAATTATCGAACTTTTATAATTTATCAAACTTTATTTTAAGTCCACAACACATGTCTTCGGACAACTTAGTCATGAACTAAAAATACTTAGAACACCAATAAACAAATTTTCAAATAATTCCTTTTAACAACTTAGTCGTGAACTAACCTTTCACGATGGTGAACTTTTCAAGACAACTCAGTCGTGACTAAATGAATGTAAGGTATTATTTATCTTATCAAAAAAAAGTTCATGTTTTTTGATATACTGTGCGGTCTAAGAGAAGAAGTTTGGCTTTAGATGATACTTTATATAAACTTAAACCTTTATTATAGACCAAGTCGATCATTGTTGAAGAAGGAAAGTAGGTATAAATGGAGGGTTTTTGAAATGAGGATAAAGAGAAAAAGATTTTTTGTAGCGTTCTTTACCATTTTATCGTTTCTTGTAGTAGCTATTATTTTAAACTATAAATCGCTTGAATACGCCAAAAATGCTTGTATTGATAACAATAAGACACCAAAAATCGAGCAAGGTTTTTTAGCATTCAATTGGTCTGTTTCTTGTGAATAACACTTATTTTCTTGTTTCGTTAACGGGTTGCTTGAGTTGAAGATCCAGCTGTCATCTCCAGGCAGCTTTTCTTATTGAACTCCCTCAGTTTAATCCGATTTTCTCCCGAATACTCGCTTATTCGCAGGA
>NZ_PGVA01000055.1 GCF_002860125.1 Bacillus canaveralius
ACGAACGGGAGCAAGCTCCCGCACGTCCGCTCGACTTGCATGTATTAGGCACGCCGCCAGCGTTCGTCCTGAGCCAGGATCAAACTCTCCAAAAAAGAGTAAGATTAGCTCTTAAATAAAAATAAACTTAACGTTGACGTTTTGCTTGCTTGTTCAGTTTTCAAAGAGCAATAAATAACTCGTTTGTCGCTCAAGGCGACTTTTTAATACTATCAGGTTTCAATTCGAAAGTCAATAATTTTTTTGTTGTTTCTTGCTTCGTTGCTTTCCGTCTCACAGGCAACAGATAATAATATAACACCTTTATTCCGAGGTGGCAATACATTTTAATCGAAATAGCACAAGAGAAATTTTCCCGCGAATTTTTATCTTCATTGCTATTCGTCTTTAAAATAAAAGCCCCAATTTCTTGGGGCTTTAGCTTTACCATCTGTTTATTTGTGTCTCATTAACGGGAACAACAGAACATCCCTTATCGAAGGTGAGTTCGTTAACAGCATGACAAGACGGTCGATTCCAATTCCCAAGCCGCCGGTGGGAGGCATGCCGTACTCCAAAGCTTCAACAAAGTCTTCATCCATCATATGGGCTTCATCATTACCCTGCTCACGTTCTTTAAGCTGCGCTTCGAAGCGTTCGCGCTGGTCGATTGGATCGTTTAGCTCTGTAAAAGCATTCGCATGTTCGCGAGCGACAATAAATAATTCGAAGCGATCTGTAAAGCGTGGGTCTTGATCATTCTTTTTAGCCAGCGGAGAAATCTCCACTGGATGCCCATATATAAAAGTAGGTTGAATAAGCTTTTCTTCTACTTTTTGTTCAAAAAACTCATTGACGATATGGCCATATTGCATATTTTCATTGATTTCCACATTATGTTCTTTCGCAAGCTGCCTTGCTTCTTCAATACTCATCTGTTTCCAAAAATCTGCTCCGGTAAATTCTTTAATCGCATCAACCATGTGCAGACGGGTCCATTCAGGCTTTAAATCCACTTCATAGTCGCCATATTGGACGGTTGTTGAGCCGGTAACTTCTTTGGCAATGTGCGCGATCAAGTTTTCTGTCAAGCTCATAATATCGCGATAATCAGCATAGGCTTCATAGAGCTCAATCATTGTGAATTCAGGATTATGCCGGGTTGAAACTCCTTCATTTCGGAAAACGCGGCCGATTTCATATACTTTTTCCATACCACCGACGATAAGACGTTTTAAATGAAGCTCAATCGCGATTCGCATAAACAATGGCATATCGAGCGCATTATGATGGGTTATAAACGGCCGTGCGGAAGCTCCGCCCGCAATACTGTGCATCATCGGTGTTTCTACTTCCAAGTAGCCGTGGTCATCCAAATAGCGGCGCATCGACTGAATAATGCGGCTGCGTGCAATAAATGTCGTCTTGCTCTCCTGGCTCATAATTAAATCCAGGTAGCGCTGGCGGTACCTTTGTTCAACATCCTTTAAACCATGGAATTTATCTGGCAATGGCCGAAGTGATTTTGTCAGTAATTCAAAGCTCTCCGCTTTAACTGATAATTCTCCTACCTTTGTTTTGAATAACGTTCCGGTAATGCCGACAATGTCACCAAGATCAGTTGTGTCGAAGAGCTCGTATTGCTCCTCTCCTACTGCATCTAGTCTGACATAAATTTGGATTTGCCCTGTTAAGTCCTGCAGATGGGCAAAACCCGCCTTTCCTTTTCCTCGTTTCGTCATGACCCGGCCGGCGATCGTAACGGAAATGTCTTTGGCTTCTAATTCATCTTTTTCAAGCTCGTCATATCGATCAACTAAATCCCGGGCATTATGGGAACGCTCAAATCTTTTTCCGAAAGGATCAAATCCTTTTTCACGGAGACTATTCATTTTTTCTCTTCTCACACGCAATTGGTCATTTAACTCTTCACTCACGCTCATCCACTCCATATTAAAAGTCACTTTATATACAGCTCAGTATATACACCGATTTCAATAGATACTATATTATTTTACACAAACTTATAAAAACAGACATCAAAAAGCAAATAAATAGAATAAAACTGCCAGTATAGGCACTGGCAGTTTCTTTTTGCAATACAGGTATTATAGAAAAAGAACGTCTCAGTGTCAAACTTAACCAACCTGAGAGTGAATCTCCTGCTTGCTTTCAATCTCAACTACTAAATTGTTTAAGAGTGCAGCAAGTTCATCTCGTGTGTTGCATTCATTAATCGCGTTGCGGACTCTGGCATTGCCACGGATTCCTTTTAAGTACCAGGCTGCATGCTTTCTCATTTCACGGACGGCAATGTCTTCATTTTTCAAAGCAATCAAGCGGTCCAGATGAAGAATACATACATCGATTTTTTCCCGAACAGGCGGTTCGTCCATTAATTCCCCTGTTTCCAGATAGTTAACGGTGCGATAAATCATCCACGGATTACCGAGTGCAGCCCTGCCGATCATAACACCGTCTACTCCGGTTTCATCAAGCATCCGTTTTGCATCTTGAGGGGTTTGTACATCACCATTTCCGATAACCGGAATGTTGACTGATTGCTTTACTTCCCGGATTATATCCCAATTTGCAGTACCTTCATACATTTGTACACGAGTCCGTCCATGAACGGCAACCGCTTTTCCGCCGGCCCTTTCGACTGCTTGAGCGTTTTTGACTGCATAAATATGATCTTCATCCCAACCGATGCGCATTTTTACCGTTACCGGCTTTTCGACCGCATCGACAACGGCAGAAACCATTTCATAAATTTTATTTGGGTCAAGCAGCCATTTAGCTCCCGCATCACATTTTGTAATTTTCGGGACTGGACAACCCATGTTTATATCAATAATATCCGCATTGCTATTTCGATCGACATACTTGGCAGCCTGGACTAAAGTTTCTTTTTCACCACCAAATATCTGCAGGCTTAATGGCTTTTCACGCTCATCAATATAAAGCATGTCCATTGTTTTTTCATTTTGGAATACGATCCCTTTATCGCTGACCATTTCAGCGCAGACAAGCCCTGCTCCGAATTCCTTGACCGTCAGCCTGAATGCTGAATTGCATACACCGGCCATCGGGGCAAGAACTACAGGATTTTTCATGGTGATATCACCGATTTTAAGCATTTTTTTACCTCCTTTTTAAGATTGATCTTCTCTATCGTGATCCTCAGGTGGAGTTAGTTCTTCTCTGTTTATATTTAAAAGATGGGCTGCACGGTGAAGAAACTCCTCCGTGGGCATTCGGTTACCTCTTTCTATTTCGCCGAGGATGGATACTGAAACACCGAGGCCTTTAGCAAAACCGTCTTGTGTAAACCCTTTTAGCTTTCGAAAAGCGCGAATACGTCTTCCCCATTTTTCTGCTTCCATATTCGAACTCCTTCTTTGTCAGATAATCCTTCCAACCAAAATTCAAGTATCTGGATGTCCACGACCGGCGGCATACTGCTGCGGCCAACCTCAAGCAGAGGTATGAGCACAAAAGCTCTTTCTTGGATCCGAGGGTGAGGAATGATTAGTTTCTCTGTTTCAATATTTTCTTGGTTATAGAGGAGAATGTCAAGATCTATTGTCCGGGGTCCCCATAATATTTCCCTTTTCCTGCCAAGGATTTGTTCGATATTTAAACAGACAGCCAATAGTTCAACAGGGTTCAACCCTGTCGATATTTGGATTACTAAGTTTAAAAAATTTTGTTGTTCCAAATAGCCAACTGGGTCTGTCTCATAAATCGACGAAATATTTACCACATGAATTTCTTTATGGTTTTCTAAATGGACAATCGCTTTTCTTAAATATTCGGCTCGATCTCCAATATTGGATCCTAAACCGATAAAGGCAGTGTTTTCCATTTTTTTATCTTCCCCTTGTGATTTCAACAGCAACCGATTGATAATGGCCCGGAATCGGGGGATCAGGCTTAATTACCTTCACAGTGCAATGCGTTACGGCTTGAAATTGTCCGAGAATACGTGCAGCAATCGTTTCGGCGACCGCTTCCACCAGCTTAAATGGTTTTCCTTCGACGACTTCTTGACAAGCTTGATACAGCTCTGCATAGTTGATTGAATCATCAAGGCTGTCACTTTTTCCGGCTTTCTTTAAATTCAATTCGACAGAAAGATCGACGATAAACCGCTGGCCGAGCTTTGTTTCTTCAGGGAAAACTCCGTGATAACCGTAAAACTCCATCTTGTTAACAAAAATTTTATCCATGATGCTCTCCTTTTCCGATCAGGGCGTCCATCATTCTCGCCACCCGGGTCATTTCCATCACATCGTGGATACGGATCATCTGACAGCCCATCTGAATACCGTAACAGACGGTTGCAGCAGTTCCTTCCATTCGTTCTGTGACAGGAAGATCGAGAACCTGCCCAATCATCGATTTCCTTGATGTTCCGAGCAACACAGGATAACCCAAGCCAACGAGTTTATCCAAATTACGCATCATTTCAAGGTTAAGCGAAAAATCTTTCGCAAATCCGATGCCTGGATCAAGGATGATTTTTTCGTCTTTCACTCCCGCTTGTTTTGCTAGCGTAATACTTTCATACAAATCATTGGTCACATCGCGAACGAAATACCGGTAATCAAGATTATCCCGATTGTGCATTAAAATGATCGGTACATCACATTCAGCAGCGACAGAAGCCATATGCTTATCCGCCTTTGCGCCCCATATATCATTTATAATATGGGCGCCCGCGTTTATGGCGCGCCTTGCTGTTTCTGCTTTGTACGTATCGATCGAAATCGGGACCTTCACCGCTGCTGAAACGGCTTCAATAACCGGAATCACTCTATCAAGCTCTTCCTCCAGGCTGACCGGATTGCCTCCGGGCCTTGTCGACTCACCACCGATATCGATGATATCCACACCATGTGCAACCATTTCTTCTGCACGCTTTACCGCGTTTTTGACCGTATGAAAACGTCCGCCATCCGAGAACGAGTCCGGCGTGGTATTTAAAATGCCCATCACGATTGTTTTCTTTTCATAGTTAAGTGTGTAAGGACCAGCTTGTATTTTATGTTGTCCCGTCATTGAAATGCCTCCTATCCAAGCTCTTTCCTGCTCCATAAAGATTGGCAGCCTTTTCGGTATTTTTGATGCAGAAGAGAAACAAACTGACCATCGCTCCCAATTAATCGTTGTCCGTTAAAAGATGAGAGGGGGACGAGCTCCTGAATCGAATTCGTAATAAACATCTCTTCAGCTTTCTCCGCATCCCCTGGCGTGAAAAAGCCTTCTTCGGTTTTATAACCAAGCATATCCGCGAGCCGAAGAATATATTGCCGCGTAATTCCATTTAATATCCCCGTCTGTACACATGGAGTGAACAGGGTATCTCCGATAAACCAAAAAAGGTTCGAAACAATTCCTTCGGCCAAATACCCTTTGCCTGTTAAAAATATTCCTTCGACATCCTGATCATCACCCAGTTCGCGTTTGGCGAGGACATTATTTAAAAAATGGTGTGATTTTAGCCGTTCCGCACCTTCAGGTGTATTTCTCGCTAGTTTTAAGAGCACTGCTTTTTTTTCGAGGATGCGGCCCGCTGGAGGAAGCAGCCTTGCAAATATCAAAAGATTAGGTTGCGGATAAGCATCTGTTTGCAGCCCAATTTCTCCAGTTCCAGCTGATACATTTATGCGGATATTGGCATTTTCAAAACCATTTACCTTTAAAACGACTTGTATAGCGTCGTTGATTTCCTGCCGCGAATAATGTGCGTTAATGTTAAGGGCCTTGAGGCCGCGGTTCAGTCGTTCAAGATGGTCATCAAGCAAAAAGGGATGGCGTTCGTAAACCCTGATTGTCTCAAACAGCCCGATTCCATATAAAAAGCCATGGTCAAAAGGAGAAATCGTGATATCTTCTTTTTTTATAAGATCGCCATTTTTATATATCAACATCCCTGTGACCTTCCTGTACCGACGCTGAGGACTGAACCGGCATCCTGATAATGAACCAGAAAATTTTCCAGCAGTTTTTTTCCATGCTTGGTCATGATCGATTCAGGGTGGAACTGAACACCTTCAATCGGATGCTCTTTATGGCGGATTCCCATTATTTCTCCCGCTTCGGTCCAGGCTGAGATTTCAAAGCAATCAGGAAGGGTGTCTTTTTTCACGATAAGCGAATGGTATCTCGTTGCTGAAAAAGGGTTGGGAATCCCGGTATAGATCGTTTTTCCATCATGAAAAACTTCAGAAGTTTTGCCGTGCATCAGGCGTTCTGCTTGAACGACTTCTCCGTAAAACACCTGGGCAATCGACTGATGCCCGAGACAAACGCCAAAAATCGGCATTTTTCCGGCAAAATGGCGGATCGCATCTTGGCTGATTCCCGCCTCATTCGGACTGCATGGTCCTGGTGAAATCATCAGGAATTTTGGCTTCAGCTTTTCAATCTCCGCCAATGTTATTTCATCATTTCTTTTAACGACAAGTTTTTCTCCGAATTCTCCTAAGTACTGAACCAGATTATATGTAAAGGAATCATAGTTATCAATCATTAAGATCATGCACAACACCTTCTGCCATTTCTTTTGCTTTCCAGAGGGCAAACGCTTTTTTTAACGATTCTTTATACTCATTTTTTGGATTTGAATCGATGACAATTCCAGCTCCGGCCTGAACATGGGCGATTGCATCTTTGACGAGCATCGTCCGGATAATAATATTTAATTCCAGATCTCCATTAAAGCCGATCCATCCCATCGATCCGGTATACGGTCCCCTGCTTACAGGTTCAAGCTCTTCAATAATTTCCATCGTACGAATCTTCGGCGCGCCAGTGATTGTCCCTCCCGGAAAAACCGCATCAATCAAATCAAATCCATCTTTGCCATCAACCAGCTTACCGCGGACGTTAGAAACGATATGCATAACATGCGAGTATTTTTCGATGACCATAAACTCGTTCACCTCAACCGAACCGTATTCACATACTCTCCCCAGATCGTTTCTTTCTAAATCCACCAACATCACATGCTCGGCACGTTCCTTTTCATTCTCTATTAATTCGCCGGCAAGTGCGCGGTCCTCATCTTCATCTTTCCCTCGAGAGCGAGTCCCGGCGATCGGACGGGTACTCACTTCCAACCCTTGCTTTTTAACAAGAAGCTCTGGGGAAGCACTGACAAGCTGAAAGTCCGGCGTGTGGAAATACCCCATATATGGGGAAGGATTCAGCAGCCTCAGCTTTGCATATACATCGAGAGCCGAGACTTGAAGAGGTTTTGACTGGCGAACTGACAGATTAACCTGGAACACGTCACCCCGGGAAATATAGTGCTGAATCTTTTCGACAGCCTCAATAAAATCCGCTTCCGATAATGACATTGCTAAATTATCTGTCTTTATTAACCAGCTCGCCTTATTGATACTCTCTGGACCGGCAGACCATTGCTGTTCCCAGAACTCTACCCTCTTTTCCGCTTCCCGGTATTCTCCTTCTTCATATAAACTGAGCAGGAATAATTCATTCCTGTCATGATCAAAGACAAACCACTCTTTATAAATCAAAAAATAAATATCTGGTATCAATAAGTCATCAACAGCATTAGCAGGAAGCCGTTCAATTTGCCGTGCATAATCGTAATTTAGGAAGCCCATCGCCCCGCCCTGAAAGTCAGGGAGTCCAGGCGCAGTCTCGATAATATAATGACTCATCCAGGATCTTAACAGATGAAGCGGATTTCCTTGAAGCGTTTCCGTTCCCGCTCCTGTCTGGATTAACAGCTCATTCCCTTTACCGTAACAGATCGTCTCCGGAAGTAAACCCGCGATGCTGTAACGCCCGCCGCGTCCGCTCTCGAGGAGGACGTGATGGCTCAGTTCCCTCGTTAAACAACTGTATTGGTTAAAAAACCGTTCAATCGTATAAGGAATAGTTTTTGAAAAAATTTTAAGCTGTTTCATTGGCCGTTCCTCCAAAATCATCTCTTTTTCCATCATACATGAAGAAGGTACAGCTTTCATTCGTAAAAATCAGCTAGGCTAATATTTTATATTATAAAAGGCAAAAGCACTATGCTTTTGCCTTCAAAAATTATTCGGTTTCAAATTGGTACAAAGGGGTGCTTAAATAGCGTTCTCCGTTGCTTGGGATAATCGCTAAGACCTTTTTGCCTGCACCAAGCTCTTTTGCTACTTTAAGAGCTGCATAGATCGCCGCTCCTGAAGAAATTCCACCGAGGATTCCTTCTTCTTTTGCAGCACGGCGCGCATATTCAAAAGCTTGATCGTTCGTTACTTGGATCACTTGATCATAGATTTCTGTGTCGAGAATATCTGGTACAAAACCTGCACCAATTCCCTGGATCTTATGCGGGCCTGGCTTTCCTCCGGATAATACCGGTGAGTCCGTCGGCTCGACAGCATAAATTTTCACATCCGGATATTGTTCACGGAGCACTTGTCCTGCACCTGTAATCGTGCCGCCTGTGCCGATGCCTGATATAAAAGCATCAAGCTGGTCGCCCATTTGCTCGACAATTTCTTTTCCTGTCGTTCTTTTGTGAACTTCAGGATTCGCCTCATTTTTAAATTGCTGTGGCATAAAATATCCTTTTTCTTTAGAAAGCTCTTCAGCTTGGCGAATTGCGCCACCCATTCCTTCAGGACCAGGAGTCAGAACCAACTCCGCACCATATGCACGCAATAGGTTTCTCCGTTCCATGCTCATTGTTTCCGGCATAACAATTACTGTTTTGTAACCTTTAGCAGCCGCAATCATCGCCAGGCCGATCCCTGTATTTCCGCTGGTCGGTTCAATAATCGTGTCGCCTGCCTTTAAGGCCCCTTTTTCTTCCGCGGCTTCAATCATAGCGAGGGCAATCCGGTCTTTTACACTGCTGCCCGGATTCATATACTCAAGCTTTAAATAGACCTCTGCACTGTTTTCTTCACCCAAACGGTTTAGTTTTACGATCGGGGTTTGCCCGACTAAATCAGCAATCGAATTTGCCACACGTACCACTGCTTCCACCCCTTAATCCGAGTATTTTTATTGGTTTTATTAAAATTTACCAATCTTTATGGCGGCTGTCAATTATTTTGCGAATTTTTAAAACGTATTTCCGGCAATCATGATTAAAAGCCTTCTTTCCTCAAAGATAGGCTTTCATAAGTCCCGCTAATTTTCCGTGTCTCCGTAAAACCAATCTACGTCTGCCTCATCCCAGAAAGGTTTCGCGGATGCCGGCATGTCCATTTGCTCAAGAGCAAGCTGCCGTCTTATTTCTGATTTTACTTCATCATAAGAATACTTCTTTCCAGGAATTTGTTCGTGTACAAACAAGATAGAATAGCCTTCCGCCGATTTGACCGGTTTGCTCCAAGTTGCAACTTTCAGATTCTGAACATGTTCAATCATCGATCTGTCGAGCCGGCCATCCGCTTCACTAACAAACCCAAGATCCCCGCCTTTGTTGGCGGAAAATTCATCGATTGACCGCTCCATCGCCAATGCGGCAAAACTTGAACCTTGTTCCAGCTCCTTGATCGTCTCGTTCGCAGCCTCTTTCGTTTTCACGACAATCTGTGAGACGTGATACGAAGGAGGAATATTAAATGAGCCGCTGTTTTGATCATAAAATGCTTTTAAGTCCTCTTCCTTGACCACGACGTCCCTAGTTAAAAGTTCTTCGAGTGCTAGTTGATGTTTTACCTGCCGCCTTAACTGCTTGTCATCGGCTGTTTGGCCATCATAGGTACGGTATATTGTTTTGATCATTAACAATTCCCTGTCGATTTCTTCCTTTGGAATCTCAATGTTGTATTTCCCCGCAAGCTGCTCAACCACTTTTTCATCAACAAGCGCGGACAAAATATCTTTCCCGTGACTTGCTTCGATTTCCTGCAGCCAATCTTCTCTTGTTATTGATTCATTTCCAATCGTTGCAACGGCTTCATCATCGGCACCAGATAAAGGTCGCCCAAGGAAAAATAATAATGTGAAAATATTAAAACCAATCAAGCCGGCGATTACCCACCACATCTGCTTTTTCCCCAACGTTCTTCCCCCAACATTCAAGCTTATTTTGATTCTGCTTTAAGCTCCTCAAGCTCTTCTTTTGTGAAATGATAGCTTTGGTTGCAGAAATGGCATTGTGCTTCCGCTTTGCCATCTTCTTCAATCATATCATTGATTTCAGACGCTCCTAAGCTAATAATAGCAGCAGCGAATCGTTCCTTGGAACAGTTACATTGAAATGATACAGGAAGCGTCTCAAGGAATTTTACATTATCCTTGCCAAAAAGCTCTTCCAACAACTGTTCCGGCGACAGGCCTTGTTTAATCAGTTTTGAAACTGGCGGAATTTCTTTCAGCCTGTTTTCTAAAAATGTAATCGTATCATCTTCAGCACCAGGCATAACCTGAAGAATGAACCCGCCCGCGGCCAAAACGGAATTATCCGGATTCACCAACACACCGACTCCGACAGAGGACGGTACCTGTTCTGATGTTGTTAAATAATAAGTGAAATCTTCTCCCAACTCTCCGGAAATGATCGGAACCTGGCCCGAAAAATGTTCGCGCATTCCGAGATCTTTGACAACGGTAAGGGTTCCTTCTGTCCCGACTGCTCTGCGGACATCCAGCTTCCCGTTTTCGTTTAAGTCAAAATGAACATGCGGATTAGATACATAACCCCGTGCATGGCCCTTCGCGTTGCTATCTACAAGCACCAGTCCGATCGGACCTCCGCCTTCTATTTTTATCGTCAGTTTGTCCTCGCCTTTTAGCATCGCGCCCATCATGGTTGCTGCTGTCATCGTTCTGCCTAAAGCGGCGGATGCAATCGGCCACATATGGTGGCGGCGCTGGGCCTCGCTGACCATGTCTGTACTTTTTACTGCATATGCACGCACTTGCCCATTGAAAGCGAGTGCTTTAACTAAATAATCATTCATTCCTATGTTAACCCCTTTCGATTTCCAAGCCGGGAACTTCTGGTCCATTTTTTAGACTCCCCATATTTCGCTTATAAATTAATTGCAGTCCCTTCAGAGTCAAAAACGGATCGATAATGTTAATTATTTCAGATTCTTTCGCGATTAAGTTAGCCAGTCCGCCAGTGGCAATAACATGCGGATCTTGCCGGCTTTGAAGCTTCATTCTTTTAACAATTCCCTCAACTTGGCCAACATAACCGTAAAAAATCCCTGCCTGCATTGCGGCAACGGTATTTTTTCCGACAATTTCATCAGGCCTGACAATTTCAATCCTCGGCAGCTTCGCTGCTTTGGAATACAACGCTTCTGTTGAGATGCTAATTCCCGGGGCAATTGCGCCTCCCATGTACTGTTTACGCTCATTAATATAGCAATAGGTGGTTGCGGTTCCAAAGTCGACAATAATAAGCGGGCTCCCATATTCATGTATGGCCGCAACTGCATTAACAATCCGGTCTGCCCCAACTTCCCGGGGATTTTCATACTTAATATTCAAACCTGTTTTAATGCCTGGTCCAACAACAAGAGGCTTTAGGTTAAAATACTTTTGGCACATTCTTTCGAGAACAAACATGATCGGTGGTACAACTGAAGAGATAATGATTCCATCTATTTCTGAAAAAGAAAGTTTTTCGTGTTCAAACAAGGATTTTATAAGCATTCCATATTCATCTTCGGTTTTGGAACGATTCGTTTCTATCCGCCAATGGTGCTTTAACTCATCGCCGGCAAAAACTCCGAGTACCATATTCGTATTTCCAATATCAAAAACAAAGATCAACAGACTCACCACTTCATTGTATATTCGTTTTTTCATTGCCCATCATATCACAGATTCCAAAAAGGTTGCGAAAATAACATATCACAGTGGACTAGAATTGCTCCATAACCGAGGATTTTATAATGAAGCAAAAAAAAGGATGCCCTTTTTAAGAGCACCCTATCTTATATTTAGTATTGTAAAACGTTCAGCGAACCAGTTTCATTTACGAATTGCGGCGGTCTTCATCAATATCTCTTGGTGAATCCAGATCGCTTCCTACTGGAATTTCCTTGATACCCTCATGGTCTTGAGGAGGAAGTTCGTCATCCTTTTTACTATTAATATTCACCTTGATATCGCCGTTATCTCCTGTTTCAGCAGGCGAAACCGGACGTTCAGGCAATTTGCCGTTCTCGACCAAATATTTTATCTGTTCAGCATCAAGTGTTTCAACTTCCAATAGCGTAGTGGCTATTAAATCAAGCTTGTCGCGATTTTCTGTTAAAACATTTTTTGCTTTTTCATAACAATCTTTAATGATCCGCTGAATTTCAAGATCGATTTCATAAGCAATCTTATCAGAGTAGTTTTGCTCATTATGGATATCACGGCCAAGGAAAACCTGTCCGCCTTGACCTTGACCAAACTGAAGCGGCCCCAGCTTATCGCTCATCCCATATTCTGTTACCATCCGGCGTGCGATTGCTGTTGCACGCTGGAAGTCATTATGAGCTCCTGTGCTCACTTCGCCAAAGACAACTTCTTCGGCTACACGCCCGCCCAGCAAACCAACAATTTTGTCAAGCAGCTCGGGCTTTGTCATAAGATAACGATCCTCTTTCGGCAGCATCACTGCATAACCGCCTGCCTGTCCACGAGGTACAATCGTCACTTTATGAACGGTTTCAGCTTCATCAAGCATTAAACCGATAACGGTATGTCCCGCTTCATGGAAGGCAACAATTTTACGTTCTTTTTGTGAAACGACACGGCTCGTTTTCGCCGGACCGGCAATGACCCGATCTGTCGCTTCATCGATATCTTCCATGTCAACCTTCTTCTTGTTTCGACGGGCCGCTACAAGCGCAGCCTCATTCAATAGATTTTCTAAATCAGCTCCGGAGAATCCCGGTGTCCGCGCAGCAATGCTCTTTAAGTTTACCGACTCCTCAAGCGGTTTATTGCGGGCATGAACCTTGAGGACCGCTTCCCGCCCAATAACATCCGGCCGGTCAACCGTAATCTGCCGGTCAAAACGTCCTGGACGCAATAACGCCGGGTCTAAAATGTCAGGTCTGTTTGTAGCTGCAATGATGATAATCCCTTCATTTGCACCAAAACCATCCATTTCAACAAGGAGCTGGTTCAACGTTTGCTCCCGCTCATCATGGCCTCCGCCTAAACCGGCACCGCGCTGGCGTCCGACTGCATCAATTTCATCAATAAAAATAATACACGGCGCATTTTTTTTAGCCGTTTCAAATAAATCACGAACACGGGATGCACCAACCCCGACAAACATTTCAACAAAATCCGATCCGCTTATTGAGAAGAACGGAACGCCCGCTTCACCGGCTACAGCCCGAGCAAGCAGGGTTTTCCCTGTACCTGGAGGGCCCACTAACAGGACACCTTTCGGAATACGTGCTCCAAGTTCCGCAAATTTGCGGGGATCTTTTAAAAATTCAACCACTTCAACAAGCTCTTGTTTTTCTTCATCCGCACCCGCAACATCTTTGAAACGGACCTTTTTCTTATCTTCGTTGTAAAGCTTCGCCTTGCTTTTACCAAAGTTCATGACCCGGCTGCCGCCGCCCTGAGCCTGGTTCAGCAAGAAGAAGAACAAGATAAAGATGATAACAAACGGAATAATCGACGTGAAGAATGTTACCCAGCCGCTCGTTTCTTTGGCAGGCATGATGTTAACTACATCAATTTCCCCGGCCGCGGCCGCTTCGTTAATGCGGTCAAGAATAGTGTCACTCGGCCAAACATAAGTCAGGAAATACTCGTCTTCTTTATATCCTTCGAGCTGTCCGCGCACCTCATAAACGCCCCTTACAGGCTCTGTCGAAAGATTCTCTATCTTTCCGTTTTCCAGGTGCTCTACAAATGTGTCGTAAGATATATCTTTTGTTGGTTCGTTGCTGCCGCTAAAAAAGCTAACAACCCCAATAATGACTAAAAATATTAATAAATAAAAGATGGTATTACGGAAGATCCGATTCATCTCTTACCTCCTCCCACAGTAAACAAACTATATAAAATAGTATCATAGAAAATCATGTCGATACAAGGAATAACCCTTATGTGAATGCTTGTTTCTCTTGACAGCCTGAAATTCCTCTTCATAGCTTTTGCTCAAACATTATTGCTGTATACCTCCGGTTTTAAAACCCCAATATATGGAAGGTTACGATACTTTTCTGCATAATCGAGACCGTAACCCACTACAAACTCGTCAGGAACGATAAATCCTACATAATCAGCGCTAATATCAGCCCTTCTTCCGGATGGCTTATCAAGCAGCGTGACAATCTTGATTGATTTTGCTTTTCGGTAGCGAAACAACTCAACCAGATAGCTCAGTGTTAAGCCGCTGTCGATAATATCTTCGATAATTAAAATATCCCTGCCTTCAACCGATGTGTCTAAATCCTTTAAGATTTTTACTTCACCGGAAGAAACCATCGCATTGCCATAGCTTGAAACATCCATAAAGTCCATTTCAAGATAGGTATCAATTCGTTTTAAGAGATCGCCCATAAAAGGCAAAGCTCCCTTTAAAACACCGATCGCCAGTGGAAAACGGTCTTGATATTCTGCTGTTAACTCGAAGGCAAGATCCTTTATTTTTTCCTGGATCTCCTTTTCCGAAATTAGAACTTTCTCAATATCATTGTGCATAAATGGTGTGCCCCCTAGAAGATCATTGCTTTTTATATGTTAACAGGATATAGCTTGCATCGTCGGATTTCTTAATAGGCAGGCTTGATTTTTTCAAGCCGGGCAGCCAGATGATATTGCCATCCTTATCCGTTACAATTGGCCATTCTTCCCGTTCGGACAGCGGAATCTTACGATCAATAAAGACAGCCTTTATCTTTTTTGTCCCTGTCATCCCTTTGATCGACATACGATCACCATTCTTCCTGGTCCTGATGATAATCGGGAATTGGACAGCACCGCTTTGAAAACAAAAACGGTCCAAGCCGTTATCGGACTCGCAGTCTTCGACGGTTTCTATTGTGATAACCCCTCCATTTGGCAAATTGACTGTTCCTGTTTTTGTAATTTCTATATAAAAAGGATGTATTTCGGCCTTTTCAAACTGAAAATGACAATTATCATAAGAACGGACAACTTTTAAGTCGTTAGGGAAATCCAGTGTTCCGGAAGGTTGAGGGCTGTTAAACAGCGAAAGAACTTGATCAATATGTATAGCAGAAAGAGAAGCAGGTTTTTCCTGATAAAGATAGTTTAATATTAGTTGAATCCCTCTCCTTTGTAAAGGCATTGGCATTGCGCGAAACGTTTTGCGGTCGATTGTGAGTTTGCCGGGATCCTTGTTCTTGATTACTGTATTCATTTTTTGGACAGTTAATTCGCGCAACAGCTCTTCATCGTCCTTTAGTTCCTCGCTAAAACGCTGGAATTGCTCGTGAACGCGTGGGTTTTCATCTTTTAAGAATGGCAGGACGTTTATCCGAAACCGGTTTCGTAAATAAATGCTTTTGTCGTTACTGTGATCCCGGCGCGGCTCCAGGTGATGCCTCTGACAATAACCCTCAATTTCCTGCTTGGAAACACACAAAAACGGCCTGATAATTTCCCGATTGGCAAATGGACGTTTAAACAAAATACCAGCTCTTGCCATTCCTGTGCTTCCACGTGTAAGCCTCATCAGTATCGTTTCAATTTGGTCATCGCCATGATGACCAAGTGCAAGAAGGTCGACATCGTTGTTGTTTATTACTTGTTCGTAAAAATCGTAGCGGCAATCACGCGCCGCTGTTTGCGAACTTTTCCCGGTTTTCTCCATATATTCAGCTACGTTAATTTGCGCCATTTCAAATGGGATATTGCGCTGAAAACAAAACTCCTTTACAAACATCGCTTCTTTATATGATACCTCTCCACGGAACATATGGTCGACATGAGCAGCCATAACAGTATGTCCCCAGCTCGCCTGCCTGCTCCATAGATAATGAAGCAAAGCGAGAGAGTCAGGTCCGCCTGAGACTCCAATCAGAATCCGCTTGCCTCGCAAATTTTGCCGATGGCTTTTAAGAAAATCCTCTACCTTTTTTTCTAACATTTTTAATCTTCCTTAGGCTTTCCAAAATATTTAGTTCCATTTACCCTTATGCCATGTTCAACAAACAAATAAAAAGTTCCTTATTGTTAGTTTGTACGTGTTAAACAAAAAAAGGTTTCATAAAATTTGCCCATACACGTAAACAGCATACAGAATAAAAATAACAAAAATAACTAAGACCGTCTCGGTTAAATTGCCCTTCTTTTTTTGTTTTTTATAGGTCTGGCGGCTCCGCGCCTGGCGAGTCCCCCGGCTGCCAACCGCATGAGGAACGGCTTTGTTTTTATCGCGGCGGTTTATCTCTATAATATCATGCCTCATAGCTGCTGCCGATTGATATTGCCCTTCAAGAGCCTTCTTAATGATGTTTTCATAGCTTTGAAGTTCATTTTTTTGCCTGATCGCAGAAATCAGCTGGTTAAGCCCCCCTGTTGTTTTTACAAATCTTTTTGGATAGGCGCTATTAATGATGATCATTCCAGCCGCAAACAAATCGTACGCTGGGTCTGCTTTCCGGGACCCCAAACCCCAGTAGCCCCTGTCATAAAACTCGGTAAACTCTTTAATCGCTCTTCCTTGAATCGTTGTTCCGCCAACATCAATACACCTGATTGTCGGAGGAGGACCGGTAATTATTAAGTTTTCCGGCTTTAAGTCGCCAAATACCCAGCCTTTTTGATGGAGCTTTTCAAGGTCTGATAGAAGCTGGAGCACTAAGACGCTTACCCACGCTTTCCCTTTTTGCTGTATAAAGGACATAAAATCCGGCCCATGGATATACTCCATCGTATAGAAAGAGATTTTGCCTGCTTTCGTTTCCCAATCATCAACATCGAGTAAAGAAGGCCCAAGGGCTAAACCCTGGGCCTTTGCAAACGATTTTAACACATTGACCTCTGAGGTTATCGACATTCCATTTTCGCTCATTTTGATTGCAACATGCTGATTTTGAAATTCCGCTAAATAAACAATCCCATTAGCTCCACAGCCAAGCTCTTTTATGATTGTATAACGGTTTCCGTGCCATTTCCCTTTTACGATCGTACCCGGGGTTACTTTAAATTGATTCTTCAAAGAATTGTTCATCATCACGAGAAAGCAGACTCCTTAACGAACGTTTTTTCTTGAATGACGTTAGTGCTTCGCGGAGCGCCGGGCCGGTAGGAGTCATTCCTCCTGTCGATAGCTTTGAAAAAATGCTTGTCAGAGATTCAAGCTTTGGTGTCCAATCCAATAATTTTTCGACATCATTCCTTTTCCCGGGAAATACAAATACCGAAAATTGATTATCGCCTGTACGGGCATTCAAGCTGAGGGACAAGTCCAACAATGCTTCTTTTACTGTTGGAAGCTTATGTTTCATGCTTGCACTTGTGTCGACAAGAATCAACACTTCTAATTCAACCGTCTCGCCCAGCTCGTCAACAACCTCCATAACCTCTCCTCTTTTCTCAGGCGGGAGATCCTCAACTGTTTGCGAGCGGCCAAGAATTTGCTGCAACTCCTTATTAACAACACCCTGCAGTGTTTGAGTCATTGCTTTTCTCGTTACCATCTGCACGGTCTGTGACAGCTGTTGGGAATAGACGACCTGACTGACGCCGCCTCCCGACATCGCAATATTGTCGATTTCCTTCATACCCTGTTCATCTATTACATCCTGTTCCATAACTCCAATGACATTGACCGTTATTCCCTGCTCCTTTGCTAACGCCGCCATAGCGACCGGGTCTTCCCCGTGATTCGAACATCCATCAGTAATAAGTAAAATTTGTTTTAACGTTCCCGTTTTCATAGAGTTCCCCTCCGTCTTCGAATTGTTACCATTTTCGACGACAATGAAGGGATTTATACATATTCCTGAAGAGACGCAATTTTGTGGGGTCAGGCCCTTTTGCGAATGCCTTGAACAGGTATCGACGACCATTTCGGCGTGTTATGTTGAATCTTCGCGACAACTACTGTCATATCGTCCTCGATTAAACCCGTCCGGGAACGGATCACATCTTCCATAATTAAATCAGCAACCTGTTGCGGGTCATCCGTTTGCAGCTCCTGGATTTTTCTTTTCATCCATAGATCATAGTTTTCGACGTGCTTCGGCCCTTCAAACACACCATCACTCATCATAATAAGAAGGTCTCCGGCTTTGAGTTGTTCACTGACAACATCGACCTCAAATTCGTGAAGAAATCCCATTGGAAGGTTGCTTGCCTGAATCTTGATCACTTTGCTGCCCCTCTTAATAAAACTGGGAGTTGAGCCAATTTTCAGGAATTTAATTGCGGCATTTTGCAAATCAACCATGGCAAGATCCAAGGTTGAAAAAATTTCGTCTGTGGTCCTTAAGGATAAAACCGAGTTTACTGATTTTATCGCTACTTTTTCTTCAATGCCTGATTGCAAAATTTGCTGCAATAACAACAATGTTTCCTGGCTTTCGGAATGGGCCCTTTCCCCGTTTCCCATGCCATCGCTGATCGCAATTGCAAATTTCCCTGTCCCGAGCTCGATCATCGAGTAGCTATCACCCGAAACAAAACCACCGTCCTTTGCCGCATGTGCTACGCCGGTTTCAACCATGTAAGCTTTTGCAGACCGAAAAGTAATCTGGCATAAACCGCCTGGATAGCTGCCGCACTCTTCCTTGTTCACGACAATCGTTTCTTCCAAAATGTCAGACAGCATTGGGGCAATCAGCTTTTCACATTCCCCATGCCCATTGCAGTACGGAATCGCCATATCAATATCGACATTGCCCTGCTCCAGGCTATATATTTCGACTTGTTCAATTTGAATGCCAAAATCCCGGAGCGCATCAAGAATTAATTCTTCCTGCTTGTGATGATTTTCCCGTTCCCGTTGAATCTCTTTTGCAAAATCACCCATTACTTCAGAAACACCTAACAGTTGGTCGGCTACGAGCCTTCGGCTTTCCTGGACTTGTTTTTTCAAGCGTTGATTGGCCTGGTAATACGTTAACTGCTGCTGCATCACTTCATAAACTTTTTTCGACCTCGAGCAATGCTTGTCCCATTCCCTTGTCAGCCCTTGCGAAACAATTCCAGCATTTTGATCCATTTCCATCATAATTTCCTTCATGTAATCATAGGTTGTATTAAAGTTTCTCGTCCAGCAATGCTCTTTCTTAAAACAAGTCTGGCAAGTCTTTTCGGTTACATTGCTTAAGAAATAATCCAATTCCCGGTCGGAAGAGTCTCGCTCCGCCATCGATTCATCAAAGGAAGAGAAGCTTCGTGACAGAGATTGGAAAACGGTTGAAAACTGGGCAACGCGCTGCGCTGTCACATCCCGCATTTTTCTCATATATTGCTGTTGTTCTGCCGCATATTCGGGAGTTCCCGGAATATATTTGGCAAGCCTCGATGTCAATGCCGATGGAGTTAGAAAGAATAAAAAAGCAGCTGCCGATGTTTCCAGAATGGTCGTTGTCAGCAGTTCTCCACCTTCTCCATACATGCCGATCAGCAGGGTTGCAATATATAAACCAATTGCCACCCCTATCTTTTTGCCTTCTTTTAAAAGGCCGCCCAGCAGGCCGGAAAATGCGAGCAGGCTCATATTGAAAAAACTCGTAACGTTGGCAAGGCTAAAGATCAAGCCTGTTACTACACCAACTGTCGAGCCTACAGTCGCTCCGGCCACAAACGCAAACAACAGAACAAGATAGCGTGACATAATATGTTCGACAGATAGATCATAAACCGACCAGCCAATTGTTCCTGTCATCACAGATGCAAGCATAATAATCAAGCAGACAATTTCCTCTGTTTTGAGTGATTGCCTCCGTTTACTTGGCGACAACAACGGAAGGCTCTGTAAAAAAATTAAGGTCAAGATATAGCCAAGACTGGCTTCGACTCCGGACATCAGTCCATCAAAAAGAGTGATCTGCCCGGTGATCACGAATCCGGAAGCTAGCTTTCCGCTTAATAAAACAAATAAGACATAGAGCGGCATTGCTTTCAGTTCATTTTTTAACCATTTCTTTGTGATCCGAAAAACGATTAAAAAAAGGGCTACTATTCCCCCGGTAATTGCCGCCTCCGTTATGGATAAAGTCGCTGCACCTGCCAGGACGCCAATGAGCGCCAGCGGAGCCTTATCCCTCCTGACATAATAAACTGCCGCAAAAAAAGCAAGGCTGAATGGTGTAAGCTGTGCCAATATCAGCGCTCTCCCCAGCAAGAATCCAATCAACAGCAAAAGGAAACCGTTTTTCAGAAAAAACGCTTCGAGTTTTAATTGAAATTTATGTAAACCATTGGCGAGTTCTATTTTAGGACCTTCAAAATTTACCTCCGCGACGGGTTCTATCAGATTCCGTTCGACCTTTCCCATAAACCCCACTCCTCGTTTTCATATTATTGCCACAATTATAAGAGTGTCGTTTATAAAAGTTTGTCAAAATGCCGGACAACCCATTAAATTTCGTTCGACTCATTCATCGAAAATTCTTTAATAATGAACGTGCCTGAGCATTTTTATCCAGGTCGATTAGAGGCTAATTTCTCATTTATCGACCAGCGATGCATGATTAAATTCAGCGTTATTATCTGATAGAAATATTTCACGACAATATGTATTTGGCAGGCGACATTTTCCTCTGAAAATCTAGTTGACATAGCCTTTTTTACTATGTATTATATTTCTTGTGCCAAAAAATCTATGGCGGTGTAGCTCAGCTGGCTAGAGCGTACGGTTCATACCCGTAAGGTCGGGGGTTCGATCCCCTTCGCCGCTACCATATCTAATATGACGGCCCGTTGGTCAAGCGGTTAAGACACCGCCCTTTCACGGCGGTAACACGGGTTCGAATCCCGTACGGGTCATACATTAAACGCAACGATTAAGCAGCAGCATAGTAACCAAAGAAGCTCCAGAGCGTCATTACTCTGGAGCTTCTTTTTTTTATGTAAAAAAGACAAGCCCGGGAACAGCCTGTCTTCATAAATATATATTAGTAGCGGATAGAACCTGCTATCTATTTAAATAAGCAGCAAGTTAACCTCTTCTGGCACCTCTGCCTCCACGCTTAGATTCTGTGTTGCGCTTTAAAGATGATAAACGGTCTTCACTGTCTTTTAGGAAGCGGGCCATTTTTGATTCAAAGTTTTCGCCTCTGCTGTTCACACGTTGATCGTTGGCTCTCCCTTGACGGGGACCGCCTGGCCGAGGGCCTCCCTGGCGCGGTGGACGTGGCGAATAAGATTGTGGTTTTGATGCTTCTGGTCTGTCTACTGCTTTTTTGATGGATAAACCAATCTTTCCATCCTTTTCGACATTGATAACTTTTACCTCAACCTGATCGCCTACCTTCAGGTGATCATTGATGTCCTTAACATAGTTATCAGCAACCTCACTGATATGCACTAAACCAGTTGATCCATCCGGCAGCTCCACAAACGCTCCGAAATTTGTAATCCCTGTTACCTTTCCCTGTAACTTGCTGCCTACTTCAATTGACATAAAAAGATGTTTCCTCCTTAAGGATATAAAAAAATCATACTTATTCTATATTATACAAAACTAAAAAAAAGAGTGTCAATAAACCTACTCTTCAGAAGAATTTACCTTTTTATCTTCCGGTAGTTGAAAAATGATTTCATTAATATCTGAAAGAAAATACTCCCTTCTTGCCAGCTTCGCAATATACTCATCATCATGGAGCTTGACGATTTCTTCTTCAAGCACAACCTGGTTTTTTTCCAATTTCGCAAGCTGTTGCAGCAGCTTCTCTTTTTCCACTTGTTTTTCTTCAATAGTGGAAGATTGGGCGATGAGTGTTGAAATCATCGAAAAAGAGATGATAATGACCAAAACAAAAAAAGCAGCCAGCCGCCTGAAAAGAAGTTTACGCCGTGATTGGGCAGAGAGTTCTGCCGTTTCCTGCTGTTTCGCATAGGTTGTTTGGATTCTTGCAACTTTTCGTTTTCTGATGGCACTCATGTTGTCGGCCTCCTTATCATTTCGTTTTCTTCCATCTATTTCGCACTGTCTCAATATAATTCTTGATCCGAACGCAAAACCCTTTTAGATTATTATATAACTTCTCGACGATTTTTTTAACATTTTTCGGTAAAAGTTTCCAAACAAAGAGAAATAACAGCTTAACTGGCTTCCAAAATACCTTTGTTATAAATAATAAAATGGACAGCCCGAGTTTGGCAAGAGAAAAAACGCCTCTTGCCAACAATAAGATGATTGAAATTAAAAATAATACCAGTGATTTCAACGGTCTGAATATCAGTAGTTCGATGCTTTTCACAACAATTTTATACACCGCAATGACGATTGCGATAGCTATTTCCAGCAGCTTTAAATAAAACTTTTTGAATAAGCTTTGGTAAGCAGCAAAACCACAGAGCAAGGCGATAAAAATGTAAAATCTTATTTCTCCGTGATTAATGAGATATAAAACATAAAAGATAACCAGCCCCTGCAGGAGCCAGAATAGAATATCATGGATAAAAACGATCCAACGCTTTCTTGCCGAACGATGCAAAAAACGGTTATAAGTATCAAGACAGGCGCCAAACAGGCTGCCCATTCCAATCATCGTAATCATCGTCACGAATTGTGTGGAGAGAGTCATCGAAATAACTTGCTAAAGAGCCCTTTAGCCTTCTCCCCATGCTGCTCATCCAAGTATACGAGGTCAAAAATCTTGCCTTTAATGGACACGACCCCTTTGTCAACATCCAGGTTTTTCATCTGCAGGTTTTGCCCCTTAATGGCTAAGAAGCCCATCACCGTTTCGAGCAAAAATTCCTCATTATCGAAGCTTTCCACCTGCTTTACACCCGTTATCTCAAGAAGCCTTCTTCCTCTCATGATGACATCATGCTCTTGTACTGTTGTGTTTTTACCTGCATTTTGATCATAATATTGGCTCATTATCCATCCCCCGAATCACATAGTACAACCTTTTTGTACATGTGTATGAGGAAAGTGTCCAAGTTAGAACAATCTGGTTTCATTCCGGTTCAAGACTATTCGTTTCCTGAAGCACCGGCATTCTCTTCCTTGAGAATCGTATACATTTCGGCCGCTTCTTCCTTTCGGCTCATTTCCTGAAGCCGCTCAACTTTTACGGTAACGAGCTTTTGCCCGAATCGGATTTTTAATTCATCGCCAACTTTAACTGTTGAACTCGCTTTAGCCTGCTGGCCGTTTATCAATATCCTTCCTTGATCGGATACTTCCTTTGCCAAAGTCCGCCTTTTAATTAACCGTGAAACCTTCAAAAACTTATCCAACCGCATCTTTCTCACTCTCCCCTTCCATCATCATTATAAACCTGCTTTTTTTGCTTCATCCCAGTAATAATCCAATTCTGCCAACGTAAAATCCTCAAATGTCCGACCGCTTTCGGCCACTTTATTTTCAATATAGGAAAATCTCCTGATAAACTTTTGGTTCGCTTCAAAAAGCGCCTCTTCCGGATTTATAGCAAAAAAACGGGCCACATTGACTAGGGCAAAAAGCAAATCTCCATATTCCTTGATTAAATTCTCGTCCGGACTGGTTTTTGTTAACTCTGCTTCAAGTTCGCAAACTTCTTCTTTTACCTTCTCCCAGGCCGGCGTTATCTCCTGCCAGTCAAATCCGACTTTAGCCGCTTCCCGCTGCAGCGATTCAGCTTTTAACAAGTTGGGCTGACCTTTACCGATTCCATCGAGCCGTGATGTTGATGTTCCTTTCTCTTGTTCCTTGATTTTTTGCCAGTTTTTTAATACTTCAGCCTCTGTGTCCGCATTTATTTCAGCAAAAACATGGGGGTGGCGTCGAATCATCTTTGCCGTTATTCCTTCAATGACATCCGTGATTGAAAAGTAACCCTCATCTTCGCCGATCTGGGCATGGAGCATCACTTGAAGAAGCACATCACCCAACTCTTCAATGATGTTGTCTATGTCATTTAGGTTAATCGCTTCAATTAATTCATACGATTCTTCTATTAAGTATTTTTTTAACGATTGATGAGTTTGTTTTTTATCCCACGGGCAGCCATTCGGTCCGCGCAGCTCGGCAATAACCTGGCGGAGTTTGCTGAATTGCTTATATAAAATCTCTTCGCGGGAAACGGGTGGCACATAGACCGTAGTTAAATTGTTTAAGCCGATTTCCCTGTCCAGTTCAAATAACGGCACCTTGTTAATCTGTTCATTTGCACTGCCCGCTGCGGTCACAATCGCGACTTCGTAATCATCAGGCAGCAGCTCCATCAAGGTCAGCTTCACATTGGAAGCGACGAATTGGTCATACACTTGAGCAATCATGATATGCTGGGTGATCTGCAATGCATCTTTCTGTATGTCGGTTCCGTCTAAAAGCTGAAAGCCTTCAATCGGATCAATGCGGACAGCTTGAAACAGCGAATCAATAAAGCTTTGGCCACCGCCTATTTCTATCTCAATCCCCCGGCTGCTTCCACCTTCGAGCAAAAGCTGGACGGTTCTTTCAGCAACGAGAGGATGTCCAGGCACCGCATAAATGAGCGGATCTTTTTCTGTTGATGCAAACAATGTCTCTGCAATTTCATGATAAACATCCTCAAATTGCTCGTGTTTTTCATAAATTGAATCAAAAGAGCGGAACACCGCACCCTCTTTTTCAAGCGCTTGCACAACCGGATGTTCCCTTGTTCTTAAGTAAACAACATCTGCCTGGATAAGTTTATTATAAATCCCAAGTGGAAGTTGGTCGATATCTCCGGCACCAAGGCCGACAACAACAATCTTCTTATTCATTCGCTTCGTCTCCTGTTCCTGTTAGGCAATAACCACGACAGCCTGCTCCCAAGCGGGAACAGTACGAGCTCCTCCTCTTTGAAAACAGATCCTTTTAAAATAACTGACAAATAAAGAAAACCGCCAAGCCCGGCGCCGAGCAGTGCCTGGGCAGCAGCGCCGATTCGATTTGTTTCACCTGAAAAGCCAATAGCGCCAGTTCCCCAGAGGAAGACTTTTAATGCCGCGACCATCACTGCCAGCGCAAATCCGGTAATCAAGTAGAAACGGGCTGGCAAAAAGGTGATCCCTGTTTCATTTCTTAATTTTACAATCATCAGTATTAACATGAATACAAGTGAAATATTCGAAGCAAGAGCTGCACCCATCGTTCCAAAAACAGGCACAAGCCAAATATTCAACATCCATTTCCCGGCGAACCCCAATAAAATGACGACAGCCGGATAGAGCGAAAAGCCAAGCCCCTGCAATACACTTGAAATCGTAATGATGACCGAACTCATCAAAATGATTAAACTTAAAAGAACTAAAACATTTGAGCCTAATGTATTTTCAAACAGCATTTGGTTAACGGGCCGGATAATGACGGATAAGCCAAAAGTAGCTCCAGCTCCGGCAACAATGCTGATTTGCAAGGCTAATGCGATTTTTTTCTTTAAAAGTTCCTTTTTGTGACGAAAAGCGCTGCTTGCAATAAGCGGAACGAGCGATAAAGATAAAGAAGTGGCAACCACAGTCCCCAGCTGGAGGAGCGGCTGCCCGCGATCATAGATTCCTTTGAGCTTTTTCGCTTCATCTCCATCAATCCCTGAACTGACAAGCAGGGAATATAAATTCAACGAATCTGCCAGCTGCAGAAAAATAAGCAACATTCCCGAAATACAGATTGCAAATCCCTGAACCGTTAATGCTTTCGCTATATCTTTTGCTTCTGTCCATTCATGATAACTAAATGAAATTCTACATAACTTTTGTTGCTTTCTTTTATAGATGAAAAAATATCCGAGAATGATAGCTGCAGCAATTCCACCAGTAATAGACCCGAATGCTGCCCCACCGCCTATATGGTAGAGGGAAAATCCTTTTTCCGTCAACAGAATGGCCAGCAGGAGGATCGTTATAACCCTTAATAACTGTTCACCAACCTGCGAAACAGCTGTCGGCACCATATTGCCCTGCCCTTGAAAATACCCACGTAAAACAGCGATAAATGGAAACAGTAAATAAACAAATGAGATAATTCGAAAAAGACCGGCAAGCTTGTGATCACCCATTGAAGCTGCAATCCACTCCGCCTGAAAATATAGACCAAAAAACGCAATCAAGCCGAAAATAAACAAATAGATAAACGAGAAGATCAGAAGCCTTGGCCCTGCCGCAGGCTCTTTATCCCACTTCCGTTCAGTATAAAGCTTCGAAATCACAACCGGAAAACCATAAGTGGACAGGATCAGTGCCAGTCCATAAAATGGGTAAACTTGTTGATATATGTAAAAACCGATATCACCGGTAATGTTTTGAAAAGGAATCCGATAGCCGGCACTTAGTATTTTCGTTAACAGAGCGGCAACGGTAAGAATAAATGCCCCTCTTAATAATTGTTTTGAATCGTTTCCGGGCTTCATCGCCCCTCTCCTTCCAAAAATGGAATATCGATAATTATAACATAGTGAAAAAGGCTGTGTTGATAAAACCAATTTTGCCTCAATTTTATGTAAAAGAAAAAAGGCAGCATTTATTGCTACCCCTTTCATCTGAGAATTATTTTTCCCACCCTATATATTATTGCTCCATTTGCCTTGCCAGAAAGCCTGCAGCCGTTTCTACTGCTTTCTGTTCCACTTCACCAAGAGATCCTTCTTTGGCAACAATCATGACTGCGCCAATAGGATCACCATTTGCTATAATTGGGCCGATCGTGTAAGCTGAAACAGGTTCTTCATTCCCATCAACCAAAGACACAGTCGATTGCTGGTTGGTCAGGACAGAGCTACGGTCTTCCATTGTTTTTTCCACGAGATCACTGATATTTTTGTTTAAATAATCCTTCTTTGAACCGCCTGCAACGGCTATATAAGTATCCCTGTCACAAATTAAAACTGGATTTCCCAAGCTATCATATAACGCTTCAGCATATTCTTTCGCAAAATCTCCCAATTCGCTGATTGGGGAATATTTTTTCAAGATGACTTCTCCATCACGATCCACAAAAATCTCTAATGGGTCCCCTTCACGGATTCGCAGTGTTCTGCGAATTTCTTTAGGGATGACGACACGACCCAAATCATCAATTCGACGCACTATTCCCGTTGCTTTCATTCACTGTTGCCCCACTTTCATATGATGATTTTTTTTTATTGGCCATGATTCATGTTGCCTTAATATGAAAACATCACCAAGTTTGAACTTAGTATCTTTCATAAGAAGAGTTCTATACACAGACTTCATTTTTTTCTCCTTTGTGATAAAGATGGCAAATACGGTTAATCATACCAGTCAGAATAGCTGCACACGGATAAAATACCCCCGTCCAAACCGGATAAAACATCGTTATCATTACAATTTGGTTACAAATGAAATCTTTTCCATAGAGAATTACTGTCCAACATGGTCTTTACTGGCTTCATGAAGGCCATTAATCATCACGAATGCAGCATTTAACCATTCCTTTGCTTCGATCCCTTTAATATGAAGAACCATTTTCAGCTTCTGCCCATCCATTCCCAGTCCGATCATTCTGCCGTACTTGCTGCTTAACTGAAAAAGTTTTTGCCCATCAATCCGACTGCTTCCTTTTTCAGAAAGTAAAATTAACACTTCGTGTTTTGTTTGTTTGATCAGCTCTACACCCGACTGCTGAGCGAGGACCTTCATCTCAGCAATTTGAAACAGGTAGGAAACTTCATCAGGATAATCTCCGAAACGGTCCCTCATTTCATCCTGTAATTCTTGTAAATCTTCAAGGGATTCAATCCCCCTGAATCGTTTATACATCTCAATTTTTAAATGGCCATCCGACAGATACGTGTCAGGGATATAGGCATCTACTTCCACATCAATCTCAATTGAAGATGTTTTCGTTACTTCGTAATCGCCTTTTCGTTCTTCAATGGCTTCCTTCAGCATTTGGGAATATAAATCAAACCCGACAGAATCAATAAAGCCATGCTGCTCTGCCCCTAATAAATTCCCGGCCCCGCGAATCGATAAATCGCGCATCGCAATTTTGAAGCCAGAGCCGAGCTCCGTAAATTCTTTAATGGCCTGCAGCCGCTTTTCTGCTACTTCGCTTAATACCTTATCCTTTCGATAAGTGAAATAAGCGTATGCGACCCGGTTTGAGCGGCCCACCCGTCCTCTCAGCTGGTAAAGCTGGGAAAGACCCATTTTATCAGCATCATACACGATCAATGTATTAACGTTTGGTATATCCACTCCCGTCTCAATAATCGTCGTACTGACGAGAACATCAAATTCACCTTCAAGGAAACCAAGCATCACTGATTCGAGTTCATTTTCGGACATTTGTCCGTGAGCATAAGCAACGCGGGCATCTGGAACAAGCATCGAAATTTCCTCCGCTTTTCTTTCAATATCTTCAACCCGGTTGTAAAGAAAATAGATTTGACCGCCTCTGGCCAGCTCTCTCTCAATTGATTCCCTGACCAGGCCGCCATTGTACTCCATTACATAGGTTTGGACAGGAAAGCGGTTTTCAGGTGGCGTTTCAATAACAGAAAGATCCCTTACTCCAAGCATCGACATGTGGAGGGTGCGCGGAATCGGAGTTGCTGTTAATGTTAAAACATCGACATTGGTTTTCAGTTGTTTAATCTTTTCTTTATGTGTTACGCCAAATCGCTGCTCTTCATCTATAATCAACAGGCCGAGATCGCGGTAGGTGACATCTTTTGAAAGAATCCGATGTGTGCCCACAACGATATCAACTATGCCAGCCTTAAGTCCTTTCAACGTTTCCGTTTGCTGTTTCCGCGTCCGAAAACGGCTTAGAAGGCCTATCTTAATCGGATAATCCTGAAATCTCTCACGCAGCGTTTCAAAATGCTGTTGAGCGAGAATCGTTGTTGGAACGAGAAACGCTACTTGCTTACCATCAGCTATCGCTTTAAAAGCGGCTCGAATGGCCACTTCTGTTTTCCCATAGCCCACATCGCCGCATAGGAGGCGATCCATCGGGCGCTCCCGCTCCATATCCTTTTTAATTTCGTGAATTGAACGCAGCTGATCAACCGTCTCCTGATAAGCAAATGCAGTCTCGAACTCTCTCTGCATGTCACCATCCGGCGCAAACGCATAACCCCTGGCAGCTTCGCGTTCTGCATACAGCTTAATTAAATCATCAGCAATATTTTGAACGGACGCATGAACTTTTTTCTTAACCCGTTTCCAATCGCTCCCGCCCAGTTTATAAATTTTTGGTTCTTTTCCTTCTGCACCAACATATTTCTGGACAAGGTCAATTTGCTCAACGGGAACATACAACTTGTCGCTCCCCTGATAGCGAATATGCAGATAATCTTTATGCAAGCCATTGATTAAAAGTGTTTCAATACCCAAATATTTACCAATTCCATGGTTTACATGGACCACATAGTCCCCGACCCTTAGTTCCGAATAGCTTTTAATTCGCTCTGCATTGGAAAGCTTTTGCCGGCGCGACGGCTTTTTAGGTCGTTTATTAAAAAGCTCTTCTTCTGTAATAACAGCGATTTTTTGAATCGGCAGCTCAAAGCCAGTATGCAGATTTCCTTCAACGATCTGGGCTTTTGCCTGTATTAAGTCATGATCATGATGAATGATTGTCGCTTCTATTTGATAATCCTCAAGAACACGTTCAAGCTTTTTTACTCTTTCTTTATCAGGTCCGAGAAAAATGATTGAATAATTGCCTTTCCTCCAGCGCTCAACCTCACCTTTTAGCACATTCATTTGCCCATGAAAGTTTTGCATTTGCTTGCACGAAATATTAACGATATTCTGTGGATTTGTATTCGGTACATGTCTTAAAAACAGCGACATATAAACGATTGGCCGATGTGATTGATGAAGGAGCGGCTGAAGCTGATGCGATATTTTCACATCATGAATCACTTTTCCTTCGCCAAGCAGGCTTGTGTACCACTCGGCCTCTTCCCGTTCCAGTGAGTCATTCATCTCTTGAACCCGGCTTATTTCATCAATAAAAACGAGTCCGTTTTCAGGCAGATAATCTACTAAACTATTTTCATTTTCATAGGCAAACGAAAGGTACTTAAATACTTGTTCAGGTTTTTGGCCATTTCTTAACTGTTCGAGTTCGAAGCCGATTTGTTGCGACAATAACGTTTTTATTTTGTCGTCCTTTATTTTCTTCAGGCTGCCTGCGAGACCGGTTTCCAGTTTTGCAATAATTCGGGCAAAATGTTCAGATTCTAAAAGCAGCTCGGTTGCCGGATTGATCGAAATAGAACTGAGTTTATCCTTTGAGCGCTGATCGTCTAACGAAAAAGTCCGGATCGAATCAATTTCTGTATCAAACAGCTCAATTCTGAGCGGATCAACTTCGGTTAAAGGGTAGATATCAATAATTCCGCCTCTAATACTAAATTCACCTGGAGCAGACACCATTTCGGAGCGAAGATACCCCATTGTGATAAATTGATGCAGCATCTCTTCCAACTGGATTTCATCACCGACCTGCAACGAAAGCCGGCTCTTATTCCATAGCGATTTTGGGGGCAATATTTTGCGTAACCCCGCAATCGGCACAATAGTAATTCCACGTTTCCGGACAGCTAAATGATTTAGCGCTTCCAAACGCTGCGCCCTAAGCTCAGGGCTTGCTATTCCCATTTCTGCAGCAATCAATTCATTGGCAGGAAATAAATAAACTTGCTCTTCTCCCAATAAATGAACAATATCATCAAAAAGCTTCTGTGCCTGGAGCAAATTGTGTGTTATCACCAGGATCGGCTTCTCCGTCCGTTCATACACCGATGCCAGAAACATCGTCCTTGCTGAACCGGAAAGACCGGCCACAAGCTGTTCTCTTAATCCTCCTGTCAGTCCATTAATGATTGATTGAATATCATCTTGCTTATTTAATAGCCTTTTAATGGCTTGCATTGATAAAGCCTCCTCTTCAAAACACCTTTGCCTTGTTGTGTTTTCTGCGGTACAGCAAGTTTTAACTGTTTGCCGTATACCGGTTGTTGGTTTTAATTAAAACAGAAAAACGCTTTGGATGGCTTTCCAAAGCTTAGTGAATAATAAAATCATATTGATGATAATCGGGATTCTTGTCGAGTCCTTCCTGACAATCCTCACAGATCGATTTAATTTTGATATCCCCGGTCAGTTCGTAAGAAATCATCTCTTGCCTCTCTTCATCCGTCAGCTTATGGAAGCCGAGACTTTCCGAGTGAACGGCCATTTTATCAAGGCTGCCGATTTTCACTCCGCAATGACGGCAATGGTAATGAATAGCCATGCCTGTCCCTCCCTATTACAATTAATAATAGTCCTATTATCTACATGATGGAAGGAACTTATTCATTTTGGCTTATTGTATGAAGACAATCACAAAATAATGAAATCGTTATTGATTAAAATCGTTCATCACTTGAAGAAATGGTTTTTGCAGCCATGCTTCGCATGCATCTGCACACTGGCCGGCCACTTCGTCGATTACTTCCTGTTCTTCCTTTAAAAACCGACCAAGCACATAGTCGGGCACATTCATACCGTGTGGAGGCCTGCCGACACCGACCCTGATTCTTTTAAACTCCTGGGATCCCAAATGGGCTATCGTTGATTTTAGCCCATTGTGGCCACCGGCACTTCCCTTTTGCCTCAATCTGATTTTTCCAACCGGCAAATCGAGATCGTCATATATAATCAATAAATCATCCAAACCGGCATCATAATAATCGAGAACGGCCCGGATTGATTCTCCTGATAAATTCATATACGTAAGCGGCTTTAAAAGAATTACCTTTTGTCCGTTCACATGGCCAATTCCATATATCCCTTTAAATTTTGATTGGTCAACAGGAATGTTAAGACGCGCAGACAGAAGATCAATGATCGCGAAGCCGATATTATGCCTTGTCTGCTCATACTGTTTACCCGGGTTTCCCAGTCCTGCAATGATTTTCATTATCCCACCCCTTATAAGAAAAACGCAAGCTTCTTGTTCAGCTCCGGCACCCCGCTGGATGACAAACACGTCAGGTCCTGTGGCATTGGCCGGCACTAGTATGTCCTGAACATTGGAACTCGACATCGATACGCCCAAACTATAATTTATAAAGTTTTTAAAAAAGTGCCAAACGCCTTGGTAACACACTACAAACTGCTTGTTCCTATCGCGGACACAAGCGTAATGCTGCTTGTTCCTATTACGAAAACAAACCTAAAATTCCCTATCACTCGAGCTTCTGCAATATATAAACTGTAAAAGACGTAACCCTTGAGGTTACGCCTGGTTTTGTTGCGACTTACTGCCGACTTGCTGTGCAGAAGTAAAGGCTTTCGTCTTATTCTTCACTTGGCTTTGCTGGTCCGCCTTGTTCATTTTCAGGAGTACCGCCTTCCTGTTGATCCCTTTCTTCCTCTTGTTTTGGAGGGAGAATGGAGACAATGACTTCCTCTGGATCATGGTTTATTTGATAATTGCGGTCGGATGTTATATCCCCAATTGTTAAGTTTTCGCCAATTTGAAGGTTGGTTACATCGACCTCAATTGCTGGCGGAATTTGATTTGGTTTCGCCGTAATCGTAACAGCGTGGACAGGCTGCTGCATAACTCCCCCATCCTTAACACCAGCGGCGTCGCCGACAAGCACCAGCCTGACCTCAGCATGTATCTCGGAAGACATGTCAACCGCCCTGAAATCAGCATGAATAATTTCATTCCTTAAAGGATCATGCTGATAGTCACTTAAGATTACTTCATGCTTGCTTCCGTTAATATCTAAAGAAATGATACCATTTCTGCCAATTTCGCGGATCATCTTAATTAAATCTGCTGAGCTGATATAAACTGATTTATTATCAACTTTCGTTCCATAAACAACCGCTGGAATATTCCCTTGTTCACGAAGCTCTCTTAAACTTGAATTGCGAAAATCTGAACGTTCCATTGCCTGCAAGACTGTACTCATCAAAAAGTCCCCTCCCTAATTTGTAGTGCAAATACTATTAATAAAAATGCCCTAAATAAAGAGTCGCTAAACACTTGATGGTGATATCCTGAAGTACTTGTTCCGATTTAACCATACAACTTCACTTGCCCAGAAAGAGAGCCTTACGTAAATTTTTAATCAAAAAGGGTGCTGACCGACTGCTCCTCATGGACGCGGATAATCGCTTCGCCGATTAAAGGTGCAACTGAAAGAGGAACGATTTTTCCGTTTTTCTTCTCCTCCGGCAATGCAATTGAATTGGTGATAACAAGCTCCTTGATTTTCGAGTTTTCAATCCGATCAATGGCCGGGCCTGATAGTACCGGGTGAGTACAGCATGCAAATACTTCTGATGCACCATTTTCGACTAATGCATTGGCAGCAAGGGTGATTGTTCCGGCAGTATCGATTATATCGTCAATTAAGATCGCGACCTTCCCTTCGATATTCCCGACAATGTTCATTACTTCGGCAACATTTGGCTTTGGACGGCGTTTATCAATGATCGCAATCGGTGCCTTTAACCGTTCCGCCATTTTTCTTGCTCTTGTAACCCCGCCATGATCAGGAGAGACAATGACGATATCATTTAGCCCTTTTTTGTTTTTAAAGTACTCGGATAAAATCGGTACACCCATTAAATGATCGATTGGGATATCGAAAAATCCTTGAATTTGCGGAGCGTGCAGGTCGAGCGTGATCACACGGGTCGCACCGGCCTTCTCAAGAAGGTTTGCCACCAATTTTGCTGTAATTGGTTCACGGGCCCTTGCTTTACGGTCCTGGCGCGCATAACCGTAATACGGCATGACAAGATTGATGGTTTTCGCCGAAGCGCGCTTTAACGCATCAATCATGATTAACAATTCCATCAAATGCTCATTTACAGGCAGGCTTGTAGATTGAATTACAAATACATCACAACCGCGAATGCTTTCTTCAATGTTTATTTGAATTTCACCGTCACTAAAACGGGTGACAGAGCATTTCCCTAACTCCACACCGATCACTTTCGCAATTTCGGTTGCAAGCTGCCGGTTCGAATTAAGCGTAAAAACTTTAAGGTTTGGATCTAAATACTGGTTCGACATGCGGGACCTCCAAATGGCTTATTTCTTTATATTTAAATTTTGAACATAGTTCTCTTTATTAACTTGACGGGCCCGGGCTATCGACAATGCTTCACCTGGAACATCCTCCGTGATCGTCGAGCCGGCCGCTACATAAGCACCTTTACCAATAGTAACTGGTGCGACAAGATTTGAGTTACAGCCGATAAAGACACCGTCTTCGATTTTCGTTAAAAACTTGTTTTTCCCGTCATAATTTACGGTTATCGATCCGCAGCCAATATTTACATCGCTGCCAACCTCTGCATCACCTATATAACTGAGATGGGAAGCTTTGCTGGCTTTACCAAACACAGCTTTCTTAATTTCAACAAAATTGCCGATTTTGACTTCATCATGAATGTCGGATTGCGGGCGTATATGGGCAAACGGGCCAATATTGACGTGCGAGCCAATAACGCTGTCATGCGCGACGGATTGGCGAATCACGGTAAGGTCACCTATTTGGCAATCCTTGATTTCCGTTCCCGGTCCAAGCTTGTTTTCTGCCCCAACAACCGTTTTTCCCGCCAGTATCGTCCCCGGATAAATAACTGTGTCCTGCCCGATAATGACATCAGGCCCGATATAAGTGTTGAGCGGGTCAATCAAAGTTACCCCGTTTCGCATATGGGCTTCATTAATTCTCAGCTTCATGAGCCGCTCTGCTTCTGCGAGTGCAACCCGGTCATTAACACCAAGAGTTTCACCAAAATCAGCGGTTTGATATGCGCTTACCGTTTCGCCTTGTTTTTTGAGAATTTCAATCACATCAGGCAAGTAATATTCACCCTGGACATTATCATTTGAAACATTTTGCAGTGCTTCAAACAAATGTTTATTGTCAAAACAATAGGTACCAGTGTTAATTTCGTGAATGTTTCGTTCTTCTAATGAAGCATCTTTATGCTCAACAATTTTTTCGACAAACCCTTCCCCGTTTCTGATAATCCGCCCATACCCGGTTGGATCGTTGGCCCAGGCAGTTAGCACCGTGGCTTTCGCTTCCGTCTGTTCATGGTGCGCGAAAAGGGCTTCAATTGTTTCCGACCTTATTAATGGAGTGTCACCGCAGACGACAACGGTTACCCCTTCTTTGCCGCTTAAGATTTCTTTCGCCTGCATAACAGCATGCGCTGTCCCTAATTGCTCCGCTTGCAATGCATAGCTGCTTTTTTCACCCAACTGGCTCTTGACGTCTTCAGCACCGTGGCCAATGATTGTTACCATTTCTTTTATATTAAGTTTTAATACTTGATCTACAACGTGTTGCACCATAGGTTTGCCGCAAACAGGATGAAGCACTTTATAGAGCTTTGATTTCATTCTTGTCCCCTGGCCGGCCGCTAAAATTACGGCATATCTAGTCAACATTTATAAGCCTCCAATTTACCTTTTTATCCATTAAGAATATATCTTAAAAAGCGGCTTATTTCAAGGATGGAACAGAAAGTACATATTTTTGTCATCAGGAAATGGGAAATAAAACAAACTGGTGAGCCTTAAAATTTTGCGGGAATGATGTTTAAAGGTGTGTCACAGGGGAAATTGAAAAGAAAAGTGAATGTGTTTTAAAAACAAACCTAAAGCCGTTAGTCCCGTCGCGGAGACAAGCCTAAACCTCTTGTTCCTATCGCGGAGACAAGCCTAAAACCGCTTGTTCCTATCTTAGCCAATTTTCGGCATCGGTATTTATATTTTGAAGCTAAACGCAATTAAGATAAATAAGAAGTTTTATTCATCAAAAAGAGCCTGACTCATGAAGTAGGCCCTTGCTGTTTATCTTTTTAGGAAGCTCCAGCTTCTTCAAATTCGACTTCTAATTCACCTAATCGGTGGTACTCTGCTAAAACAGCTTCTTGGATCTTCCCGCGAGTTCCCGAATTGATCGGATGTGCAATATCACGAAACTCCCCGTCCGGAGTACGTTTGCTTGGCATTGCGACAAATAAACCATTGTTTCCATCAATAACACGGATATCGTGAACAACGAATTCATTGTCCAAAGTGATTGAGGCAATAGCCCTCATGCGGCCATCCGTATTAACGCGGCGTAATCTTACGTCAGTAACTTCCATAATGTTCACCACCTTTTTCCCTAGATAGAAAACTAGTTAAGTTATTCAACAAAACTTCCCAATTTCCTGCTTTGCGAATAAAAAATTTTTTAAAAATTGGGGTGAATTCGCGCAATTGAGTAAATTTCACAATGTAATAAGCTAAACCGAAAATAGAATGAAGTTGTCTACATAAACACGAGTATTGCGATAGGAAACGAATAATACTATCTTAATTTTCAATAACTGTTCGTTTTTCAGTTAAAGAATTGCTTTATGAAATTCATTCCATTAATAAAAAAACGCCTGTCAGCTATTTGACAAGCGCAATTACTTCTATCTCAACTAGAGCATCCTTTGGCAGTCTTGCTACTTCAACACAAGAGCGAGCTGGCTTATGGTGCAAAAAATACTCCCCATATACTTCATTTATATCTGCAAAATCATCCATGTTTTTTATAAAAACCGTCGCTTTAATAACTGTTTCCAATGAAGCTCCTGCTTCTTTCAATACAGCTTTTAAATTCGCAAAAACCTGGTGGGTCTGTGCTTTAATATCACCTTCGACCATCATCCCTGCAGCAGTTAACGGGATTTGCCCGGAGCTGTAAAACAAATTATTCACAACAATACCTTGAGAATAAGGACCAATTGCTGCGGGTGCTTCATGTGTTTGTACAATTTTCATGTGATTTCCCCCTTGTAAGGATTTCTAATTCATCGTAAAAAAATTGCCTTCACCAACATTAATCCGTTTTTCCTTTACGTCGACATCAGAGAGCCTGACAAGCGACAGATATTCATCTACCAGCCGCTCTTCTATGTTTTCGGATTCTACTAAAACGGCAATACCGGCTACTTCTGCTTTGAACTCATCAAGCATACTGATCATTCCATTAACCGTTCCGCCAGCTTTCATGAAGTCGTCCACAATCAATACCTTTGACCCCTCTGCCATGCTTCTTTTTGAGAGGACCATTGTTTGAATTCTTTTCGCTGAGCCTGACAGATAATTAATGCTCACTGTTGAGCCTTCGGTAACTTTATTATCCCTTCTCACAATCACTACCGGTACATTGAGCTGGCTTGCCACTGCATAGGCAAGCGGAATCCCTTTTGTCGCCACTGTCATAACGACATCAATATTAGCCTCCGCATAGGCAGAAGCAAATAAACGCCCGACTTTTTGGACGATAGAAGGATCGCTTAAAATATCGGTCATGTACAGATAACCGCCGGGCAGGAGCCGTTCCGGGCTTGCGATCAGAGCACATAGATCCTCTATAAAAGGCTTCGCCTCATCTTTCCTGACTTTTACGTAGTATTTGACTCCCCCTGCTGCCCCATGAACAGTATGAAGGGATCCGATGCCTCTTTTTTCAAAGGTTTGTTTAATAATTGTCAGATCTTCACTAATAGAAGATTTGGCAGAATGATAACGATCCACAAAAAATGTCAAAGGAATTAACTGCCGCGGATGTTCTAACAAATAGTTCGTCATATCTATAAGGCGCTCGCTGCGACGAAATTTCAAAATGGAACCTCCTCAAACCCGAATATTCTACCGATAATATACCATTATTATACGGATTTAATCAAGGGTGTTCGGTTCACCAAGCATTTGAACGGCAAATACCTGGTCACAAAAACCCCGCAAGCCATTGTATATCCGGTGCATTCTTGAGTCATGCTGAACGAGCCCAAAAACGGTCGGCCCGCTCCCGCTCATTAATACAGCATCGGCTCCAAAACGCCTCATTTGTTCCTTAATATGGGCTACTTCCGGATACAGATTTAAAGTCACTTCCTCAAGAACATTGCCGACATTTTGGCAAACCCCGCTATAGTCATTTCTTTCAATTGCGTTAACCATGCTATCAATATTTGGATGTTTCTTTCCTTTTAGATCAAGACGGCGGTAAACATCCGAAGTCGAAACTCCGATGAACGGCTTCGCTAAAATGACCCAGCAGGTAGGAGGTGCAGGCAGCTGCGTGATTATTTCTCCTCTGCCTTTCGCCAGGGCCGTTCCTCCGTATACACAAAAAGAAACATCAGATCCGATCTCTGAGCCAATCTCGGCCAGTTCATCCATCGTCAGACCAAGGCCCCAAAGCTTGTTTAGACCTCTTAACGCTGCCGCAGCATCACTGCTGCCGCCTGCCAGGCCCGCAGCAACAGGTATAACCTTTTCGATCGCAATCGAAACTCCCTTTTTCACATCGTATCGCTCTTTTAATAATCGCGCCGCTTGATAAGCAAGGTTCCGCTGGTCATCCGGCACAAACCGGTTATGCGAGATAATTTTAATTTCATTTTTTTCTAATAAGGACAGTTCAAGCCGGTCTGCGAGGTCAATCGTCGTCATGATCATTTCCACCTCATGATAACCATCCATCCTTTTATGTAAAACATCTAAAGATAAATTAATCTTCGCGGGCGCTTTTACTAAAAGCTTCACTTATGTCCACCTACTTTTACAAAATTCGACGATCTCCGTATTTTGTCCTATTCTACCACAAATGGGATAACTCAAGACGTTATTCCCGACAATCATCACAAATACCTTATTTTATCATTTTTCTGTATTTGAAAAAAGACTAAATTAGCCGAAAAAAATGGCGAAATATAAGTAAATGGTTAGCAAGAACCTTTAGCTTTTATCATATTGATCGTGTGATAAAGCAAAATAGCCCGATCAACGAGATAAAAAGCCAGGACATGCGCCCTGGCTTCACCGCGGTAAATCCACAATTTCTGCTTGGTACAAAACGTAAGAAGTGTTATCGTCGTGCAGCTAGCTGCTGCTGGGCGAGCTCAACTGCCCGCTTTACCATGTTCCCAGCATCTTTGGCCCTAATTCCGCCCCAACCATCCCTTTGGACAACATCATAAAACCCAAGATCTTTAGCAAGCTCCTCTTTAAAACCCTCTGACATAATCCCTCTTCTTCTGCCCAAGAAAAACAACCCCTTTCTTTACACGCGGCATTATTAGTATTGATAAACCCGTTTATTTGATGTGAACCTTTATTTACCCTGATGCCTTGTTTACAAGAACAGGAAAAAGGCAAAATAAAAAGACAGTAAACAATTGTTTACTGCCTGCTTTGGGCCTTATTAACTTAAGGCAATATTTCTTGAAGCATCTTCATAGAAGGTAATTTGAACTGTCTCAGTTAAAACGTCCGCATAACTGTAAGATACACGTTCAAATGCATTTTCATCTTGATCTAATTCAATCACAAAAACGGAAGGGTATGTTTCTGCTAAAACACCGGAACGCTCAATCGTTTTTCTGCGTCCGCCGTTTGCCTTGAGCAAAAGTCTTTTACCTAGATTCGAATCGAGTGCTTTTTTAATATCCGATAATGTTTTTGGCATTCGGTCCACCTCACTATGTAAAGTATAACACGCTAACATAATTAAGTCAAACAAAAGGATAAATTATAACAGTCATTCAAAATGATTGTCAATATATTTTCTCTGACTTTTTCTTCGATATTTCAACAATTTTAGGTTGACCTTTTTCGACAAAGAATATGTGCGTTCTATTCAAAAAATAAGTCGTTAGTTAAAACGAACGACTTATTTTTTTACTGAAGTTGATCGAGTTTATATGGCATTCCTGTCCGCAATACACCCTTCGTTTCAATGCCCCCTAACCCTTTTTGTCCGGTAAGCGTATTTCGCAGCACGTCCCACACATTGATTCTTTCCATAAACGGTGTAAAGCTTATTTTTGCCACAATATAGACAGGATCAAGAGCATGGATATTTACCCTTGAAGGAGAGCTGGCAAAATTTGCGCCGGCATGGATGAGCGATTCAAAATGGGATTGGCAAGCGCCCGCAAAGATGACCAACTGATCCAGATGGGGGATTTTCCTTCTAGCTTCTTTGACTGTTTGGACGAAGTGGCGTGAATGCCGGTACGCATTTAAATCATTTATTTTTCCTTTCGCCTTTGAATAAGCATCATGGCCGGTTATCACAAGGATATCCGGGCGGTAATAATCAATGAGATGCACGATTTTGTCAGGCATCTCTTTTTCCGCGCAATGGATTCCGTATACAGGAACGCCAACCTTTTCATATAGCTGTAAGCACTTCTTTAAATAAACAGGATCGCCATCTAAATGCAGGACCCTTCCAGGCATTTGAAAAAAGTTGTGGGACTTGCTGTACCCTCCTGTTGCATCATACTCCTGCTTCTGTTTCAACAGGTCCACATCCTGCCGGAACAGCTTGAAGGACTGTTCTTCAAGTGATCTGAATTCGCGCGCCAATTTTGTTCGTTTAGATGGATCTATAATGATTAAGTCCTCATAGGGAGCATCTGCAATAAGCCGAACATCCTCTCCTGCCAACACAGCTGTTTTCCGGCCTGCTTCTTCCTTTATATCGATGACTCTAAACATTATGTCGCAATGATAAGAAATTCTCCCAACGATATCCATTACGTTAATATCCATAATCGTCACTCCCAGATCTTTCTCTGATAAGCTATGCAAATTCCTATCTCATTGTGATTGGGTTGACATAGAGCTCATAACGCCTGTTTACGGGAGTCAGCGGGGACAAATGCGTTTAGTTCAGGGAAGTTCTTTCTGCATATACCCTACTGCATATGATAAACCATCTTTGCTGGAGCTTATCACGCCGAAATAAATAAGACCCTTAAGGGTCTTAGCGGAAAAGCGGATATAGTAGGTTGCTCAGGTGCGCAAATTCTTCGATTGAAAGGGTTTCTCCTCTTCGGCCGGGATCAATGTCCGCTTCATGGAGAGTGGCCACAATTTCATCCTTCATCTCTTTTCCATTTGGCAGCTGGCTTGTTAAATTATTTAAAATTGTTTTTCGCCTTTGTGCAAAACTTGCTCTAGTAACTAAAAAAAAGAATTCTTCTTCAATCACTGATACAGCTGGTTTATCCCGTTTTGTTAAACGAATCACCGCTGAATCGACGTTTGGCTGTGGTACGAAAACAGTTTTGGGCACGATCATCACTGTTTCTGCTTCTGTATAATACTGAACAGCAATTGATAGAGATCCATAGTCCTTAGAACCAGGATTGGCAGATATCCGGTCTGCAACCTCTTTCTGAAGCATGACGACAATCCCCCTGATCGGAAGATGTTCTTCAAGAAGCTTCATGATAATTGGTGTAGTTACATAATACGGTAAATTAGCAACGACCGTAATATCGTTAATACCTGCAAATTCCTCATTAATTATTTTGCTAACATCGGCTTTTAAAACGTCCCCATGGATTATTTTTGTATTCGGATAGGGGCCGAGCGTATCTTTCAAAATAGGAAGCAGCCGCTGATCTATTTCTAAGGCGACTACCTTTTTGCTGTTTCTGGCAAGCTGTTCTGTCAATGCACCAATGCCGGGACCGATTTCGATCACTCCTGTATTGTCAGTCAATCCGGCATGATCGACAATATTTTTTAAAATATTGGTGTCAATCAAAAAATTTTGACCGAGACTCTTTTTGAATGAGAAGCCGTATTTCTCAAGAATGGCCCGTGTTCTTAAGGGGGTTGCGATATCCTTATTCATGTTGTTCCTCCTGACGTATTGCTGCCAGCGCAGCGGCGAACTCCTCCGGGCTAATTTGGAACATCATTAGCCGTTTATGAAGCTGTTTACCGTTCGTATAGCCAATTTTCAGCAGCTTTCCAAGTTTGATTCTACGTTCTTTAGATCCTTCTCCGCCGATTAAACCTGCTAAGATGAGATCATCCTGGCTTATTTCTTCTCTAACCTCGCCGTTCATTGTATGGGCAGCATTTAATGCCTTTCTTATCGCAGCTGGTGATGCATGCTCAACGCCAACTCCTTTGCCGTGCTTTTGCAATGCATCGCATTTTTCGAGAAAAGCATGCCGGCATCCTGGTACATTATCGGCAATCGTTTTTCTTATCTTCTCTCCTGGAAAGTCAGGATCGGTAAACACAATGACACCGCGGACTTTTTGGGCCAACTTAATTTTTTCGATCGTTTCTTTATTAATGGCAGAACCGTTAGTTTCGATTGTATCGGCATCGACAGCGTTTCTAATCGCAGTAGTATCATCTTTTCCCTCGACCACAATAATTTCCTTAATCTTCATTTTTCCTCCATTATACAGAAAAGCGCAAGCGCCTTGCTCAGCCCCGACAAGCGCTGGAGGGCCTGACGGTGAAGTCGTTTTTTGACTTCATTGGCAGGACCGAAGCGACTCGAGGGGCTAGGCGCTGGAACTAGACAATTAGAAAAGCGCAAGCGCCTTGCTCAGCCCCGACAAGCGCTGGCCGACTAAGATCGCCACGTCCTGTGGCAACGTCGGCACTAGTACGTCCTGTACGTCGGACGGCCTGACGGTGAAGTCGTTTTTTGACTTCATTGGCAGGACCGAAGCGACTCGAGGGGCTAGGCGCTGGAGCTAGACAATTAGAAAAGCGCAAGCGCCTCTACAGACGCGATTGTATTAACCCGCACTGAAACTTTAATTTTTTTTTGTTATTTTTGAAAAAAACCTGAAACATTTTTGTAACATTAAACGTCTATATAAAAGAAAGCAGCATAAAATGAAATGGAGAATTTAAGAAATCTCCATCGTGTTACTCATAAATGCATGGATCAAGTCATTCTAAAACTTCATTTACGCTTGTTTAACAATTATAAATAAAATTAATTAAAATGCAAAATGCAGAGGATTGCTCCCCTGCATCAAAGCCTAATCTAATATTTTGATCTTTACTTTTTTTCTGCCCCAGCGATAGGCTTCGGATGTTCCAGCAAAGAAGACATCGATTTTATGGCCTTTAATTGCTGAGCCTGTATCGGAAGCAACAGCATAACCATAGCCATCCACATAAACCTTTGTACCAAGCGGAATAACACTTGGGTCCACGGCGATTACTTTGGCATTTGGGTTTGCGTTGAGGTTAACCCCGGTTGCAGTAACGCCTGAACAGCCATTGCAACTGGCCGTATATGCTGTTGAGTCTACATAAAACTCCCGGCCCGCAGATGGTTCAGACTGAGCTGCTTGGCGGGATACTTGCTGGGCGATTATCTTCGTTCCGAGGGCTACGACCTTATCCTGTTTGTCTTTAATCTTCTTCTCGCTGATTAATTTTCGGGAAATTTCCTGTCCGTTTTCTTTCACCACTTCAAATTCTTTCGCAACTAGACCGTTTACGCCTTCAGTAATAACTTTTTCGGTACCTTGAGCAAGGCTGCCATCTTTCTTTGTTTCAATGGCAAAGCTAATTGGTTCTTCCACTACATCGGTGACTTTTTCAACTCGAATGACGTTGACAACGCCATTTTCTGTGATTGTCTCTTCTAGATTAGGTTCAACACGGTCTGAATCAGCCAGTGGAATACCTTGCTGCACTAAAAAGTCAGCGACCGTAGTCGAAGTGGACCAGACTTCCAGTTTATTACCTCCATCGATAAGCGTTAAAGGAAAGGCTTTTTGAATGGAAATTTCAAGATCATTTTTAATCTTTTCGTCAAGCTTTGGGAGAACCTTATCATGCTCACTTAAAACAATCTGGTGTTCTTTTAAAAGCTCTCCAACCGTCGCGGCTGTCGTCCAAACTGTCTTGTTTTCTTCACCTTGCACAATCTGAACCTGCTTCGCCTGTTCCCAAACCACTTTTATATTGTTTTCAACCTTTGTGTTTGCCACTGGAAACACATAGTCTTCTGAGCGTACTGCAATGTTAAGTTCATCGAATATATCTTTTATCTCAGCTGCGTGTGTTTTGATGACTTTTTCTTCGCCGTTCAGCGTCAGGGCTACTGTTTTCTTCGTAGTTTCATAAAACAAGAATCCGGTTGCTGCCGCAAAAACTACGAAACTAGCTGAAATAACGGCTAACTTCTTTTTACTCAAAGACTTGGAAAACAGGTTTTTCATGGTTTCAATTACGATGAAAAACGCCTCCTTTTCTCTTCGGAGTGATTATAGTAAACTATCTCGTCTTCTGTCAACCTAAATACCTTTCCTTCAGGGCGCACCTCTTATTATGCAAAATGTATTTCGGAAAAGAAAGGAAGACTTATCGACATGGTTATCCTATGAGTGAAAGGAGATATGTAGAACTTTTTAGAATAGTAAGAAAATAGGACAAGCTTTCACATGTATCGACAAAAAAGCTTATCAATTTATGCCGAATATTTTTTTTGCGTTTGCCGTTGCAGCCTCAGCAAACTCCGGCAATGACAGCCCTTTAATCTCAGCAATTTGTTCAGCAACCAATTTTACATAACCCGGTTCATTTCTTTTTCCGCGAAATGGGTGCGGCGTTAAATACGGACAATCTGTTTCAATTAACAAACGGTCTAACGGAATTGCCGCTGCTACTTCTTTCGGCGTTTTGGCATTTTTAAATGTTACGGGACCACCCAATGAAATATAAAAATTCATATCCAAACACTGTTTAGCAATCTCAACGCTCCCGCTGAAGCTATGCATGATCCCCCCTATTTCCTCTGCACCCTCTTCCTTAAGGATTTGTACAGTGTCCGCAGTCGCATCCCTGTTATGGATAACGATCGGCAGCTTTACCTTTTTCGCCAGCCTGATTTGCTTGCGAAAAACCTCTTTCTGGATCTCTTTAGGCGATTTATCCCAATGATAATCGAGACCCATTTCTCCAAGCGCCACAACCTTTGGGTGTGCTGCGAGCTCTTCAAGCCACTGTAAATCTTCCGCAGTCATATCAATCGCATCAACCGGATGCCAGCCAACACTTGCATGAATAAACTCATATGTTTCAGCAAGTTCAATTGCCTTTGTGATGGTTGGTTTGTCAAACCCGACCACAACAATATTTGTGACACCAGCTTCGAGTGCTCTGTTAATAACTTCCGGCAAATCTTCATTAAACTGTTCTGCATTTAAATGGGCATGTGTGTCAAAAAGCAATCTAAAAACTCCTTTAAACTAGAATTTTATTTTTTGATTACAATTATTAAATTTAAAAAACTATCCATTCAATAACTTTATGTAATGAATATATAAAGATATAGACGCCTAAATTGATGAAATTTATTATATTAGAATAAAAAACATAGAACTGTTTCCTTGTAGCTGTAACATGTGAAACAATTCTATGTTTTATTCTTTTTTATTTTACCTGTGATCCGTTCGGGAGAGTCTGGTCAACAGTAGCCAAGGATAGTTCTCCGTCTTTTCCTCCAGCTAAAATCATTCCTTCTGAAAGCTCACCGCGAAGCTTGACCGGTTTTAAATTCGTCACACAAATGACTTTTCGGCCGATGATTTCCTCTGCAGTATAATACTTTGCAATCCCGGAAACAACCTGGCGTTTTTCATAGCCTAAATCAAGCTGGAGCTTTAAAAGCTTATCCGTTTTCTTCACAGGCTCTGCATGAATGACCTCTGCTACCCGCAAATCCACCTTCATAAAATCATCAATCGTTATTTCTTCCGTCTCCGGCTTTTCTTCAGGCTTAGTTTCGGCTGTTACAGATGGGGCTTGCATTTGTTCTTTAATAAACTCGACCTCCTCTTGTATTTCCAGCCGAGGAAATAAAGGCTCCCCTTTTCTTATCGCAGTGCCCTCGGGAATTTGGCCAAATGATTCAAGGCTGTCCCAGGAAGTCAGTGTTTCTTCGTTAACATTCAGTTGCTCAAAAATCCGTTCAGGTGTACGGGTTAAAAATGGCTTTAATAAAATCCCAATCCGGCGTAGCGACTCTGCTAAATGAATCATCACACTCGCCAATTGTTCCCGGCCCTGTTCTGATTTAGCCAACACCCACGGCTGCGTTTCATCAATATATTTATTTGTTCTGCTGACAAGCTGCCAAACTGTACTCAAGGCCACTGAAAACTCCATTTTTTCCATTGCTTCTTCATATTTACCGATCACATCGACGTTGGCGTCGAGCAACAACCGGTCAAATTCGCCGTTGGAACCTTTATATGAAGGAATAATCCCGTCAAAATATTTTTCAATCATCGCAATCGTACGGTTTAAGAGATTTCCAAGGTCATTCGCCAAATCAAAATTGATTCGCTCCACAAATCCTTCCGGAGTAAACACTCCATCCGCCCCAAAAGGTACTTCTCTAAGCAGATAATAACGGAGTGCATCAAGGCCATAGCGATCGATTAAGGTAACAGGGTCGACGACATTTCCTTTCGATTTGGACATCTTTCCATCCTTCATTAATAACCAGCCATGGGCAAAGACCTTTTTTGGAAGAGGGATATCAAGCGCCATTAACATGATCGGCCAATAAATTGTATGGAACCTGACAATCTCTTTGCCAACTAAATGGACATCGGCAGGCCAATAATTTAAATACTTTGCATCATTCTCAGTCCCATAGCCAAGCGCAGTAATGTAATTGGACAGGGCATCAATCCATACATAGATAACATGCTTCGGATCACCAGGTACCTTTACGCCCCAATCAAAGGTAGTTCGTGATACAGCCAAATCTTCCAAACCAGGTTTAATAAAGTTATTAATCATTTCATTTTTTCGTGATTCCGGCTGGATGAAGTCGGGGTTTTCTTCGTAATATTTGAGGAGCCGATCCGCATATTTACTCATTTTAAAGAAATAAGAAGCTTCTTTTACCTTTTCGACAGGACGGCCGCAATCGGGACAGTTACCATTCTCAAGCTGCCTGTCCGTATAAAAGGATTCACAAGGCGTGCAATACCAGCCTTCATATTCATCTAAATAAATATCGCCCTGCTCAACCAGCCTGGCAAAAATCTTTTCCACCGTTTGTTTATGGCGATCCTGGGTTGTACGGATGAAGTCATCGTAAGAGATTTCGAGTTTGCCCCAAAGCTCCTGGATTCCATCGACGATTTCGTCCACGTATGTTTGAGGAGTAATCCCTCTTTCCCCAGCTTTACGCTGAATTTTTTGTCCGTGTTCGTCAGTTCCGGTTAAATACATCACGTCATAACCGCGCAGCCGTTTATAACGGGCCATTGCATCGCCCGCAACTGTCGTATAGGCATGACCGATATGGAGATTGCCACTTGGATAATAAATGGGAGTAGTAATATAAAATGTATTCAATTTTTCCTGCATCGGATATTCCCTCCTTATTTAAAAAAGCACTATAAATGAAACCTATCCTGAACAGCTAAGGAAAAAATCCCGCCCAATGGGACGAGATCTCTAAATATCCTGCCTTGATTGAGCTGTTTTATCCTGTTTTTTAGCGAAGTTAACAACCATCTGATGTTCTAGTCCGCCTAGAGACATCATAACCGCTTATATCCTCAAAATATACCTAAAAATGTGAAAATGTGCAACCAATTAAGGAGCTTTACAAGCAACAAAGCATGTGATGTAAAATTTTATGGATAACGCTGGTTTTTATTAAAAATAATATTTTTTTAGACTAGAGGTTTAACCAGCCGTCCTGGAGGGAATATAATGACATTAGTTTTTTGTATCTTGCCGTCTGAAAAGCGGATTTTTGTAGATTTTTGTCGAAAAAAGTATAAATATTATACACTTTAAAGCTTTTTTGATAAAATGCCATAAATAAATTTTACTTATTACAGGATTTTTTTTTTATATTTTTTATAATTTTAACCGTTAACAACCTTTTTATATCAAGGTTTTTATAAAATGTTGTAAAATTACACTCGGAATTATAAATAAAATAATTGACGTTTATGGGAAAGGCTGGTATTATTATATTAAATAAAGAATTTGTCGAATTATGACGAATTCCAATAAAAATAGAGATAAAGGTTGAGAGGAGATTAATTAAGATGAAATCTACAGGTATTGTTCGTAAAGTTGATGAATTAGGTCGTGTGGTGATTCCGATTGAATTAAGACGTACGCTCGGTATTGCTGAAAAGGATGCTCTAGAGATTTACGTAGATGATGAAAAAATCATCTTGAAAAAGTACAAGCCTAACATGACTTGCCATGTTACTGGTGAAGTTTCCGATGATAACGTAACTCTTGCAGGCGGAAAATTAATCCTTAGCCGTGATGGCGCTGAGCAGTTATTAAAAGAAATCCAAAGTTCTTTTGAACTTTCCAAGTAATAATCAAAAGCTTCTCCAAATAAATGGAGAAGCTCTTTTTATTATGATTCGATATGATAGACATGATATACATCGCGTTTCTGAATATTTCTGTCCTTCGCTGTTTGCTTAATCGCATCTTTCGGAGCCATTCCTTCCGAAATGTAATGCTCAATATGTTCCTTAATGGTTAAGCGATCCCACCACAGTTGTTGATCCGAAGCGGATTCGGATCCGCCTTCAACCACAAGGCAAAACTCACCCCTTACTTCTTCACGGTTTGCCCAGTCCATCGCTTCAGCGATTGTGCCCCTTATCAGTTCTTCATATTTTTTCGTTAGTTCCCTGCAAAGAACAATCTTTCTCTCGCCAAGGACTTCTGCCATTAGTTGTAATGTATCTTTTAATCGATGGGGCGCTTCATAGATAAGAAGTGTAGCTGTTTGCTTACCCAGCTCTTCCAGTTCTTTTCTTTTCTCCTTTTTATGCCTGCTCAGAAAGCCATAAAAATAAAATGGCTGAGTCGCTAAGCCCGATGCAATCAGGGCTGTTAAGGCAGCATTAGCACCGGGAAGGGAGACAACCGTAAGCTGTTCCTCTGTTGCCTTTTTCACCAGTTCATATCCGGGATCCGAAATAGCCGGCATTCCTGCATCACTGACGAGGGCAATTTTTGCTCCATTTTTGAGCAGTTTCACAATTTTCTCTCCACTGACATCTTTATTATGTTCATGGTGGCTCATCAATGGAGTATCAATTTCAAAGTAATGGCATAGTTTTTTCGTGTTTCGCGTGTCTTCTGCAGCGATGAAATCCATTTCTTTCAGGATTCTAACTGCCCGAAAACTCATATCCTCCAGGTTCCCGATTGGAGTTGGAACGAGATACAGGATTCCTTTGCTTTCTTCATTCTGGAAGCTCTTTTGCTGCCACATATGCCCCTCCTGTTTCCTGAAGCAGGAAATCTTCCTTCTTTTTTCTCGGCAATTTTTTAAAATCATATTCGGCTTTCAACGCCTCACCTTTATTAGCGAACTGTTTGTAAAAAATAAGTGTCACCGGCCCTCTGCCTCTTGTATATTTTGCCCCTTTCCCTTCATTATGAAGCTTCACTCTTCTTTTTAAATTGTTCGTATATCCTCCATAAAAACTTCCATCATTGCATGTTAATACATAAAAATAATGACAGTTATTCTCCATATAAAAGTTCGCTCACTTCTCGGGTATATTCATTTCGCTCATTATAAACAAATAACGGCGCCAAGATTTTCAGATCTGGTTTCCCGTCTTTCGTTGCTTCAATCAATAAAGTATTCGCTTCACTTCCAGGCTTCGGATGAACAAGTTGAATCCGCTTCGGCTCGAGCCTGTATTGCCTCATTAATGTTATTATATCAAGAAGCCTGCCGGGCCGATGAACAAAAGCAGCCTTTCCTCCCTGCCTGAGCAGCTGGCTTGAAACGCTCACAGCGTCTTCAAGGGTACACAGGATTTCATGACGGGCAATCGCCAAATGTTCATTTTCATTGATTTCAGCGTTCGATGGTGTCGGAAAGTAAGGTGGATTGCATGTAACGACATCAAACTTTCCATAGCCGAGCTGCTTTGGCATATCTTTAATATCGCCATGTATCATCGTGATTCTTGATTCGAGGCTATTATAGCGAACGCTCCGCACAGCCATATCATACAATCGTTCCTGTATTTCCACGCCGGTAATTCTCCCTTTTGTTCGTGCACTCAAAAATAACGGAATTACTCCATTCCCGCTGCAGAGGTCGATAAGATTCCCTTTTTGGATCGGAACGTATGCAAACCTTGCCAATAAAGCAGCATCCAAAGAAAAGGAAAATACGGACGGGCTCTGAATAATCCGCAAATTTTCTGCCAGAAGATAATCGAGCCTCTCGTCATCTTTTAACATTACCATCGTCGTTCCTCCAAGAGCTATTTGTTGTTATGTAAAAGATCTTTGTTGTATGACAGGAGAAAAACAGCCTTCCTGCAATAAGGAAGGCTGAGCTTATTTCTTATTTAAAAAAGATAAACAAAACAGGCAATCGCCTTCCTTACGGGGGCTTCCAAAATGCAAATTGCAAATATGAAACCCTTCCTGATAAAGGCGGGCAAGATTATCATAGCCTTCACCAATATCAAGAGGATGTTTGCCATCCTGTTCCGAATGGCTGTCACCCTCTTTTCCCTTGCCGACATTTTGCTGCTCTTTTTCTGTAGTTTTCTCCAGACGGAGCCTTAAATGGTCATTCTCAATTTTTAAAGAATTATTCTCTTCCAGTATTTCCGCAAGATGGACTTTAAGCTCCCCAAGCTGGCGGTACAACTGGCCGATCTGAGTTTCCATATTTGTAACTGAATCAAAAATTTCTTTTTTATCCACGCGTTCCACCTCATTGTCCAGCTACGGCTCCTAGCTTCCTAAGGTCATAAACCAGTCACAGAAGCATCCTTCAAAGTATAAAATGCTTCTGCAGCATAGCAAAGTCGAAGAAACTATGTTCGTCCCGTTGCAAGGCTCCATGATGGTCATTCGAAGATGTTTGTCGTGTTGCCTTGTTTGTTGCGGCTAAAAAAACAGCCTCGTTCCTATTGTGGCTTCCAATGCTCGGGTACCTATGAACAAGCCTGAAGCCGCTTGTTCCTCTTACTAATCTGTTGATTGTAGCGAGACAGCGCCTTCTTTTAAAATTTCATCCAGCGTGTACTCCAGAACGCGATCAGGTTCAGATAACTCCACTTGCAGGACGCGTTCCAATATATTTAAACCGACAACCTTGCCGCGTCCACTAGGGGTTTTAATAAACTCACCCAAGTCCGGAAGCTGTTCTTTTGCTAATTCATACTCATCATTTTCATATTTTAAACAACACATAAGACGACCGCATAAACCGGAAATCTTGGTAGGGTTTAACGATAAATTTTGGTCTTTCGCCATTTTAATCGAAACCGGATCAAAATCTCCTAAAAACGTTGAACAGCAAAGCATTCTTCCGCACGGGCCAATTCCGCCCAGCATTTTCGCTTCATCCCGAACACCGATTTGGCGCAATTCAATTCTAGTCCGAAAGATCGCTGCTAAATCCTTGACTAGCTCTCGAAAATCAACTCGTCCATCCGCTGTAAAGTAGAATATAACTTTATTCCGGTCAAATGTATATTCCACATCTACAAGCTTCATATCTAATTGATGTTCATTTACTTTCTCACAGCAAATATCATATGATTCCTTTGCTGCCTGTTTGTTCTCTTCGACAATCAACCGATCCTTGTGATCTGCAATTCTCAAGACTTTTTTAAGAGGGAGGACTACATCATTTTGTTCAACCTGCTTACGGGCGATCACTACTTTCCCGTACTCTACACCCCGAACCGTTTCTACAATAACGAAGTCCCCTTTTTGAATTGAGAGCTCCCCGGGATCAAAATAATATATTTTGCCAGCTTTTTTAAAGCGTACACCTACTACATCATACAAATGAAGATCCCTCCTGCAATTTTAACACAAGCTGTTCCATTAACAGCTGCGGATTCATATTTGCATGCAGCTTTCTTTTTGCTTCTAAAATGGCCGTCATCTGTTCGATTAGACGCCGTCCCGATGTTTGCAAAGCATATTGCTCCAAGCGTGATTTTTCGCTTGTATAAACAATCTGCTCCTGCTTTCCGATCTGGATATATAATAAATCCTTAAACACAAGAAGTAGTAAATCTAAACCACGATCAAGCTGATCTTTCTCTTTAAAGTGCAGAAACCAATTCTCCTGAAGGTTGACCATTGCTTCAAGGGGATTCTTTTTAAGCACTTCATATAATTTTAACACTATTTTTTGAGCTTGTGCAAACCAATCGTCATTGCTAAGCTCCAATGCTTCAGTTAAATTATTTGTCAGCTGGGAAAGCAGCGGCGCCATGCTCGCTGTTACGCCATTTTCAACAAGCTGGCTCGCCATTTTTTCTGGAGGTAAAGGCTTAAATGTAATAATTTGGCACCTAGAGAGAATCGTCGGCAATATTTGCTGGGCTTGTTCAGTGATTAAGATCGCAAACGTTTGAGCATGAGGCTCCTCCAAAAACTTCAGGAGACTGTTCGCTGCATTTACAGTCATTCGATCAGCATGAACAATCAAATATAGCTTTCGTTTCGATTCCACGCCCGTTTTTGAGAATTCTTCTTGCAGTGCTTGAATTTGGCTTTTTTTGATGGAAAGGCCATCAGGCTCAACTACATGAATATCAGGATGGTTTCCGCTGTTAATCCTCTTACAATTTAAACAGCTTTCACAAGGTTCATAACCGTTCGCTGGATTTTGGCAAAAAAGGCTTTTCGCCAGAAGCAGGCCTGCGTCCTTCTTTCCCGTACCTCTTGCACCCTCAAATAAATAAGCATGCGCCACACGGTCCTTTACCAGGCTGTTTTGAACCATTTTTAACACTGTCGGCTGTATTTCCTCTAATTGCTCCCATGTCCTAGCCAATCCAATCACTCTCTTACGTGTATAAATTAATGAGAAGTCCTTTGATTTCCCCGATCTTCCCTAAAATATCAATTGATGTTTCTTCTTGCTTCATGACATTGTCTGTTAGTTCGACTAGCTTGTCATCAATCGTGTCAACAATTTTTAAGGAACGGCCCTGTCCAAATTGATTCCAACTGTGGGATTGCTTGAGTTCCATCCCGAAATCGACTGTTTCCTTAACAAATCGTTTCACAAGCGCTTTAAACTTGGCTAAGTCCTTAAATGTCCGTGACCGGGCCAGCCGGTCGCCTGCCTGGTCGATATCACCCATCAGCTGCTGGAGCTGTGTCACTTGCATCTTTTGATCTTGCTTTTGAACGTATTCGTTGAATTTTATCCCGACAACATTTTGCTGTTTCTGCTCATGGCGGCCTTTATCGAGATTTAACCGCATATCTTGGTTAATTTTCATAATGAAACCTCCGGATGTTTCCTTAAAATTGGAGAAATTGATCGACTGGAAGAACAAACACGGTTGCCCCGCCTACTTCAACTTCTACCGGGTATGGAACATACGAATCTGCATTACCGCCCATCGGTGAGACAGGTGCAACCAGCTGGTCTCTTGATTTACAGTTTTCCTTGATGATTTGCAGAGCGCGGTCCACTCGAATATCGTCGGTACCGACCATGAAAGTCGTATTTCCTGATTTTAAAAAGCCGCCTGTTGTAGCGAGTTTTGTAGCCCGGAAATTATTTGCCATTAAAGCTGTTGATAAACGATTGCTATCCTGGTCCTGAACAACTGCAATGATTAACTTCATTTTTTCATCCTCCTTAATAGGAAAAAGCGTTTGGCTTGTTTCCAAATTTTTTTCCGAAAATCCATTTATTCTTATTATAGCAGGTATTTCGATTGCTGATAGCCTTCTTTTTACAAAAATAGGAATTCCACTCTTAAATCTGCTTGAAAATTTTTAATTGAGCAAAATTGGACCAATGTAACTTTATGCCTGTCCCTCATTATTTCCATATGTAACCTGTAAAAATTCACACTGGTTTATCGATGGTTTTTTTTATTTTTTCTGCTGATTGCTCATACACGTTTTGAATAGGCTGGGAAGCATCGATTCTGTGTATTCTTTCAGGGAATCTTTTCATTAAAATATAATAACCTTCCCTTACTTTATAATGGAACTCAATCGTTTCCAAATCGAGCCGGTTTACTTCCCTGCCCGCATTTTTGCTGATTCGTCCCAAACCTTCTTCCGGATCAATATCAAAGTATAGGGTTACAGAAGGCATCATTTGCTCAATAGCAAACTGGTTAATCGATAATACTTCATCAATTCCAAGTCCTCGTGCGTAGCCCTGGTAAGCGAGCGAGCTATCGATGAAGCGGTCACACAATACAACAGCACCATCTTCGAGAGCAGGTTTCACTTTTTCAACGAGATGCTGCCTTCTTGCAGCGGCGTATAATAACGCCTCTGTCCGAGGGTCCATAGCTGTATTATGTGTATTAAGGATTACCTTGCGAATCTGTTCAGCGATATCAATCCCGCCCGGTTCCCTCGTCATCATGACTTTATGGCCTTCCGTTTCAAGCTCCTTTGCAAGCAGGCTGAGCACAGTCGTCTTGCCAGCCCCTTCTGGACCTTCAACCGAAATAAAGATTCCTTTTTTCATTCTTTAACCCCCAGATGAGAACTCTTTCTGTATTTTGTATACCTTTATTTTTCTTTCCAGCAAAGCCTCTCCCCCTTGGAACCGCGCTCCACTTTTGAGAAGGAGGTTAAGGCTTTCCAGATCTGCTTGATCAATTAATTCTCCAGGATATAGTAAAGGAATGCCTGGAGGATAAGGCACGATCATTTCAGCACAGATTTGCCCGGCTGCTTCACTAAAATGCAGTTCTTCTATTTCTAAGTTTTTTGCCTGTTTTCCACTTAAAAGGAGCGGTGAAACAGGCTTCTTCTTAAAAAAAACATCCCTTTGTTCATTTACCTGATCGAATTCATTTTTCAGCGCTCTCGTCAGTTTATCAATAACCAGTGCAAATGGATATTCCTGATCTTGTTTTAATAATGGAAGAACAAAAAGAACATTATTCGGATCTGCCAGCTCGACAAATACACCTTCCTGCTCCATCCGCTTCTGTATATCAAATCCATTCAGGGTACATGTTGATTGCAACGTTAATTTTAATAAATCGCCATTGCCGCTCTCCAATACCTTTACCCCTTCTATGTTTGATAATTCCTGCTTAAAAAGTCTCACGGCCTTCTCCGTGTAATCAAGGTCATACTGATTGAAAGAAGCCAAATAGCTCCTGGCTACGTCTAAAGAAGCCAAAATCGGATAAGAAGGGCTGCTCGATTGGATAACTCGCAAATAATATTTTAAAGTGTCCACCGATAACAGTTGACTATTAAAATGCAAAAACGAGCCCATTGTCATTGCCGGCAGCGTCTTGTGCGCCGACTGGACGGTGATATCCGCCCCCAACTCAACTGCGGACAACGGAAAGGGACGGCCCACGATAAAATGAGCACCGTGTGCCTCATCAACAAGTACTGGTATATCATGCTGGTGAGCCACATTTATAATACTTTTTAAGTCATAAGTAAGACCGTAATAGTTTGGATATGTGACGATAATAGCTTTAGCATGCGGATACAAATAGATGGCCTCTTCTACAGTTTCGATTGATACTCCTCCGGCAACCTGCCATTCCTCGTCCAGCATCGGCCCTAAAAACACGGGATTTCCCCCAGCAAGCTCGATTCCATTTAAAATCGATTTATGGCAATTTCTCTGCACAAGGACAATGTCGTCCTCTTTAATCGCAGCCAATATCATCGCGAGATTGCCGCCCGTCGATCCATTAACTAAAAAAAAGCTCTCTTTGACACCGTATAATTCAGCCAGGAGCCTTTCTGCCGCCAAAATGACTCCCTCAGGCGAATGAAGATCATCCAATCCTGTCAATTCCGTCGCATCAAGCTGTAAAAATTTCGCAAAGCCAAAATCTTTTTCTATAGGAAATAACGAACCATACTTATGGCCAGGGACATGCAACGAAATCGGCTTCTTTTCACTATGGCGAACTAAAGCCTCTAATAAAGGCGTTTCTTTTTGATCCATGTTATCACCGATTTCTTATTCAGGATTCTTATCTATTTTATCAAAATAAACCTTCGGCTGCTCCTTTTTTAATAATACATCCCGAGCGCACCCGTTTGTCTCTGTTTAGATTTGCTGCACAAGAAATGGCGCACAAACGCCTCATCATGGAAATGGCAAAAAAGAAAGCCTCCGTTTCGGAAGCCTTCATGAATGAATTTCAGGTTTAGTTATCTTTTTTAACTGTTTCAAAAAGTACTTATATTTAGGATCATCCGTATCCGTAATAATAAGATCATGTTCACAATCAATACATATAAAAGAAGTGTATAGATGTATGCCCTTCCATTTTATTTGTTCGCAAACGACACATGTTTTCCCCGTCTGTTTCTTCGCTAACAAATTGTTCAATACCTCCACCTCCACACCCCTATTCTCACCAAACAACTGTATTTGTATACAATTTTTCGAATATTCCTCAGTGCTCCATTGTATGTATTACATGCTAATTAAGTGTATGTCTATACTACATATCGGCTTCGTTCAGAATATAATAATAACAGGCCGGAGATGAGTTTTTCCCTGAATCTTGCCATGAACTAGTTTTGACGTACTTATAAATACTGTTACTTACTTCCCGAACTTGGGCGTTTTTGCGAATGAATTAAAGAAATCAGAAAATCCAGGCATTGTATTAGAAAATCCTAACAATTTATTGAGTGATAAAAAAGAATTAAGCGGAAATTCCGGTGATTCGCGCGAAAGTACGGAGGAATTAAGCGGAATCTTGGCTTAATTAAGCGGAAAATCCAGGAATTAAGCGATAATCGTAATTAATTAAGCGAAACGGTGTGTCGGATGGTTTCTCCGTATCTAATGTAGAGTAGAAAACAGGAATTAGATATTGTCTTCTTGTCCTCGGGTTTCAGGGTGTTCC
>NZ_PGVA01000056.1 GCF_002860125.1 Bacillus canaveralius
TTTTGCTTGCTTGTTCAGTTTTCAAAGAGCAATAAATTCGTTTGCCGCCGAGAAGCGACTTTATTAATATACCACATTTAACAGTGTTATGTCAACAAGTTTTTAATACTTTATTATCATCTATTAAAAAGCGTAAATTGCAATATTAAATGCAACACTTAGTGAAACCGCATCCCATCCATTAAAAAGCGACAACGAATAATATAATATCATCATCCGCTATTATGGTCAACCCTTTTTTTACAAAAAAAATTAACCGCTAAACTTAGCGGCTCTCATAACGCTGTTTATAGGATCCAGGTTTGGATCGCAACTAAAGCGCACAGTCCAGGGATCCCCAACAATCCCGAAACAGACGAAGTAACCATATTAATCGGTACGTGGATTCCATATTTATTTCCGAAAGCATTTAGAAAAAATAAAAACAGCGCACCTATTAACACTTTAATGAAGATTTGGCCCACAAATCTTATCGGCCTGACCGGGGCGCCTATTAATAGTAACAGTAAAATGAGTCCGCCCAGTATTGAAATAACCATGACAGGTTCCACTCAGGTATCCCCTCTCTCTAATAACTTGTACTAAAATATATGTAACAAATTAATAAAAAGAACGGGGAAAAATGGTGATTATCTTCGTACAGTAATGCTTCTCGTTTTTGCTTCCTTGAATAAGAAGAAATATTTTGCCTCGGCAAGCTTCATCTGACAAATTACTTCATCGGATGGATCAAAACTTTTTTCGACTAATTTTTTTTGATTACTCCAACTTACTTTTGCCTCATCGAGCTGATTTAAAAGCTTATCATTATATTCTCTCCGAAGCCATCCTTTACGCCGAAAAAACATTGTCAGGAAACCTCCACTTCATTTTCATCGTTAAACTTCTCTTCTTCCTTCGAGCGCTTTAGAAAGTGTTACTTCATCTGCATATTCAAGATCGCCACCAACAGGCAGGCCGTGGGCAATTCTCGTCACTTTTATTCCTGAAGGCTTTAACAGCCGTGAGATATACATGGCCGTCGCTTCTCCTTCAATATTTGGATTGGTTGCCAGAATTACTTCCTGAACGGTTTCATCTTGAAGCCTTTTCAGCAAATCAGGAATATTGATATCCTCAGGACCAATGCCGTCCATCGGCGAAATCGCGCCGTTCAGCACATGATATAAACCGTTAAATTCCTTCATTTTTTCCATTGCGATTACATCTTTAGGATCCTGGACAACACAAATGACAGTGCGGTCTCTGCGCTGATCTTCGCAAATATAGCACGGATCCTGGTCGGTTATATGCCCGCAGACAGAACAATATGTTAAGTTTCGTTTTGCATTAACGAGTGCTTTCGCGAAATCGAGCACAGTGTCTTCTTTCATACTTAGCACAAAAAAAGCCAGACGTGCGGCCGTTTTCGGGCCGATTCCTGGCAATTTCATAAAACTGTCAATCAGCTTGGATATCGGTTCAGGATAATGCATTCTATTTTATTCCTCCTAGAACATTCCCGGAAGGTTCATCCCCTTCGTAAATTGGCCCATTGTATTGTTCGTCAGTTCGTCCGCCTTTTTCAATGCATCGTTTGTTGCTGCCAAAACTAAATCCTGCAGCATGTCGATATCGTCTGGATCAACGACTTCCGGCTTAATGTTTACTTCAACGATTTGTTTATGGCCAGTTACAATTACGGTAACCATCCCGCCGCCGGCTGTTCCTTCAATTTTCTTCTCGCCCAGTTCCTCCTGTGCTTCCTGCATCTTTTTTTGCATTTTCTGCATTTGCTTCATCATATTCTGCATATTTCCCATTCCACGCATGTCTTTGTCCCTCCACAATTTAGTCTTTTATTTCAATCAGATCCTCACCAAACAGTTTTTTAGCTTCGGCTATAAACGGATCTTCTTGCTTTTCCATTCCATTTTCCGATTCATTATGCTGGTGCCCACTTAAAAATTCTTCTCTTATTGTATGCCATTGTTCATCTGGAACTCCAACAACCTGCAATCTTTTGCCAGTGAACTTTTGCAACGCATCCCCAATGACATCAAGAAATCGTGTATTCTCCATTGCCATTTGGCAGTGAATTTCATATTTAAATTTAATCACAAAAGCTTCTGTGGAGGCAGCAACAGGCTCCGCTTCGTTTAAAAGAGCGGCCTGTGAGCGCATTTGATTCGTGACAAGTGCTTCAAGCATATCACCCCACCGGCTTTTGACAGCATTTAATTCGGTTTTTGTTGCATGTTTAAGAATTTCATTAATTTTCCCTACTGGGGCCTGAAACCCTTTTCGTGCAGTTCTTTGCGGTTTCTTTTGCGGAGAACCTTGCGCATCCTGGATTGGAGCAACCCCGCTCTGTTTCAGCATATTTAGTTCTTCCTCAAGCTGTTCTATCCGGTTCAGCAGCTGGCCGACATCTTGGCTCCCACTGACGGCTGGCGTTTGTTCTAGTTGACACAGCCTGACTATTGCCACTTCAAGGAAGATTCTTGGATGATTGGTCCAGCGCATTTCCTGTTGAGCTTTATTTAATGTGTCAATTAACTGGTAGATTTGCTCTGCCTTAATTTCCTTCTCAAGTTCTTGAAATTCTTCATCAAGCATGACCCGTTCAAACGATTCTTCAAGCGCAGGTGCTGCTTTGTAAAGAAGCATATCCCGGTAATAATGAATGAAATCTTCAATGAATTTGACAGGATCCTTTCCTTGAAAAAGCAATTCTTCCAAAGCGCTTAAACCACTTGCGACATCTTTCTCTTGAACCGCCTTCGCCAGCTTATTCAAGAAACCTTGGGAAACGGATCCTGTCACTGCCAATGCATCTTCTAGCGTGACCTGCTCCTGGCTGAAAGAAATCGCCTGGTCAAGCAGGCTTAACGCATCCCGCATTCCACCCTCAGCAGCCCGGGCAATGACGTGAAGAGATTTATCTTCATATGCCACTCCTGTTTCATCGGCAATCAGCTTCATTCTGCCGACAATCGACTGGGCTGTAATCCGTTTGAAATCGAAGCGCTGGCATCTTGAGATTATCGTTAAAGGGATTTTATGCGGTTCTGTCGTTGCCAGAATAAAAATAACATGCTTTGGCGGCTCTTCCAGTGTTTTTAAAAGAGCATTAAAAGCGCCAATCGAGAGCATATGCACTTCATCGATAATATATACCTTATACTTGGCAACATTCGGCGCATACTTGACTTTATCCCGGATATCGCGAATTTCTTCAACACCATTATTAGATGCAGCATCAATTTCAATAACATCCGGTATTGAACCGTCGGTAATTCCTTTACAGGCCACACATTCATTACATGGTTCCTTGACCGGCCCGTTTTCACAGTTCACTGCTTTTGCCAATATTTTTGCTGCACTTGTTTTTCCGGTACCGCGTGGCCCTGAAAAAAGGTAAGCATGAGAAATTTTTTCATGAAGCAGGGCGTTTTGCAATGTCTTTGTCACATGTTCTTGTCCGACAACATCTATGAATGCCTGCGGACGCCAAACACGATATAACGCTTGATAGCTCATTGACACCGCCCTCCTTCCTATATGATCTTTCCTTATTATAACGTAAATATTTTCATTTTTACAAAACGAAAGTGGGAAAAAGAAACAAAAACCCACCCTGTATGCCAGGATGGGAATATCCGTATGTATAAACTGCCGCGCACCTTCCGTTGACTGACAACCATAAGCGTTACTTAAGCAGTTAGCTCAGCCCAGGCAACCCTGCGGCACATGGGAGCGTCCACTTAATGCTGCTTCCTTCCGGACCTGACATGGTTCATGGATTCCCATTGCGCAGGACCCGGGCGTCAACACCACTTACTTAAGGCAGACCCTACAGTACGCCAGCCTCAGGAAGGGATTCAGCCTCGCTAGAGCGGATTGCGAGTACAGGGCACCGCTACCTCCCCGCTTAGCACGGCAAAATTGATACCAATTATTAAGTTGCGCTTAATAAGGCGCATGTATAAGTATACTAACTTTTTAAGAAAAAAGCAATGGCTTATCCCCTGTCAATTCCTGTATCCCCAGCCAATTCTATTTCGTTTCTGTCCTGCTTCTCCTGTTTTTTTCTTACTCTAATATGTCGGAAAAAGCTTGATAACAAATCGGCACACTCCGCTTCAAGTACACCGGACACAACCTCGCTCTGGTGATTAAACCGGGAATCGTCCAAAAGGTTCATAAAGCTGCCGGCACAACCTCCTTTAGGATCCTTTGCACCATAGACAACCCTCTCGACTCTCGACAAAATGATCGCTCCTGAACACATTGCACAAGGTTCTAACGTTACATACAACGTCGCATTTTCAAGCCTCCATGTCCCCAGGTTTCGGCACGCCTGATCAATGGCGAGCAGCTCAGCATGGGCAACAGCGTTTTGTTTCGTTTCCCGCAAATTATGGGCCCGAGAAATAATCTTTCCATCGATAACAACAACTGCCCCAATCGGCACTTCAGCGATCGTCTCAGCCTTTACCGCTTCTTTAAGAGCCTCCCGCATAAAATACTCATCATTTTCCCTTATACTCACATCTATCATAATAATCCTTTCTTAACCAACAAGTTTAAGTTTTTGTAGTGACGGATATCACCATGTTATAAAAAACTTTCAGCATACTCAAGCGATCTGAGAAGGAGAGATAACAATGAATGTACAAAATGATAAAAAAACCGCTTTATTGATCATAGATATGATAAACGACTTCCAGTTTGATTACGGTGAGACCCTCGCAAACAAAACTTTGTCTATTTTAAAACCAATCCTCAGTTTACGGGAAAAATTCCATCATGAGCAAATGCCCGTTATTTACATTAATGACCATTATGACCTTTGGCAAGCAGATATCTACAAAATCGCCGCTTATTGCAAAAATGAAACAAGCGCTCCAATCATTGAGAAAATGTTGCCTGGCGAAAACGATTATTTCTTGATAAAACCAAAACACTCAGCTTTTTATGGAACTGCTTTGAATACTCTTTTAAAAAAGTTGAAGGTAGACAAGCTCATAATCACTGGAATAGCCGGAAATATATGTGTTCTGTTCACTGCCAACGATGCTTATATGAGAGAATATGAGCTTGCGGTTCCAAACAACTGTCTTGTCTCTAATAGTGACCAAGAGAATGACTATGCCTTAATGATGATGAAAAACGTCTTGAAAGCTGATACGAATCCGATTCATTTATGAAATCAGTTCTTTTCTTCCTCCTCAGTCTCATATGATAGTTGTAGTGTTTTTTTATCAGGGGGGGAAAATCATGCAAATCCATGTAGTCCAGCGAAATGACACATTATTTAGGATTGCCCGGACATATGGGACTACCGTTGATGAGATAGTTGAAGCAAACGAGATCCCAAATCCAAATAATTTGGTCGTCGGCCAAGCAATCGTCATTCCGATTGTTGGCAGATTTCATTGGGTGCAGCCTGGCGAAAGCCTATGGTCGATCGCAAGAAGGTATAATGTATCTGTGCAGGAGCTTGCAGCGGTTAACCGTATTTCTGTCGATCAACCTTTACCGGTTGGTTTTCGCCTCTACATTCCGCCGGCCCCAAGACGCAGAGCAGAATTTAATGCATATGTAGAGCCGCGCGGCACTACCGTTGCTCCGGCATTAGAAGAGAGCGCGCGGGAGGCTGCACCATACTTAACTTATTTAGCTCCGTTCAGCTTTCAGGCTCAGAGAGATGGTTCATTGCGGGAACCGCTTCTCAATAATTTCCCTGCGATTGCCGAAGCTAACAACAATGTCCTAATGATGGTCATTACAAATCAGGAAAATGATCAATTCAGTGCTGAGCTTGGGCGAATTTTATTGAATGACATGGCGATCCAGGAAAGATTTCTAAATAATATCGTAGCGGCTGCCAGAAGGCGTGGATTCAGAGATATTCATTTTGATTTCGAACATTTGCGGCCTGAAGATCGTGAAGCATATAATCAATTTTTGCGCCGGGCACGTGACCGTTTCAGACAGGAAGGCTGGTTGATTTCAACTGCATTAGCCCCAAAAACCAGGGAGGACCAGCCAGGTGAATGGTACGAAGCCCATGATTATGAGGCCCACGGTCAGATTGTCGACTTTGTTGTCATTATGACCTATGAATGGGGCTACAGCGGCGGACCGCCGATGGCTGTATCACCGATCGGTCCTGTCCGCGAAGTCCTCGAGTATGCGCTCACCGAGATGCCTGCTGCTAAGATCATGATGGGGCAGAACTTATATGGATACGATTGGACACTTCCATATAGGCCGGGAACGGTAGCAAGAGCTGTTAGTCCTCAGCAGGCGATCCAAATTGCAGCGCGATATCGAGTCGCCATTGAATATGATGTAACCGCACAAGCGCCATTTTTCAATTACACCGATGAGGAAGGCAGGCGCCACGTCGTCTGGTTTGAAGATGCGCGTTCGATTCAGGCCAAGTTCAATTTAGTTAAGGAACTTAACATAAGAGGGGTGAGCTATTGGAAGCTCGGACTCGCTTTCCCGCAAAATTGGTTGTTAATCACAGAAAACTTCGAGGTCGTGAAACGCCCCTCATAGCTCGTGCCCGGCTGCTGCCGGGCTTTTTGTTTTACACCTGAAAATTCCATATCCCCTAAACTCGGCTAGTGTGATAAAATATTCTCTGTGTCATTTCGAGACACTAATGATGAATAAAAAAAAATTACAAGGGAAAGTAACTTTAAGGAGGACAAACAGTGGGGGAGACGCCTTTTATTACTGTGGAAGGGCCAATTGGCGTAGGGAAAACTTCCCTGGCAAAAGCAATTTCTGATCATTTTCAGTTTGCGTTATTAAAAGAAATTGTTGATGAAAATCCATTTCTCGGGAAATTTTATGAAAATATCGAAGAGTGGAGTTTCCAGACCGAAATGTTTTTTCTCTGTAACCGCTATAAGCAACTTAGTGATATTAAAAATTATTACTTAAGCGTCAACAAGCCGGTCGTCGCCGATTATCATATTTTTAAAAACCTCATTTTTGCACAGCGGACGCTGAGCACGCAAGAATACGAAAAATATCTGAAGATTTATCATTTGTTAACAGAAGATATGCCGAGACCAAACGTTATCATTTATCTTCATGCCAGCCTCGATACATTATTAACAAGAATAAAGCTTCGCGGACGGGAAATTGAAAAAAATATTAGCCCGCTGTACTTAGAACAATTATCGATTGATTACGAACATGCTATTAATAGCTTTGAACAAGAGCATCCGAATATTCCCATTCTTCGCTTTAATGGTGATCAGCTCGATTTTGTAAACAATCAAGACGACTTGTCTTATATCATAAATACCCTTTCGAAATATGTAACAAAAGGAGCATGCAACCATGGATCTTCGCACGAAGTATGAGATTCCCGGCAATGCGGTAATTACGATAGCAGGAACGGTCGGCGTCGGCAAATCGACGATGACCAATACACTTGCCAAGGCACTCGGGTTTCGCACCTCTTTAGAAAAAGTAGACACAAACCCTTATTTAGATAAATTTTACGCAGATTTTGAAAGATGGAGCTTCCATCTACAAATTTATTTCTTAGCGGAACGCTTTAAAGAACAAAAACGGATTTTTGAGTATGGCGGCGGTTTTGTTCAAGACCGTTCCATTTATGAAGACACTGGTATCTTTGCAAAGATGCATTATGAAAAGGGCACGATGTCAGAGGTTGACTATCAAACGTATACAAGCTTATTTGAAGCGATGGTAATGACTCCATACTTTCCCCATCCCGACTTATTAATCTATCTGGAAGGCTCCATCGATGACGTGGTCTCACGCATCAGAGAACGGGGACGCCCGATGGAACAGCAAACGCCGATTGATTACTGGCTGGAAATGCACGAGCGCTACGAAAACTGGATTAATACATTTAATGGCTGTCCGGTTCTCCGCTTAAATATCAATGATTACGATATTATCGATAATGACTCGTCTATCGAACCGATCATTGAACGGATTGCTTATTTTATCCGAAAATCACAACTGTTGAAAAAGTAATCGCCGCATTCCCGGCGATTTTTTTTTACAAAAAAAGTCCGTTGCAAGTAGTAGCAACGGACTTTATCAATCTTGAATTTATGCGTTATGATATGACATTTTCAAATAATGGAGGAGGAAGAGGGATTCGAACCCCCGCGCGGTTTGACCCGCCTGTCGGTTTTCAAGACCGATCCCTTCAGCCAGACTTGGGTATTCCTCCGTATCGACAAATAATAATTTATCACACTCTTAACTCTTTGTCAATGCCATTTTAAAACTTTTTTTGGGCGGGTTGCCCCGCCCGTTAAGGTTTATTTTTCAGGAGTAATGGTGTCGCGGTTACGCATATATGGCCGCAGTACTGTTGGAATGACAACACTTCCATCCGCTTGCTGATAGTTTTCTAAAATCGCTGCAACCGTGCGGCCGATCGCAAGCCCTGAGCCGTTCAAAGTATGGACATGTTCCGGTTTTCCCTTTGGATCACGGCGGAATCGGATATTGGCACGGCGGGCCTGGAATGCTTCAAAATTACTACAAGAAGAAATCTCCCGATACGTCCCGTAGCTTGGGATCCAAACCTCAATATCATATTTTTTCGCGGCAGTAAAGCCGAGATCCCCTGTGCACATGCTCATGACGCGGTAAGGCAACTTTAGAAGCTGAAGCACCTTTTCTGCATGGCCGGTCAATTTCTCCAGTTCATCATAAGAATCCTCTGGCTTCACAAACTTTACAAGCTCGACTTTATTAAATTGATGCTGGCGGATTAATCCTCTTGTATCTCGTCCCGCAGAACCTGCTTCAGAACGGAAACAAGCACTGAACGCCGCGTAATTAATCGGCAGCTCGTCACCGCTTATGATTTCATCCCGGTAATAATTCGTGACAGGCACCTCAGCAGTTGGAATTAGAAAGTAATCTTCATTTTCAATCAAGAAAGCATCCTCTTCGAACTTCGGAAGCTGTCCGGTTCCTATCATGCTTGCCCGGTTGACTAGATAAGGAGGCAATATTTCTTGATAGCCATGATCTTCGGTGTGAAGATCAAGCATAAAGTTATATAAGGCACGCTCTAAGCGGGCCCCCAGCCCCTTATAAAATACAAACCGGCTACCGGTAACTTTTCCAGCTCTTTCAAAGTCCAGAATGCCGAGGTGGTCAGCAACTTCCCAATGCGGCTTGGCTTCAAAATCGAAATCGCGGACTGTTCCCCATTTGCGGTCTTCTACATTATCATCTTCTGTTTCTCCGATTGGCACACTTTTATGAGGAATATTCGGAATGCTTAACAACAAAGTTTCCAATGTTTCCTCAACTTCGCGAAGCTGTTCATCCAGAACCTTAATTTTATCGCCTACTTCTTTCATTTCAGCAATCAGCTGATCTGCGTCCTGTTTTTCCCGTTTTAATACAGCTACCTGCTGGGATACTTCATTGCGCCTGCTTTTTAATTGTTCGCTGTCGACAATTAATTCCCTGCGCCTTTGGTCCAATTCTTCAAATTCTCCAAAATCTGTTAAATCCTCGCCTCTGTGCTGAAGCAGCCGTTTTGCTTCAGCAAAATTTGCTCTTAAGTACTTGATATCTAGCATTCGTAACTCCTCCTTCAAATTAACTAATAAAAGAATATATAGTTTTTTACCAAAATAAAAAGCTCCCATCCCTAAAAAGGGACGAGAGCTACCCGCGTTGCCACCCTAGTTGAAAGCAAAAAATTGCCCTCCACTCAAATTGATAACGGTTTTAACCGAAAGTACTTACTATTCCACAAAGAAGTTCCGTACTTTACTCAAGGATGGATTCACAAACATCATCCACCGGTTCGCACCAACCACCGGCTCTCTTAAGAATGAACGATTGTTACTATTTCCTCTCTTTGATTTGACGACTGTTAGAATTTAGATAATTCATAATGTACTACAATTATCAGCAGGTTGCAACTAATTTATACAAATTGCTTTTCTTTTGCTTCTTTTACCATCTTAATAAAATATTCAGTTAAACGGTGATCATCGGTCAATTCAGGATGAAACGAGCATCCCAAAAATTGGCCCTCTCTGGCCGCAACAATCCGACCATTATGCTTGGCGAGAACCTCAACATTTTCACCCGCTTCGACGATGTGCGGCGCCCGAATAAATACGGCTGGAAAATCGGCTGCTGCTCCGGCAATCTCAAGATCAGCCTCAAAGCTTTCACGCTGCCGGCCAAAGGAATTCCGTTCGACTGTTATATCCATGACCCCAATGTGGGGCTTCTCATAACCGACAATTTGTTTTGCGAGCAGGATTAATCCTGCACAGGTTCCGAACATCGGCTTTCCCTGATCAGCAAATTGTTTCAGTACGTCCATGAAATCATATTTATCGATTAAGCGGCGCATTGTTGTGCTTTCACCGCCGGGTATAATCAGGCCGTCAATCTCGGCAAGCTGTTCTTTTCGCTTGATAACGATTGCTTCTGCCCCTGCTTGCTCAATAGAGTGGACATGCTCGCGAACAGCCCCCTGTAAACCTAATACTCCGATTTTCACCATTGTTTAATCTCCTTCTTACCAGCCACGGTCCTGCATGCGTGCTTCTGGAGCCAATGAAGAAATTTCAATGCCTTTCATCGCAATTCCAAGATTTTTTGAAATTTCAGCGATTAACGCATAGTCCTGGTAATGAGTTGTTGCTTCCACTATCGCTCTTGCAAATTTAGCTGGATTGTCAGATTTAAATATTCCTGACCCAACGAATACTCCATCTGCTCCTAGCTGCATCATCAAAGCAGCATCTGCCGGAGTTGCAACTCCACCCGCTGCAAAGTTTACAACTGGTAATTTTCCAAGCTTCTTAATTTCAAGTAAAAGCTCGTATGGAGCACCAAGAAGCTTTGCTTCCGTCATAAGTTCGTCCTCATTCATGCCGACAACTTTGCGGACCTGGGCATTAACCTTTCTCATATGGCGTACAGCTTCCACAATATTCCCTGTACCTGGCTCGCCTTTTGTCCGAAGCATCGATGCACCTTCACCGATTCTGCGGGCAGCTTCGCCAAGATCACGGCATCCGCAAACAAACGGGACCGTATAATCTCTTTTATTCAAATGATATTCTTCGTCTGCAGGGGTTAAGACTTCACTTTCATCGATATAATCGACACCCATCGCTTCTAAAACACGAGCTTCAACAATGTGTCCGATGCGGGCTTTCGCCATAACCGGTATCGTGACAGCAGCCATTACATCTTCAACAATCCGGGGATCTGCCATTCTCGCTACACCGCCGGCTGCACGAATATCGGATGGGACGCGCTCTAGCGCCATAACGGCTACTGCCCCTGCTTCCTCTGCAATCTTAGCTTGTTCAGCATTGACAACGTCCATAATGACGCCGCCTTTTTGCATTTCAGCCATCCCTCGTTTTACTCTATCTGTACCTGTCTTCATTTATACGTCCCCCTTTGTTTATACCATCTGCGTAAGATGGGCTTTTTATTATGTTAAACCCGTAAAGGAAAATTTAACTAATTCAATCGGAATTATTCTGTTTTCCCTAATGAAAAATAAACAACAAAAAGGGTCTCCTGTCAAGAGACAAAGAGACCCTGCGGGTTAAAACCAGCCTTTAACCGATGAAGAGACACTGCCCCAAAGATCCCCAAAAAATCCGCCAATTCCTCGCATAGATAAAGCAAACCAGTTTGCTTTTTCAACATTTTCTGCCGCGACAACATCGACCTGGACTTTCTTGGCGCCTTCCTCAGTCAGGAAGCCCATACCATCATCCGTTTTAGATTCAATGGTTAAATAGCCAACTTTGTCGCCTTTTTTAACTGGAGCCGTCAGCTCTCCATCTTTATTTAACTTGTCTTTATCCAATACTAAAACCGGAGTATAGTTTTCTTTTTCTCCATTTTTTATGACCATTTCAATCGGTTTATCAGAATGGATCTTCACCTTATCTTCCTTACCTTTTACGATTGGAAGGGATTTAGTATTTTTTACTTGGTAATTTCCCTTTACAAGTTCTTCTTTTGTGAAGTTGTTGAAGCCATAATCAAGCACCTTTCTTGATTCGGAAAAGCGCTCGTCCATAGAGCTGGTTTTCATTACTACTGAAATGAATCTTTGGCCATTCTTTTCAGCCGTAGCAGTGAAACAATAACCGGCAAAATCCGTGGACCCGGTTTTTAACCCATCAAGACCTGGATATTCATAAATTAGTCCCGGGACCATGAAGTTGAAGTTTTTATATTTTCTGCCATCGCGAAACTCTAATTCAGCTTTGCTTGCTGTTTCCAGCACTTCTGGATAATCGTTGATTAAACGGAAGGCAAGAGTGGCTGTCGATCTTGCTGACATTACGTTTTCTTCATCCGGATTTCCGGCAGGATGATTGCCAAGAAGGCTTGAATTGTTAAGCCCTGAAGAATTGACAAATTTATAATCTTTAAGCCCCAATTCGGCAGCTTTTTCATTCATCAAAGTAACAAAATTCTGTTCTGTTCCGGAAATCACTTCTGCCAATGCAACTGTAGCCGCATTTCCTGAGTGGATTGCCATTGCTTGATATAATTCTTTAACCGTATATTCTTCACCCTGCGTCAGTCCAACATTTGATAGATCAGGTGCCGCAGATAATTTATGAACGTATTCGTTGATTTTGACTTTTTGATCCCAGCTGATTTTCTTATCGTTAATTGCCTCAAGAACAATGTATTCTGTCATCATTTTCGCCATTGATGCAACACCAAGAACTGCATCTGCATTTTTTTCATAGACAATTTTTCCTGTCTTTGCATCTAATAAAATTGCTGCTTCAGCATTTAATCCAAGTGCATCAGTGTTCGCCTCTGCTTTACCAGGCATTCCCCCGAAAACGGCAGCAAAACATAAAAAAAGAATTGCTAAAAGCATAGATAGATTTTTAACACGGTTCAAAACGAATTCCCTCCAACGTTCATTTTCATCAACTATTTATATAATATGTAAGAGTGACAGACTCCTATTTTTTACACCTGTTTAGTTTATCATAAAAAAAATGAAAAAAATAGACAGAGAATGGTCACTCTGCCTACAGTAAATTAAGGAAAAAAAGTATGCTTTATGGGAGTTTCCCCTCAGGATATTGAATAGTTTGGAGCTTCCTTCGTTATTTGAATATCATGGGGATGGCTCTCCCTCAAGCCCGCACCTGTCATCCTGATGAATTGGGCATTTTCTCTTAGTTCTCTTAAATCCTTACTACCGCAATAACCCATTCCTGAGCGCAAGCCGCCGACTAGTTGATAGATTGTATCTGCGATTGGTCCCTTATAAGGAAGCCGGCCTTCAATTCCTTCTGGTACAAACTTCTTGTTGTCTTCCTGAAAATAACGATCTTTAGAGCCTTTTTCCATGGCCGCAACAGAGCCCATACCCCGATAAACCTTAAAGCGACGCCCTTGGTAAATTTCAGTTTCTCCAGGGCTCTCGGACACACCCGCCAGCATACTTCCAAGCATAACAGCATGTCCTCCGGCAGCCAACGCTTTAACAATATCGCCCGAATATTTGATTCCACCATCCGCAATAATCGCTTTTCCGTGTTTTCTTGCTTCTGTAGCACAATCATATACGGCGGTAATCTGTGGAACACCTACACCGGCAACAACACGGGTCGTACAGATTGAACCCGGTCCGATCCCTACCTTTACTACATCTGCCCCAGCTTCAAATAATTCTTTTGTGGCTTCTGCAGTTGCAACATTTCCGGCAATAATCGAAAGCTCTGGAAAAGCTGCGCGTATTTCTTTAACCGTTTCAATAACGCCGCGCGAATGACCGTGTGCTGTATCGACAACAATGATATCAACGCCTGCTTTTACTAACATTTGTACCCGTTTCATCGTGTCTGTTGTTACCCCGACTGCAGCACCGGCTAAAAGGCGGCCTTGTGCATCCTTCGCAGAGTTCGGGAATTCAATCACTTTTTCAATGTCCTTTATCGTTATAAGCCCTTTTAAAACACCTGTTTGATCGACTAATGGAAGCTTTTCAATTTTATATTTTTGCAAAATTTTCTCTGCTTCATCCAAAGTAGTACCAACCGCAGCAGTAACAAGCTTTTCTTTTGTCATAACATCTGAGATTTTAATGGAGTAATCCTGGATGAACCGCATATCCCGGTTGGTAATAATCCCGACCAATTTCTGTTCTTTTTCGTTGTTTACAATCGGAACCCCGGAAATTCGGTATTTGCCCATCAAATGTTCGGCATCGAATACTTGATGTTCGGGAGTTAGGAAAAATGGATCAGTAATAACACCGCTCTCTGAGCGTTTTACCTTTTCGACCTGTTCAGCTTGCTGCTCAATGGACATGTTCTTGTGGATAATTCCAAGCCCTCCCTGGCGCGCCATCGCGATCGCCAATTCAGCCTCAGTCACTGTATCCATTCCTGCACTTATAATCGGAATGTTCAGCTTTACCTTATCTGTTAATTCTAGCTGAAGGTTTACATCACGTGGAAGTACTTCAGATTTTGCCGGAACTAATAAAACATCATCAAATGTTAATCCTTCTTTAGCAAACTTATTTTCCCACATCGTTTTAAACCCCCTGGATATAAAAATATTATTTGTAGGGTATCAATTGGACAAAATACTGTCAAGGAAGGTACGATATGTTCGATTTTTCAAAAAACTCGGAGGGCTATCCTGTGAATGATATCACTTATCACGGATGGAGCAGTTTTACCCGCTTTTTCTCTGCTTCTTCTACGCAAAATTATCTTAAACACAAATATGAGAGGATAGCGCTCGATCACGCTGATCAAAAAAGTTATGAAAATTGTTACCCATTTTTATATTACCTTGAGCATGGACAAATATATTATCAGCAGGCAGAAAAAGCCCCCTTGCTGATTCGGCCGATATTGCTTTTTTACGGACTTATCCATTTAATTAAAGCCTGTATCTTAACAATTGATCCGAACTACCCTGAAACAACATCCGTTCTCGCTCATGGAGTATCAGCGCGAAAAAGAAAGAAACAGAACTATCATTTTTTTGACGATGAAGTTAAATTTCAAAAAAGCGGTCTCTTTTCCTTCATGTCGGAAAAAATGTTTCACATGAAACAAACAGAAGGTGAAAAAGCCAGCATGGGAGATTTATTAAATAATATTCCCGAATTAGAGGAGCTTTTTCTCGCAATTGATGGTAAACCAGCATTCATGGAAATTAAAAAAGAGCAACAAAGCTTTTTTTTTCCCAAAAAAATTCTTGATCATTTTCATATGACAGAAAGCCGATTTATCCAATATTATCAATCAAAGTCTGCCATTCCTATAACCGCTGGAAACTGTTCTGAGCATGCCATCGAGTTGATCTTCTCTGATCATGATCGGGAACCATCTCCGCTCAAGTTTCATTATGAAAAAGGGGCACTTTTTCTTCCTTTGAGCAAAAGTGCGGTTTGTTATTTCCCCGAGCTTCTGATTCACTACTTGCTCCTTTATAATTTAAGCATGATTGCAAGATATGAGACTGAATGGTGGAGTGAACTCATAAAAATGATGCCAAATAAGGATTTTCCGTTCATTCATTCCTTTTTAAATATCACAATGAAAAAGTCCCCTTTTCTAGCGCACCGGTTTTTAGTTAACAACCATTTGCGTCCTGTTGAAAAGCGTCAATTTTGAAATAAAGGAACCCAGTAATTGTGTTAGTGTGCAGTTGCTCTATTTCGGCTGCAGCGCGATAACGAGCTTTTAAATGAAAACATCTTGCTGATTAAGTTATTTTTTTGAAGGGATGGTTTATGGAGACGGAAAAATCACGAATTTTATTAAAAATATCGCGGAAATTCTGTTGATTTGCGCGAAGACGGTGTGGCGGATGTTTTTTCTCCGTGTCTAACGTACAAAAAAAGAACAACCATCATCGGCTGTTCTTTTGTACGCGCTTGGCGGCGTCCTACTCTCACAGGGGGAAACCCCCAACTACCATCGGCGCTGAGAAGCT
>NZ_PGVA01000057.1 GCF_002860125.1 Bacillus canaveralius
GAATCCGCTTACACGTTTTAGGTGGAAATAAATTCCGCCAACAAATGCTTGACTCAAACAAATGCCATAGCTTGTCATCGCAGGATGTTAATGTATGCTATAATGTAGGTGATTTTAGGGGGATTGATAAAGTGAACGAAAAGCCAAATTGGAAAGACGAAATAAAATCATGGTTCAGCCTTGTTACTGATAGGAAAACAGTCAAAGGCGCAAGAATTACCTATCAAGTTTTCTGGAATTTATTGCTAATTTTTTTAATAATCTTAGTACTCGGCGGTGCTTTCGCAGGCGGGGTTGGGGCAGGTTATTTTGCGTCACTCGTCAAAGAAGAGCCGATCCGCTCCTATGAAAGTATGAAAAAAGATATATATAACTATGAAGAAACGTCGGAAATGTATTTCGCTAACGATGTGTATTTAGGCAAGCTCCGCACCGACCTTGAGCGCGAGGAAGTCAAGCTTGACGACGTATCTCCATATTTAATTGATGCCGTTGTTGCAACAGAGGACGAGTATTTTTACGAGCATAACGGTGTCGTTCCGAAAGCGATCGCACGTGCCTTGTTTCAAGAGGTCAGCAATTCGGCCAACCAATCAGGCGGCAGTACACTCACACAGCAGCTCATTAAAAACCAGATACTCACAAATGAAATTTCTTTTGAACGTAAAGCAAAGGAAATTTTACTGGCACTCCGGCTTGAAAAATTCTTTGATAAAAAAGAAATTCTCGAAGCGTATTTAAACGTTTCCACATTTGGCCGCAATTCTTCGGGACGAAATATTGCCGGTGTACAATCAGCTGCAAAGGGGATCTTCGGAGTTGAAGCGAAGGATCTTAATTTAGCCCAATCCGCCTTTATTGCTGGCCTTCCGCAAAGTCCGTTCGGATACACACCGTTTACAAACAAGGGAGAAGTAAAAGCGGACCTTGAACCCGGCCTGACGAGGATGAAGACTGTTCTAAAAAGAATGCATGAAGGCGGGGCAATTGACAGCAAGCAATACGAAGAGGCGATTGCCTATGACATTACCAAGAATTTTGTACCACCAACTGATAACCCCACCGAACAGTATCCATGGTTAACCGTTGAGATCGAAAAGCGGGCAGTTGAAGTTCTTTCGAAAGTACTCGCAAAAAAAGATGGATATGAGGAAGAAGCTCTAAAGAAAGACGATGATTTACGGGAAAAATACATAACTCTTGCAGATCGGAATCTCCGCCAAAATGGTTATCGAATTCATAGTACCATTAATAAGGATATGTATGATGTCATGGCTGTCGTAACGGCGAATTATAAAAATTTCGGCCCTGAAAAGCAGCAGGTTATTACCGATACGGAAACCGGCGAACAGAAAACGGTCATGGAGCCAGTTGAGGTTGGCGCTGTGCTGATCGAAAATCAAACTGGGAAAATTCTCAGCTTCGTCGGCGGAAGGAATCACAAGCGCGAACAGATTAACCACGCAACAAGCGGGCTTCGCCAAAACGGCTCAACAATGAAGCCGCTGCTTGTCTACGGACCGGCAATGGAGCTTGGTAAATCAGCTCCAGGAACGATTTTGCCGGACATCCCTTTGAAGCTTAACCCGCAGCTCAATCGGCCATGGCCAATGAACTATACGAGAACCTATAGCGGACTTGTATCAGCAAGATATGCTTTGGAAAAGTCATTAAACGTCCCGGCTGTTAAGTTATATAAAGATATAGTTGATCAGAGGCCCGCTAGTTATTTGGAAAAAATGGGCTTTACCTCTTTAGTAGAAGAGGACTACACAAATCTCGCAACTTCGATTGGCTCATTGAAAGATGGAGTCACCGTTGAAGAAAACACCAACGCTTTTGCAACATTTGCCAATAGCGGTCAATTTATCGACGCTTACATGATCGAGAAAATCGTTGATAAAGAAGGCAATGTGATCTACCAGCATGAAGTAAAACCGGTTGAAGTGTTCAGCCCGCAAACAGCTTATTTAACGATTGACATGATGCGCGATGTTATTAAAACCGGGACAGCTGCATCCATTAAAGGAAGGTTAAAATTCAGTTCCGACCTTGCCGGCAAAACGGGAACAGGAAATGAATTTTACGATTCCTGGTTTGTCGCTTCCAATCCGAATATTTCCTTTGGAATCTGGACGGGCTATGATACGCCTAAGTCGTTAAAAACGGCAGGGTTGAATTACAGTCTGCGGACCAATTATTTGTGGGCGGAACTACTGAATGCTGCCTACGATATTAATCCCGCACTGATTGCTCCTGCTGAGCAATTCAAAATGCCTGGCGGAATTGTCAGAAGGTCGTATTGTGTAACCTCGGGACTGCTTCCTTCTGAAGCGTGTTCGCGAGCGGGCCTTGTCGAAACCGATTTATTTAATGCGAAATTTGTTCCAACTGGTGTGGATGACAGCTTGATTAGCGGAAAGTTTGTTCGAATTGGCGACGCCAAGTACCTTGCTCTTGATTCGGCTCCGGCAGAATTCGCTGAAGATGGCGTAATTTTAAACCCTGATTATCTTCAAAAGATTTTTGGAATTACAGCCAATGTCGACCAGCTCATTCCGAAAAAAGATCGCTGGGCAAATATTTTGATTCCGAATGCGAAAATTGAAGATAACGGAAAAGCTCCTGCTGCTCCGGTCGTCATGGGTTCCGGCTCCACTCTCACATGGGGCAGCCACCCTGAGCCAGATGTCATTGGTTATCGTGTCTATACAAACGGCGGCCAACGGATCGGCAGCATTAAAGCGGGGGGCGGGCTTGCGCAAAATGTTGGAAATGGAGAATACTATGTAACGGCCGTTGATATAGCCGGAGCAGAATCGCCTCCTTCCAACATCGTATTAATCGGTGCGCCGGCCGTAACAAACCCGGTTGAACCGAAAGAAACCGAGCAAATTCCGGCACCGGTGCCAGCCCCTGCTCCGGCTCCGGTACCGGTACCAGGACCTGTCGAGCCTGTTCCTGACCCGGGAGATGGATCCACCGATACTTAATAACATTTTAAACGCCGCCTCAAAAAATGAGGCGGCGCGTTTTTTCATCTGAATGAATTTCGTAAAGCCATTCTTTAATTGAAAAACGAACAGTTACTTACATTATAGTATTATTTGTTTCCTACGGCATACTGCTGTATATCTAGAAAACTTCATTCGTTTTTCGGTTTAGCTTATTACATTGTGAAATTGGCTCCATAAAGCAATTCTTTAATTGAAAAATGAACAGTTATTTAAAATTAATCGTTGCCTGCGGCATACTCCTGTTTACTTAGACGACTTCATTTCATTTTTCGGTTTAACTTATTACATTGTGTATCTATTACGATTAATCTTCCATTGTCGACAGGTCACCAGTCGGCAAATCCAATTCCCATGCCTTTAAAACGCGGCGCATAATTTTTCCGCTTCTTGTTTTCGGCAGCTTGTCACGGAAATCAATTTCCCGTGGCGCTGCATGGGCAGCAAAACCTCTTTTTACAAATTGGCGGATTTCTTCCTTCAATTCGTCAGAAGCTTCATAACCGTCCCTCAAAGCAACGAACGCTTTAATAATCTCTCCGCGCACTGGATCAGGTTTACCGATCACGCCTGCTTCCGCAATAGCCGGATGTTCAAGAAGCTTGCTTTCGACTTCAAACGGGCCAACCCGTTCTCCAGAAGTCATGATCACATCATCCACTCTGCCCTGGAACCAGAAATAACCATCCTCATCCATATAAGCGGAGTCGCCAGAGACATACCAGCCGCCAGGCATAAAATACGAATCATACTTTTGCTCATTTTTCCAAACCGTGTGCATCATCGAAGGCCAGCCTTTTTTGATCGCCAGGTTTCCCATTCGGTTTGGTGGAAGCTCGTTCCCCTGATCATCAACAATCGCCGCTTCAACACCCGGGATTGGTTTTCCCATCGACCCTGGTTTGATTTCCATGCACGGATAATTACAAATAAGCTGCGCACCCGTTTCTGTCATCCACCAAGTATCATGAATCCGCAGGTTAAACACCTTCATTCCCCATTTGACTACTTCCGGATTAAGTGGTTCCCCGACGCTGAGGATATGGCGGAGGCTGCTTAAATCAAATTTTTTGACTACTTCATCTCCCGCACCCATCAGCATCCGGAAAGAAGTTGGAGCGCTGTACCAGACCGTAACTCCCATATCCTCAATTAATTTATACCAGGTCTCTGGATTGAACCTGCCGCCAATTACGACATTTGATGTGCCGGTTAACCAAGGTCCGAACATTCCATAGGATGTGCCGGTAACCCAGCCGGGATCTGCTGTACACCAGTAGATATCATCTTCTTTCAAATCAAGAACCCATTTTGCAGTCTGGTAATGCTGGATCATCGCGTTATGGACATGCAGTACTCCCTTTGGTTTACCAGTCGAACCGGAAGTGTAATGGAGGATAAGACCGTCATTGCGATCAACCCACTCAATATCAAGCTTGCGGCTCGCCTCTTCTAGTTTCCTCTTAAAATCAAGGTAGGGACCCTGTTCTTTAATATCATCTCCGACTAGAAAAATATGCTTTAAAGCAGGAAGCTCCTCTACCGGGACACGCTCGAGCAGCTCGGGGGTTGTAACGAGCACCTTCGCTTCGCTATCTTCCAAACGGTCGCGCACGGCCCCTTCCATAAATGCTTCAAATAACGGACCGACGATCGCTCCCAGCTTAATCGCTCCTAAAGCGGCAAAATAGAATTCAGGCGAACGCGGCATAAATATAAACACGCGGTCTCCTTTTTCTACATCCGCAAACGCTTTAAATACGTTCCCTGCCTTATTGGACAGCTCTTTCATTTCCTTAAATGTATACTTTTCATTGCGGCCACCGCTCCGGTAATACAACGCAATTTTATTTTTCCTTTCAGATTCAGCATGGCGGTCAATCGCTTCATAAGCCATGTTCATGAGTCCAGTATTGGACCAGGAAAAATGCTTTTCGGTTTCTTTCCAATCAAACTGCTTGTACATTTGTTCATAATCTTCTAGATTAAATTGCCCCTTTATTACTGGCAGCGCTTCCACTTTCATGCACCATATCCCCCTTTAATTCGGTTAGTCAACATTATTATAGTATAAAAAACATTTTTTCTCAATTTTTAAAATATTCTACCTGCCAAAGATTTCTTTAATCTTTATGTGACGGCTTTTTAACATATATTGAAATTTACCAGAAAATTTTGTGAAAGCGCTTTTAATTAATAGTTTTTATGTATAATAGTATTAATCTGTTAATTGTTATTCCAGGTGGTGTATAAATGGAGCATAAAAAAACTTACAATGCAAAAGAATTGAAAACAAAGCACGGCGACCTGATTATCGAAGGGCCAATTTCTGCTGAGAAGCTTGCCGGTTATGAATTTCATAAAGATTTAGTTGCCTTTCGCCCTCCGGAACAGCAGCATAAGGCACTAGTGGAAATCGCCGGCCTCCCTGAAGGAAGAATTTTGATCGCCAGATACAGGCATATGATTGTCGGCTACGTAACTTATTTATATCCTGATCCGCTCGAACGATGGTCTGAGGGCAATATGGAAAACCTGATTGAACTTGGTGCGATTGAAGTTATTCCGGAATTCCGCGGGGCGTCAGTCGGAAAAAATCTTCTGGTTGTATCGATGATGGACGATGCAATGGAAGACTACATTATTATTACGACTGAGTATTACTGGCATTGGGATTTAAAAGGAACCGGCTTGAACGTTTGGGAGTATCGCAAAGTAATGGAAAAAATGATGAACGCCGGCGGGCTGGAATGGTATGCAACCGATGACCCTGAAATAAGCTCACATCCTGCGAATTGCTTAATGGCACGAATCGGAAAAAGAATCGATCAGGAATCGATTCAGCGCTTTGACCAGCTAAGGTTCATGAACAGATTTATGTATTAAACGAAACCTGAAGCAACTGATGCCATTTATTGATTTACGAATAAATGACATTTGGTAAGGGGGAAAAAACGATGATTGTCGAAGAAATCATGAAAACGAATGTGTGCACGTTATTTCCAAATAGCACGATTGCGGATGCCATTCTTTTAATGGAGCAAAAGAAAATTCGCCATATTCCGATCATCAATCAAGATAACCGTTTAATCGGCCTGGTGACAGACCGGGATATCCGTGACGCTACCCCTTCGATTTTTCGGGCCGAAGAATATAAGGACGATTTACAGAAACCACTGGAAACAATTATGAAAACGGACGTGATCACAGGCCATCCCCTCGACTTTGTAGAGGAACTTGCTGCTCTATTTTACGAGCATCATATTGGCTGCCTGCCGATTTTAAAGGATCGGAAGCTGGTCGGGATTATTACGGAAACCGATTTACTGCATACGTTAGTTGAATTAACCGGGGCTCATCAGCCAGGTTCGCAAATTGAAATAAAAGTTCCCAATAAAGCAGGCATGCTTTGGGAGGTAGCGACCGTCATCCGCAACCGTAAGGCCAACATTCAAAGTGTCCTCGTCTACCCTGATAAAAAGGATGAAAACTATAAAATAATTGTACTCAGAGTCCAGACCATGAATCCGGTCGGCATGATTGACGATTTAACGAATGCAGGACTTCAAGTGCTGTGGCCGAATTTACCAGGGCTTCCATCATGACCGAGCAATCCGTATTTGTATTTTCAGAAGAACTGCTGAACTACAAATTCAGCAGGCATCATCCTTTTAATCAGCTTCGGCTTAAAGTGACACTTGACCTGCTCCAAAGAATGCAGGCTATTGAAGAACAGCAAATCGTGCCGCCCCGGTCTGCTTTAGAGGAAGAGCTTTGTCTCATCCATGATCAAAATTATATAAACGCTGTCCGGCTGGCAGGACACGGGAGCCTTGACAAGGATATTGCTGAAAATTACGGCCTTGGTACCGAAGATACGCCAATTTTCGACAAGATGCATGAAGCAAGTTCGCTGCTTGTCGGCGGAACGTTGACAGCGGTTGATTATGTCATGACAGGCAAGGCAAAGCATGCCTTGCATCTCGGCGGCGGGCTTCATCATGGATTCAGGGGAAAAGCTTCAGGATTTTGCGTATACAATGACACTTCGATTGCGATAAAGTACTTGCAGCACAAATACAATGCGCGCGTTCTTTACGTTGACACAGATGCCCATCATGGAGACGGCGTTCAATGGGCATTTTATGATGATCCAGACGTTTGCACGTTATCAATACATGAAACAGGGCGCTATTTATTTCCCGGGACAGGCAATGTTAATGAAAGAGGCCAGGGAAAAGGGTACGGTTATTCCTTTAATATCCCGGTTGATGCGTTCACAGAGGATGATTCATGGCTTCACGCGTACTACAATGCTTTAAACGAAGTGGCCGATTTCTTCAAGCCTGATGTGATCCTGACGCAAAACGGAGCCGACGCCCATTATCTGGATCCGTTGACCCATTTATCGGCAACGACAAAAATTTTCCGGGAAATACCGAAACTGGCCCATGAAATAGCGCATAGGTACTGTGACGGACGCTGGATCGCAGTTGGCGGCGGCGGGTATGATATTTGGAGGGTCGTTCCAAGGGCATGGGCCCTGATCTGGCTGGAAATGACTGAAAATCCGAATCGTTTTGGCAATATGCCCTCTGATTGGATTGAATTCTGGCAGGATAAAGCGCCCATTGCGCTTCCGAAGGAATGGGATGACCCGGCCAACCTCTACCCGCCGATCCCAAGAAAAGCGGAAATTACCGAAAAAAACAGCCAAACACTTGACAAAGCACTATATCCGATTCGCAACAGGACGAAAAGTGAATCAGGATAAGACCATCCGTGTTGAAATTTCGGATAAAACAAAAAACAGGAGGCCCGGAAGGATTTTTCAATCCTTACAGGTCTCCTGTTTTTTTTGCAAAGTTTCTTTATATCGGCAAACTTACTCTTTCGTTGAGCTGCGGTATTCAATTCGGTGCGGAAGAACTACGATCTGATCGTCGACTTGTTCCTTATTCATCAATTTCGTTAACAGCCGCATTGACACTGCTCCAATATCGTAAAGCGGCTGCACGACCGCTGTCAGCTGCGGACGGACCATCATAGTCAGTCTTGTATTGTCTGAACTAATCACTTCGAAATCGTTCGGGATGCTGTAACCCTTATCCTCTGCACCATGGACAACACCGAGTGCCATTTCATCTGAACCGACAAATATCGCGGTTGGCTTTTCTTCAGCTTCGAGCAATTTTTCAAATGCCTCTATTCCTGAATCGTACGTGTAATCGCCTTCGATGACAAGCTCATCACGGTACGGCAACCCGGCAGCTTCTAGGGCTCTTTTATATCCGGCAAGCTTTTTTTCCAGATTGATCGGCTCATGGAAAGGCCCTATTACAAACGCGATGTTTTTATGGCCTTTTTCCACAAACGTTTGAACAACATCAAAGGCTGCTTGCTCATAGTCGATATTAACGGAAGGAATGTCCCCGCTTGCCTCAATGGAACCGGCAAGAACAATCGGCACAGGTGATTTTTTGAACTCTTCAACATGTTCAGCCGTAATATTGCCGCCCATAAAGACGATACCATCAACCTGCTTGCCGAGCATTGTATTCAAAAGATGCAATTCCTTTTCTTTGTTTTGATCCGAGTTACTGAGGATAATATTGTACTTATACATTGTCGCAATATCTTCGATTCCCCTTGCCAGCTCAGCGAAAAAAGTGCTCGAAATATCGGGAATAACGACACCGACGGTCGTTGTTTTTTTGCTGGCCAGCCCCCTTGCCACTGCATTCGGACGATAACCAAGCCGCTCAATGACTTCCAGGACTTTTTTTCGAGTCGCCGGTTTAACGTTAGGATTCCCGTTGACCACCCGGGAAACGGTTGCCATCGAAACATTAGCTTCACGGGCAACATCATATATTGTTACATTCATATCTATACACTCCTTTTTGTTTGCACACGCACCGTTTTTCTTTATTTTACTGCAACAAAGGAAAACCTAAACATCTTTCTAAAGTTTGTGACGCGTTAAACAAGTCTAATTATGTATTTAATCATACGACAGACAAGGGAATGCCGCAATGTCAAGCCCTTAATTTTTGCATTTTTTTATAAATTTTATGTATATTCGCCACGATTTTCACATGAAAAGAGCCTTCCCAATGAACAGAAGGCTCCTGATGTACCTTAAAAAATGCACTTAAACTCTTACAAATGGCGTGCTTTGTAATTCCTTGAAGAAATGCTCGAATTGTGGCAGATCCATTTGCTGGGCTGAATCGGAAAGAGCTACTGCCGGATCCGGATGAACCTCGGCCATTACCCCGTCAGCTCCGACGGCCAATGCTGCTTTCGCTGTTGGGATGAGCAAATCACGGCGTCCTGTCGAATGAGTTACATCCACAAGTACCGGCAAATGCGTTTCCTGCTTGAGAATTGGCACAGCTGAAATATCAAGCGTATTTCTTGTCGCGCGCTCATATGTGCGAATCCCCCGCTCACAAAGGATGATTTGTCCGTTCCCCTGCGCCATAATATATTCAGCTGCATTGATAAATTCTTCGATGGTGGCAGCGAGGCCCCTCTTTAATAAAACAGGCTTATTTACTGCCCCGGCAGCTTTAAGAAGCTCAAAATTTTGCATATTGCGGGCACCGATTTGAATCACATCAATATATTGAACAGCCGTTTCAATATCAGCAGGATTGACAATTTCGCTGATGACAGCCATGTCATAATCATCTGCGACACGCTTGAGGATTTTCAACCCTTCCAAGCCAAGCCCCTGGAAATCATACGGAGAAGTTCTCGGCTTGTAGGCACCGCCGCGCAACAGCTTTAACCCTTTTGCTTTTACCGCTGCAGCAACAGTCGCTACCTGTTCATATGACTCAACCGCACATGGGCCAAATACAAAATGAGGCTTGCCATCCCCAACCAATTCTCCCTTAAGGTTAACTACTGTGTCCTCAGGTTTTTTCTTCCGGGAAACAAGCAGAGCTTTGCGATGGTCATCCTTCTGCAGCTCCAGACCTGCTTTAAATACTTCTTTGAAAATATGCTCAATTGTTGAATTTTCGAATGGTCCATCATTGTTTTCTTTAATTAAATCAAGCATTCTCCGTTCTCGCACTGGATCATAACGGTAAACTCCCTGAGTTTCTTTCACTCGCCCGATTTCCTGGACGAGCCGGGCTCTCTCATTAATTAATGATAACAGCTCCAGATTTAATTCATCTACGCGATCGCGCAGTTGGTCAAGTTGTTTATTGCTCATTTTCTTTCCCGTCCTTTCAAATTTTTTCGGTTTTTTAAACACTTGCTTTGCACCCATAGAATCAGGTAAACTGCAAGCCAGCTGGGCGGGTCAAAAGCTTATCGTTTCCAATCTCTTTAACGCCCCGTTAAAATGTGGTACATTTTATTATAATTACGATTTATTATATATGAATCTTTTCTTAATGTCACGAAATTTCTTTATTAATTAAACGCTTTTAAGTGTTAAAGTATTTTATGATGAATTTAAAAAGAAGGTGTTCTCATTTTGCAGGAAAAAAACAAACTGTTTGCCCTTGATATTGGCACGCGTTCCGTAGTCGGCGTCATCCTTGAAGAAACCGGCGGCCAGTTCCATGTTGTTGATATGCTTTCGATGGAGCATAGCGAACGTGCGATGCTTGATGGGCAAATCCATGACGTGTTGTCAGTCTCAAAGTTGATTGCCGTTATAAAAGAGCAGCTTGAGGAGCAACATGGACCGCTACATAAAGTCTCGGTCGCGGCAGCCGGCAGGGCTTTGCGAACAGAAAGGGCCAAGGTATCGGTCGATATTAATGGAAAACCGATGATGACAAAGCAAGACATCCTTTACCTTGAATTAAGTGCTGTCCAGCAAGCCCAGGCGATGGTTGCCGAAAAGCATGAGATTGAAAAAAGCCAGTATTATTACTGTGTCGGATACTCCGTGCTTTATTACCGGCTTGATGGAGAAGAAATCGGCAATTTGATTGATCAGCAGGGTGATGAAGCTTCTGTTGAAATCATTGCGACTTTTTTACCGAAGGTTGTTGTTGAATCACTTATTTCTGCTCTTCACCGGGCAGGATTGGAAATGGATGCTTTGACGCTGGAACCGATCGCCGCAATCAATGTGCTGATCCCTCCTTCGATGCGCAGATTAAATGTCGCTCTCGTTGATATTGGCGCAGGCACTTCCGATATCGCGATCACCGATGCAGGAACGGTCATCGCCTATGGAATGGTGCCTGTTGCCGGAGATGAAGTTACTGAAGCAATCAGTGACCATTTTCTCCTCGATTTTCCGCTTGCAGAAAAGGCGAAACGGGAGTTATCCAGCCGTGAAACGATTACCATAACCGACATTCTCGGTTTTGAAGCAGAGGTTACAAGGGAGGAAGCAGTTGGACACATTACACCTGCCTTGGATAAGCTCGCTGCTACGATTGGCGACGAAATTTTAGCATTAAACAACGGGAAGCCGCCAAAAGCTGTCATGCTTGTCGGTGGAGGCAGCTTAACGCCTGAACTCCCAAATAAGCTCGCGCAACGTCTCGGGCTCCCGGAAAACCGGGTTGCGATAAGGGGCATAGAAGCGATTTCTTCGTTAACACTTGCAGATCATATTTTAAAAGGACCGGAACTGGTTACTCCCGTTGGAATTGCGATCGCGGCCCAAATGTCTCCGGTTCAATATCGGACTGTTTACGTTAATGAGCAGCCCGTTCGCCTTTTTGAAGTGAAAAAGCTAACGGTCGGCGACTGTCTGCTTGCAGCCGGAATAAAAATGAATAAACTATACGGAAAACCGGGCCTGGCGATGATTGTGACGTTAAATGGACAAAGCATTACGATTCCCGGCCAGCTTGGCAGTGCTCCAACCATTTTAAAAAATGGTGCCAGCTGTTCCTTCGATGAAGAAATCAGCAATAATGACCGGATTACGGTTAAAAAGGGCGCGGACGGCCAACAAACGAAGATACAAATAAAAGATTTAATTGACCATCTTCCCCAGAAAATGGTGACGATTAACGGGAAGCCGGAAATCATTTCTGCCGTGCTTACATGCAATAAGGCAGCTTGCAGCCCGGAAAAATTTGTTGAGGATCGCGATGAGATCGTCTGCACGCTCCCTGAGACAATTGAAAAACTGCTTCATTCATTAAAATTACAGTACTACCTGCCTGAGCTGCGCCCGCTTTTCCTTAACATAAACGGAAAGGATCAGTACTTTCCAGGATTCGGCGGAAAAATCTATCGAAATGGCATGGAAGTAAGACTGAAAAGCGGCTTCAATGACCTTGATGAATTAACAATCACCAAACGAAAAGCGCCGACAGTCGAGGATCTGGCAGTAATCAAGCAAATAAATCGATATCAAAAGTTGCCAATCTCCTTTAACGGCGAAAGCGTTACGCTTACTAAAGAAGTTACAGAGTTTTACAGAGGTGAGCAAAAACTGCTCGATGATGATATCCTGTCAGATGGAGATCATCTGAGAATTTCCGAAAAAAGCTTTGAACCGTTCATCTTTCAGGATATCTTTACGGCGGTTCAGGTCGATATGCCCGCCCATGCAAACGGAAGCTTTGAACTGACACGGAACGATCAGCCTGTAGCCTTTCATGATCAGATTCAAGCGGGAGACAGCTTGAGAATTTTCTGGCCGCTTGCTCAACAGAATTAGCAATAAAGCAAGCATATTTTGGATGGTGATCGAAAATGCGGATTGCCGCTCGTAAATTTCGATAAGCGCTCGTAAATCCGAAGGGTTCCTCTCATCAATCGGTTGTTACAACTTTATGCAGTACTTTTATCAAAACAAAACCACCTTGCAATTCAAGAAAGGTGGTTTTGTCGATAATTTATTTGTTTTCAGCTAGCACATTCGCCAACGTCTCATAAGTAATTTTCCAGTGTGAGGCATGCCAGGCGACACCCGAATTCGTGAATAGGAGCGCCTGCGGAGACTCATGCTTGAGATCATACTTTTCCGCAATATGGTTGGAAAGTGGGCGGGCATCCTGGACAGTTAAATAATAGCTGTTAACCTCTGGATGGTCCTCTGTGAATTTTTCAAATTCTTCATAGGCCGCCTGGCTAATCGGGCAGGTAGTACTGTGCTTTAATATTAAGAATGCTCCATTGTTAACTGCGTCGTCAAATTGCTCCACTGTGTTGATTTTATTCAAAATAATCCCTCCTGAAAAACTTGGAGCCCGTGCCACTTTAGCACATAAGCAGCCAATAAATAACGGTGAAGTTATCTTACCACTTCACCGTCTCCAAAACAAACTTAATGTTTTTGATTTAATTTTTTCTCTGTTTCATCAAAAGCCTTTTTTGTTTCCTCAAGCTTTGCTTCGGGGTTGCCGGTTTGGATAGAACCTTTGTTCTCAGTCTCGCTTAGTACGTCAATGGCTGATTCACTGGAAATATATTCATCTGGCGTGTTAACCCCGGTGCCATCCCCGACTTGGGATCCGCTTTCGGAAGAATTTTTGCTGCTTCTCACCTTGTTAAGAAGGTCTGTCGATTGCTGGGCGACTGAACTCGTTTTTTGTTTCGCAATAGACACCACTTCCCCGCCTTTAGTCATGGCAGTTTCACGAAGCTGACCGGTCTTTTCTTTTGCTTGCGCAGCCAGATCACTGCCCTTCGTCATCGCCGCTTCGCGATATTCATTTGTTTTTTCTTTTAGCATGCCTGCTTGTTCCTTTAAGTCGCTGCGAAGCTCCCTGCCTGAGTTCGGAGCCAGTAAGAGCGCTGTTGCTGCTCCGACAACCCCGCCAATAATCGCACCCAAAACAAAATCCCTCGAGGTCCCACTATTGTTTTCGTTAAAACCTTCAAATTGACTACGTTCCTTCACCATGCTCAATTCCTCCTCACCTTTAATATCTTGCCCGCTCCCGCTCTGTTCTTACAACAGGCGGCCGATTTTCAAGTTGATTTTCTTTTTTTCTGGCTGCCCACTTGTCTTTTAATTCCAGGAACACATTGCTCCATTGGACAACCTGTGAAATCTTATCCTTATGCTGATCAAGCTGATGGTCAACAGATGAAGTGATATTTTGAATAGATGTGTTAAACTTCTGAACTGAATAGCCTACATTCTTCACTGCGTCCACGACAGTATTTAAGCTTTCGGACTTTTGCTGAATATCTGAAGCGAGAGCGTTGGTTTTATGCAGAAGCACAGTAGTCTCTCTCGTAACTCCATCCAACTGCTGCTCTAATCCTGTCAATGTTTTTGAAACACTGTCAAGGGTTGTTTGCACTGATTTCAACGTTTTTGTTAAATACAGAACTAACACAAAGAAAGCTATGGCGATCACAGCTACGCTTAAATATAAAATAATCTCCATACATTCCACCTCCATAATCGTTACTCTATTTTTTACCCAGGGCGGTCCAGCCTAAACCACCGTTTTACTAAATAAGTATCTTACTTTAACGGTATCATACTTCTCCTCATTTTAAAAAGATATCATTTTTTCAATTCTCCTTTAGGCGAATTTTTCGCAGCTGAGTTTATCTAATAGGAACGTGAACCATCCTTGACTCCTTGGCAAGCAGCCAAAGATATGCATCAACCCCCATATTTTATACCAATTAAAGTAATCTAATCAAAAAAACCACCTTGTGAAGGTGGTTTTCGACTTTTTACAATTGCAGCTGCTTTTCATAAGCTGACTGGAACTTTTGAATATCGCCGGCACCCATGAAAATAATCACACTATTTTCGTGTTTTCTCAAGGAGCCTGTTTCTTCCTCTTTGATAATCTCTGAATGCGCTATTTTCGCCTGCAAATCTTCGATTGAAAGTTTACCGTGATTTTCACGGGCAGATCCGAAAATTTCACATAAATATACTTTATCAGCTTTATTCAAGCTTTCGGCAAATTCATTTAAAAAGGTTTGCGTTCTCGTAAAAGTATGCGGCTGGAAGACTGCAATGATATCGCGATCAGGGTACTTCTGCCTGGCTGCTTCGATCGTGGCTTTGATTTCGGTTGGATGATGCGCGTAATCATCGATGACAACTTGCGAACCAATTACCTTTTCTGAAAATCTTCTTTTAACACCGCCAAACGTTGAAAGCTGCCGGGCGATAACTTCTGTGTCAATCGCTTCATAATGGCAAAGAGCAATCACCGCCAAGGAGTTTAAAACATTATGGTTACCATAAGTAGGGATTTCAAACGTCTCATAATACGTATTCCGGACGAAAACATCAAAGGTCGTTCCCTCAGTCGACTTAACCACATTCCTTGCCTGGAAGTCATTTTCTTCGCCGAATCCATAAAATACGACAGGCACCTTTGCCTGGATTTTTTGCAGCTGTTCATCATCACCGCATGCAAATATACCCTTCTTTACTTGCCATGACATCTCCTGGAATGCAGAAAAGACATCGTCTATATGGGCAAAATAATCAGGGTGATCAAAATCTATATTCGTCATGATCGCATAATCAGGAAAATAGGATAAAAAATGCCTTCTGTATTCGCACGCTTCAAAAGCAAAATACTCAGCATCCCGGTCTCCTTTTCCAGTACCGTCTCCAATTAAGAAGGAGGTCGGCTTTGCACCACTCATAACATGAGCAAGCAGCCCGGTTGTCGAAGTTTTTCCGTGCGCACCTGTTACGGCCACACTGGTGAAGTTTTCCATAAAATCACCTAAAAAACGATGATATCTGACGATAGGAAGCCCGAGTCTCATTGCCTCCACGATCTCTTCATGAGTATCAGGAAAAGCATTACCGGCAATAATCGTCATTCCGGGCTGTATATTCTCCTTTTGAAAGGGAAGGATCTTTATTCCAGATTGCTCAAGCGCTTGTTGAGTAAAAAAGTGCTTATCGACATCGGAGCCTTGCACATGATAATTCATATCATGAAGAATTTGTGCGAGCGCACTCATTCCGGACCCCTTTATACCTACAAAGTGGTAAATGGTCATGTAAAGAACCTCCAACCAACGTCTATCTGTAAAACAGTATATGACATTTATATTAATTTGCTCATTTCATCCATTAGTCTGAGCTGCATGCTAAACATTATAACATCTTTCTTATATCTGGTGAAATCCAGATCTAAAACTCTTTTCTATAAATCTGTTTCCGTAAGCCTTCGTAAAGAAAAAGTATCGCATGATTTTTTAAATATGTTCTCCACGAAAGAGATTCATCCTCGCGTTTTTGATCGATAAAACTGTTTTCCAATTTGTTAAAAACCTCAGGCCCACTCACTGCAAATAAAGGACTGATCGCGATATCTCGTTTCAGCGCCGGTATTTTCCTCAAAAATACGTATTGCAAATTTTGAGATTGCAAAAGAGGAAGTTTGGAAAATACAGGGAATTCCACCTCTGACGCAAAGCCTTGTACTGTAATCTCCTCATTCCCTTCGTCAACCGATATAACAGTAAACGGCTCCAGCATTGAGCTTAAAATTAACGCCCCCTGGATCATCTCAGGTTCTGTTAAATTTGCAGCCTGATTTTTCAAAAACAGGCTCAGCATCGTAAAGCCTTGAATTGTCTGGTAATCAAATAGAAACCACTGCTCAAACAACTCTTCTTCAACGGCAGTCAATATGTGCCCATTTCGAAGGCCGAGCTTCTTGCGGAAAATATGCTTAGCACGAACTTTTTCCCGGATATTCGTGTTTCTTTCGGTATAATCTGCGGCAAGCCGGAGCAGATGCTGAACGCTTTTCTCTGCTTGTGCTTGCTTTTGGCTTCGATAGTTATCTAAATTTAAAGTTGAGCGGTCCATAGTCATAAGGATGCTCCCTGCCTTTTCCCGGCAGATAAGCGTGCCGGTCTTCTATAGTTTCATTAATAAAATTTAAAGATGGTCCTGCTCGAAATTGAATCCGGAACATTGATGATTTCCAGATCGAATTTCTGATTGTTACTCTACTTTTTCAAGACGCGAATTCGGCCGCAATTTCCGGCCTGCCTTTGCCTGGTGCTCCCCATTTAACGTCACATTATCACCTGTAAAGCCAATGTTAATCTTCAAAAGGCTGCCACCCACGCCGTATAAATCGACAGGAACTCCATTTTTTTCAAATTCAACAATTCTTGTTTCATTAAAACCGCCGCTGACAACAATTTTGACATGATGATAGCCTTCATCATCCAGAGCCTTCCGCAAACCAAAAATCAGCTCGGCGTTAACGCCGCGCGGATCAAAAGTTCCTAAAAGGTGCTGGTTACGCAAAAAGTATTGGTCGATAAGGGTTCTCGAAGTATCCACCCTTACCCCCTTCAAATCGTCGCCAAAAGCGCGGGCAACCTTTAATGAATCGGTAACCGCATCATTATTATAATCAACAAGAGCAATTAAATCATCATCGGGGAATGTTTCCTGATAAGCCTTTGTCGCTGCTACAATATCCCCGTTAAATAGCTGGATCAGCGCATGCGGCATCGTACCCATCCCTTGTTTTCCCCACCATTCATTCATGGCATGGGTCGCCTGGGCCGTGGCACCACCGATATAGGCAGCATACCCGTCGCCAGCCTGGGTTGTAAAATGGTCATCTCGGTCTCCCATAAAAATGACCGGTTTCTGTTTACCGGAGATGCCTGCCGCCTTGACAACATTATAAACATTCGTCGCTACCGACGTCCGGCGCGCCAATATCCCATCAATGAGTCCTTCCAGGTATCCGAAATTCTGGTATAAGCCTGTAATTGTTAAAACGGTCTCGAATGGACTGATCTTGTCTCCATCCTTTAACGAATAGATTTCAAGCTCCTCCGGACGGTCCGCAAATGTTTTAACGAGCGCAATCACTTCATCTGTTCCGCACAGCACCGCATGTTCTTTCTGGAAGAATTGCATAGTGACGATGTTATCTTTTAGATACTTTTGGACAATTTCCCGCGTTTTTAGAAAATAAACGGCAGAAAACCACCCATCCTTCACTCGTTCGTCGAATTTAAAGGTGCGATTCGTTAAGCGCTGGATTTCACCTTTTAACTTCAATTCTATTTCTTTCATTTCAAAGCTCCTCTAAACAAGTCAATATTGCGGGCAACCCGTTAAGTAAAATAAAGATAACCCTATTCTTCGATACATGCTAATACAGAATAACATTAATTAATCGATTGGACTAGTGTCTTGCAATGCCGCAAGCTCTGTTTCCGTAATCAGGACATCGCGCGGTTTGCTGCCTCGCGTTTCAGATATGTAACCATGCTGTTCCATCATATCAATTAACCTGGCGGCGCGATTATAGCCGATTTTGAAACGGCGCTGCAGGCTTGAAGTCGAAGCAGCCCCATGGCTGACAACAAATTCGCAAGCTTCATAAAAGAGTTCATCTTCCTCTTCGCTCGCCTCGGCTTTTTTCAGCAGTTCTCCCTGTTCAAACAAATAAACAGGCTCCCGCTGGGCGCGCACATGGGAAACAACATCGTCAATTTCAAGATCGGAGACATAGGTTCCCTGCAAACGGACAGGCTTGGATGAGCCATTTTCAAGAAACAGCATATCACCACGGCCAAGCAGCTTTTCAGCGCCGCTTATATCAATAATCGTTCTTGAATCGATTTGCGAAGACACAGAAAAAGCAATCCTTGTTGGCACATTCGCTTTAATCAAACCGGTAATGACATCCACTGACGGTCTTTGTGTCGCAATGATCAAATGAATTCCGCACGCCCGCGCTTTTTGGGCAATCCTGCAAATTGCCTCCTCGACATCTGCCGGCGACATCATCATCAAATCGGCGAGCTCATCGATAATAATCACGATGAACGGCAGCTTATCGGAATAACGCTTGTGCTGGTCTGCCATTTCATTAAAACGGTTAATATCACGGACACCTGTATGGGCAAACAGCTCATAGCGCCGTTCCATTTCCTCCACTGCCCATTTCAGGGCAGCAGTAGCTGCTTTTACATCTGTAATAACTGGACAAACGAGGTGAGGAATATGATTATATGGCGCAAGCTCGACCATTTTCGGATCAATAAGCAGTAATTTTACCTGGTCAGGATCTGCTTTGTACAGCAAGCTGACAAGAATCGTATTGATGCAGACACTTTTTCCGGAACCGGTCGCACCGGCAATCAGGCCATGCGGCATTTTCTTCAAGTCGGTGATAATCGGTAACCCGGATATATCAAGACCGAGAACAGCCGTCAGCGGCGAAACGCTCTCTGTGAACTCACGGCTTTTGATGATTTCACTAATCAAGACCGGACGGCTCTTCTCGTTTGGCACTTCAATTCCGATCGTATGCTTGCCCGGAATCGGTGCTTCAATCCGGATATCTTTGGCAGCGAGGCTTAATTTAATATCATCAGAAAGATTGGTAATTTTATTTACTTTTACTCCGGGATCAGGCTGGACCTCAAAGCGGGTTACGGACGGCCCTTGCACAACATTGACCACCCTTGCACCGACATTAAAATTCTCCAGCGTTTCGTTCAACAGCTGTTCCTGCGCGTACAGCCATTCATCATTCGCTTCATAAACAACAGGCGGCTCAAGTAAATCAAAATCCGGATGCGTGTAGCCTTGAGCGGTTTCCGGTTCTGGTTCAGCTTCTTTAGCCGCGGGATATCGGTTCATTTCGGTGGCGGACTTGTCATAAGAAGCCGCACTTCGACCTGTCTCGCTGCCGGACCGCTTATTGGCTAAAGGAAATTGGTTTTCCTCCAGCTTCTGCTTATCCTGCTTCAGCATAAGGACGTTAAACGGCAAATGCGGCCTTTCTTTCTGTGATTGTGGAGCCTGTGGTTCGGATTGTTGCTCCCCATCTTTCAGGCTCAGGTCATCGACGGTTTTGTCCGCTACCGGAGCAGCTTCGAATCTTTGAATATCAGGAACCTCATTTTCGAAAATTGAATTGCTGCGAGACTCGCTATCTCCCTCAGAGATTAACGTTTCGCTTTCGGAAACAGGTTCGCTTTCTACTTGAAAAATTCGGGATGGAGCTGCTGCCTGTTCGAAAAATGCATCGCGCTGAGTCCTGGATCCGTCCTGAATCGTTAAAGATTCACTTTCAAAAATAGGATTACGATCAGTCTCGATTTTCCCTTGAAGAATTGCCGACCCGCTGTTAGGCGTTTCACGAGCAGCAACATCAGAATCTGCTTTGATATTCTCTCGGTATTTGATTTCAGTTAATTGGCTGTTGTTCGGCTCAAAGCTGCTTATTTCGTGGATGATGGCTTCATCCTTACTTTGTTTGCCAAAGCCAAATACGGGTGGAATTTCAACCGGTCTAAAAGGCTGGCTTGCTTGACTTGACACGGTTGGCATTCGGTTTTTATGTAAAGTTGACTGTTGTTCCCTTTTTTGCTGAATGGTGACGGGACGATTTTTTTTATGCATGCGTTCAGTTCTACTCTGACTCGGCGGCTGTGACTCCTTTTCATCCGGAATAACGGGAAACCGAAACTGCCCTTTAGGATAATGATACGCAACCCTCGTCTCGATATCTTTGCCGCGTCTTTTTTTTATTTCCGGATTAGGCATCCCGGCAAATTCATCTCTATTTGAAAGATATTCGCTCTCTTCGTCTTTAAACATGTGAAGCAACTTTTTAATCCAACTCAAAATCTATCACTCTTTCTTCTTTCTCATATATCATATCTATTTTATCAGTAATTCCTAAAATATCGACATAAAATGAAGGAATGAGCTGATTAATTGAGCTTTTGGAGAATAATACTAGATTGTTATGACTTTTGTAGGATATCCCCCTCGCAGGACAACGGATTGTAAAATAAGTAGATAGATTCGATTTTTCGAATTTAGCGAAAGTGCTCATTGCATTAAAAAAGCATGGCATCGTGCCACGCTTTTTTGATGTGTATATTACTTACTCCCGTTTCCGGTTTTTTCCCAAAATAAAAATCGGCTCAAGCTCGCCGTCCTCGTATAAAAAAGACAGGGCCGTAACCGGCACCCGACCGCTTGCAAAGAAGCTCATCGTCATTTGCGCGAGCACATCGTAGCCTGTGTTATTCTGAATATCTCCGATAATTAACACATCCTGATGCGGAACAGCAACCGTCATCGTTCCGGTGACTTTGCCCTCCATTTCTTTTAAAAACGATTCGTTCAAAATTCTTGACGCGTCATATCCATCATTGGAATTCAAAAAATAGAAGGTGTTGCCTGCCACAGTATCGGTTTTCATCTTGATCGGCAGTGCCCTCGCATTGAACAAAGCAATCTCCCTGACCCGGTTCGCATCCCAGTGTTCCTTTTTTAGCAGCTGTTCGTCAATTAGCCTGTACGTATTGCCCATATCAAAAGCATAATAAACTCTTGTTTCGGCAGTATGTTCATCGTACACAAGCGGAATCCCTTCCTCTGCCTCTGTCGGGAAGGAGGCAGAGCGGATAACCGGATATATGTTCTTTTCTTTCCCGGATAGCTGAACAGATTCTACCATTGCCTGAAGCCCTTCTTCGACATAATAGACGACCTCATCAATCGCTTTATCCTTTTCAATCTGCCATTTAGCGATAATACCCGGCAATGAAATGGTAATTCCTTTCCCGGTGCTTTTGTTCTCAATCCGCAGCGTATCTTTTTCGCTATCAAAAGTAAATGAACGACCCGGATCGCCTAGCCTCTTTTCAAGTTCTTTTCTCAATTTATTGCTATCCAATTTGTATCCTCCTCTAAGGAGCCATGATTATTAATAATTTCTTTTACTTGTTCCAACCGATTAGGAAAACCCCTCCGCCTGCTTGAAGACGGAGGGGCCGTGCATTTGATTATGATAAACCGGCAATGAATGTTTCAATTTCTTCCTGTGTTTTTCTGTCCTTGCTGACGAAGCGGCCCATCTCGCGCCCATTGTCAAATGCGACGAAACTTGGTATCCCAAATATTTCTAGTTCCCCGCAAAGATCTATGAATTCATCCCGATCCACATGAACAAATGTGAAATCGCTGAATTTTGCCTCGACCTCCGGCAAGATCGGCTCAATAACACGGCAATCCGGGCACCAATCAGCTGAAAACATAAAAATATGCTTTCCGCTATCGCGAAGCGCCTGGAATTGCTCAATTGATTCTAGTTTTTTCATTTTCTTTCTCCTCCAATTTGGATTAGCATATCACCTGGTTTGATCCAGTTTTTTTTCCTCATATATTCAGATAATACCAAGCTGACCAATGCAGGTCCAATGATATGCAACAAGGCAACCTTGAGCCAAACTTCACCGCTGAATCCCATTGTCGTGAACGTCATGATTTGGCCAACGAGGCCACTCGTACCCATTCCGGCACCAGCTGCGTTGTTTTCCATCAAAAAAACGGTCGTTCCAAGCGGAGCAAGCAGGGCGCCTGCAATCGTCGGCGGGATTAAAATTAATGGGTTCCTGACTATATTCGGAATTTGCAGCTTTGAGGTTCCGATTCCAATCGCCAACAACCCGCCAATTTTATTTTCCCGGAAGCCGCTGACGGCAAAACCGATCATCTGTGCAGCACAGCCAATCGTGGCTGCCCCGGCGGCAATCCCATGAAGATCAAGCATTAAAGCGAGCGCTGCGCTTGAAATCGGACCGGATAATGCCAATCCGACCAGTACAGCGACAACAATTCCCATCACAATCGGCTTCTGTTCTGTCCCCCACATAATTAAATCGCCAAGTCGGATCATGATAAAGGCAATTCCTGGCCCAATGAAAGCTGCGACAGAATAACCTGTAAAAACAGTTACAAAAGGGGTAACGATAATATCGATTTTTGTTTCCTTACTAACAAGTTTGCCAATTTCTGTAGAGATGATCGCAGCGATGATACTGCCTGCAGGCCCGCCCAATGCTGCTCCCGCTGCTCCGCTAACTATTGCGGAAAACAAAACAAGCGGCGGCGCCTTGAGACCATAAGCAACTGCTGCCCCGATTGCCGGTCCCATCAGTTCCATTGCAGTTGTTCCTATTTGGACGAGATAAGCGATCCCGGCTTGTTCACCAATCGTTTTAATAATAAGTCCAATAATTAAAGATGCAAATAGACCTAAAGTCATGCTGCTCAATGCGTCAATAAAATATACCTTTGGTGAAAGACTTACTCCCTTTCTCTTTAGAAAATCTTTCATCTTGATCCCCCCAAACACAATTTTACATATGTAAAGACACCTGTCGCTTTTTATTCTAAGGCTTGGATGCAGGAAAAGGAAACATATTTTTCAGCAAAGATATTAATTTAACTATTCTGACTATTAGGCGCATGAGGAAAACATAGTTACAAAGCATATTCGACGATTGACGGCTTCACCTTTGGCTTAACATTCAATCAAAAGGACACAGCAGTTAGCAAAAAAGTGAAAAAAATCAATGAAGCCCCCCAGCGTCAGCAGATATCGCGACACAGGAGGGATCATCTTTCGTCAGCAGTTTTCAGAGTGATTAGTCGTCAAAAAGTCCGCGCACTGTATTATTAAAATCTTCAAAAAGGCCTGCATCATTCCCGCCACCCTCAATATCATCCGCATAGCCTGTCAATGTGTCATAAAAATCGGGATTCGTTGAGAGATACACTCGGTGAACATTCCTGTCGGCTGCCCGTACCTGATCGGCTATTTTTTGATCTAATGGTGAATCCACCGGACCATAGTTGTCCTGCTGAATATTCACATTATTGCTGGCTTCATTGCCGGTACCCTGGCCATCGCCTTGGCCAATTCCTTGGTTGTTGCCTTGGTCATTCCCATTATTGCCGGCATCACCATTGCCATCAATTGCACCGTTTTCTGCTAAATTATTAGCAGTTCCGCCTCTTGTGTCCTGAATAACGCCATCCTCAGTGCCATTTGCAGCGTTATTTCCGTTTTCACCACCATTGTTATTGCCAGCTTCACCATTGTTACCGCCGGCACCACCACCATTATTAGCATCATCAGCAAGCCGTACAGCGACATACGCATTATTATTCACAAGAAATACCTGTGCCTGATCTACTTCTTTCATGCGTTCAATATTCCGGGAGGCGCGGTCTGACACTCGCACCCTTTCGTTATTATCGTTGTTATTATTGTTGCCGTTGTTGTCATTATTGTTCCCGACTCTGATCGGCTCGGCGTCATTATTTGCGTTATCACCAGCATTATCACCGATGCCGCAGCCTGTCAAACCGAAGAGAAATAGCGCTGACACGAACAGGATCCATCCTTTTCTCATTGTGCTCACTCCTTAATATGATTTTGCATTCATAGCATGGCTAGTATCAGCAAAACTATTCGGATTTATAACACATATTGACTTTTGGACAATTTATAAATCGCGTCCTCTTAATTGACGGAATGTAAAAAGGAAGGGCTATTTGCTCCCTTCCTTTTCGTTAAATTGCACTGAGCGGATGATTTGTGCCATGATTTCAGCTTCTGATTTCAGGTTTCTTGTTTTCACTTCAGAAGTGATTTTGATCCCGCCATTTCCAATCGTCACTTCATTCTTGTTCTTTTCAAGGTTTTTAATCAGTAAAAACCCAAAGCGATCATCGTCAGCAAAAGTTTTCTTGACATCATACTTCTGCTGCCTGGCAGTTGCCTCGTAAACTACTTGACTATCACTGCCTTCATGCTGGTTATAGAAGAGGAGATACTTTTTTGCCCCATTTTTTAAAACGATATTATTTGCTGCTGCATCTTCTATTTCCATACCAAACGGCAAATGGTATTGGATATCTTCATTTTTTTTATTTGTTTTTTTTGCATCGCTGCGTAAAGCTTTTTCAACAGCAGCTTCTGCAGCTTTTTGCTCTTCCTTTACAGATGCGGAACATGCTCCGAGTAAAAAAACAGCAATCACTAAAAGCAAGGCTGCTTTATAGTGCTTTCTCATACTATTTTCCTCCCTGCAATAGTCACAAATTCTCCTTTCCTATCATACCGTTCTTTTTAATAGGCTGACAAGACATCTTTGTAATTTTCATAACCAGCTTGGTTACATTTTGGTTAAAATGGTAAACTGAAGGAAGATCACTAAAGGAGGTTAGCAGGATGGAGTTAATTGTATACTTGGCCGGTGAGATTCACAGCAGCTGGAGAAAAGACTTAAAGGAAGGCGCTGAAAGGCTGCAGCTCCCTGTTAAATTTGTAGGACCAATGGAGGATCATAGCCGCTCCGATTTGATCGGCGAGGAAATTCTCGGTGAAATGCCAAATAAATTTTCAGTGCCAGCCTCCTAAGGAAGCTGGCACTGTCCTGTCGTTATTCATCGTTTTGCCTGTATATGTACTGCCCGATTAACAGATGCATGATGTGTGAGAACATCGCGGCTCTGTCGACCAAACCGGATGTGAAAATGCCTACCGCACCTGCATTTTTACGGACATTTGTCTTTTTTGCATAATCATCCATCACCGGACCCAACTCTTCCCCGGCCCGCAGCCTTTGCGAAATTTCCTCCGGAAGCACGAATCTTGCCCCTCCCGCGATGATTGGCGGCTTTTCTTGCTGGACAAATGCTCCCCAATTGCATAATAACAAGCCGCTGCTTGATTCTTGCACGCCTCCTTCGAGCCCGATTCCAATATCACATTCGCCTGTTTCGAGTGCAAGAATTGCTCTGTTAACAACCCCCTCAATCGTTTCATCATCACTGAAAGGCTGTTCCCTCACCCCGGAAGGCACATCTGTGCTAATGACTTTTGCCTGAAAATTTGCAAACGCCTGTTGAACGGCCGAGACCTTGGCCGGATTTTTTGATCCAATGATCACCTTCATGATACTGTTCACCCTTTTTGAGTATGGTAAAAGGAGGACTGACCAAGCTCCTCCCCCAAGATCAGCTATTTTGTTTCATAGTTGCAACTTAACTGATGAAGGAAATGCGCGAGAACCGCTATAACCTAATGATCAGCTATTTTGTTTGATTGTCGCAACTGTCGAGCGGTCGCAAGCTTTCATAAGCTTTACCAGCAATTGCTTCGCCGCCGCATAATCATCGACATGGATGATTGAGGCATGGGTATGAATATAGCGGGAACAGATGCCAATCACTGCGCTTGGCACACCTTCATTGGAGATGTGGACACGGCCGGCATCGGTTCCGCCTGGTGATACAAAGTACTGGTATGGAATATCGTTCGTTTCAGCTGTATCAAGAACCAGCTCTCTCATACCGCGATGTGTGACCATCGACCGGTCGAAAATCCGCAATAACGCACCTTTGCCGAGCTGGCCGAACTCGTTTTTGTCGCCTGACATGTCGTTGGCCGGGCTTGCATCAAGGGCAAAAAACAGATCGGGTTTAATCATATTGGCGGCCGTCTGCGCCCCCCTTAGACCAACCTCTTCCTGAACCGTTGCCCCGGAATAAAGCGTATTTGGCAATTTTTCATCCTTAACCTCCTTTAATAGCTCGACCGCCAATCCGCAGCCATAGCGGTTATCCCATGCTTTTGCCAAAATCTTTTTATTATTCGCCATCGGCGTAAACAGACAGATCGGGACGATTTGCTGGCCCGGCTTAATTCCGATGTTGATAGCGTCGTCACGGTCATCTGCACCAATGTCAATCAGCATATTATTGATTTCCATTGGCTTATTCCGTTTCGCTTCGTCCAGCAAATGCGGGGGAATCGATCCGATAACGCCGATAACCGGGCCTCTGTCGGTAATGATTTGCACGAGCTGGGCCAATAACACCTGGCTCCACCATCCGCCTATCGTTTGGAAGCGGATCATGCCGTTATCGGTGATGGATGTCACCATAAAGCCTACTTCATCCATATGGCCTGCCACCATAATCGTTGGCCCGTTTTCCGGCCCTTTTTTCAAGCCGAAAATTCCGCCAAGCTTGTCCTGCACCACCTCATCGGCATATTGACTCAATTGCTCACGCATAAACTTGCGGACTTGATGCTCATTCCCCGCCGTTCCGGGCAGCTCCGTTAACGTTTTAAAAAGCTGTAATGTTTGCTCGTTCATTAACTTACTCCTTCTATCACCATTTTTAGTATGTATATTTTTTATTTTACAGAACTTTCGAACGGCTTACCACCATTGTCATTCGGCAAAATAAATTGTATGTTTATGATTTTTTCCCAGAAAAATATTTGATATGATGAAAAGAGCAATTGAAATCACTGGAGGTGCAATCATGAACTGGAAATCGTTTTTCCTTGGCGTCGGGGTAGGAATCGTGACCGGCTTCGCCGCAAAAGAACTGCTGGCTGAAAACAGCTGCGTTTCTTCCGAAAAAGTCCTTGCCCATGTAAAATCAGAATTCAAAAAAGAAGCCCCAATCAGCGGCTCATGGATCCATATGAAAACAGAACCTTACGAAAAAAACCAGCTGCACTACAACGTCTATCGAGGCGGCATTTCGAGGACCGTCAATGAGGAAGCTGAGCAATATGAGTTTGTAGCCGATGCAAAAACCGGAACAATCCTTGATATTTACCCGATTACTTAAAGAATTTGATTAGGAAAGAAATTCTGGATTATGTAATAATAGCAGCGCAGAACCGTTTACAGATGTTAAAAGCAACTCCTGAACCAAACATTCGGGAGTTGCACTCTTTATTCAGTCCAATTTTAATATGCCCCGTATTGTTGTCCAGGGTACTGATCTAATTGTGCTCTGTAATGATAAGCTCGTGCCTTATGCTCGCTTTCTCTTTCTCCGTAAGTGAAATACGCTCTTGGGTCCTGGGCACAAGCCTCTTTCATCCTCTTAAATTCTTCACATAATCCCAAATGATACAAATACCTGCTGTAAGCATCCTGATGTGGCATAATGAGTCCTCCCTCATAAATGAACCGTTTGTTTTGTTGAACAAGCATTTTACCCAGCAACTGCTGTTCACACGTTTAATTTATGTATAATTCAGAAATAGGTGTTAGGCATTTAATCGCCTGCAAATGACATGGGCTTAAATCGTGGCAGCTATGCACGGGAACCAGTATTTTTGTTGCTAAAAAAAAGACAAACGATACTCCGTCAGAAGTATCGCACATGGTTCAGGGCTAGCTGCCTGTGTTTTATTGATTATCCGATAAATTACTTAAAATATACCTTATCGATATTGTATTTCGCCTGCTGAGTGTTAATAATATACGTTTCATATATTTCGCGCTCCATGGCGCTGTCCACGTAGCAAACGGCAATTTCGTATACTTCGTCCCGATGCTGTTTGATGGGTGAGACATTATCTTCAAAATGTTTCTTTATTCTTTGTCGGAGCTTCCTTGCCTTTCCAACGTATAGTAATTCGTCATTGATGTTAGAGAACATGAAAATTCCGCTTTTATCGCGTGGAATCCGCATATAATCAGTGAAGCCATACACGCTGCTGATTTCCGGCTCCCCTTGCTCACCCAATTGATTGCTTTTAGTGATAACTAAATCAGGAGTCGGTGCTTCTATTCTAATCATTACATTCACTTCCTATTTTCTATGGTGGTGTTCTTACCATTTTTTTATCCGAATCAGAACTTTTTCATTATCGCATAACAATGGCAAAAAATGCATCATCAGATTTTAATACGTCTAGGTATGTATTGCCTGGCACAGCTTTATACTAACATAAACCTTTTACTTTATCTGCCCCCTGCTCCTGTTGCGGAGCAGGGTTATTTTTTATTACAAAATTAAAATAAAAACAGACTCAGGATTTCGAGTCTGTTTAGATGTATCCCTGGTTAGGCCTTATTTACGTTTGTCGCTTGCGGTCCACGCTGGCCATCTTCCACTTCAAAAGTCACTTCCTGGCCTTCGTCCAACGTTTTGTAGCCTTCGCCCTGAATAGCGGAGAAGTGAACAAATACATCCTCTCCATCTTCACGTTCGATGAATCCAAAACCTTTTTCACTGTTAAACCATTTTACTTTTCCGCGTTCCATTTTTTTCCTCCTACATGTAAAAATCAACAAAATTCCAATTTGATTTTGCGTAATTATTATAGCCAGAAAAAACCTTTTATAAACATATGTTGAAATTATTTATGCCTGAGAAGTAACTGGATGCTTGATATGTAGTGGAAATGGCTGACCGCCATTCGTTCTCACAAATAATCCATCATTAATCCTCTTTTTTTCTAACTCGTGTCTTTGGTCATCTGGCGTGTAATGAAAAACAATTGTATCGGTACTGTTCCCACTAATGGCCGATAAAATACCTTCAATATTCACTTGCCTTTTGCTGATAACATCAAAAATATCAATTCGGCTTTGTTGTTTTTTAAAGATGATCATGACTTCTTCCCGGTCGAAATAATAAATATCATGAGGAAACACGTTCATACAATGAAACATTAAAATTTCTCGGGAGTTGTCAGTGCCAAAACGTTGTGACACAGGCACTCTTTCACAAGCAAATTGATAGATAAAATCCAGATCTCCAGTGTTCGTTCCATCTAATTTACGAATATTTGCGCAATCAGAACTACTTGTTGACGTGAATTTCATAGAATATTGCAGTTCGTTCATTGCTTCGAACCCAAACTGCGGATAAAAATCCAGCACGGTCTGATTGGCAAACAGGTAAATAAAATCAACCTCGTCCTGATATTCTTCCAAAACTATATTCATCAAACTCGCGGAAAGACCTTGATTTCGATAGTCTGGATGCGTCATCACAGTTCCGATCTGTACCGCACTTCTTTTTTCACCATCGATAATCAAATCAAGCATATTTACTGACACATTGGCGGCCACCTGATTTCCTGCCAGATAGGAATAGGGAATATATCGATCAGTCCAAAATCCTTTCTCAAACCAGCCTTGAAAATTGATGGCAAAAACATTGTCAGCAAGCTGAAAAAAGCTTTCTCTGAGCTGCTGCTCATTTTTATAATCCTTAATAAATTGAAATGGTTTCATATTATTTCTCTCCTTACTCTAAAGTTCTGGACAGCTTCGTAAATTCCTCTTTTCCCAGCTAATTAAGTTGAAAAACAGGCAGAATAGACATACTTTTCACCTGAAAAGGAATTATACATAAAGGGAGACAGAGCATGGCTAATCCATCATCAACGAGGCAGGGGACAAGCATGGAGAACATTGTTGACGGAATGGAACAAGAAGAGAGAAAACGAATCCAGGAAGAAATTGATCGAATGGCCTTTACGAAAAATTTCCGATCCGCCACAGCTGAAGAATGGTATATCTTTTTGAAGAATTACGAGGATCCCCAGACTGGCGGAGCGGCCGGAAAAGCTATCATTCACTACAACCTTTATGGAAATAAGGATATTTTCATCCATACAACCGTTATTTTTGATGACCCAAAGCTGTATGAGCAGGAAGCCTATCATCTCGTCTACGCCCTTGCAGACGAATTAGTGAACCGTCTTGTCGGTTATGCTGATACTCTATTGTCGGTCCATGCCGGCCCTAATTCTTATCAGGCCGAGTATAAACAATAAAAATGCACAATGAAGCAGATCTCCAAATCACGATTAAAATCATTCAGGAGGCTATTTTCCATGCAAAAAACGCTAACAGACAATATTGAAGAACATGCTATTCCCTTAACACACGAAAATGACCTGGACTTGCTCGTCGAAAAAATAGGAAACGCTAAAATCGTGCTTCTCGGCGAAGCTTCCCATGGAACATCAGAGTTTTATCAAATCAGAGCCGAAATTTCCAAAAAGCTTATTCAGGAGAAAGGCTTTACAATCATTGCCGTCGAAGGAGACTGGCCTTCGTGCATGGAAGTAACCCGCTATATTAAAGGGTATGATCAAAGGTACGAATCCGCTAAACACGCTTTACAATCGTTTAACCGCTGGCCAACCTGGATGTGGGCCAACGAGGAAATTGCCGATTTTGCAGAATGGCTGAAGGATCATAACTCTTCACTTCCCGACCGACAAAAAACTGGTTTTTACGGGCTGGATGTGTACAGTTTATGGGAGTCAATGGAGGAGGTTGTTGATTATCTTGAAGAAATTCAATCACCGGATTTAGAATTGGCGAAAAAAGCATTTACCTGTTTCGAACCTTTTAATCGAAACAATGAGAAATATGCGGTCGCATCGGCGATTTATTCAGAAGGCTGTGTAGAAGAAGTAACCAAGCTGCTGACGCAAATCCGCAGAAACAAAGAACAATATGAGGACGGGGAAGAAAGCGGCTTAAGCCTGAGAGTGAATGCGCTTGTTATGGCTAATGCTGAAAGATATTACAGCTCGATGGTTTTAAACGATGAACAATCGTGGAATATCCGCGATTTGCATATGGTAGAGGCCCTCAAAGAGATTCTCGACTTTTTCGGTTCCGATTCAAAAGTAATTATTTGGGAACACAACACCCATGTCGGCGATGCAAGGGCGACGAACATGATCGACAACGGGACGATCAATGTCGGGCAAGTTATCAGGGAACGAAACAACCCGGACGATGTCTATATTGTCGGTTTCGGAACACATAGCGGAACCGTGATAGCGGCGGACGAGTGGGGCGTGAACATGGAAGTTAAAGACGTTCCCCCTGCGATGCCGGGAAGCTGGGAGGATATGATGCACAGAACCGGCCCATATAATAAAATGCTATTTTTTAATGACGAAAACCGGCCGCTGTTCAGTGAGATAATCGGACACCGCGCAATCGGTGTTGTTTATAATCCGGCCTACGAAAGGTACGGCAATTATGTGCCTTCCGTCATGGCCGAGCGTTACGATGCGTTTATACATGTTGACAGATCAAATGCCCTAAGGCCGTTAATCCTGCAACAAGTCCGAGTTTAACAAGCACTGCCGGGTCAGATTCCGGCAGTGCTTTTTCTTTGAGTGCACACGCTGTAAAATCTCTCACCTTGCCCGTTTTAGCGCCTCGGTAATTTTGCCGTTTTCATTCCATTTAACAGCACGGTAAAAGGGATCATGATAAAAAGAAAACCAGGCATTTTTCGATTTTCCAAATTCGATCCACTCCTGTTTCCCACGGATTGAGTCCATTGGATAATCATCATAGGCGAGAACCCATAATGGATTTTGGTGGGCATGGGTAGGCATGAGATCAGCCATATGGACGATAAATTCAGGACCTGAATTAATAATGACAATACTGTGCCCCTCACTGTGTCCACCTGTATGGACCATTTTGATGGAAGGTGTTGACCATTCTTTTTCAAACGTTTCGACCTGGTCCTGAACCGCCAGCCAATTCTCCTGCCAGTATGTATTCCGGGAGCGGATATTCGGCTGTCGCATTTCGTTCCATTCCGTCTCGGAAGTGATGATTTTTGCATTTGGAAACACGGAAACATGCCCGTCGTTCTCCGGCTTCGTTAGCCCGCACGCATGGTCAAAATGCATGTGCGTCATCAGGACAATGTCAATATCCTCCGGTGTTAAACCTTTGTCGATTAACGACCGTTCCAGCTTTGATTCCTCGGTTACTCCATAATTCCTTTTCTGCTTTTCGGACAGCTTCCCCGCGCCAAGCCCTGACTCAATTAAAATGTTCTTCCCATCTGCTTCGACCAAAATCGGGTCGGTGCGCAATTCGATTTGATTGTTTTCGTTACACGGATAATATTTGGACCAGAGTGGTTTTGGCACGACGCCAAACATCGCTCCTCCATCAAGATGGGTAACCCCGCCATTCATCCATGTCAGCTGCAAGCCGTTAAGCTGTAAACTTTCCATATCCATCACCCTTGCCTCGTGTTTTCTTTAGTGTACCATTGCAAATAAATGATGAAAAATATTTGAAAGTGCTCGCCAGAACAAGAACCCGGCCAACATGCACCGGGCTCCTGCTATTTCTTTCGGTATTGGACTTCACAGCGATAAATACGGTTGCCTTTTTTAGAGAATTTTTCTTCATACTCCGTCATAATATTTCCTTCGAAATCACTATTGTGCAGATCAAGGCTGACAAATTTCAAAAGCATGCCGTATTCTGAAAAACTCGTTAATGAATATTCAAACAAGCCTTGATTATCGGTTTTTAAATGGATTTCACCATTTTTGGGCATAATGCCTTCATAAAGGCTGAGAAACGTTTTATAGGTTAATCGCCGCTTGTGATGCCGTATTTTTGGCCACGGGTCGGAAAAATTGAGATAAATCCGCTCAACCTCGCCATTTGCGAAAAACGATTTTAAATCGGCCGCATTAACATTTAACAGCTTCACGTTCGGCAGCTCAGCTTCAATCAACCGGTCAAGGGCAGAGACGATCACGCTTTGCTGAAATTCGATCCCTACGTAATTGATATCGGGATTTACTCTTGCCATTTCGGTAATAAATCGACCTTTGCCAGTCCCGATCTCAATATGAAGAGGCTGGTTCTCTGCAAAGGCGTTACCCCAGTTTCCTTTTACCGCTTCCGGGTCAGCGACAACGTACTGTGGATACTGCTCTATTTTATCCTTTGCCCAAGGTTTATTTCTAAGTCTCAAGTTCAGACACCCCTAAAAAATAATATCGTTCAAACCATATCATTCATTTATGTGGCATGCAACCCCGCGAAATGAAGTGGGTTTTGAATTTGTGGCACCATGCATAAACAGAAAAAGGAATCCACAAGCTAATTGTGAATTCCTTGAACATGCCGCAACTAAAGTCCATACTCGAAGATTTCGAAAGGGTGTATACAAATGCCGCTCAATCAGCAGCATCAAGTTGATCTATTAAAAGATATATTGAGTAATCACCGCACAGATTGCAGCGGTTCTATTGCTGAATGTGAACAGTTGGAACGCCTCGTTAAGTCGCTTATGGTCAATACTGAAATCAACCAGGATGTTAAAAATATTCTTCAGGAAATTTATGATTACAGCCAGCATGGCATTCAGGCCCGCAATTTAAATGCACACATTGAATCCAATCAAGGTCAATTGTCCGCATGGGTTAATGAGATTAATCAGCTTTCCTGACTTATATTTCGTCTAAATAGTCGATCCATCTTTCCATTTCAGAGAATCGCCCTTTCGTTTTATACCATTGAATGGATGTCAGCGTTTGCGCATACACATACCATTTCATCCGAAGACCAAGTTCTTTTGTCAGTTCGATACCGTAACGATTGAGCCAGTCTTCCCAGTTCTCGCGGGGCACATACCAGTTAAGCAGCTGGCCTAAATCAATCGCAGGATCGGCTATCATCGCTTCGTCCCAGTCGATCAAATACAGTTGGTTGTCTTCCGTCAGCAACCAGTTGTTATGGTTGACATCACAATGGCAAACGACCATGTCCGGGCAGGAAACGTTTCCGACCTCTTCCTTTAGAAAAGAGATGGATCGCTTCACAGACGGGAGCATTAACACCTCCGGGTCCAGCTCACCTTCAATCATATCGAGTAAGGTATCGGCATAGAGCGGTGTCTTTCCGAGCCTTTCAAGCATTCCGAGCAGCGGCTTTGATTGATGGATTTTCCTGAGTAGCCTGGCAATCCGTTCTTCAATCATTTCAGCAGGCTTGAGCTCTCTGCCGTTTAACCACTGCTGTGCGGTAATCACGTCTCCATTCTCAAGCCGTTTTGTCCAAACAAGCTTTGGGACGATCCCTTCCGCTGATAAAACGGCAAGAAAAGGTGAAGAATTACGCTTTAAGAAAAGTCTCTCTTCTTCATTCTGTGCAATAAATGCCTCTCCTGTAGCCCCGCCTGCCGGGATGATTTCCCAGCCTTGTCCAAATAAATGTTCCAAATGGTTCACCTTCAATTTATGCTGTTCTTGCGGCGATTATTGGCAAACCGCCTGAACCTGATTCTGTCCAACTTCCTGCAGTACCTTATATAGGATGCTCCCGGAAAGTATCTCCCTGTTGCTTCAAAGGCTCATCTACATGCCATTAATGTCCATTTTAATTTAACTATTCATCTGTGAAATAAAAAAGACAGCTACTGAAGCATACCTTCACAATAGCTATCTTTTAAATTTTATATCCAGAGAGGTATATCGTCAAGTCCATCTCCACCTACTTGAAAAATATCAGCGCACAAGAATATAAATGCTTGCTGATTGCATGTTAAGCGAACTCCCTTCAACAGAAAAGAAAGGGCGTGTTGCAGCTTTTTCATGATTGGCAAGGCCTTGCCACCCTCCACGGTTCCCAAGCTCAACGACAACATCCGCTAAAGTAGGGTTGAAAATAACGAGAATCGTATTCCAGCAACCAAAATCGCCGACGTCCTTTAACAGATAGCCAAGTATCGGTTTCGGCATCGGAATAAACTCGACATGGCGGCGAATCATCTCGGCGCTTGGCAAGCGAAAAGCCCGGTGCGATTTTCTGATTCCAATCATGTTTCTGATATATTCCACATTGTCTTTATGCGTGATTTTCCGCTCCCAATCAAGCTGATTGATCAAGTCCGGAGATCGGTAACTATTACCAATTTCTTTTTTAGTCCTGAAAAATTCCTGGCCGCTGTGCAAAAAAGGAATCCCCTGAGCGAGAATCACCATCGCGGTCGCGAGCCGATGATATTTTCTCCGGATATGTTCGGGTGTCTCCCCTTCACATTTCATCAGCTTATCCCAAAGCGTATGATTATCATGGGATTCCACATAATTCACAGATTGGCAAGGTTCGAGAAAAATTCCCCGTTCTTTTTTCTCAAGGCCAACGCTGCCGGCAAGCACTTGCTTTGCTGCTTCGTAATAATGCTCATTGCCAAGCGCATAGCCGCGGTCATAAATATTAAACGTACTTCCCTTTATCGAATCGCGAAACCAGTCGTTAAACTGTGCGATGCCGGGCATCTGATGCTGATTATGAAGATTCGCTTTTTTGTCCGGGTCAAGCGGAGTGTTTAAGTCCCAGCCTTCTCCGAGCAGCAGGGCTCCCGGATATATCTCGACGACTGCTTTTCTGATTTGGTTCATAGTCTCAACATCAAAAATCCCCATTAAATCGAAGCGAAAACCATCAATATGATATTCCTTCAGCCAAAAGCGGATCGAATCAATGATAAATTTTCTGACCATCGCTCTTTCGGTCGCAATATCATTGCCTACTCCCGTCCCATTTGAAGGCATGCCATCTTCACCATGTCGAAAAAAATAACCCGGAACAATTTTTTCAAAAGATGACTGTTCGCGTTTATATACATGGTTATAGACGACGTCCATAATGACACGCAGCCCCTGCTCATGGACGGATGAAATCATTCTTTTGAGCTCGCGGATCCGCTCATACGGGTTTTCTGGATCGAGGGAATAGCTGCCGTCCGGAGCATTAAAATGGACTGGATTATAGCCCCAGTTGTACTCCGCTCCTTTTTCCAGTTCATCGACTTCTTCAAAATCGTTAAAGGGCAGAAATTCAATATGTGTAACACCAAGGCTTTTTATATAGGAAAGGCATGTCGGCTCGCCGTCATTGCCGGTTGTATTAGTCTCCCCTGCACCCAAATATGATCCTTTTTGAGTCACACCGCTAGCTGGATGAATCGTTAAGTCGCGGATATGTGTCTCATAGATGACCGCGTCGACGGGATGATCAAATGGTGGAAGTCCAACTTTGTCCGTTCTTGTTTTTTCAATATCAATGATGACTCCATGGTGCCCGTTCGCCGTGACAGCAATCGCATATGGATCGTCGGCATCTTTCCATTCAAGATTGATACAAACAAGAAAAGAATATCGAAACCCCTCTAAATTGCCGATAACTTCAGCTGACCATATACCCCTTTCGCAACGCTTCATCGGAATCGTATCAGCATCTTCATTGTCAAACTTTTTCAAGCTTAGCCTTACGTTAGAGGCAGTTGGCGCCCACAGCTTAAAGATGGATTTTTCAGGTGTGAATCGGACCCCGAGATCATCACCATCATAAAAAAATTTCTCATCAAACGCAGCCGTTCGGATAACGGCCCCGACTTGCAGGTCCGTCAGTCCCCCATATTCATCGATAATCGAATAATTACGGCCCAACTCCAGTTCATTGCCGGAGCGGCAAATATATTTTACCGCATCATCCAAATAGACCTTCTCTTCAATAAAAAGCTCAACGCGATTCCCATCAGTTTCGAGCATAAAAGAAGATGAAGCGCCTTCATGGTAGTCAAAGGGCAGCAGAACCGTAATACTCGTAAAATCGTCTATATAGGCGAAAAAATCGCGCTTGATTGAAATCATCCTGGATTCATCTCCTTCACATCCCGCTCCTCTCTGTGCAGGTTCCTCGCGCTGATCGGAAGAACGGCAGGACAAACCTGGACCTGAATGGGCGTCTTCCCAATAATTTCCCCATCAGCATGAACCATATAAGGCGATGCGGAGTTGATCGTGACGGTTCGTCCCTTGAAGCTATCTACCTCCTTAAAACGCAGATGTCCGCCATAGAAAACTGTTCCAAATACAAGCAGCAGCTTCCACCTTGGCAAGCTGTGAACAACCGTCACGTTTAAAAGCCCGTCATCCGGCATCGCATCTGGAGCGATTTTCATGCCCCCACCATAAAAAGGCTGGTTCGAGACGGTCACAAACCATACAGAATTAAAGCGATATTCTTTTCCGTCAACGGTTAGTTCGAGGGGACTGCGCCGGAAAGACACAAGTGTTTTAAGGAGAATATAAACATAAATTAGCCGGCCGATTGAGAGACGATTCAATATTCCTTTAAGGGGGGATGAATTTGCCGCGTCGGAAACAAGGGCATCAAAACCCGCCCCCATATTATTAACAAAGTATGTTTCATGTTGCTGTTCATTCACGATTTTTCCAATATCAATGTAACGCGGCAGGCTTTTTCGCTGCCTGAGCAAGATAGTTAAAGCATTTAGAGGATTTTTTGGAATTGAAAATCCGCGGCTGAAATCATTTCCCGATCCGCCGGGAATAAAGCCAATCCTGACATTTTGATAAGCGACAGCTCCGTTAATCATCTCATGCAATGTTCCATCTCCCCCGACAGCGGCTAACACGATGTCCGCCCCGTCCGAGTTTTTCGCTATCGATTGTGCCAGTTCCTTTGCATGTCCGGGATATTCCGTAAAAAACGCCAAATAAGCTATGTGTTTCTCTTGCAGCTCCATTTCAATCTTGTTCCATACTATTTGGCACCGTCCATTTCCGGCACGCGGATTCACAATAAAATAAATTTTCCCCATCGTCGTTTCCTCTTCGGCACTTAGCGTCCGTGTTTATTTTTCATCACTGGCATCCCATTCCATTCGTCTCATACTGGATGTTTGGCAATATTCCAGCAACGCCTGGGCTGCTTTTAACTGCTGGGCTTTAAGCGGTGATCGCTGTTTGCGCATTGATTGGAACCATTCCTGAAAGCTGCGTTTCTCGATAAAACGGATATCATATGGAGCAGATGGAAAATCGATATACCCGTTTCTCGAAAGGATCATTTTTTGAACAGGAAGATCGATATCATATAGTTTCAATATCTTTTTAATAACTTTCTCCGTCCGGTTTAAGGCAAGCAACGGACTCAAGATGTTTTGCTCCTTCATTTGATGGCGCTTTATCCAGAATCGCTCTGTTGAACCGGAAAATACCGCATTCTCTTCTTCCTCAAGAAAAGATATGCACAATACACCAGACGGCCTGATCAGGACACTTTCTACCTCGACCGGCGCCTGCTTCAATAGAAACACAGGCTTGTATAAAACTAAAAAAGTATCAGGAAAGCGCTGCAGGAAAAACTTTAGCCGTTCGTCATAATAGAATTTCTGCTCTACATCCGACTTTTCCAGAATCGTTGTACTTGCCCATTTCATTTGAAAACGGAACAGCTGGTCAAGGAAATGCTTTTTCAAATCTTCGACTGTTTCCGGTTTGGACGGCAGCGAGGGCGTGAACAACATGCCCCCATCTTCATCGGAATCTGCACCTTCATCTCCTTCGACGATGGTTTCCGTTTCCGGCTCCTTCTCCGCGATTCGCAAAAATCCTTTTATTTTATGAAAGAGCGGTTTATGATCATCTTCAAGCCAAGCGGCTGATTGATCAACGTTGTCTTTAGCGTCTGTTTCCCAGTTCACAAGCAGTTTTTCCCACTGCTGTTTTTTTAACCTGACAAACCGGGAAGGATAAAGAAATATATTTTGTTCATAGCGTGATACATAATCTTGCAGCTTAATGAGCTGTCCCATATAGATAAACCTGCCTTTAATTATTTCATTCAATATGTAAGGGGAATGTCGCAAACGCCCGATATTTAGGCGTATTCCCTGGATGTATCCTATATAAAACCACTTCTGTTGCCAAAAACGAAAGCGGCTCTGTTTCAAGAATATTTTTTTCCTTAAGCTGATGCGGATCTAACCGTTCTGGCCCCGACCAGTTTCTCGCCAGTGTAATATGTGGCGCAAAAGGCCTTGTTTCGAGTGAATACCCGGCTCTTTCACAGGCAGAAAACACTAAATCCCGGACCTCATGAAGGCGATCTTCCCTTATCAATCCGGCCCAGAAAACCCGTGGCGAGTCTTTTTTTCCAAATACACCGATATGGTCGATTGTCAGTCGAAATGCGCCGACATTCGTTAACGCCTGATTCGTAAGTTCGATCGTCTTCGCAATCTTCTCATCGGATGAAGCACCGAGAAAGGCGAGCGTAACGTGAAAATCTTCTTCATGAACCCATTTTGCAAAAGGAAAATCCTCGCCGAGCTGCTTTGCTGTTTCATTGAGTTGCTGTTTCGTCTCCTTCGGCAGGCTTACTGCGATAAAATAATGCGGTTGATTACCCATTGGTTAGACGCCCTTTCATCGATAACTTTTACCTATTCTAGCAAAATCCTCTCCCAAATCGCAGAAGCTTAAACCCGGCTCTTGTTTGCAGGGCTCGCAGCTCAAGTCCTTCGATTTGCGAATTCAGGCTTTTTTATCGTATGATTTATTATATAAAATAAATTGGCTCTTCCAAACTGAGGGAGAAGCATTTAATCATACTTCCTATACTATTTTACCGAAAGGGACGAACATTGTGAAAGTAGTAAATAATATTGCTGAATTAATCGGTGATACACCACTCGTAAAATTAAACCGGCTAGCACCTGTCGGTGGTGCATCCGTCTACTTAAAGCTCGAATTTTTCAACCCAAGCAAAAGTGTAAAAGACCGGGCAGCATACCATATGATAGTCCTTGCCGAAAAAGAAGGCAAACTAAAGCCCGGCTCAACGATCATCGAACCGACAAGCGGCAATACCGGAATCGGTTTGGCGATGAACGCGGCTGCACGGGGATACAAGGCGATTTTGGTGATGCCGGATACGATGACCCAGGAAAGAATCAATCTTCTTAAAGCCTATGGGGCCGAAGTCGTATTAACTCCCGGTGATGAAAAAATGCCTGGTGCTATTTTAAAAGCAAGAGAACTGACCGAGCAAATTCCCGACAGTTTCATGCCGATGCAGTTTGAGAATGAAGCAAACCCCGACGCGCACCGCCATTCGACTGCTCTTGAAATCATTGCAGCCATGGATGAGCTCGGCAAAACTTTGTCAGCATTCGTGGCAACATCCGGTACAGGCGGAACGATAACCGGTACTGGCGAAGTGCTGCGCAGCCATTATCCTGATTTAAAAGTCCATGTCGTTGAACCAGCCGGTTCTCCAGTTCTATCCGGCGGCCAGCCCGGCAAACATAAGCTCGTCGGCACAAGCCCCGGGTTTATTCCAGAAATATTGAATGAGGATGTCTACGATCAAATTCATCAAATTAAGGATGAAGAAGCTTACGACATTACGCGGCGCCTTGCCAGAGAAGAAGGAATTCTGGTTGGCCCGTCTTCAGGAGCCGCCTGCTTTGCTGCGATTGAAACAGCTAAGAAGTTGACACCCGACGATGTAGTCGTCTGCATCGTGGCCGATACTGGTGAAAGGTATTTATCAAGCGATTTGTTCCGGTTTGAATAAACATTGGAACTGTTTTAGTTTCGATTTAAATGATAAATTGAGCCGTTTTAGTTCAATTTGAATAGAATTGACCCTTTTCAGGAAAAAAAGCTTGAAATATAGGCGGCTAGCGGTATTTTGATTACAGATATTTACATTAAAATACAAAATTTTACATTTGCAGAGGCAACCGAAAATAATTAAGCGGAAATCAGCGGGAATTAAGCGAAAATCCCTCTGATTTAAGCGAAAAAAACAGGAATTAAGCGAAAACTGGCTTTTATTAAGCGAAACGATTTTTTTCTGCTGATAATAAAAAGGGACTGATACCCCGGAAGTAATTTCCGATCCGTATCAGGCCCTTTTTTGTGTTTTCATTAAAAGCATATTGACTCAGGGCTGGCCGCTCTTTTTTGAGAACTCGGCTTATTTAGCGGGCCAACTCATAAATGGCCTGAGCATAAATCGCCGTTGCTTTCAGTAGGTCATCAATATTAATATGTTCATCCTTTTGATGTGCACAGTCCGGACGGCCCGGAAAGAGCGGTCCAAAAGCTACTCCGGATTTCAAGGAACGTGCATAGGTGCCGCCACCGATTGATAGCAATTCGGGTTTTTCGCCAGTTTGCTGTTCATACACTTTCTTTAATGTTTGCACAAGGAAATTGGATTCCTCGACATGATGCGGCTTCGAGTCGGAAAAATTCTCGATAACAAAGCCTTCCTCCTCAAGCAGCTCTGCGAGTATTGCTTTCGTTTTCTCCATTTTCAACGTAACCGGGTAGCGAAGATTCAAGCCAAGTCTTCCGCCTTCTTCATGGCTGTAAAACAGTTTCCCCGTATTGATCGTTAAATCTCCGGTAATCTCGTCGGAATAGGCAATGCCGAGCCCACGGCCGCGCGATTCTTTACAAAAATATTTTGAAACAAACGCGAAAAATTGCTGGGACTTGGCATCTGTCTCAAGCTGGCAAAGAAAAGCCGCCAGCAGCAGCCCGGCATTTTTTCCTTTGTCAGGCTCCATCCCATGAGCAGATTCCCCTTCCAATTCGAGGATCAGTTCACCGTTATCGACATAGTATTTTCCTTCAAGCTCGTTTTTCTTTAAGTACTCCGTAAAGCGCTGCAGTACTTCTGTTTGATCGTATGGAACGGACAAGGACGCCTTTGCAAAGTCCGGAACCATATTGTATCTTCTGCCTGATTGGAAATTGTTCACCTGGATTCTTGACTCGTCTTCTACTGTTTGAGCCGCCTTCTGAACAAGATCAAAATCGGCTATTCCTTTTTCCGCATAGATGATCGGGAAATCAGCATCTGGAGCAAAGCCCATCGTTGGCATTTCCTCATGCTTAAAATAATGCTCTACACAGCGCCACTCACTCTCTTCGTCTGTCCCGATGATCATCCTGACCCGCTTATTTAAAGGAAAACCAAGCTCCTTAACAATTTTCATAGCATAATAGGCCGCCATCGTCGGACCTTTGTCATCGATAGCGCCACGGGCATAAATTTTCCCATCGCGAATTTCCGCTCCATATGGGTCGCTTGTCCAGCCATCCCCTTCCGGCACAACATCAACATGGCAGAGCACGCCGACAATCTCTTCACCCTCGCCAAGCTCAAGATGACCAGCGAGATTGCCAACATTCTTTGTAACAAATCCATCTTTGTCGCCAAGATCGAGCATAAACTGCAGAGCTTCTTTCACGCCTTCACCAAGCGGAGCGTCAGCTGTAGCATTTTCCTCATCAAGCAAGCTTTTAATGCGAAGCAAATTTTGTGTATCATCAATCAATTCATCTTTACGGCTTACCGCCTCTTTTAGCCAATCAATTGGTTTCATCGCTTTGAAAAATCCTCCTAGAACTTTAGTACGATTTCTCCAACAATGTGGAAAATTTTTTGTCTGCCTTTATTATAAAGCTTTTTTTGAAAACTTTGTTGCTATGTAAACATAAAACAAAAGACCGCGCTTGCGCAGTCTTTTCACTTATGTCTCTCCTGGTTATAGAATGGCGGTGTTTTCAACCAGCCTTTATCCTCCATCATTTTCTTAAATGAAACAGAATAGGCGACCTTCATCATTTGGTATTTCAAAAACATATAAGCAACGTCCACTCTTACAGCTTCCGTCATGCCTCTGACGGCTGCAGTGATTCCGACGACTAGATTGTAGGCGAGAAAGTTTGCGATTTCTTCGTCGTTCATCTTTGCTCCGTCCGGGATGCTGCGGTAATCTCCAACGTTTTTTTCTGGAGTTGTGTCCGGCAGCGGGACACCCTCCTTCAGGAAAAACTCTTCCAGCTCCTTGACCATCGGCCTATGCACATCATTGATAGCCTCGTCAAGCTTCTTTTTTAGGTCTTCATCCTGGCAAGTGTTGCGGGAAATTTCATCGCCCCGCAGCGTTTGCTTCGTACCGATCAAATAAAACCATAAATTCATCACTTCCCCGACATGGAGGGGCTTCATCTCTTTATCTGTGAATTGCTCAAAAGCATCCTTGGTGAGTTGAAAGAAATTCATGCCGCTGATTCCTCCTGGACATTGTTTCCTTTAACTTCCCCATTCCTCTTCTAATTATCCCCATGATTTTATGGTATTAAGAAGCCATAAGTTGCATCTATTTATTTTTCTTAATTTTCGTTTAATTTATCATAATAAGCCTGTTTTCGACCATAGTTTATAATAACAAGGCTGAAAGGAGTGATGCTTCATTTGGTTTTGCAAATAAACAAGTTTTACACACTGAAAAAGTAAATATTTTGTGAACTTTTTTATAAAGCTAGAAATTATCAGATTTTATGGGTAAAATAATAATAGTACAGGTATATACATCTTGGATTTACTCACGAAGGAATAAAAAGGAGTGTCTGGGGAAAAGAAAATTACATATCATTTGGAGACATGTTCCTAATAGAATCTGTCGGTCGCAGGAAGTGCCACTGGTTTGAAAAAAGGATAGGGAGTGGTTTTTTGAAACCTTCAACTAACCGAATGTTGAACCGCATCAAGTCCATCTACATGTTTATTCGGAACAATGGAACTGTAACAACTCAGGACCTTGTAGAGGAATTTGGTATCACACCTCGAACCATCCAAAGAGACTTGAACGTCCTCGCCTATAATGACTTAGTCACAAGCCCAAGTCGCGGCAAATGGACCACTACGCAAAAGAAAGTGAAAATGACCTCTTAAAAACAAAAAATAGGAACAACCGAGCAGGGGTGGCCAGGATATGGCCACCCCTTCCACATCGCTTTCACAATAGACAATTAAACAGAGACTGCCCCAGGGACAGCCTCACAGTCTATCTATTTTGCCAAAACCTCTTCCAATAGTTCAGCAGGCTCTTCCAGGCAACGAATCACGGTTTGCAGAAATCTCGCTGCCGGTGCTCCGTCAATGGCGCGGTGGTCGAATGTTAAGCTTAATGGCAACCTTTTTCGCTCGGCTGGTTGGCCGACTTTTAAAATAAGGTCTGTTTCGATTTTGCCTGCACCAAGAATAGCAGCCTCGGGCCGGTTAATGATTGGCGTAAAAAATTGAATGCCGAAGCTGCCTAGGTTGGTAACCGTGAAGCTGGCACCTGACAGTTCCTCAGTTGAAAGCCTGTTATGTTTTGCTTTTTCCACAAGCTGGCTGATCCGTTCTTTTAACTCTATTAAACTTAATTCATCTGCATTCCTGACAACCGGTACAAATAACCCTTGCTCTGTATCGACGGCAACACCCAAATGAACCTTAACGTATTGGTGAATTTGATCTTCATGCACATGGGCATTTATTTCCGGGTGCGCACTTAATGACTTGACTACCGCAAATAACAGAAGATCATTCCATGAAGGGCTGTCCTGGATGCGGTTTCGTTCTTGATCCAACAACGTCACATCTGCCCACGCTGTTTCCGTTAATTGGGCCGTTTCCTGCAGGCTGTCAGACATCCTTCTTGCAATTGTTTTCCTGACTCCGCTGAATGGAACAGCTGTGTATTCAGAACTATCCTCTTGTGAACTTGCCTGGCGAACATCCTCTTCAGTTGGCTGCCCGTTTCGTCCGGTCCCCTTTACTGACGCCAAATCGACGCCAAGCTCCCGGGCCAGGCGGCGGACCCGCGGCGACGCCCTGACAAACTGTGGATCTGCCGCTTCAGCAGCACTCATTTTTGGCGGCTCTTCCCCTGCCGGATCAGTTTGCTCCACATCGACGGAAATCTCTGCAGCCGTTTCAATTTTAGCAAGCACATCGCCTACGCCAGCTACCTCTCCCCGCGGAACGAGGATTTCTTTCAGTACCCCGCTTTCTTCGGCTTCTATTTCAAAGACAGCTTTTTCTGTCTGCACCTCCACGAGTACATCGCCCTCTTTGACAGGATCCCCTTCTGATTTATGCCAGAAAACGATGACACTTTCCAAATCCTCCTCGGATGTTTGCGGCAGCTTTACTTCAAACATGGTGACAACCTCCTGTTATTGTTCATTTACAAGTTTCATAGCCTCTTGAAAAATCTTTTCTGCATTCGGAAGCACAAATTGCTCCAATGGACGGCTGTATGGAATCGGGACATCTGGAATGGCGATGCGCTTAACCGGTGCGTCCATATCATACAATGCTTCTTCGGCCACAATCGCAGACACTTCCGCGGTTACCCCGTAAGATAAATAATCCTCATCGACGACGATCAGCCGGTGTGTTTTTCGAACCGATGTTAATAACGTCTCTTTGTCGATTGGAGCAAGTGACCGCAAGTCAATCACTTCCGCATTAATGCCTTCTTTTGCAAGCCTTTCCGCAGCTTCCAGCGCGTAGTGCATCGTCATTTGCAAGCCGACAATCGTGACGTCTTTTCCTTCACGAACAACATTCGCCTTGTCCAATGGAACGGTGTAGGCTTCTTCCGGTACATGTGAAATCGAAGCGTCGAGCTGATCCATCCAGCCAAGTCCCTGTAGTGTTTTATGGAACATAAACACAACCGGGTTATCATCCCTGATTGCTGAAATCATCATCCCTTTCAAATCGTACGGAGTCGATGGGGCGACTACCTTCATGCCTGGAAGATGGGCGAATGTCGCATATAATGTTTGCGAGTGCTGCGCCGCGTCGTTGTAGCCTCCGCCCACAGCGGTCATTAATACCATCGGGAGCTTTACATTGCCGCCAGACATGTATTGAATTTTCGCCATATGATTATAGATTTGGTCCATGCAAACACCAAAAAAGTCAACAAACATCAGCTCGGCAATCGGGCGCATTCCTTCAGCGGCTGCACCTATTGCCGCACCGATAAACGCTGTTTCCGAAATGGGTGTATCCATAACCCGTTCCGCGCCAAACTTTTCAAATAATCCTTGAGCCGAGCCAAAAATTCCCCCATATTTGCCAACGTCTTCACCTAACACAAACACATTTGGATCCCTGTCCATTTCCAAGGCAATTGCTTCAGCCATCGCTTTATTTCCTGTTAACATCCGCGTTTTTAGCGTTTCCATCTGAAATCCCCTTTCCTTTGCTTCAATTGGTTATTTTGAGAACACATCCGCCAGTGCATCTTCCGGTTTCGGGTACTCGCTTTCCTTTGCGAAAGCATATGCCTCATCGACTTCTTGCTTTGCTCTTGATTCCAGTTCTTCTATTTCTTCTGCGGTTGCGATTCCTTCCAGCAGCAATTCTTTTACTTTAACGATCGGATCGATTTTACGGAGATTTGGCACTTCTTCCATATCGCGATAAAGCTCCGGATCCCCCTGAAAATGGCCGAGATGGCGGTGCGTTTCGATTTCAATGATCGTTGGACCCTGGCCATTTCTCGCCCGCTTAATTGCTTGTTCCGATACACGATACATTTCAATCGGGTCGTTGTTCCGGACATAGGCACCGGCAATTCCATAAGCCGCTGCCCGTTTATCATTGGATTCAACAGCGGTTGAAGCGCGTTTCGGGACGGAGATTCCATATGCATTGTCTTCAACAACGACGATTAACGGCAATTTCCAAACCGCCGCCAGATTCAGGGATTCATGAAAGCCTCCGGCATTGGCTGCTCCTTCGCCGACAAAGGCAACGGCTACCCAGTTCTTTCCCTTTTTCTTGGCGGCCAGTGCAGCCCCGACAGCATGGGGAATACCGGCAGCAATAATTCCTCCGCACGAGAATTTAACCTCGGGGTCAAATAAATGCATATGACCGCCTTTTCCTTTGCCAAGTCCGGTAATCTTTCCAAACATCTCAGCCGTCATTTTTTTTAAATTTACACCCTTCGCGATCGCATGATGGTGCGGACGATGCGGGGACGTCACGGTATCCTCCTTGTTAAGATGAGCACAAATTCCAACGGCAGCCGGCTCTTGTCCCGTACTTAGGTGCATTTCCCCCGGAACAGGCCCTGCCCCAATATTGAAAACCGGTTTTTTCCCTTCGTTATAAGCCTCGACCATCGTATCTTCGTAATAGCGGCTTTTGACCATTGTTTCGTACATCCACTTCAGCTTCTCAACAGGAATACTAACTTTTTCACTTGTTAATGACACTTTAGTTCCTCCTTTTTTAAAAATACTCCCAACTATTTCGATGCAAGTTTCATGCCAAAAATGAAAACGCTTTCTTTATTGGTTGACAAAACGAGAGACTGTCCCGTTTTGGAACAGCTGCACCCTTGTTAATGGGACAGTGTTGCAAAACGGGACAGTTTTTACGAAAGTTATCTGAGCGGCGATGCGGCCATCCGGATGAAGGTGTGCCTTTTACCGCGTACCGCAAGAATCTCGTGCTTATGCAGATGTTGATCCGATAATGGTCGACAGTGCCTTTTACCGGGTACCGCAAGAATCTCTTGTTTCAAAATCTTTTTTGCCGATTATCTGAAAATCAGGCTCCCTGCGATCCAGGATTCTGTTCATTTTTATACCTCTTCGGCCGTGTTTTCCTCAACTTTTCCAGACTTATCGTCAACTTCGGCTATTTTATCGTCAACTTCCAGACTTATCTCCAACTTCGCACAAGTTATCGTCAACTTTTCCAGACTTATCGTCAACTTCGGTTATTTTATCGTCGACTTCCAGACTTATCTCCAACTTCGCACAAGTTATCGTCAACTTTTTAGACATATCATCAACTTCGGCTATTTTATCGTCAACTTCCAGACTTATCTCCAACTTCGTACAAGTTATCGTCAACTTTTCCAGACTTATCGTCAACTTTCAATATATATCATCAATTTCGCCCATGTTATCATTTCTTAGCGAATATTGTACCGTTCCATTTGCCGATACAGCGTGCTTCTGGAAATGCCTAAATATTTGGCTGCTTTACTGAAATTTCCGTTGTACTTTGTGATCGAATCCATTAACGCCTGCTTTTTTAATTCATCCTTTCTCGGTAACAATAAACGGGGATTTTCAGGCAAGCTGTGCAGTCCGGTTATTTCTTCCGGAAACAAATCAGCGGTAAGGTCCCTTCCGGAAGATTTCACAATCGCCCGTTCCAATATATTTTGCAGCTCGCGAACATTTCCAGGCCATTGATATTTTGTTAATAAATCCATCACTTCGTTTCGGATCGCCGGGATACTTTTCTGCAAACCGTAGGCTAGCTGGCTTGAAAAATGATGGACTAAGAGCGGGATATCGTCTTTGCGTTCCCGCAGACTGGTCATCGTAATCGGCATGACGTTCAATCGGAAATACAAGTCCTCGCGGAAGTTGCCTTTTTGGACTTCCTGCTTTAAGTTTTTGTTCGTGGCAGCGATAATCCGGACATTGACAGGCACTACTTTGAAACCGCCGATTCTGACCACCTCGCGATTTTGTAACACGCGCAGCAGGAGAACCTGCATCTCTAATGACATTTCGCCAATTTCATCTAAAAAAAGCGTCCCGCCGTCAGCCAGCTCAAACTTCCCGGCACTGCCACCTTTTCTGGCTCCTGTAAATGCTCCTTCCACATACCCGAACAGCTCACTGCCAAGCAAATCTCTTGGAATCCCGCCACAATTAATGGCGAGAAACGGATTTTGCCTGCGGCTGCTCTCATTGTGGATCGCTTGTGCCAGAAGATCCTTTCCCGTTCCGCTTTCCCCCATGATCAGCACAGTTGATGCCGATTGGGCGGCCAGCTTTGCCTCGTGCAGACAATCGAGAAAGCGCTCATTTTCTCCAATCATCTCATTAAAAGTAACCTTTGCCTGATTCCCTGATACATGATTGACAAACAGGCGAACCTTTTTGATTTCTTTCACCGTTACAAGCGAACCGATGACTTGGAGTCCCCTGATAATCGGCTTCGCATTGAACAATACGGACAGATGGACGCCGTTTTTGCGAATTCGCAGCTTTATTTCCCTGTCAACAACCTCCTGGCTCAGCAACAGGAAGCTTTCGATTGTTCTATTTTCAAAGACATTCGTCAGCTTTACACCTTCAATTTCATCTGGATGTAAGTGAAGCATCTTCTGGAGCGTTTTATTCGTTTTAATAATCGTTCCTTTTTCGTTGATAATGATGATTCCATCGCTCAGTGTGTTCGTTGTCTCCTCAAGATAGCTTTTCATCAGTTCATTCTTTTCAATTTTTTCTTTTAACTGCAGTTCATTCTCGATCGCCTTTGCCGTCGAGACGACCATCCCGAGCGTATGGGGATGGACTTTTTCAAACGGCCCCGACATATTTAAAACACCTACTAATTGGCCGTTACCCTCGTAAATCGGAGAAGCCGAGCATGTCCATGATTGGGTGGCGATTGTATAGTGCTGATAGGAAAAAATTTGGATCGGCGTCCCGACTTTGATGGCTGTACCGATCGCATTCGTTCCCATCACCTCTTCGCTCCAATTCGCCCCTTCAACGAACTGAATTTTTTCCGCAGCGATTAATGGATCCCTATCGCCAATCACCTTTAATAAGTAACCGCTTTCATCGCAGAGAATGACAAGAAATCCCGATCCTTTTACAAGTGAGTAAAGGGTGTTCATGAGCGGGAGTGAAATTTGGATTAATTCTCTCTTCTTTTCTACCAACAACTTTAATTCATGCTCAGATAATTTTTCCTTGCCGGTGGCTTGATACGGATCTACCTTGTTCATTTTCGACCGTAACCAGGAACTCTTGACGATCGGATCTAAATCGCAATGCAGCCTCGCATCTTTCACAAACATCTCCCACATGTGGTGCAGCTCTTTCTCCTTCATGCCATTTCCCCCCAATATATTTAGCTTTAGACCAGAAAATTCAATGGAAATTCAAGAAAAAATGGTACATGTAATTGCTCTAACTACTTCTGTTCTAGTACGCTCTTTTCCTTCAAAAAATTAATCGGAAATTCCACCTGTTACAAGGGTCCCAGCATGTCCGCTTTTTTAAATAAACACCTTAAAAATTCCGCTTCTGCTTTAATTAGGCTATTTACATATATTTGCTAACCTGCGGATACATTAATTCCTATCATGGTTTTTAAGGGAAGTGAGACAGTATGATGAAACTAGACAGAAAGAAGAAAGTAACGGAAAGGGATTTTACGGAGATTTTACAACAGGAAAATCCCGCAAGTTCTATCGAAGAGAAGGTCTCCACCACCCTTAAAGAAAATATCGATTTATTAAAGGTGCTTTTTCAGGACTGCTCCGATGTTGTTTATCGAGACATTGCTATAAAACAGTCTTTAAAAGGATTGGTTATTTACATCGATGGAATGGTGAATGCAAAAGCGATTGCAGACAACATGATCGAACATTTAATTTATAAGTATACAAGGGTCACGCCTGCTGATGATCTCCCTGGTACGGTTGAAAACAATGTGTCGTATCCGAGCGTTACCAAAACAAATAAATATCAGGATATTCTTTCATCCGTCCTGTCCGGTAATGCTGCCCTTTTTGTCGAAGGCCATTCTGACGCCTTGCTTATATCCGTTCGGGAGGGGACTCGCAGGGGCGTGGAGGAACCTGCAACAGAGGCGTCGATTCGCGGACCGAGAGAAGGATTTACGGAGAATTTACGGACAAATACGGCTCTCGTTCGATTCAGGTTGAAATCCACTAAATTAAAAATGGAAGCAATGGTACTGGGAAAACAAACCCAGACCAACATTGTTCTTAGTTACATAGACGGAATCATTCCCCCTAACGTTCTGGATGATGTAAAAAAACGCTTAAACAGGATTGAAATCGACAGTATTCTTGAATCTGGATATATTGAGGAACTTATTGAGGATAATCCTTATTCACCTTTTCCCCAGCTGCAGTATACGGAACGGCCCGATTCTGTAGCCGGGCAGCTGCTAGAAGGCAGTTTTGCGATTTTCGTCGACAATACACCTTTTGTGTTGGTCGGCCCGATCACATTTTGGCAAATGCTGCATGCAAGCGAGGATTATTATGAAAGATTTTATGCTTCAAACTTCATTCGTTGGTTGAGATATTTTTTCTTAATGGTGGCGCTTTTCACACCTGCTCTTTATATAGCCGTGATTACCTACCACCATGATATGCTTCCAACCACATTAATACTGAGTATAGCGGCAGCGCGGGAGGCTATCCCTTTTCCTGCTGTTGTGGAAGCATTAATTATGGAGGTAGCGTTTGAAGCACTAAGGGAAGCAAGTGTGAGGCTGCCAAAAACGATCGGACAAGCGGTAAGTATTCTCGGAGCCCTCGTCATCGGCCAGGCAGCTGTCGAGGCGGGAATTGTATCCGCTCCGATGGTGATCATTGTTTCGTTAACAGGTATTGCCTCTTTTACGATACCAAGATTCAATTTTGCGATCGCTATCCGTTTAATGAGATTCCCGCTTATGATACTGGCCGCTGCATTTGGTTTATATGGAATAGTTATCGGTTCCACTATTTTAATCACTCATTTATGCCAGCTCAATTCATTCGGCGTTCCTTACTTTTCCGGAATAGCTCCACTAAGAAAAAACGAAGTGAAAGATATCCTTGTCAGGGCACCGTGGTGGAGAATGTTTTCGAGGCCGTCAACCTATGCACGGCATAACCTAAAACGCATGCAGGAGGATAACAACTCCTGACTCAATGAGAAAGGTGACGGTAAATGAAACTTAAAAAGCTTCGCTATTTCGTACTTGCTTCAGTCCTGCTAACTTTGACCGGATGCTGGGACCGCCAGGAAATCAACGATGTCGCGTTTGTGATGGGAACAGCTATTGATAAATCTGACAAGCAATATAGATCGACGGTTCAGGTTGCATTGCCAGGACAGCTTGGCGGGGCTGGCAGCAAGGGGGGCGGCGGCGGTACAAGCGGTGGAAAATCGTATTTGATGCAATCAACTGAAGGAAAAAACATTCGGGAGATTAATAATCAACAACAGAGATCCAACCCAAGAGAGCTTAACTTTGCGCATAGACGGTTGATTTTGGTTGGAGAAGAAATGGCGCGTTCCGGAATAGAGCCAATCATCGATGTATTAGGAAGGATTCCACAAAACCGGTTATCGGCCTTAATGATTGTGACCAGGGGGGAGGCCAAAAAAATACTGGAAACAGACGTTCCTATGGAGAATTTTCCGTCTGAAGCCATACGTGAATTAGCGTTAACAGCAATGAAGGAACCCAGATCACTCAAGCATGTAGTCAATATTATGATTGCAGATGGCGTCGATCTCGCTCTCCCATATGCAGTTGCCGATAAAAACCAAAAGAAACTGATAAAGATGGAGGGCCTGGCTGTTTTTAAAAATAATAAATTGGTGGGATTTTTAAAATCGAATCAAGCCACAGGTGCTCTCTTGGCCATGGGAGAAGCACAACAGCCTGAAATAATCGTTCGCCCTCCCGCAGGAGTCGACGAGATCGTGACGCAAATACAAGAATATACAGTCGACGTAAAACCCATTGTGAAGAGAGACAAAATCACAATGGAAATGTCGATCAAGGGTAGAGGGGTGGTAGTTGAAAATGAATCGAATTACGATATTGACTCAGAGACGAATATTATCGCGTTAGAGCAGAAGCTCAACAAAGAAATAAAAGACAACATTTTGAAGTCGATGGATCGCTTACAGCATGAATATAAGGCTGATGTTGTAGGATTTGGACAACTCATTTATAACGAAAAACCGGCTGAATGGAAGAAAATCGAAAACAGGTGGGGAGAGATCTATCCAGAAGTGGAGGTTGCCGTAAAACCTGATATTCATATCGAAAACGTCGGAGCTGTCATTACTCCTTTAGGCAGAAAGGAGAGTCATTTGATAAATGATTAGACACATCTTAGCTGTTAGCATTGTCGTTATTATCATCTTATTACTTGAACGGAAAAACCTTAAGAAGGCGACAAAAATAACTCGGACAATCACGATTGGTATACTTCTAATCAGCGCCGCACTCCAAGTATATATCCTGAATAATCCGGACCATGTTAATCCTTCCATGTGGCTTCATTTTTTATTAGAACCGTTCGATCCTATTTCATAAGGAGCAGATTACTGTGAATAAAATCTCGCATCATCAAGTGATCTTAATGGGCGCAACGTTTATTTTAAGTGCAACCTTGGTAACCGTACCTGCCCAGGCGGCTGTTTATGCCCGCCAGCATACTTATTTAGCGCTCATCGTTGCCAGCTTGATTATTTTGCCACCGGTTTTCTTAATGTCGAAGGTTGCCGCCAGATTTCCCGGGCAAAATATATTCCAGGCCTTAGCAGAGAGATTTTCATTACTCGGCAAAATTATTATCGGTTTCTACGTATTGTTTTTTTTTCTAATTCTTGTCCGCGATATAAGAATGCTGATGGATTTTGTTGATATTGTTTTACTGCCTGATACACCGATCTTTATTTCCGCCATCCTGTTAATACTCGCGGTCTGGTATATCGGTCGCGGTGGCGTTGAAGCAATGGGCAGGTTTACAGAAGTTTATTTTCCTGTAATGACGATGTCCGTCTTGTTTATTCCACTTCTGCTGGCAAGGGAGTTTGACCCAATTCTGATCATGCCCTATAAAGAAATAAATCTGCCAGGTGTTTTAAAAGGGTCCTGGTTCTTTGTCGCATATTTGGGTGAAGTAATCGCGGTTTTTTTTCTATTTTCCCATATCACCTTCCGCGTGCGCTACGGCATATTCTCCCTTTTAATCGGGACAGGAATGCTGTTTATATTAGTGTTGTCATCACAGCTAATCCTTGGAACAAACATGCTGCCGAGGTTGTTTTACCCCAGCTATGAACTTGTCCGGCACTTGAAGGTAACCGATTTCCTTGATCGATTTGACCTTCCGCTTGTTGGGATATGGATGCCTACGATCATCGCAAAAATAGCCTACAGCTTATATATTGTATGCTACGGTATTCAAACAATCATCCCGGATACATCCTCGAAAATGCTAACCACTCCATTCGCCGCTCTTGCATATGTGTGCTCCTTTTTGTTTTTTAGGGATACTGTGCAGCTTATGAATTTAAATAAAACTTGGCCGGTCTTTGCGCTCATATTTGAACTTGCACTTCCGATCCTTCTCTTCTTTATATTAAAACCAGAGAAGGAACAGGGGTTAAACGCATAAAAGATTCTTCATATCTTTGCTTCCGTGTTCGTATTCGCAGGAAGTCGCCAAATAATAGTGCACGCTCCTGCCCATAACAGGGTTGCCGAACTTCGGCAGCTCTTTTTTTGCTTGGTTGAAAAGTTTAGCTAGCCACTAAGAAGTATGAAAGATTCGCATTAAGAACATAATGGGTAATAATGACTATGCAGAGGCGGGGAGATTCTTGAGATCTTTCAAAAATACCATCAGAAAAATAATAAAACTTTCCTCCACTGCAAAAAAAGATCCGACCGGGCCGAATCAAAAGGAGCCACTGAAATCGAGTATTCAAGAAAATATCCAGTTTGTGAAAAATGCGGTTGGCAATAGTTCGGATGTAACAATACGGCAAATTCGCATCGGCAATAAAGCCAATATCCGCGCTGCCGTGCTTTATACCGATGGCCTGGCCGATGCCAAAGCTATTAATAATTTCATTATGGAATCATTATTGCTAGATATGAGGCGATCGGAACTAGATCAAAAGATTTCCGCCAACCCAAATACCGCCTTGCAACTGTTAAAAGAACAAGCACTTGCAGTAGGTGGAATTAAGGAAGTGACTGATTTTGAAACTCTGCTTACCGCTATTTTATCAGGAGATACTGTCATCTTAATCGATGGGACTGCCAAGGGTCTGATCGTCGCGATAAGAGGATGGTCACAGCGGGGTGTACAAGAGCCATCGTCTCAAACCGTTATTCGCGGACCAAGGGAAGGATTTACGGAAACCATTCGAAATAATACGATGTTAATCAGACGAAGAATTAAAGATCCCAGCCTTTGGCTGGAAACATTCGAAATCGGTCGAGTCACAAAAACGGAAGTATCGATCATGTATATCAATGGTATTGTCAATGACAAGGTGCTTAATGAGGTCCGCGAACGGCTTAATCGCATTGATATCGATGGGATTTTGGAAACCGGTTATATTGAGGAACTGATTGAAGATGAAACCTATACCCCTTTTCCTACAGTTTATAATACCGAAAGACCTGATGTAGTGGCCGCAGGACTTCTAGAAGGGCGTATTGCGATTTTAGTGGATGGGACTCCATTTGTTTTATTGGTTCCCGCCATTTTCGGGCAATTTCTGCAAGCTGCGGAAGATTACTATCAACGCTGGGATATCGGAAGTTTGATCCGGTTTTTGCGGTATACTTCTTTAGCCATTTCCATGATCGCGCCGTCGCTATACATTGCGGTAACTACCTTTCATCAAGAGATGCTCCCCGCCCCGCTGTTGATCAATTTAGCGGCGCAAAGAGAGGGAGTGCCTTTTCCGGCGTTTGTGGAAGCGCTGATGATGGAAGTCACGTTTGAAATTTTACGGGAGGCAGGAGTCAGAATGCCGAGAGCGATTGGGCAAGCGGTATCGATTGTCGGAGCTCTGGTTATTGGCCAGGCAGCAGTGGAAGCCGGAATTATTTCCGCCGCCATGGTCATCGTCGTTGCGATCACTGCGATTTCGAGTTTTGTGTTGCCTGCTTTTAATATGGCCATCTCGGTTCGAATGTTGCGTTTTGGTTTGATGATTCTTGCCGCATCATTTGGCTTATTCGGCATTACGATTGGGATCATGGCCATTGTCCTGCACCTATGCAGTTTGCGCTCTTTCGGCATCCCGTATATGTCGCCGTTCGGCCCGTTAATTCCTGCAGATCAAAAGGACATGATATTCCGTGTACCGATCTGGGGGATGTTTTCGCGTCCGCGCTTAATAAGCCAGAAAAACGTGATTCGCGAACAAAATTCCCCTACCGGCAAACCTGAGGGGAAAGGTAGTGTAAAAAGTTCTATGAAAACTCGGCTTTGAGGGTTCCGTTCTGCCACAAAACAGATG
>NZ_PGVA01000058.1 GCF_002860125.1 Bacillus canaveralius
TTCGGACAAGGGAAGGATAAAAAAGGTTAAGCCAGTCTGAACGCAAGTCTGATTCGGACAAGGCAAGTCCAAAAAAGCGAAAGCGAGTCTGAAGGCGGGTGTAGTTCGGACAAGGGAAGGATAAAAAAGGTTAAGCCAGTCTGAAAGCCGGATCTATTCGGACAGGGCAAGGCTAAAACAAGCGAAAGCGAGTCTGAAGGCGAGTGTAGTTCGGACAAGGGAAGGATAAAAAAGGTTAAGCCAGTCTGAACGCAAGTCTGATTCGGACAAGGCAAGTCCAAAAAAGCGAAAGCGAGTCTGAAGGCGAGTGTAGTTCGGACAAGGGAAGGATAAAAAAGGTTAAGCCAGTCTGAACGCAAGTCTGATTCGGACAAGGCAAGTCCAAAAAAGCGAAAGCGAGTCACAATGCGTGTCTCTTTCGGACAGGGGAAGGCGTAGCAAGCTTAAGCTAGTCTGAATGCATTAGGATTAGAGCTGGTTCATACAACTTTCAAGCCAAAAAGGTTATTAATATATTTATACATAATAAGTATCGCTTGTACTTCCAAATGAAGTATAGTTTTTCTTTAAAACCCTGCAAAATGTCCTTTTATTTAAACCCACCTTGCACCACTCATAGATGCTCCGAGTAGTAATCTTCCGATCAGGAAATAGCAGCTGAAATTCCTTCACATTCCGCAAAATAGCTAGTTGGATATTTTCATGTCCTCCACACTTTCTGCACACAAAGTCATTATTTTTTATAGAAACCAGAAAGGACTTGCAAGTTTTACAATACATTCCCTTTTGTAGCTGTTCATAATTATATTTAGGCAATTGCGTAAATGGATTTTTAGTTTGGTGTAGTGAAATTAATGTTTGGGCTAGTTTCTTGTGCCCATCATTCAACTTAGACGGAGTTTGATTTAAATCTTTCAAAAAACGATTTACCTGGGTTGGTAAAATAATGGGTTGGTCCATTGGGGCTTGAAATAAAGTGAATTCAGGGTTAATAAAGATAACGGGGGCTTCAACAAGGTAATTTTGCTTGAGGTTTTGGAGCAGCTGACGGAAAAGAGTCGCACTCCTTTTCAACTGGTCTACAGGATTCTTATATTCACGAGCGGTTGTCACGGAATAAAGTTTGTCCGCTTCCAAGTAACAATCACCTTGATAATTTTTTATATCCAAAAGGTGAATAACTCCCTGCGATATGATTAATGTATCAATTTGAAAATAAGAGTTATTTACTTCAAGCAGCAAGTCATTTATGATATATCTTTCTTCTTCGAGAATCTCTGCCTGCAGGTCAAATCTTACCTCCCCTTCATAGCCTTTTTCCAGGTTTGCATAGTGAAACTTTTCCTTATTAGTCAACTCCATTCGTGTGTTTAAATAGCGTGTAGCCTTTAATTCATCCGATTCAGATCGACCTTTAAGTAACATAAGCCACTTCCTTTCTTAATCTCTAAACTTATTTTATAAAAAATCACACTAGAGATATGTGAATATTCCGTTAACATTTCAGTTTGGATTCATGTTTCAACTGCTTTGTAGAATAATCATTATTAGAGGACGCAACTGCCGGGTGGAGTATTATCATACATAAGGACAAAAAATAATACACACGAGATTTTCCTATAAATCTAGCAGGTAGGAGGAGTCTCCCTTCTATATGTTGCATAACTAAATTAAAAGCCTCTGTGCAATTATCGTATTGATTTTCTAGCCAAAAAGAAAGTGGGTCTTATATACTTGCTTTTTTAACTTCGTTCTTCAAGTAACGCATCAGGAGCTTTTTTGACCCCAATTAAATGGAATTATACGAAGTATCTAATAATTCTAGAATTATTGATATAAGTCATACGCACTTCAACATTACTCATTGCCAGCATGATAAAAAATTTCTTTTGAATAAACTGTAACACCAGAGTTTAGTAACCCAAGACACTAAAATAAAACAGAGCTTGAAATAAAGTCAAACTCTGCCCAAGCACAATCTGTACTTTAACCTTATTTACCTTACAAAGCCATTCCTTAGGTCACCTTACTTGAATTCATAGATTCAAAATGTCCCGCCTTTATAAAATGAGGGGGGAACCGTCTTTCCGAAAAAGTAATCGTCAGAAGAAATGTTCTGTCGATCACTGCCAGTCTGTGTGAAAGACTCCAGCCATATCAGTTCGTTCATACGTATGGGCACCAAAATAATCACGTTGTGCTTGCAAAAGGTTGGCATTTGAACGGCCTGTCCGGTAACTATCGTAATACGAAAGTGAAGTACTTAAGCAAGGGAGCGAGATACCGGAGTTTATTCCCTCACAGACCACTTTTCTTAATGCAAATTGGTATTCTTTAACCTTTTCTGCAAAATAGGGAGCGATCAGCAAATTGGATAGGTTCGCTTCTGCTTCAAATGCTTCACTTATTACATTTAAAAATTCTGCGCGAATGATGCAGCCACCACGGAAAATCAGGGCCATATCCTTTAGAGGCAAATTCCAGTCATAAAGGTCTGAAGACATTTTATATTGACTGAATCCTTGCGCGTAAGCACAAACCTTCCCCATGTACAATGCTTGTCGCACGTACTCAATCCACAAGTCTTTATCTAAATTTTGTTGTTCCATTGATGGACCTTCCAGAATCGTTTCGGCAATAACCCGTTCCTCTTTGATAGAAGAAATATAACGGGCAAACAAAGATTCTGTAATAATGGATGATGGGATTCCGTTATCAATGGCTTGAATACTTGTCCATTTACCGGTGCCTTTTTGTCCTACTTTATCAAGAATAACATCTATAAGTGATAATCCCGTTCGTTCATCCTTTTTCCTCAGGATCTCTGCAGTGATTTCGATTAAATAACTTTTCAGCTCTCCTTGATTCCATGTTGCAAAGATGTCAGCAATTTCATCGATAGGTAAAAGTAACTTTTCCCTCAAAAAAGTATAGGCCTCTGTGATCAGCTGCATATCTGCATACTCAATTCCGTTATGAACCATTTTAACAAAGTGACCCGCACCTTTTGGACCAATGTACACACAGCAAGGGGTATCTCCTACTTGATCTGCTATTTTGGTAAGAAAGGGGGCTACTTTTTCATACACATCTTTATCTCCGCCTGGCATGATGGATGGGCCATTTAAAGCCCCAACTTCGCCACCAGAAATACCGATTCCTAAATAACCAATTCCTTTAGCTATCAATTCACTATATCTACGTTCCGTATCTTCGTAATGGGAGTTACCACCATCCATGATTATATCGCCTGCCTCAAGAAAGGGGACTAATGAATCTATCACGGAATCTATCGGTTTGCCTGCTGTCACCATCAAAAAGATCTTTCTTGGAGTTTTTAAGGACTCAACAAAATCTTGAATGTCATAGTACGGATTGATAGGTTGCCCTTTACTTTTTTGTACAAGTTGATCGGTTAAATCGCTCGTGTAATTATAGACAGCAATTTGATCGCCCTCACTAGCCATGTTTAAGGCGATATTGCTGCCCATTACCCCTAATCCAATGACACCAATTGTATTGAACATTGTGACCTGCTCCTTTATCTCAAATTAAGAGGCAGTAAAGACCTCACTTAAGCTTAGAAGATACTAAGAGGATAAGTGGGAATTTACTGCCCGGAATAACCAGATTTTTTCCTTGGGCATTTACCCCTGGAGAAATTAATCAGGCTCCTGCATGCCGGTGATTAATTCCTATCATGAAACGAACCGGCTTATACAACTAAACTTAATAATAGAACAAATCCTAATCCAGCTACCGAAATAATGGTCTCAAGCAATGTCCATGTCGCAAATGTTTCTTTCATGCTTAAACCAAAATACTCTTTGAACATCCAGAAACCAGCATCGTTCACGTGAGAAGCTATTAAACTACCAGCTCCAGTTGCAAGCACGACTAAAGCGAGGTTAACATCAGATTGACCTAACATTGGAATCACTAAACCAGCAGTTGTTAATGCAGCAACGGTTGCAGACCCTAAGGAAATACGTAAAATCGCTGCGATAATCCAGGCAAGTAAGATGGGTGATAATGAAGTTCCTTTGAATAAGTCTGCTACGTAGTCGCCTACACCGCCATTTATTAATACTTGTTTGAAGGCACCGCCGCCCCCAATGATCAAGAGCATCATTCCAATGTGGGTAATCGCTGTTGTACAAGAGGCCATCACTGTTTTGATTGGAATTTTTCTGGCCAGTCCCATCGTATATACTGCAACTAATAAGGAAATCAACATGGAAGTAGATGCATCACCAATAAAACGGATACTTGCCAATAAACTATTATCCTCAAATCCCAGTGTTTTTTGCAGTAAAGTAATAATCGTTGCGATTGACATTAAAATAACTGGAAGCATTGCTGTAAATACACTGATTCCAAAACCAGGTGTGTCTTCAAGTTTAAACGCTTTTTGTTCACCTAATGACGCAATATTACCGGTTTTCGTAAATGATTCAGGTACGAGTTTTTTTGCTAGTTTAGTAAACAAAGGTCCAGCTAAAAGCACTGTTGGAATGGCGATAATAAAACCGTAAAGTAAAACTTCACCAATGTTAGCGCCATACTCACCAGCAATAACTGTCGGCCCTGGATGTGGCGGCAAGAAACCGTGTGTAACGGATAAAGCTGCTGCCATCGGAATACCGAGGAACAAGATAGAAATTTTTAATTCTTTTGAGATAGCAAATACGATTGGAATTAATAAAACTAATCCTACTTCAAAGAATAAAGCAACACCGATAATGAATGAGGCAACAACGACTGCCCACTGAATATTTTTTTCACCGAATTTGTTGACGAGGGTCATCGCAATTCGTTGAGCTCCCCCTGAATCTGCGATCAGCCTGCCCAACATTGCTCCGAGTCCGAAAATTAATGCTAAATGACCGAGTGTCCCGCCTAATCCTGCTTCAATTGTTTTGACAATTTCCTCTAGCGGCATCCCGAGTGCTAAAGCGACGCCGAACGATACAATAATTAATGAAATAAAAGTGTTTAATTTTAAGCCCATAATTAATAGTAGTAATGCTAAAATTCCAACTGCTACAATGATTAATGGCATTATAATTCCTCCAAATAATTATTTATTTGTGTTTATTAAGCTTCTTTGATAATTTGCAATCCGTGTATAATCATCTTCTAATGCTCTGGATAAGTTAATAAAGATTGGCATTAACTGCCTATACTCCTTAGCTGAGTCTTCTTTTGGTGTATGTCTGTAGGTGCTGCCAATCATTTCAGAAACTACATCAAAAGAATCAATTTTTCCTGTGGCATATAGGCCTAAAATACAGGCACCCAGACAAGAACTTTCGTAGCTTTCTGGGACTACAACTTCGGATTCGAATATATCGGACATCATTTGACGCCAAACATCCGACCTTGCAAAGCCTCCAGTTGCTTGAATTCGGGTTACAGGACCGTCCATGCATTCAGTTAAAGCTAAAAATACAGTGTATAAATTGTAAATGACTCCTTCTAATGCCGCTCGAATCATATGTTCTTTCTTATGCGACATTGTTAGACCGAAAAATGAGCCACGCACGTCTGGATTCCATAAGGGAGCACGTTCACCTGCGAGGTATGGATGGAATAACAATCCATCAGCACCTGGCCTTACGCGTTCAGCAATCTTGGTTAATACTTCGTATGGATCAATGCCCAGTCTCTTCGCTGTTTCTATTTCTGAAGAGGCAAATTCATCCCTAATCCAGCGAAGGACCATCCCGCCATTGTTTACTGGCCCACCAATTACCCAATGTTTTTCCGTTAAGGCATAGCAAAATATTCGTCCCTTTTCATCTGTTTGCGGCTGGTCAATAATGGTTCGAATGGCACCGCTAGTCCCAATTGTGACTGCAATCTCGCCCTTTTTAATGGCATTTACACCCAGGTTGGATAGCACTCCATCGCTTGCGCCAATGACAAAGGGCGTTTTTGGATCAATTCCCATCTGTTTCGCTAAATCTGGCTGACAGTTGTTAAATATCTTGGTTGTTGGTACGAGTTCAGCTAATTGATCAGGTGTAACACCTGCAATTTTTAATGCTTCTTCATCCCAATCCAAGTTTTTAAGATTCATCATGCCCATGGCTGAAGCTAAGGAATAATCGACAACGTATTGATCAAACAACTTTTTAAAGATATATTCCTTGATCCCGATGTATTTTTTAGCGTTGGCAGCGATTTCAGGACGCTCATTCATAATCCAGGCGATTTTGCTTAAAGGTGACATAGGGTGAATGGGTGTTCCTGTTCGTCGATAGACTTCATGTCCATTCAATTCATCTTTTATTTTATGTGCCCAAGCTTCACTTCGATTATCTGCCCAAGTAATACATGGCGTAAGCGGTTGGTCATTATCATCAATGACAATAACACTATGCATGGCACTACTAAATGAAACAAACGATAGCTTTTTTTGCGAATGATGTTTCATTATATTAGAAGTGGCTTGTATGACAGCCTGAAAAATCTCTTCCGGGTTTTGTTCAGCTGTCGATATATCCGGTGTGTAAAGCGGGTAACCAATATTTTCTTGTTGAATGACTTCTCCTTTTTCACTAAATAAAACAGCCTTCGTACTTGTCGTACCGATGTCTATACCTAACATATAACTAGTCATTTTCTTGCTCTACCCCTTTAGCTAGCAGTTGTTGTGACATCCATAGGTATTCTACTTTACCTTGAACATCATCAAAGTTTTGATGTAAGGACTTAATCATCAGGGCTCTATCTTTTGTTTTTATTGCTTCAATATAAAGCTGATGATTTTCCAAAATTCTTGTAAAGTCATCGTATTTTTCCTTAAAACGTATACGCATCGATAAAAGAATGAAACTCTCCATAACGGGTTTTAAATTATTCCAGATCATAAGCATGTAGGAATGATTAATCGCACGAATAATCGTTTCATGGAATAAGACATCTTGATATGAAAATTCATCAGCATCTCCATATCTTATGGCAACTTTCATCATTTCAAGTATTTTACTTAGTTCCATCACTAAATCATGAGTGTCTATCCTTACAAGTCGTTCAAATACAAACGATTCTATGAGTAAACGAACATCGTAAATTTCTTCTATTTCTTTTTCTGTTAAACCAATGACAACTGCACCCATTCTTTCTAATCGAATGATATTTTCCGACGCAAGTATTTTTAAAGCTTCACGAACGGGAGACCGGCTCACCGAAAAGTCTGCAGCTATTTTATTTTCCGATAGGATGGTACCGCTTTCAATTATGCCGGCGATAATACGCATCCTAAGCTCGCATGCTACACGATCACCTGCCGAAGCTCTTGTGAGCCATTTTGAGGGATATAAAAATTCCCTTGTTTCGGCCATAAACTCACCCTCTTACTTTTTAAGTATACTTGTATACAAGTATTATAACCTAAATTTTAATTTATGCAAGCGCTTTATTTTTGCCTTCTTTAGAGTTTTAATCAAACAAAATATCATAAGCTTAGCGGATTTATACGCTTTTCTCATTTTGATCTGTACTGAGAACCGTGATATGACAATAATTTGAGTTATAAACGTGCTGTATTTTCAACACTCAAAAAGTTGCTATCTAAAAGGGGAACTTTTACACTGGAGAAGTAATATACTAAATTTAACAGGTGGATAAAGATGGCTAAAACAATAGTAGAGAAACTAAACTTACAAAAATATAACAAAGTAGCGGTATTGAATTTGCCTGATGGAGCAGATTATTTAGCGGAGTTAGCAGATTATGATACAGAGCTAACCGATAGTGCATATGATCTTATTTTTGCTTTTGTGTTGGATATGGAGTCTTTAAAAGGACTCGTAAACAAGGTTATCGAAAAGAATTATCTAAATAAAAACGGCTATATCTTTTTGGCTTATCCAAAAAAAGGGAATAAAGTATATCCAACGTTTATTCATCGCGATGAGCTATTAGATGGGTTAGGTGCAGATGAGAATGGTTATGTTGGGACAAGTAATATTAAATTTGCGCGGATGGTAGGATTGGATGATGTCTTTACTGTTGTCGGTCTAAAAGAAGATGCTCGAAACAGAAATCAAACATCTACAAAAGCAAGTCAATGCGTAGATGACTATATAGCGTTAATTCCGCAAGTGGAAAAAGATCTGCAAGATACTCCAGATTTACTTGCGTTCTATCAAGCATTAACCCCAGGGTACCGTAAAGATTGGGCTCGTTATGTGTATAGTGCTAAACAAGAGGCGACAAAAGCAAAAAGACGCGAGGAAATGAAAATGATTCTTGGATCGGGTTACAAGAGCCGGGATCTGTATCGCAGAGATAAAAATTAAATATGCCTTAATGACCAGTGCAGCCGTATAAATGGTGGGACTGGTCATTATTGTTATTAAGGACGCAGTTTTAAGCAAAAATACCCTTGAAAAATGGCAATCAGCATGAGTTTAACTGCCAATCTTCATTTTACACGATAACTTTTTACCGGTGTATACAACGTCCCTCTATAAGGATAGTTGTTTGATACAAATCTAAGGGCTTATCATTTACTATAATTACTTCAGTTACGTCTAACTGCAGACTTTTTTGTAAATAATAAGAAGGAGATTTTGTTAAAGACAAAGAATATGTAAAAAAAGGTTTGCTTTTATGCCTAACTGCAGACCATTTTGTAAAGGGATGAGTTAAATGAATGGGCAAATTCAAGAAAAAATCGAAAATATCTTTGAACGGCAAAAAGGGTTCGCAAAAACGAAGGATTTTATCAACGAAGGTATTAGCAATTATTATATTCGCAAGCTGGAAACTCAAGGAGACATCAATCGGATAAAGCAAGGACTGTATCGGCACTCAAAATATGAGGGAGAGCAGCAAGATGAAATTGTAGAGGTCTCAAAAATAATTCCTAAAGGTGTAATATGCCTTCTCTCCGCGCTAGCTTACCATGATTTAACTACATACAATCCGTGGGAATATCAGGTTGCCATTTACAGAGGGGCTAAAAAGCCGACTTTGCCAAACTATCCACCAATTAAGATAATTTATTTTTCTGAAACACAATATCAATATGGGATTGATGAGATCGAGATAGATGGGAATAAAGTCAAAATATATAATCGAGAAAAAACGATTTGTGACATTATCCGTTATCGGAAGAAAATCGGTATTGATATCATGAAGGAAGGTTTACGAAATTACCTACAAAGACCAGAAAAGAACCTAACAAAACTTGTCGACTGTGCAGAAAAACTGCGAATCAAAACGGTTCTTCTAAAGTATCTAGAGGTGCTTTTGTGATGAGTGAGATAAAAAGTATTCCTGCTTCTGTTGCGGAACGATTAAAAAATGTGGCCAAACAGAGTGGTGAGGCGTTTGATCTCGTATTACTTCTATATTTTCAGGAGCGGTTCTTGTATCGGTTATCAATTTCGGAATATAGGGACAAAATTCCTAATTTTTTTTAAAATAATTTTGCTGGCTATATTCATTGAGGTAAATTTGGGAGTGTAGCGATAGACATGGAACAGAACCGTATAAAAATTTTTTTCGAATCCTAAGGTGACTGGGGAATTCTGTCATTGTTTATGGCGTGTAAGATTGCGTTTAGTTGTAAAAAAATCCTTACCCAATGAAGGATAAGTATTTTTTTATCAGGTAACAAACGCACTAACCATATTATTCATTAATGAAACTCAACATCAATTCTTCTCCTGTTATCAGCCTGCAACTTCGGCATATGGATTTCCAGAACGCCATTTCTATATGTCGCTCTCACACCGTCTTCAGAAACGGGGCTTGGCAAGGTAACAGAACGTTGAAAACGGCCAACAAAGCGTTCTCTTCTGTGCATATTTTCTTCTTTTAACTCATTCACTCTGTGAACAGTCCCGCTAATCGTAAGCATGTTATTGTCAATGTTGATATTCACATCTTCCTTCTTTTCCAAGCCTGGAATATCACAAGTGGCTACAACTTCATTTTCTGTTTCATGAATATCAATGTTTGGCGAGCCAAAATTCTGGCCAAATCCAGTTCTTATCGTAGGAAAATCAGAAGTGAAAAAACGGTCTAACTCTCTTCTAACGTTTTCAAGATGGCGAAATGGTTCAAAAGGGGTCAATGACAATGTGGTTACCTCCTGTAAGTTAAATTTGTTAGGATTATTTTACCTAAATAACTTATCGTTATTCATAAGTAGAGCAACCAAAAAAAGAAAAAAAGAAAATCGACTCGAAACAACTAAATATTGACACAAGCTACAGTGTATGTTATTTAAATAGTGGTTAGCACTTAAGGAGATAGAGTGCTAATAATGTAAATTCCTATTTTTGCAGACTTCTTTATAATCATTAAATGGCACTATACATATTGAAAGGAGAAACTTTAATGGCAAAAAAGCAGTTTAAAGCAGAATCTAAAAGACTATTAGAAATGATGATTAACTCTATTTATTCTCAGCGGGAGGTTTTTTTACGAGAGTTAATTTCCAATGCCAGTGATGCAATCGATAAAATCTATTACAAAGCCTTAACCGATGATACTTTAAGTTTTAATAAAGACAGCTATTACATACAAGTCATACCAGATAAAGCAAATAGAACCCTAACAATCATCGATACTGGTATTGGAATGACAAAAGAAGAACTGGAGAACAACCTTGGAACCATTGCCAGGAGTGGCTCTTTAGCATTTAAAAATGAAAACGAAGCGAAAGATGGGCATAATATCATTGGCCAATTTGGTGTCGGGTTTTATGCGGCTTTCATGGTTGCTGATGTGGTTACTGTTATCAGTAAGGCTTTAGGCAGCGATGAAGCTTACAAGTGGGAATCTAAAGGTACAGATGGATACACGATCGTTCCAAATGAAAAACAGTCCATTGGCACTGAGATTATTCTGGAAATCAAAGCGAACACAGAAGAAGAGAATTATGATCAGTACTTAGAAGAGTATCAATTAAGACAGACCATCAAAAAATACTCTGACTTTATTCGCTATCCAATCAAAATGGATGTTACTGGTAAGAGGCCGAAAAAGGGCAGCGAGACTGAATTAGAAGATTATACAGAAGAACAGGTTATCAACAGCATGGTTCCGATTTGGAGAAAGAATAAAACTGAGCTTACTCCTGAAGATTATGAGAATTTTTATACGGAAAAACATTACGGGTTTGACAAGCCGATCAAGCACATCCATATCAATGTCGATGGTGCCGTCAGGTATAATGCGATATTATATATTCCGGAAAAAATACCGTTTGACTACTATTCAAAGGAATATGAAAAGGGTGTCGAATTATATTCTAACGGTGTGTTGATCATGAACAAGTGCGGCGACTTGCTTCCTGATTATTTTAGCTTCGTTAAAGGAATGGTTGATTCTGAAGATTTATCCCTTAACATATCGAGAGAGATGCTGCAGCAGGATCGTCAATTGAAGCTGATCGCAAAAAATATCAACAAGAAAATCAAAAGCGAACTGCAAAGCTTATTGAAGAATGATAGAGAGAAGTATGATGAATTTTATAAATCATTTGGCCGGCAGTTAAAATACGGGGTTTATAGTGATTTCGGAGCCAACAAAGAAGATTTGCAGGACCTGTTAATGTTTTACTCATCGAAAGAGAAGAAGCTGGTCACGCTGGATGAGTATGTTTCCAGAATGCCGGAGGACCAGAAATATATTTATTATGCTTCAGGCGAATCGTATGAAAGAATTGAAAAGCTGCCACAGACAGAGCTGGTATCTGAAAAGGGCTATGAAATACTATACTTTACCGAAGATATCGATGAGTTTGCCATCAAAATGTTGATGACATATAAGGATAAGGAATTTAAATCTGTTTCCAGCGGTGACTTAGGGATTGAAGCAGAAGAAAATCAAGATAATGCCAGCTCAGACGACAATGAAAACAAAGACCTCTTCGACTACATGAAAAATATTTTATCCGGGAAAGTGGAGGATGTCAGGGTCTCCAAAAGATTGAGGTCTCATCCAGTGTGTTTATCAACTGATGGTGAAGTGACGATTGAAATGGAAAAAATACTGAACACCATGCCTGATAGCCAAAATGTCAAAGCGGAAAAGGTGTTGGAGATTAATCCAAATCATGAGGTATTCAACTCCTTAAAAGAAGCATTTGAAACCGATAAAGAGAAATTGAATTTATACACAAACTTGCTGTACAATCAGGCACTTCTGATTGAAGGGTTGCCAATCAATGATCCAGTAGAGTTTACAAATGATATTTGCAAAATAATGGTATAAAAGAGAGGTGCCTGACCCCGACCGCGTTAAAGCGCTGAAGGTCAGGTGCTTTTTTTTTATGTCAATTTTTCTATAAAAATCAGTCTATTCCCGAAAAAAGAAAATTTTAAACTCCTTCTTCTGCATCAGTTCCGAGACACGAAATTTGTCAAAACAATAGGTAATCGTTTCTATTAACACGACCAGTAATGAATATTAAACTAGTATTGTACGTTACTTAGAGTGTCTAAATAATTAAATGGAGGGATTCGATGAGTATCAAGAAAAAGGTTTTAAGTGTTTCTTTATCCGGCTTAATGGCATTGGGTGCTGTTACTGCAATTGGACTTCCAACGGGCGCGGTTGGCAATGGACCAAGTGCCGGCAATGGTTCCATCCAGACTTCTATTCTACATACGTACGCAAGCATGGTTGACTATCTCAAAACTCAGGATGAAAAACAAGGAGCAATGGAGCTCGAAGTGATTGGGCAGACAGTGAAAGGCCGTGATATTTACATGGCGAAGTACATCTCCAATCCTGAAAATCCTACTATTCTCTTTTTAACTCAGCAGCACGGGAATGAACAGCTAACGACTGAAGGTGCACTTGAATTTATTAAGCACTTGGGAACGAATAAAACCAAGGGTGTCCTCGATAATGTAAACGTTCTGATCATTCCAATGCTGAATGCCGATGGCGCGATGGGCGATGTGAATTTCTCCCTTGATGAATACCATGCAGACGGTGATCGCCATCTTACCCGCTACAATGCGAACAATGTGGACTTAAACCGTGAGCATGATAAAACTACAACGGCAATGCAACCGGAAGTACGGGTCCTTCATGAAAATGTTTTTCAACAATACAACATTGATTATATGATCGATTTGCACCATCAAGGTACACTAAGTGAAACAGAAGGCGAGCTTGTTTCGGGATCTATTCTCTATCCGACAAATTCGAGAGTAAAACCTGAAGTTTTAGAAGGCTCAAAAAAACTTGGTGCAGTGGTCTATCATGAGCTAGAGAACACGGGCTGGGGACATATTGGCAAATATAACGGAGGCTCCGGTGAAAATATCGGCCGTAATGGTGCAGCTGTTCGCTATGATATCGCAACGCTTTTGTTTGAAATGCGCGGGATGTCTGATCACTACATTGAATCCTACGCTCTTGGACAAAAGAGCAATGGCTACTTAATTAAGCAGACCATCTTAACATTGGATGCGACGGTTAAAGCTATTGCCGATGGATCAATCGAAACAGCTGATACAAGCTTTTGGGATACCCTGCCGACACAAACGAGCAGATCAGGTGAAGAAGCGGACGAATAAAAAATGCCCGTCAATGCCTGTTTATTCATATAACCAAAATCAAGATACAAATGGCCTGCCGGAGAAAGTACCGGCAGGTCTTTTGCTCTGTTTTACGAACTCAAAAACTGACACTCGCATATATTCCAGCAGACCATCATTTAAATCCGGCAGGGCATTTTTTTAAATCTATCCAATCTGGAACAAGCGGCGCCAGCTTCATAGCCAAAATAACTACAACTCTTCTAATCAGCTATGCCCACTTTGAGTTTCGCCAGTTACTTCTGTAAAATAAATTTTATAAAAACACTTGAAAAAGGAGCTTAAATGAACGAATTTATTGTAATTGGTGCGGGGGTTTTGGGTGCGTCGACAGCGTACCATTTAGCCAAAGCAGGCGGAAACGTGACTGTAGTCGACCGGCACGATCCTGGCCAGGCGACAGATGCAGCTGCTGGCATCATTTGTCCATGGTTGACCCAGCGGCGCAACAAGGCGTGGTATGCACTCGCTAAAGCTGGAGCGGCGCATTATTCATCACTTATTGCACAGCTTGAAGAGGAAGAAGAAACGAAAACGGGTTACAAGCAAGTCGGAGCGATTAGTCTTGGTACGGCTGCCGGCAAGCTCAAAAATATCGAGGAGAGAGCGGCTAACAGACGTGAAGATGCCCCTGAAATCGGCGCTATTCGTCAGCTGACACCGATGGAAACAACAGCTATGTTCCCGCCTTTATCCAGTGACTACGGATCAGTTTATATTAGCGGCGCGGCGCGTGTCGATGGACGTGCATTGCGGCAAGCTCTTGTGAATGCGGCGAAAAAGCAAGGTGCCAAGTTTATACACGGCTCGGCCCAACTGGAGCATACAGGCAGCATAGTGACGGGCGTAAAGGTTGAGGATACACGGTACAGAGCTGAGTGTGTGATTGTGGCGGCTGGTGCATGGGCGAATCAGCTTTTAGCACCTCTCGGCCTTAACCTGTTAATCACATCGCAAAAAGCACAAATTGTTCATCTTCACCTCGAAGACGCGCAAACTGGCGAGTGGCCAGTCGTCATGCCTCCGAATAATCAATATATTCTCGCCTTTGATGAGGGCCGTGTCGTGATTGGGGCTACACATGAAGATGATATGCAGTTTGATCGCCGTGTGACAGCAGGCGGCTTACATGAGGTCCTCGATAAAGGTTTAGCCGTTGCACCGGGGTTGTCCAACGCTACGTTCGTTGAATCCCGTGTCGGGTTTCGCCCTTTCACACCGGACTTTCTGCCGATTATCGGAGAAGTACCTGGTTACAAAGGCCTTCTTCTTGCGAATGGGCTCGGCGCTTCAGGATTAACCGTTGGACCGTTTCTTGGCTCCCAGCTTGCCAAATTAGCCCTCGGACAATCGGTCGATATAGACCTCACTTTGTATAATGTGGCAGGGGCTATTGGCTGATAAAAAACGATGTGACTTATTAAAATCGCTTTAAACACAATCATTCCACTGTCTATTGAGATATTTATCATTTTTTATTGTGCCCGTCACTCTTTTCTGTGATGGGCATTGTTTTTAAAAAGAATTATAAATAAATCTGTTCATCTTGGGTATACAACTTATAAATAATACAGTCAGTTACTTCACGAATGGACAGGAGAGGAATAATGTGCGATGGAAAGGCAGACGAGGAAGCTCAAACGTTGAAGACCGACGGGGCATGGGAGGTAAAACGCTTGTCGGAGGCGGGATTGGCGGTATCGTGATCCTCTTGATTGTGACACTGCTAGGCGGTGATCCAGGAGCCATTTTGAACAATATCGGGATAACCGGTTCAGACACAACCACCCCATACGAGGAAACGAAACAGGAGGAAGAGCTTGCGGATTTCGTATCTGTCGTTCTTGCGGATACAGAGGAAGTGTGGACCGAGCAGTTCAGGCAACAAGGCCTCGTTTACGAGGAGCCGACCCTCGTCTTGTACACGGACAGTGTCCAGTCCGCCTGCGGAGCAGCTGGTTCATCGGTTGGGCCATTTTATTGTCCGGGTGACCAGAAGCTGTACATCGATTTGAGCTTTTATGATGAACTTCAAAAAAGATTTGATGCTCCCGGGGATTTTGCGATGGCCTATGTGATTGCTCATGAAGTGGGACACCACGTACAGACGCTTCTTGGAACGACTGACGAGATCATGCCTCTACGTGAACAACTCAGTGAAACAGAGTTCAATAAGTATCAAGTTCGCTTTGAATTGCAAGCAGACTATTATGCTGGCGTGTGGGCACATCATGCGCAGGGAATGGATTTACTGGAGGAGGGTGACCTTGAAGAGGCTTTGAATGCAGCAAGCGCTGTTGGTGATGACAGCATCCAAAAACAGTCTCAGGGCTATGTTGTACCCGAGAGCTTCACGCATGGCACTTCCAAACAGAGGAAGCGTTGGTTTTACAAAGGGTTTGAATCCGGAAGCATCGACGGAGGAGATACCTTTAATGCAAGCGATCTATAAGGTTGTTATGAGCCGATTCACAACGACTGTTGTATCTTAATTGGATGAGTGATAGAGACTTGTCAGTAGAAAGGAGAAGTCGTATGCAAACACAAGTAAGATCATTCATACTGAAGGACGATGGAGAAATTCCAAATAACCCGGAGCTGCCTGTTATTGTGTATGAGGGCATTTTCCGTGATAACCCGAATGGGATTGAAGCTACTTTCAACCGTTATAATTGGTCGGGCAATTGGACAGGTGGTGTTTACGATTACCATCATTACCATAGCAATACGCATGAAGTATTGGGCGTAAAAACTGGAAAAGCAACGATTCTTGTCGGGGGTGATCAAGGAGAGCGCCTGGAGTTGAACGCCGGTGATGTTGTTGTGCTTCCGGCCGGGACAGGCCATAAGAAGATTGAGAGCAGTGACGATTTCGAAGTTGTTGGTGCCTATCCGGCCGGGGCTGGCTACGATTTGAGACAAAGGGATCCCGGACTGCGTGCACAGTCGCTCGCTGAAATCCGCAATGTCCCTGTTCCCGAAACCGACCCGGTGTATGGGGATAGTGGCCCCTTACTTGAAAAATGGAACAAATAGGACGGCTTGAATAAACCGAATGATTGTTACGAAAAAACTAGGGGTGCCCCAATGTTGGGACACCCTTTTGCTTCTGATAAAACTATTAGAAAAACTTATTTACGGTGCATTTTGAATTCAAGGAATAATTGGTTGTAATAAGCCAGGTTCTTTTTGCCGAGGTTTTCGTACACCTCCAGCTTTTTCGTTAACGCTGGCGGTGGATAGAACCGCGCATCGGTGACCATTTCTTTTGGCAAGTATTTGAGAGCTTCTTTGCTCGGCGTCGAATAGCTTACATATTCGGCATTTTGTGCCGCAATCTCAGGGTCGAGCATGAAGTTGATAAACTGATGGGCAGCTTCGATTTTTGTCATCATCGCCTCGTTGGAATCGAAAGTTTCATAGATTACTTTGATGCCTGTTTCTTTCTCAAAGCGATCGATTAACTCGGCATCAATATAATCGCCCCAGTTATAAACCGTCAACGTGTTGCCAATCCCTGCAGAATATCAAGGGATATTTATGGTTGCGCAGGTGCCCACCTTTGATGGATCCCAAGGTACTTTACTTGTCAATCAGGGGCCTAATGGAGATTACCTTGGTGGAAAAGTGCTGGCGAAATTCACCACAATAGATGACGGAGCTACATGGTTCTTCGCAAACTTGGTTGATCCGGATCATGTAATTGATCATAAAAGTGAAGAGGCTAACTAGTGGATATTAATCAAAGAAAAAGGATGTAAACCGCTTATTCGAGGCTTACATCCTTCTCTTTTAAACCTCCTTGGAATAACGCATATCAACAATTAGCTAATAGGCATACCATGGCGTTCTAGTGCTGCAGCTTCTAAAATGGACATCCCCTGGTCTTCAGCAAATGCTGCAAGCTTCGCGGAAACAGCAGGAGCAAGGTTTACAGGAGGAGCTGCATGATTCATCGCGCGCTGGCGAGCAGCATTTCTGCGCGCAAACGGTCCCCAAATCGCAAAAGTAATACCCGGATCCTGAATATTAATGAAAAGCGTCTTTCCATCCGGGGAGAAGGCAGGGCCGGCAAATTCAGAACCATTCAGCTGGTTTTCTGCAAACGGATAAACCTTGCCTTCCGGGGTCAGGCCGACAATTCGATCATTTCCTGGTCCATCCTCTGCAATCCAAAGATCCCCCCATGGCGTAATCGTGATATTATCAGGCATATCCAAATCATTCGAAGCAGCCGATTCATAAAAAAGCTCCAATGTATTTGTGGAAGGAAAATATCGATAGATACGTCCATGTCTTCCATCGCCGGCACTTGTGTCATCAAACCAGAATGCACCAGCAGAAAACCAGGCTCCCTCTAAACGGCTGAACTGGATACAGCCGTTCGCTGTTGCATCTTCCTTGGCCCGTTCTGGCTTTACTTCTTTCCAAACGATTCCAAACGTTTGTCCATTTCTAAACGTACTTGCTGATGATAGAGGCAACTCATCAATGGCCGCAGCCTCAAGCACCCCGCCTTTTTGAAGAGAACCAAGCTTCTGGCTGCGATCATGTGGTGTAAAACGATATAGAAAGCTAGGGCTGTTATCTTCTGTTAAATACCAAATGCCTGTGGTCGGGTCAACGGCACACGCTTCGTGTGAGAAATAACCCATGTCACGGATTGGGGTTTTAGACATTTCATTTTCAGGATCAAGGGGATTTACTTCAAACACAAAGCCATGGCCAAGATCACGTGTCTCTTCACAGGTCAGCCAAGTACCCCAAGTTGAAGGTCCACCGGCACAGTTGCGGATATTTCCTGAATTGGTTACGTACTCTTTAATAACTTTTCGGTTCGGTCCCACTACCAGAGCTGTTGTGCCGCCAGCAGCGCCCCGGCTCCAAGGGTTTTTCCCATTGACCGGGTAGTCCGCGTTCGTACCGAGTTCATGATTTCTTACTAGAATCGTTGTATTTTTGGGACCTTCAAACGCAGCCATTCCATCTAAATTTCCAGGTACTAGATCACCATTCGACATTTTGTTTCCGGTTTGAGAAATAATACGGTATTGGAATCCCTGCGGAAGATCAAGAATGCCATTTGGGTCCTTTACTAAAGGACCAAAACCGCCAAAACCATCAGTTGCTTTGCTGGTAGAAGCCGCAAAACTTTTTGTAGCGCTACTGAGGGCAAATATTCCCGTACTGCTTAGTGTTAAGGCCAAAGTGCCCATTCCACTGACTTTTAAAAAATCTCGTCTGTTAAGTCCTGAATTATTAGCTTTCATCAAAATACCTCCAAACATCTTTTTAGCTGAGGTTCTCCGAAGTTAATCTATAAAAAAGTTAACAAATCATTCTTAAAGCTTTGTGAATCTACTGTAATTACTTGGTTAATGATGATAAATGCAACTTATGGAATATACAATCTATCAACACGCAACTAAATAATGGGATTTTTACCTGCTGGAAGTAATATATAAGATCATAGGAATTCTGTTTGTATTTATACAGGTGATAAGATTTAGGGATATTTTCATAAATTGTATGAGTTGTGCCACGCCCATTATTAATGTCGTATGTATATTTTTACGAAGTTATTTAATAGATGTAAAATTTGTTGAAAAATTCATAGGAACTGTGTTCTGCGTTGTAAACACGGATCTTCACATTCATCTTTTTTGAATTAAATGTGTGAAAAGTCATGCATTAGTCCCGTTTGCTCAAACTTGCAGCAGGGTACGAAGATAGAAGTAGGTTTACGAACCAAATACCTTTCAGGGAGGAATTGCTGAATGAAAGACGGGCGTAAAAACAATGAAAACAGAAAAAATGAGCAATTAGAGCAGTTTCGTGTCGATGATGCAGGCCAAAAAATGACGACCAATCAAGGATTGAAGATTTCAGAAGATGAGTTTTCGTTAAAAGCGGGTGAACGAGGACCGACGTTAATGGAGGATTTTCATTTTCGGGAAAAGATGACCCATTTTGACCATGAGAGGATTCCCGAGCGAATTGTGCATGCGCGTGGTTTCGCAGCCCATGGTGAGTTTGAAGTGTATGAATCTATGAAAGAATATACAAAGGCTAAATTTTTACAGGACCCAGCCGTGAAAACGCCTGTCTTTGTCCGATTTTCAACTGTTGCCGGTTCACGCGGGTCGGCTGAGACTGTTCGGGATGTGCGTGGTTTTGCGACGAAGTTTTACACTGAAGAAGGAAACTATGATCTAGTCGGAAATAATATTCCCGTCTTTTTTATTCAAGATGCGATAAAATTCCCCGATCTTATTCATGCGGTCAAACCCGAACCACATAATGAAATGCCGCAAGCAGCATCTGCGCACGATACGTTTTGGGATTTTGTAGCCAACAATCAGGAATCGGCCCATATGATCATGTGGCATATGTCGGATCGGGCAATTCCAAGAAGCTTGCGGATGATGGAAGGGTTCGGTGTGCACACTTTCCGCTTTGTTAATGATCAAGGGAAAGCACATTTTGTAAAATTCCACTGGAAGCCTGTCCTTGGTGTGCATTCACTTGTGTGGGATGAAGCGCAAAAAATATCAGGAAAGGATCCTGACTACCAGCGTCGCGATTTGTGGGAATCGATTGAGAAAGGAGATTATCCTGTATTTGAACTGGGCGTCCAGCTTCTTGCTGAAGAAGATGAATTCAAATTTGATTTCGATATTCTTGATCCGACAAAACTTTGGCCGGAAGAAGATGTGCCTGTAAAAATCATTGGTAAAATGACCTTGAACCGCAATGTCGATAATGTGTTTGCCGAAACGGAACAAGTGGCATTCCATCCGGGCCATGTTGTACCGGGCATAGACTTTTCAAACGATCCGTTGCTGCAAGGACGTTTATTTTCCTATACAGATACGCAATTAATCCGCCTTGGCGGTCCAAATTTTCATGAGCTGCCCATCAATAGACCGGTCTGTCCGTTCCATAATAACCAGCGCGATGGATATGGGCGCCAGACGATTAATGTAGGGCAAGTAAGCTATCATAACAATTCGCTCGCAGCAAATACACCGGCCCCTGCAAGTGAGGCAGAGGGCGGTTATGTACACTATCAGGAAAAAGTGGAAGGCCGCAAAATCCGCAGCCGGAGCGATAGTTTTAAAGACCACTTTTCGCAAGCGACATTGTTTTGGAACAGCATGAGTCAACCTGAGAAACAGCATATCATCGAGGCATTCAGTTTTGAACTGGGAAAAGTGAAGAGCATGTCCGTACGGCAGCAAGTCGCCGATATGTTTGCCAATGTCAATCTCGAATTGGCGACAGCATTTGCTGAAGCGATCGGTGTGAATCCTCCTCAAGGGGGCGGCTCAAACGTCACAAAATCTTCTGCGGCACTAAGCCAGGAAAATACAAAGAAAAAGCCAAATACGCGTAAAGTTGCTGTTATTGTCGGAAATGATTTCAACGGTACTGATCTCGTGTCCGTTCTCGGTTCGTTGAAGTCAGAGGGAATTCAGCCTGAAATCATCAGTGAAAAACTCGGGACAGTAAAAGGGTCAGATGGCAGCGGGCTTGAAGTCGCTCATACCTTTTTAACGGCTGATTCCGTCTTATTTGATGCAGTTTATGTCGTGGGCGGAAGCGGTCAAAGCAGAAAATTTCAAAATGATGCTGCATACTTTGTTAATGAAGCATTCTCCCACTTTAAGGCGATCGGCGCGACACATGAAGGTGTGAAATGGCTGGAAATTTTCAATAAAAAGAACTGTCCAGGCGTCGTAACAGGTGAAGATATCAACGGGTTTGTCACAGAATTTGTTGCAGCCGTTGCGGCCCACCGCCACTGGGACCGCCAAATCGTTTAACTAGAATAATAACCTCTCGTCAAAAACCAAATTTTTCTCTCACTGGAGAAGAGTTTGGTTTTTTCTTTTCCCCCTAAAAATAAATTCGTTTGACAGACTGATTAAGGACTTTCTTCCCTTACTAAGTATCCGGAATTTTTTTATTATTATGAAGGAACTATTTTTCAAAAAAATAGTTTACAAATGATACATTTCCTTAACAATTCTATAGAAAGGATTTACACCTGTTTTACCCTTCCTCTGTATACTTCTAAGAGTTCAATTAAGCTATTAAATAATCACTAGAAAGGTGAATGAAGGATGATTAAAAAAAAGCATGGCAATGCTAAGAAAGTACTATCAGCTTCGCTTGCATTAGCTCTTATGTCAGCTCCTTTTCTTTCCACACCAGCCAGTGCAGAGTACGCGCACAATCATCAAACAGGTAAAAATCATCATATAGAAGACCATAACGATGATGATCGAGACAGGTCACATAAGGCTTCTGTTTTAAAGCTTCGCGTTATGGAAACGACAGATATTCACACAAATCTATTAGCCTATGACTATTACAAAGACGCTGCCTATGAGAAAGTGGGCTTAGCTAAAACAGCGAGGCTTGTAAAGCAGGCACGCCAAGAAGTGAAAAATAGTCTATTAGTAGATAACGGGGATTTAATCCAGGGGACTCCGCTTGGAACATATAAGGCAAAAATTGATCCTTTGGAAAATCGGGAAGTGCATCCCGTCTTTAAGGCAATGAACCAAATGGACTATGATATGGCTACATTAGGTAACCATGAATTCAATTATGGGCTTGAATTCCTTGATGAAGCCTATGATGATGCGAATTTTCCTTTTGTGAATGCAAACGTTTATAAAGATGACCACGATAATAATCCAAACAATGATAAAAATAAATTCACCCCATATAAAATCGTCAAGAAAAAAGTAGTTGATGAGCATGGAAAGAAACATGTGATCAAGGTTGGCTATATTGGCTTCGTACCTCCACAGATCAATGAGTGGGATAAAGCGCATCTTGACGGTAAGGTCATCACGAAAGATATTGTTGAGACAGCAAGGAAATTCATTCCGAAAATGAAGAAAGATGGCGCAGATGTAGTGATTGCCATGACGCACTCAGGCTTCAGCGCGAATAAAGGAAACACGGAAGACGTCATTTACTCATTAAGTGAAGTCCCTGGTATTAACGCGATTACTTTTTCACATACGCATAAAGTATTCCCTGCTAAAACAGAGGCAGCACTGGATGGATTGTTCTTGGGACCGGATAAAAAGCCATTGCCTGGTGTTGATAATGCCAAGGGGACGATTAACGGGGTACCAGCGGTTCAAGCGGGCTATGGCGGCGGTTCTTTAGGAATTATTGACCTTGAGCTGAAAAAAGAAAAAGGCGAATGGTCGGTTGTAAATTCCCAATCGTCGACTCGGGAAACATATAAAGACGTAAAAGATCCTGCAACCGGAAAGACGGTAACGGAAAGTACAGTGTCACCGGATCAAGCGATTGTTCGAGCAGTTAAGGATGCACATGATGCAACAGTAAAATATGTGAACACACCAATTGGAAAAACAACAGATGACATTCACAGTTATTTTTCATTGGTTCAGGACGATCCTTCGATCCAAGTTGTAACCAATGCGCAAAAATGGTTTGTTGAAAAGTACGTGGCCGAGAAGAAGCCTGAATATAAAGATCTGCCAATCCTGTCTGTCGGTGCACCATTCAAGGCCGGCCGCAACGGAGTAGCCGAGTATACAGAAATCAAAAAAGGTGATTTAACGATCCGCAGTGCCGGCGACTTATATTTATATGACAACACATTGAAAGCGATCAAAGTAAAGGGTTCTGTTGTCAAGGAATGGATCGAGATGAGTGCCGGTAAGTTTAACCAAATCGATCCTAAGAAAACAGAAGAACAGGCATTGCTAAATCCAGCGTTCCAAGTCTTTAATTTCGATGTTATCGATGGGGTTCAATATCAAATCGATGTAACAAAAGCGGCAAAATACGATCCGAATGGGAAAGTGATTAATCCTGATTCAAGCCGGGTCAGCAACCTAATGTATAATGGCCAGCCTGTTGATCCGAACCAGGACTTTATCGTTGTTACGAACAACTATCGTGCTGGTGGCGGCGGTAACTTCCCGGGTGTAAAAGGAAGCGAACTGGTTGTCGATTCAGCTGATGAGAACCGCCAAATTCTCATGGATTATATTGCTGAAATGAAAGAGATTACTCCGACCGCCGATGATAACTGGTCGATCGCACCTATTGAAGGAAATGTGAATGTTACATTTACCACCTCTCCAAAAGCAGAAGCTTATATAAAAGAAGGCAGCAAAATCAGCAACACAAATAAAACAGACAGCTTGGGCTTCGGTATCTTCAAGCTGGACATTGGTGTCGCCCCTAAAGAAAACACAAAAGTGCAATTGCTGGGCTTAAACGATTTGCATGGCCAGCTTGACACAGATACGAAAGTCGGAAACCAATTTGCAGGAAGCATGGAGTACACAGCTGCCGCGATTAGACAGCGTGAAGTGACGAACCCCAACTCCCTGTTGGTCCATTCTGGTGATATGATCGGTGGAAGTCCGCTCATTTCAGCTCTTTTCCAGGATGAGCCGACAGTGGAAGTGATGGAAGCGATGGGCTTCGATGTCGGTACGCTTGGAAACCACGAATTTGACGAAGGCATAGCCGAATTAAGACGGATGATGAATGGCGGTGACCATCCAAAAGGCTCGCCAGGCTATGATGGTATGAACTTCCCTGTTGTTGCAGCAAATGCGTTTGATATGTCAACAGGTGATTTAATCACCAAGCCCTATGCGATCGAAGATGTTGGCGGCCAAAAACTCGGTTTCATTGGCGTTGTCACCCAGGAAACACCTAATATGATTGTTACAAAAGGTAATGAAGACCTGAAAATTACCGACGAAGCAGAAGCGATCAACAAATATACCCATGAATTAAAGCAACAGGGTATCGAAGCAATCGTTGTGCTTGCCCATAATCCTGCCACGCAGGACGGTTATACTGATGCATTCGATGCTTCGCAAATTGCTGAAAAAGTAGACGATGAAGTCGATGTCATTTTTGCAGCACACAACCATGTGAACGTGAACAGAGTAGTGGATAACAAGTTAATCGTTCAAGCCTATTCATATGGTTCTGCTTTCTCGGATGTCGACCTTGAGCTTGATCCTGTCAGCGGGGAAATTGTTAAAAAAGCAGCAGAAATTGTAACGGTTTATCAAAACGACTACACTCCAGATCCAGCCGTTTCAGCGATTATGAAGAAGTATGAAGATAAAGTAGCCCCAATCAAGGCTGAAGTGGTTGGTCAATCCGCGACAACCTTAGCGAAGAACTATCCTTCGACAGCATCGGAATTCGCTGATGTTGCCCTCGGTAACCTAATCGCTGACGGCATGAAGAAGGCGATGAACTCGGATTTTGCGTTGATGAATGGCGGCGGGGTGCGTGCCCAGCTTGACGCCGGCGAAGTAACATTTGGTGATCTGTTCTCGATTCAGCCATTCGGTAACATCCTGAATAAAGTAAAACTTAGCGGTGCCGATTTAGAGACGGTGCTGAATAACCAAATTACAATGAATCCGACAACTAAAGCTTTAAGTCTCGACTTCCATGTAGCTGGATTCAAGTACACGTATGATTCTGGTACAGGAAAGGTTGTCGACATCATTATGCCGGACGGAAGCAAAATTGATAAAACGAAAGAATATACAGTGGTTGTTAATAACTATATGTACGGTAATACGAAATACGGAATTGGTGCACTTTCTACTGATTTAGAGGTAGGACCGGAAGACTTACAGGCGACAGTTGATTTTGTAAAATCACTGCCACAGCCGTTTGAATATAAAGCGGAAGGACGCATTCAAAAGCTTGCACCTGTAGTTGCAACACCATAGGACAGATGGATGACAAACTGTTGATTTTATTATGATAAGTCCTATATAAAAGCGGCTTAATAAAGGGTGAAACCTTTATCAAGCCGCTGTATTATTTTTATGTTCATTGATGCATTCCATTTCCCTCAACCTTAACAATCTTGTTTACCATTTTTACTCCTCCTGTCCATTATCGTTCGACTTTCTAAACAAGTGCCATTTCCCGAAGCTTTGCAGCTGCTTCCGACATGACTTTTAATTTTGCGTAAGCGATACGATCACTATTCATCGGCCGTTGCGCAAAAGTTCCAAAGCCACAATCAGGATTCAGGAAGATTTTTTCATCTGGCAGATAGTTTCTGAGCTCTTCCACCTGCTCAACGATTTCTTCAACGGTTTCGACCGCTTCTGTCCGTGGATTTACGATCCCAAATCCGAGCTCTTTTCCGCCAAAGTCACGAACAGCATCAATTTCTCCGGCGCGGGGGGTCGCATATTCGAGGATAAGCTGGTCTACATGCACATTGGAAAGATAGGGGGTTAAAGGGTAATAAGGGCCGCGAAGCAATACTTGCTCCTGTGTGCTCCAGTTGCCACGGCAAACATGGACACCCACCCTTGTTGCCTGGCCCAGCATTCCATCTGTAACTTGATTCATTAAGTCGACGGCAAAGGCAATTTCTTCTTCAGCGTCCGCTTTAGCTGTCAGTGCACCACACATGAACGTCCGGTTTGCATTTTTCTGGGTGAAAACAAGTTCCGTCAGAACGGGTTCATCAAATTGGACAAAATCGACGCCTGCTCTAATTAGATCTTGCAATTCTTCTCGCAAAACTTTGATGATATCGGCGGATAAATCCTCTTTTGTCGGATAGGCTTCCTTTGATAATCCTTCCACCCACATTGCTCTCGTTAAAAGATACGGCCCTGGCAAAGCGACCTTAATAGCTTTATCTGTATGCTTTCTAAGGAACAAATAGTCATTTAAAGCGAGTGGTTTTTTGCGGCTGATTTTACCTGTCGCTGCCGGATTAGACATTGAAAAAGCCGGGACATCCAAAGTTCCCAAAATTTCCTCAAAGCCTGCTTTATCCTCAACATAATCAAGAAGCTCAGAGACCGTGAGCATCCGAACATTATTCAAATGATCAGCTACGAAAGAAATAAAATTATCCCGTCGCTGTTCTCCATCCGACACAATATCAATGTCTGCTTCTTCTTGCCATTTCAGGCATTCCAATATTGACTGATCGGCAGCTGCTTGAAATTCCTCATCACTTATTCTTCCGGCCCGTTTATCACGCATCGCCTTTTGTACTTCCTTTGATCTCGGCCAGCTGCCGATGACAGTGGTCGGGAATTTGGGTAATTCCATAGTTGGTTTTTCCTCCATGTTAAAATACAATTGAGAGTTTGATATCAATGTTGATCACTTGATTAAGAGTTTGATAAATTGGTGAACGGACAAGCGTGTCATTCCATAATTGTAAAAGAATTTCTTCTTGTTCAGGTGAGGAAACAAAGAATGTCCCTGATATCTGTTTGATTTGAGGGCTGCCTTCATCTTCTAATTCCAGATGGTACAAGACATTTTCCAATCCGCCTTTTAAAGAGAGCTCCAGATTATCGATCACGATGTTTCGCCTCGACGCCTGAGTTCTATAGCCAACTGTTAAACAAGAAGCAAGTGAGGCCAGCAGATAATCAATAGCACTTGGCGCAATCACCTTATGACTAAAATCTGCAGGCTGGCCAGCCATGAAGGTATGGTTCCGTGAGTGGATTTTTGCGGAGAGGCCTTGTTCTCCGCGTACACGAACACTCCACTTGTACCCTTTAGCTGCCTGTAAATCCTTCTCGAGTTCGGCATGATTGGAGCCTTTTTCAACCAAATAGCGCATTGTATGATCTCCCGGTTCTGAACCCAGGTATTTGTGCCCGACCATCCGGCACCAGGCCGGTAAATCTTCAGCAACCGTTCTTTCCCTGCTTCGTACTTCCAGTACCTGCCCAGCCAGAAGCGGGTCCATCGCTTTTTTTATGATTAACAGCAAGCCAGACCCACAATCTAAGTCTCCACCATCACATACGCCATCAACTGTTCTCATGCTAATAGGTGATCGACGCGGCACCAAGGCTAAGGAACTCAACTAATTTCGCTCCCCCGACAATGGTTGCACCCTCAATAAGGTTATCTTCTTCCAAATTTCGCTTTTTAAAGCAAGGACTGCATACCCAAACAGTTCCTCCCGCTTCAATAAACTGATCCATGAGCTGTTTTAAAGGGGCAAAACCTTCCTCATGAATTTCATCCGCATAACCTTTTGACGCAAGAAATGCACCCTCAACATTTAAGAAAACCACTGTTTCCTGACCTGATGCGACCGCAGCGTTTGCTACCACAAAACCAACAGTTGCTTTGTCCGGATCGTTCTTTGCATTCGTTAAACTGACTAAAAATTTCCCAGCCATATCATTTATTCCTCCATCGTTGAATGTTTTTTATGTAAAAGGCGGTTTTTAGCCTTTTTCAATGTAGTAATGGCTTATCCTGCCTAAGTCTGTCCGGTTAAGAAGCCGATGCTTTTGCATTCTGCACCAGGCTGGCAGATCTTCACGGGCGCCCGGGTCGTAGGAGATTACTTCGATGATTTGCCCGCTTCTCATTTTTTTCATTGTTAAGAACAGATTCATGATCAGTTCCCCGCACCCGGTCGGACCAGCATCATAAGTCAGATCTGGTTCATAGTTAAGTTCCATTCATTGTATTCCCCCTGATAAAAAAGTTTAGGCAGATATTCGCAAACTTCTCCCAAAACGCCGTCTAAAATAAATTTTTGAATCTGTCAAAAAATGTCCAAATACTTGTGTTCCATTACATTATAGAAAAATGATACTCTTATATAAATTCAATTTATCTATTATGGCGATGATAATTAATCGATTCTATGAATCGGAGGGCAAACTGTGATGGATTTACACCAATTGTATGTGTTTACAAAGGTAGTTGAACATAAGAGTTTTTCCAAGGCTGCCGATGACATTTTTTTAAGCCAATCAACAGTGAGCTCCCATATTCATGCGTTGGAAAGGATGTTAAATGTTAAACTTTTCGATCGTGTCGGCAGGGATAGTATTGTTACCCCCTATGGAGAACGTTTGTATGAATGGGCACTGAAAATATTGCGATTAAAGGATGAAGCTTTACTCGATCTAAATCAAGGTATGAAAGAGTTGCGGGGAGTTGTCCGAATTGCCGCCAGTTCTGTGCCTGGCCAGTTCATGATCCCTAAAATGGTCAAGATATTTAGAACGCAATACCCTGAGGTTACATTTCATATCAATCAATCGCCTTCAAAAATTGTTTCAGAAAAAGTGCTTAATGGTTCTGTCGATCTAGGGGTCCTCGGAGAAAAATATGAAGATGACAAGCTTCATTATATTCCCCTATTAAAAGAGAAATTGGTTCTGATCACATCTACACAGTTTAAAATCAAAGATCCCGTAAACATGGAAGACATCACGAAATACCCTCTTGTGATGAGAAGCTCTGAATCTGGAACCAACTCTATTCTTGAAAAATTTTTGAAAAAGAAGCAAATTCCAAAAGATCAATTAAATATTATTACCTATACAGACAGTGGTGAGAGTTTAATTCAATTCGTAAAGCAAGGCATCGGTATCTCAATTATTTCCGAAATAGCCGCAAAAGAATATGTGATGAATAAGATGATTTGCCTGCATGAGATTGACGATTTAAACGACGAAAGGTATTTCTACCTCGTCTACAATAAAAATAAAACGCTATCATTGATCTCAAAATTATTTATTGATGAAGCTGGTAATTTGCTTGAATAGAGAGGGTCACTGGTATATCAAAAAGGCGGACTTTTCATTTTGTGAGCAACATTTTAAACAAGCGTTGAATTACAAAATCGTGGCACAATGAAAAAAACATTTGCTAACTTAATAGCAAATGCTAATTTAAACTGACAATTTGTAACCCTTGCCCTTGCAAGTACTCAATAATCTGCGGCAACGCTTCGATAACCGATTGCGATTCGTGGAGAAGAATGATAGAGCCGGATGCCTGGGAGCTCAGTACATAATGAAAGATTTCCTCTGAACTGCGCCCTTTCCAATCTTCGGTATCTTTATTCCATAGGACCATTTTTTGTTGGTGTTTAGCCATTAAATCGATTGTGGCTGCATTCTTAGCTCCATATGGAGGTCTAAAGAGCTCGACTTTTTCACCGATAACCTCTGCGAGCAATTGATTGGATTGCAGTAACTCGCTCTCCTGCATTTCCAGGGAAAGATTCGCGAAATTGGGGTGGTTCATAGAATGACTGCCGATCGCGTAGCCATTCGACTTGGCATACTGAACGGATTCAGGATATTTTTTCACATTCATGCCTATAAAGAAAAAAGTACCGCCAACCTGATAGTTATTTAATATATTTACTATCTCTACTGAATATTTAGAAGGACCGTCATCGAATGTAAGCGCAACAGAACCTTCCGGAATGCTATAGGTCACTGCCTCGTTTAAGTCAATAACAGGAACAGCAGTTTGATTTGCCACATCGATTTCCTCTTCTGGAATTAACGGTTCTGGTTCTGCCTGGTTCACAACGGCATCTTCCACGACACTTTCCGCTTTTACCGTTGTTTTTTGGGCAATTGTTGTCTCATTTATAAAAGAATGACCTGAATATCCTAATAGAATGGTCGACATGACACTGATCATGGCCACAGCCATCCAACCAAGCTTACGATTATAGCGGCGGGATGTTACCCCTGGCTGATCTTGATTAAAATCATTAAACGGTGTATTAATAGCTAAGAATGGTAAAGTTTGAACTTCGCTTGTTTGTTGGATTTGCTTAATAGAGTTTAAGGCTTTCACATATTCTTCCGAACAAGCAAATTGTAACCGATCACTGTGATCACAATATGTTTTTGTTAAAAAACTTGTATGCTGTTGCCTTGATGGATCCCAAAAGCTCTGTAACGATAATCTATATTTATAGTTTTGTTCAAAAGCAGTGATTGCTTTTAGTTTCTCGGCAGTATCATCATCTATTTCCCACAGTAGTTCAACTTCCTGTTCAAATGTTAATTTTATATGTAAAAATGATTTATTAAACGCCCGCTCGACAGATGATAATTCAAGCAGCTTTCCCTGATAGACTGACATGGCTGCCCCCTTTGCTCTCCAGTCATAAATATTTATATAGCTGCCAGATTACTCAGATGGAGTAGATGAAGCCGCAGTCTTCGCCGAAAAAGAGATGGACATCCGATCTGTGAAATCATTAATCGTCTGCATTAACTCTGTTTTTTCCTCAACGATTCTTTCATATTGCTCCACGTAATTTTGATTTTCTACCTCTAGATTCCTGACGCGCTCTTCAAGCTCTTTGATTTTTAACATGTTTTGATATTGAGTGTTGGTCGATTCTTCACTGAGCTTTGCATATTTAATCATTTCTTTTTCCAACTGGTTTGTCATTTTTTCAAACTCATTATTCGACGTAGTTTGATAGTCTTTATAATCTTCGAGAAGCTGGTCATAACTCATTTGTTTATTGGTCAGCTTACCTTCCAGCACACTATACTCCTTGTTTTTTTCCTGCAAGAGCTGCTCTTTTTTGACTTCATCATGCTTTAAGCGGCGAATCATTTCATTCGCATTATATAATTGCTCCTCCAGGCCTTTCTTTTTATAAAGAGTCAATTGCCGGTCTTTCAGCATATTTTCGACAGAAACAATCAAATCCAGTGAAACCTTATCTTGACTGTCTTTTTGGAAAACCTGTTTATTGACAGGGCTATCGACTGAATCGACTTTTTCGACATGATCAAGCAGCATCTCCACTGTCTCGATTGGTGATACCACATCTTCGTTGCCTGGTTCCATTTGGTTTTGATTGGAAAGGACTCCTTTAAACCAACCCATTGATTTATTTTTTGTATCCTTGCTCATAACTTCAACTCCTCCTAATTAACTTAACGAATTTCTATCTATTAAAAGTGGTGAAAAAGGGTAAAAATAACCCCTGCTAAAGAATCTATTTCCTTTTATATACCAGAATACGACAAAAAACCTATTATAATCCTGATTCTATTGTATGATTATGTTGAAAAATGTCAATAAGAGACTGGTATATAGTGCTTATTTACGACATTGGAGGCGAGAATTTGAGATAGAATCTATTAAAATATTAGATAATACCGTTTTCTTGTTTCTGCATAAAATGAAAAGAGGCGAAGAAACTCAACAAAGTTTCTTCGCCCTTCTTATCGAGATTTGGGCTTTGCTTACCACAAGAAAAGCGGAATAAAAATTAATGCGGCTATCGCTCCCAGAGCAATCCCCGCGGCAAATCCCCAGCCCCAACCGCCATAACCATATCCTCCATAGCTCCGGCCCCTTCCAAACGGCCGAAGAAATACTCTGGATGGAGTGACTCGCTCAATAATTCCTCGATGAATACGGCCGTCACGCGTTCTAATTTGCACAGCTCTTCCAATTCCCCGGTTACACATATTGTAATAACGTGATATAGACATTATCTGCACCTCCCAATAAGGATGAATTTCCAACTCCTTAATAAGGTATGTCCAAATGTTTTTATTGGAATAGTTAGATACACAGGGCAAATGTGGAAATGTAATCAACGGTATCACATATTTTTGGAAATGATTTCATTTGGATAGTATAGTAATAGCCAAAAACTTGGAGTGGAGGTAAATATATAAAATGTTTTAAAGTTTATAAATTATAATAGGAATGGTATATTTATAACTAGCTATCCTTAAATTTTATAGAGAAAAACATTTTAGAGGGGGATTAAAATGAAAAAATTCAAACTGTTTAGTGTATTTTTAGTACTTACTCTTTTGTTGGCAGCTTGTGGTTCATCAGAAGATAAGGCATCAGGCGGTGAATCAGGCAGTGGGGAAGACAAGGTTTATAAAGTTGGAATCGATACAACCTACCCTCCATTCGAGTTTGAAGAAGGCGGAGAATACACAGGAATCGATATTGACCTGATCAATGCGATTGCTGAAAGCCAGGATTTTAAAATTGAATTAAAGCCTATGGACTTTGGCGGAATCATTCCTGCAATGCAAGCAAATCAATTGGATGTTGCAATTGCCGGTATGAGCATCACGGATGAAAGAAAAAAGGTAGTCGATTTCTCCGAGCCATATTTTGACGCCGGGCTCACACTGGTTGTGAAGCAAGGCAGCAAAGATATAAGTTCAGTTGATGATCTGAAAGGCAAAAAAGTAGCCGTTAAAAAAGGAACGACTGGTGCAAAATTTGCCACAGATAATGCTGCAGATAAAGGCTTTGAAGTCGTTCAATTCAATGACAGCCCAGCGATGTTCCAAGAGGTCGCAAACGGCAATGCTGACGTGCTTATCGAAGATTATCCGGTTATCGCTTATGCGATTGCCAAAGACGATCTTGGATTGGAAATCGTTGGTGACCGCTTAAATGGGGATAAATATGGCATTGCTGTGTTAAAAGGCGAAAATCAAGATCTTTTGGAAAAAATCAATAAGGGTCTTGCAGAGCTTAAAGAAAACGGCAAGTATGATGAGATTATAAACAAATACCTTGCTGAATAGTTAATATTTGAACACAAGATGGCGCGCACTCGTGCGCGCCTTGTTTTTGAAAGGAGATGAATGGATGGACACGATTATCGCTGTTTTTCCATATTTAGTAGAAGGCCTTCAGGTCACTCTTTATATATTTGCAATCGCAATTATTTTAGGTTTTGTTATCGGTCTCGTTATCGCGTTATTCCGATTGGCTCCTTTAAAACCTTTGAACTGGATTGCAATCGTATTTGTTGATGCAATTCGCGGGACGCCATTTATTGTCCAATTGTTTTTTATCTACTTCGGCTTAAATTCATTTGAATTCATTCAGCTGGATAACACAACGGCAGGGATTATTACGGTGGCGATTAATGCAGGAGCTTACTTTGCAGAAATTATCAGAGCCGGTATTCAATCAATTGATAAAGGACAATCTGAAGCAGCAAGATCGCTTGGCTTAACAAGTGTTCAGAATATGCGCTATATTGTTCTTCCCCAGGCGTTTCGAAGAATGCTTCCTACCATAACGAACCAATCAATTATCAGCTTAAAAGATACCTCCCTTCTTTCCATTATCGGAATTGCTGACCTAACCCAAAAAGGGGAAATTCAAGCCTCAGCTACGTTCGAAGCATTTAATATTTGGCTTACAGTTGGTGTTATGTATTTTGTGATCATTTATTTACTAACATTACTGGCCAATTTCCTTGAAAGGAGATTTGAGCTGCGATGAGCATCATCCAAGTGAAAAATTTACGAAAATCGTTTGGCACGTTAGAAGTGTTAAAAGATATCAATGCGGAAGTCAAGGAGAAAGAAGTCGTCTGTGTCATCGGACCTTCTGGTTCCGGGAAAAGTACATTCCTGCGCTGTCTGAACCGTCTTGAGGACATAACCGATGGCCATGTCATTGTGGATGGCAAGGATATTACCGACCCAAAGCTGGACATTAATAAGGTGAGACAAGAAGTAGGAATGGTTTTTCAACAATTCAACCTCTTCCCGCATAAAACTGTATTGGAAAATATCACACTCGCCCCAACAAAAGTACGCTCTATCGATAAAGAAGCGGCTAATAAGAGGGCACTTGAGCTGCTCGATAAAGTCGGCTTGCGTGAGAAGGCGGAAAGCTATCCGGGAGAATTATCAGGAGGGCAAAAACAGCGTGTTGCGATTGCCCGTGCACTTGCGATGGATCCAAAAATTATGCTTTTTGACGAGCCTACATCAGCGCTTGATCCGGAAATGGTCGGCGATGTCCTGGAAGTCATGAAGCAGTTGGCTAAAGAAGGGATGACCATGGTTGTCGTCACCCACGAGATGGGATTCGCGCGTGAAGTCGGAGACCGGGTCCTCTTCATGGATGGCGGTTATATTGTCGAAGAAAACAAACCGAATGAATTGTTCGGTAATCCACAGCATGAACGAACAAAAGCATTTCTAAGCAAGGTATTGTAAAAAATCGAAGGTAGCTCCTTCGATTTTTTTTTACAGAAAATAAAGTTCATAAAGCTCTTTAACTGAAAAACGGTTTCCACGGCACACTCCTGTTTATTTAGACAAAGTCATTCATTTTTCGGTAGCTTATTACATTGAGAGATTTCAGAAGTTTAAAAAAAGTAAAAGGAGGGTATATATCGATGTTTCTTGTTAATCAGTACATGAAAATTCTCCAATATATTAACAAATTAAGAAATCCTGCTAAGTACCTTTTTCTCGTGCTCAAAATTGACATCTAAACCTTTTCCATGATTAACTATAATAGATGGAAAATTTAGAATTGTCATCAAAAGGGGGAAATCAAGAATGATAAAACGAGGGTTGTTTTCGTTACTCGCTTTATTTGTACTTGTAATTGCGGGTTGTTCATCTTCACCTTCAACGTCTTCATCTTCAGAAGGTGAAGCAGATCCAACAGCGGTCACAATTGCGACTGGGGGAACGGGTGGAGTGTATTACCCATTAGGTGGGGGAATGGCAGAGATTTTAGAGAGTGAGCTTGATATTACCGCGACTGCCCAGGTAACCGGAGCTTCCGTTGAGAACATGCAGCTGCTCTCCAAAGGTGATGTTCAGGTTTCATTTACACAAAATGATATTGCCGATTATGCTGTTAATGGCACAGAAGTCTTTAAGGAAAAGCTTGACGGGATTAGTGCCATTTCAACATTATATCCTGAAATTATTCAGCTCGTTGTCGCAGCCGATAGCGATATTAATTCAATAGAAGACTTAAAAGGAAAGAAAGTTTCGGTCGGAGCTCCAGGAAGCGGAAACGAAGCGAATAGTAAACAAATTTTAAAAGCAGCGGGCCTATCATATGACGATATCGAAGAAGACTTAAAATCATATGCAGATTCAGCTGACAGCTTTAAAGATGGCCTAATTGATGCGATGTTTGTTACTTCAGGAGTCCCTAACGCTTCTGTATCCGACATTGCGGTAACAAAAGGAGTTCGGGTTATCAGCTTGGGTGATGATGTGATTTCGAAGCTTAAAGAGGAGTATCCGTTCTTTATCGATGAAGTCGTTCCAAAGGGATCGTATGATGGCCAGGAAGAGGATGCAACAACAGTTGCGGTTTTAGCTGCATTAACGGTTAACAGCGATTTAAGTGAAGATTTTGTTTATAAGTTGACAAAAGCAATCTATGAGAACCTTGACAGTCTGGGTTCCAAGCATGATAAAGGGAAAGAAATTACACTGGATACAGCTCTTGAAGGATTAACGATTCCTGTTCATCCGGGAGCAGAAAAGTACTTTAAAGAGAAGGGTATTAGCAAGTAAGGAGGAAAATGCAGGGGAGCTCGCAAGCTCCCTTGTACACATCTTATGAGGAAATATCTTTTGCTCCCCATATTTTTACTGCTCCTTTTTTGGTTAGTAAATATAAAACAATCCCCAATGCTGACCATCACATCAAATGAAACGAATAAAGTACTATGGAGCAAGCCCGTTGCAAAGGATGATATATTCACGATCCGGTTTACCCATTCTGTTGAAAAAACAGAAGTGGATGAAGTGATTCGGGTCGGAAGCGATGAGTTAGTTATTGATTCTACCATTTATGAATCCTTCGGGGCAGGGCTGCCTTTTGATATTGAAAAAGGACAAAAAATGAGAACTGAAAACGGAAAGATTATCATTGAAAATATTAATCGGAAAGTTCCGTTTATTGATCTTTTTATCGGACAGGTTATTGCCAACCATGCATTGTTATTTAAGGGAGAAACGATACCTCTGAAAGACTTAAGTGAACCAGGCACCTCTCTGCGATTCTCCGTTACACAAGAGAGTCCAATACAATCATTTTTAAGGAGGTTGTTTCAATTTGAATAAAGGGTTACAGGAACAAAATACTCTTTCACAAAAGGATCTCCAGGATCTCCTTGCTGAATATGATCCGGAAGCCGGTACAAGAAGATTAAGCGGCATTGTAAATAAACTCATTACGGCTTTTGCTGTCTCATTTTCATTATTTCATATATACACCGCCTTTATTGGCGGGTTAAGCTCACAGCTTCAGCGCTCGATTCATTTAGCGTTTGTCCTTGGCTTAATCTTTCTGCTTTTTCCATTTTCAAAAAAGAAAATAGGCGAAACAAAGATTCCGATTATCGATGTGATACTTGCTTTTGTCGGCATCTTTGTTGGATTATACTGGCTGTTATTTTTTGATGACCTGGTGAGCCGGATCGGAATGCCAACTACACTTGATTTAATTGTCGGGGCGCTTGCTATCTTGCTCGTTCTTGAAGGATCAAGGCGCGTTGTCGGCATACCGATAACACTCATAGTTTCCGTATTTCTCTTGTATGCATTATTTGGCCAATATTTCCCCTCCTTTTTAAGACATGGCGGCATAAGCTTTGAGCGCTTATTTTCGCATATGTATTTTACAACGGAAGGGATCCTGGGAACCCCGCTTGCCGTTTCCGCTACCTTTATTTTCTTATTCGTCCTCTTCGGGGCCATTCTCGATAAAACGGGGGTAGGAGATTATTTTAACGATCTGGCTCTTGTCATTGCAGGACGTGCCAGCGGCGGACCAGCGAAAGTGACAATTTTTTCAAGTGCCTTACAGGGAACAATAAGCGGCAGCTCAGTGGCCAATGTAGTCACATCAGGTGCGTTTACGATTCCGCTCATGAAAAAACTTGGTTACCGAAAGGAATTTGCTGGTGCTGTAGAAGCTTCATCCTCAACCGGAGGGCAGATCATGCCTCCGGTAATGGGAGCTGCCGCGTTTTTGATGGCTGAATTTACGGGTATTCCTTATTGGGAAATCGTTAAAGCGGCTGCAATACCAGCAGTTCTGTATTTTGTTGGCATTTGGATCATGACTCATTATGAAGCGAAAAGATTAGGACTGCGCGGTTTAACGAAAGAAGAACTGCCGTCTGTTAAATACGTATTAAAAAAGCTTTATTTACTGGTTCCGATTGTTTCAATCATCTACCTGCTAAGCACTGGAATGAGCCCGATGCGAGCGGCGCTGTACGGGTTGTTTGTCGCGATAGTGACAGGGTTTATCCAGCCGGGTGAAAAACGCTTGACCATTAAAGGGCTTATAGAAGCGCTTGAAACTGGGGCAAGGGCTGCCCTGGGCGTAGCTGTGGCTTGTGCGGCGGCCGGCATGATCGTCGGGGTTATCGTTCTTACAGGAATAGGCCTGAAATTTGCCAACGGGCTCATTGATCTTGCCGGTGGGCAGGTATTTATTACCCTGATTATGACGATGGTTGCCAGTTTAATTCTCGGTATGGGCGTTCCTACGACAGCAAATTATGTTATAACCTCAACAATTGCAGCACCGGTTTTAGTTGAGCTCGGCTTTCCGCTCTTGGCGGCGCATATGTTTGTGTTTTATTTTGGTATTGTGGCGGATATCACTCCACCGGTTGCATTGGCTGCCTTTGCTGCTTCAGGAATCGGCCAGAGTGACCCCTTGAAAACGGGTGTGGAATCAACACGCTTGGCAATTGCGGCCTTTATCATTCCTTATATTTTTGTTTTCTCGCCGCAAATGCTGCTGATCGATACGGATTGGGTCGGGGCTACGCTTATTATGATCAGCTCAACCATAGGAATGATCGGAGTCGGGGCCGGGATGATCGGTTATTGGGTGAAGCCAATACCTATATTGTTAAGAGGAGTTTTGGTCATAGCCGGGATTTTATTGGTTGTTCCAGAGCTTATCTCCTCAATCGTGGGAGCTGTTTTAATGGTTGGCATATTTATGTACCAGAAATTTATTCAGCGCGGACCCGATTTGGGGATATCAAAGGGAAGCCAGGATCTATCAAATTAACATTACCTGCAAAGATCGAGGGGGTTCCCTTCGATCTTTTTATTTCGATTCACCATAGATCACAGCGCACTTTTTGATTATGAAGAAGCGTCTATCGATTATTTCTCTGTGTGATTTAAAGGTTAACCAGCAGTTTTTAGGGAAGTATGAAATAGAGAGATTATTAGATAAAAAATTTGATGACGCGTGTTTGTTCCCGCAGCCGGGAGCTTGAATTTTAGATCGGAAGGGGATGCTCAAATTCATGTATGACTGTATGATTATTGGAGGCGGAATAGCGGGCCTTCAAGCGGCGATCCAGTTAGGCAGATACAAACACAAAGTTCTCGTCATCGATGCAAACGATGGCAGGTCATCTATTTGCAAAGGCTATCATAATGTTCTTGGCTACCCTGATGGTATAAGCGGGGAAGAACTCAGAAAAATTGGCCGAAAACAAGCCGAACAATATGGCGTTGAGTTTTTTGCTGGTAAAGCGGACCAGGCTAAAGCAATAAATGAAGGCGAATTTAATATTATGACCGACACAGGGGAAAGCTTTACCGGAAAAAGGCTGCTGCTTGCTACAGGGGTAATGGACCGTATTCCAAACTTCCCCGAGATCTATCCATGTCTGGGAATGACTGTGTATGTTTGTCCCGATTGTGATGGTTATGAGGTCAAGGATCAAGAAACAATTGTGTTAGGATCGGGAAATCCCGGCGCGAATATGGCCTTGACTCTCCTGTATTGGACAAACAAGCTCACCTTTATTAACCATGAACAAAAGCCGGTAGATGACAAACTTCAGCAAAAATTAAAGGACCATTCGATTCGATATATTGACGAACCGATTCAAAATATTGTTGTGGATGGTGAGAACTTTAAAGGGGCCATTTTAAAGAATGGAGAAAAACTCCCTGGCAGTCGCGGTTTTATCGCTTTTGGCGGTAATGAAGTCAAATCCGGTCTGGCGCAGCAGCTTGGGGTTCAAACATTGGAAAACCGCCATATTCCGATTGATCCGAGAACGAAAATGACCAATGTTCAAAACGTTTGGGCAGCAGGAGACGTTGCTGCCCACTCAGAACAAGTCACCATTGCTATGGGGGACGGCTCCCAGTCCGCCATTTGGATTCACAAAAGCTTGATGTAAACTGCCTGGGGAACAAGTTTTATATCAGGCTTGTTCCTGTGCCTTCAACACCTCCAAGCTGGTTATTTTTAAAGTTTTCCGGAATGGGTTCGCTTGTTGGTGTCTCCAGGCTAAAGCCTTTTTCGTCATTTATGATCATCATAAAATTAAAACGGTTAACGGTTAATGATTACTACGTTTCACTTCTTTTTAAACAGAAATCATCAAATTTTTTTGCTATAAAAAAACCTCCCCATCGCGGAGAGGTTGTCCAAAGTCTAAGATATGTTTATTCTTTTCAACGGTGATACCGCAGGGCCCTCAACAACATCACCTTTGTAGCTGAATCTCGATCCATGGCAAGGACAGTCCCATGTCCGTTCCCCGTTGTTCCACTCCAGTTCACAGCCCATGTGGGTGCAGGTCGTATCGACAAGGTGCACTTCGCCGTTTTTATCCTTATAGGCTCCTGTCCTTTTCCCGTTGATCATCACAACAGCACCTTCATCCTGGTTGAGCTCTTCAGGCTTTCTGTCCGGATGGTCAAGCTTGCCCCCGATAAATGATTTTGCAACCTCGGCATTTTGTGAAAAGAGTCTTTTTAAACTCGGGTCCGTGTTAAATCTCGATGGGGTGAAGAGCTCTTCGTATTTATTTTTTCTGCCAGCAATGATGTCGCACAGCAGCAGTGCCGCAACCGTTCCGTTTGTCATACCCCATTTACGGAAACCGGTTGCCACAAGAATATTCGGATTGTTATCCGTAATATTGCCGATATAAGGAAGTTTGTCGAGAGTGATTAAGTCCTGGGCAGACCATCGATATGGGATCTCTTTTATGCCAAATGTTTTTTCGGCAAAATCCTCAAGCGCCGCGTAATGCTCAGACGTGTTTATGCCATGGCCAGTGACATGGCCTTCCCCACCTACGAGAATCAGTTGTTCGCCATCGATTGAAGCTGAGCGCAGCGAACGGGTTGGCTGCTCGGCATTGATATACATTCCACCCGGATACTGCTTTTCAGGCTTAACGGCAAGCACATATGAACGTTCAGCATGCATTCTTGCAAAATAGCCCCCGGTTTTGTCATAAAAAGGGAAGTGTGAGCTTATGATGACATTGCTGCAAGTAAGGCGGTTGCCATCGCGGGTGACAACGACAGGCTTTTTTCCTTTCTCAATGTTCTCCGCAGTTGTATTATCATATATCTTGCCGCCGTCTTTAACGATCTCATCGATAAGACTCGTTAAATATTTTAAAGGATGGAATTGAGCCTGACTTTTCATGACAATCGCGGCCTTCATTTCCACCGGGATCGGGATTTCGGCTAAATATTCACTGCTAATACCAAGCTTTTCATACGCTTTATATTCGTTAATCAGTTTTTGAATATATTCGCTGGAATTGGTATAGACGTAAGCATCCTCTTCACTAAAATCACAGTTAATTTTGTGCTTGTTTACTGTATTTTTCAAAAACTGAACAGCTTCATTGTTTGCCTCATAATAGAGCCTGGCCGTATCTTCGCCAAAATGGCTGATCAGTTCTTCATAGATAAGGCCATGCTGGGCGGTAATTTTAGCCGTTGTATGACCAGTAGTTCCGTTTAAAATATTACTTGCATCCAATAAAACAACCTTAGTGCCTTCTTTCCCAAGCAAATAAGCAGCTGTTATTCCTGCAATTCCGCCTCCAATGATAACGGTATCTGTCTCAATATCTTCTGTTAATCTTTCAAATGAAGGAAGCTCCGTAGAATCCCTCCAATAAGGCTCGGGGAATTGCGGCATCCTTCCCGGTGAATCGCCATGGTCTGTCATGAACTTAACCTCCTTATAGTCTAAAATGGCTAGCTTTTCTTTTCAATCTATTACCCACAGATTGAAAAGTTATTCATCCGAAACAGCACATCAGCTTCAGAAGTGGTTGGTTTTTTACTCGAGTAAATTTCACAATGTAATAAGCTAAACCGAAAAACGAATGAAAAAAACCTGGTCGAGGCAACAGACGCCGCGCTAACAGATTTGATCAAGCAGACAGGCTAATGATGATGTTCCGGCATTTTTTTTATAGGCATTCACCCAATAGCCCTTATCTGCATATCTTGATGAGAGAGAGCAGGTGCAGGATTTCATTAAAGGGAGTGTTTGAAATGGCTGGAAAGATCCTTCATTATTTTGCCGGCGGAAATACAGCCCGAGGTTTTTATAGTTTATATGATTCTAACTTAAAAGATTTATCGCGTTTGTTTATATTAAAAGGCGGCCCCGGGACAGGGAAATCAACGCTTATGAAAAAAATAGGGAGACAATGGCTAGAAAAAGGATACAATGTCGAGTATCTCCATTGCTCCTCTGACAATGAATCGATTGACGGTGTGATGATCCCAGCTATAAAAGCAGGCATCGTCGACGGAACAGCACCCCACGTTATTGAACCGAAAACACCAGGTGCCGTTGAAGAATATGTTAATTTAGGTGAAGCGTGGGATTCTCGACTGCTCCTTGAAAGCAAACAGGAGATTGTAAAGCTTTCTAAAGAAATTTCACAAGCTTTTACGCAAGCTTACTCAACTTATGCTGAAGCATTAAGGATCCATGACGACTTGGAAAAGATCTATATTGATAATATCGATTTTGAAAAGGCGAACAGCCTGACTAACAGGCTGATTGACATGTTTTTCGGAACGATCAGTTTAAATAAGCAGTCTGCGGTAAAGCATCGTTTTTTAGGGGCGGCGACTCCGAAAGGCCCGGTTGATTATATTCAAAACTTAACAGAGGACATCCCAAAAAGGTATTTTATTAAAGGACGCCCGGGTTCCGGAAAATCGACGATGTTAAAGAAGCTCGCAGCAGAGGCGGAGGAAAGAGGCTTCGATGTTGAGGTGTATCATTGCGGGTTTGATCCGGAAAGCCTGGACATGGTAATCATCAGGGAAATTGGGATTTGTATCTTTGATAGTACCGCTCCACACGAATATTTTCCGAGCCGTGACGGTGATGAAATAATTGATATGTATAAAGCGGTCGTTGCACCAGGAACCGATGAAATTTTTGCGGATGAGATTGAACGGGTGGCCAAACGCTATAAAGAGAGGATGTTAACGGCCTCCTCCCATTTGGCAAGGGCAAAACAATTCCACGATGAACTGGAGACGATCTATATAAAAGCGGTCGATTTTTCGATTGTCGATGATTTTGCAGAAAAGATCCAGGCCGATTTTCTGAGCCAGGCTGCGCTGCAGGAGGATATTAGTCGTCAGGTCCTGCGTGTTTAAGCGATTTTTCCAAATAAAAAGAGGCAGAAACCAACTCTGCCTCTTTTTATTTGAGAATTTTACCATTCATCGCGGAGCTGCTGTTCGGCGAGATGCAAGCAGAAAGTTATCATTAATTTTCTGATTAAAATCCCTTGGCCTATTAAAAACATGAATGATAAAGAATCCGCTCGCATTGGAAATATCGATTAAGACACTATAGAATGGAAACAGGAGAGTGCCCTTTCCCACTTCAGATTGCGAATTTCTCGGGAGGAAATGATGGAAAAAAACATTGGATTGATAAAAGAGATGCTGACTTTCCACAGGAACGAAGAAAATGCGGAACCAATGGAAAAGTACATGAGGAACCAATTTCCGTTTCTCGGCATTAAAACACCGGAAAGAAATCAGCTGGCAAAAGAGTTTTTCCATAAAACAAATCTATTGAAGGAACCTTTTAACGAAGAGTTTGTTTTAAAATTATGGATCGAACCTGAGCGGGAATATCAATATGTTGCACTTGACTACATAGGAAAGTCGTTAAAAAAGCTTGATAAAGAACAGATGCCCTTTTTCGAACAGCTGATCACAACAAAATCATGGTGGGATACCGTTGATATGCTTGCCCCGAAACCGGTTGGGAAGATTGCTGCCGAACATCCAGGGATGATTGAGGAGTATCTGGAAGGCTGGGCAAATGGTGAAAATCTCTGGTTGAGAAGGTCCGCGCTTCTCTTTCAGTTAAAATATAAAAACAAAACAAATGCTCAATTATTATACAGGTATATTTCTCTCAACGCTGAAAGCAAAGAGTTCTTTATCCAAAAAGCAATTGGGTGGGCACTAAGGGAATATTCGAAAACAAATCCTGACTCTGTTCAACAATTTATTGACAACCAGCCATTAGCTCCTTTAAGTGTTCGTGAAGGAAGTAAATACTTGAGTTAAGCATCAACGAATCGAACCGTGATAAAATAAAAAACAGGTTGAAAAAATAAGAGAAGGTGTAAAGATGATTAAATGCATTGCGATCGATATGGATGGAACATTACTAACAAGCTCCCACCAAATTACAAAAGAAAATGAACAAGCCATTAAAAAAGCGCAGCAAATGGGTGTGGAAGTAGTCATTGCAACCGGCAGGTCCTATCAGGAAGCAAGGTATGTTTTAGATGTCAATCAGATTGAGTGTCCGGTCATTGGCGTCAATGGGGCGGAAGTGCGTTCAGCAGAAGGAGTTGTTGTTGCCGCGAGCCCGCTTGCGAAAGAAAAGGCGAAAGAGGCGGCAGTAAGATTACTGGAAAACAATGTGTATTTTGAGGTATATACAAACAAAGGTACATACACGAGTGACGGCGAAAAGGGCGTCTCTGTGTTGGTCGATATTTTTATGAGTGCAAATCCGGAAGCGGACGTGGAAGAAGTGATCAAGGTAGCCCGGGAGCGTTTAACGAAGGGGTTTGTCAACATAATCGATCATTATGACACACTTTTTAACGATGATCAGTATCACATTTATAAGCTGCTCGCTTTTTCTCATCATATTGACCATCTCGCTGCGGCGAAGGCTTCACTGGAACATGTGGAGGAACTCGCAGTCAGTTCATCAGGGCATGAAAACCTTGAAATCACCAATGAAAAAGCCCAAAAAGGCATTGCGCTCGAGGCGTTTGCCAGCAGTAAAGGAATCTCATTAACAGAGACGATGGCGATTGGCGACAATTACAATGACCTTTCCATGTTTAAAAGGGTGGGCCGTTCAGTGGCAATGGGAAATGCTGATGACATTATTAAGGCACAGTGTGATTTTGTTACATTAACAAATGAAGAAAGCGGTGTTGGAAAAGCCATTTTGGAAGCATTGAATACAGCCGAAGCACGTTATTGATTTTTGCGAATTTTGTTAGTATGCGAAGGAAGGATGCCGATGAAAAAAAGCCTGTTTCTTTTATTGTTGTTCGTTTTTATGCTTTTTGGGTGTTCAAATACTGAGGACGGAACAGAAAAGCCAGCCGATCCACAAGAAGCAGAGACAGCCGGAAAAGTAACGGAACCGCAAATCATAGCAGATCAGCTCGACATACCGTGGTCGATCACGAAAAGCCAGGATACGTTTTATATAAGTGAACGGACAGGCAGTATTGTCCAAATCAAAAATGGAGAAAAAACAGTGCAGCCGGTGCAGCTCGCCAAACCATTGGCAACGGCATCTGAAGCTGGATTGCTTGGTTTTGTGCTTGCTCCTGATTTTGAGGAAACCGGCCGGGCATTTGCTTACTATACGTATGAGGATGAAAGTGGGCAGTTTAACAGGATTATCGAGCTCGTGCTCACAGATGATCAATGGTCGGAACAGAAAGTCCTGCTCGACCAAATACCGAGTGGCCAATATCATCATGGCGGGCGCTTGAAAATCGGCCCGGACGGCAAATTATACGCGACTGCGGGCGATGCGGCAACAGAACCTGAAATTGCCCAGGATCCCGAATCTCTGGGCGGAAAAATTTTGCGCCTCAATCTTGACGGGTCGGTTCCGAGTGACAATCCATTTTCCGGATCATATGTGTACAGCTATGGACACCGCAATCCGCAGGGGTTGGCATGGAATGAAACAGGTACACTATATGCAAGCGAACACGGGCCATCGGCACATGATGAAATTAATAGGATTGAAGCAGGATTAAATTATGGCTGGCCCGAAATCGTCGGGGATGAAACAGCACCTGAGATGGAATCACCGCTAGTTCAATCCGGAAACGATACATGGGCTCCTTCGGGAATGGCTTTTCACAACGGCAAGCTGTATGTCGCGACATTGCGCGGCAATGCAGTCCGCCAATTTGACCTTGAACAAAAAACGACGAGTGAATTCATTTCAGGGCTCGGGCGCATTCGCGATGTATTGATTGAAGGAAATACATTATACTTCGTCAGCAATAACACCGATGGACGGGGCAATCCGGCCGAGAATGATGATAAGCTTTACAGAGTGGAACTGGAGATTGAAACAGGCCAAGGGCAAAAAAGCTAAACCAGTCTGACAGCGGGTCTGGTTCGGACAGGGCAAGGCCAAAAAAGCTCGATCTAGTCACAAAGCGAGTCTGGTTCGGACAGGGCAAGGCCAAAAAAGCGAAATCCAGTCACAAAGCGGGTCTGGTTCGGACAGGGCAAGGCCAAAAAAGCTCGATCTAGTCACAAAGCGGGTCTGGTTCGGACAGGGCAAGGCCAAAAAAGCGAAATCCAGTCAGAAAGCGGGTCTGGTTCGGACAGCGCAGGGCCAAAAAAGCTCGATCTAGTCACAAAGCGGGTCTGGTTCGGACAGGGCAAGGCCAAAAAAGCGAAATCCAGTCAGAAAGCGGGTCTGGTTCGGACAGGGCAAGGCCAAAAAAGCGAAATCCAGTCAGAAAGCGGGTCTGGTTCGGACAGGGCAAGGCCAAAAAAGC
>NZ_PGVA01000060.1 GCF_002860125.1 Bacillus canaveralius
ATTTCAGATTTTTTTCGGGATTAAAGTGAAAAATAGAGCCTGAAATAATGTGCTCGTTTACAAACTTAGACTCTCATAAACATCTGGATTTCCACCTGCTTGCTCAACAAATGATAAAATATCTTGTTTTCCTTTTAATATATTCATGTTTTCATAATCTAGTTTTTGCCAAGGAACGTCTGCATGTAGCATTCCTCTAATTAATTTCTTATAATCACTTATTTTGTCATTATAAATATCATCACCATCAGTTGAACATGCGATATCTTTTACTGTTACAGAAACTAATCTCCATGTAAACCAATAAATTTCTAATAAGTTATTTTTCTCACAGATGTACTCTAAATTTGTAAACAAACTATTCATTAACTCTGGCGCTTTTTTACAGCTTTCAATAAATAAAACTTTAAGTATTCCAATATTCTCCTGTGTATTTATAGATATAATTTCAGCTAGTCGTTTTAAATAATCATACTTTGTATCAATATCTAGTCTTAACTTCTCTCGATGTCTAAATTCATAATTTTTATTTTCTATAGTTATTAATAAATCAAATGATCTAACAAGAAATTTGATGGAAATTAATGATTTTAAATTGCTATCAATTGCGTAAATCATATTTAAGATTTCATCAATATCATAAGAATCTATCTCTATTCTATCTAACTTTTCTATTATATCCTCTTTTGATAAAAGAGCATTTCCCCGTAAATCATGTAATGCTGCAAGATATATTTCATCTGATGAACGATAATATTTTTTATTAATTTGCGAGTAGTCTATCATGCAAATCAAACATTTTTTATAAAGTTCTTCATCTTTCCCTTGAAACTCTTTTAATAACTTAGCAACTTCAACTCTTATCAATCTATTCGGATGGGTTAGACCTATAACAATTATTTTTCGGATAGCTTCTTTATCTTCTTCATCCTCAATCTTCCAATATAACTTTACTAAAGATTGAATTGCTACTACTTCACCTGTTAGATCGACTTTATCATTAATGATATGAATATTATCTATATTTTGCATAGCGCATTCATATACTATTCCCTCTATTAGTTCCAATTCTTGCTGGTTTAAATCTGAATAAAACTCAGTTAAACAAATAGAACAAGCCTTAATAATACTTGCTACATATAAACTAATAATTGATTCATTTGAAGATTGCATTACTTCTATTAAATCTTTTATTTCTTTTACTAACTCTGTTGAATCTTTAAATATATCTTCATTAGTTTGTTCATCTTTATTTAGTTTATCGTTTGTCCATATCATTAAACGATTTAGTCTAGATTGTAATTGCAACTTCTCTTCATTACTTGCACGGATTGCTTCTAAATCAGGTTCTTTAATAGTAGAAGTTAAAATAACTTGATTATTTTCTTTATCGAATTCTGCTTCCCAACTCCTAGTATCAACTCTGTTTATTAAGAACCTTTCATCAACACTTAAATTTTGTCTTTTTTTAAACTCATCTATAATCGAAAATACCTTTTCTTGTAATTCTGTAAATTGTAATTTTATTAACAAATCCTCTAATTTTTCTTTACGCCAATCGAATTTATTAGAAGTGTTTCTTTCATTGTGAAATAATTTTACTAAAGGATGTCTATCTATAAATGGATTGTGTAAATTCAAAGAATACGATTCATTAACATATCTTTCAATATCAAGATTATAAAATTCTAATACATTTAATATCGGTAAAACAAATTTTCCGCATTTCTCTGGATATCCCATCGCTACACCAGCTAAAATCGATGTAGTTGCTACAGAATTACTGTTTTTTAGAATATATTCATAAATCCATTTGATATCGGTTTCTGTTCCATATCGAACATATGAAATTATCCAGTTTTCTAACGCCATTAAAGCAGATTGAATTACATCTGGAAAATTTCCCATTCCTCTATACGCACACCATAGAAGACTAGAAGTATATTGTTTAACCTTCTCATTATCATTAAGTTCTATTTCTAGTATAGGTATTAAAATTTCATCTGTTTTTTGAAGACTCTCATTGTAATTTCTACTCTCTAAATTAGTATATGCATATTTTTCCGAAGACTTATTAACTATATCTAATATAAAATCTAACCCTTTTTTATAGTACGATTTTAAAAGATATGAAAACGGACCTTTTATTCCACTAGGAGGTGAGAATTTATAAGCTACACCATAATGTTCAATACCAAAACAATCTTCTACTTCAATACTTCTAAAGTATCTACCATATCTAGCATTTTCCTTTTCTTCGTTAGTAAATATTGAATGATACGTTAACTTAATCACTTCATTAGGCATATATTTACACATACTAATAGATTCTATGCCTATTAGTGCCATTTCTAAAAGTTCATCTTCAAATCTATAGCTCTCTGAGTCATTAATTATTTTATCTATTAAATCTGATAGTTCACTTTTTATACTATATGATAGACGTAAGATTAAGCTTATAATTTCTTCCTTCTCTTTTTGATAGTTATAGCTATCCTTAATTTTTTCTAATATTTCCAAACAAAGTAAACCTACAATTCTTGCATCAGTTCGTTCCTCATCTATATGTAGGATATTTCCCCACGCTTTTAATGTCTGAATAAGTTCTATTAATATATCATCCATAATTTGATTTCTATTTTCATAAATAAAATTGAACAAAGCTACCCAACCAAAACCATATGGTTTTAAAAATAATACATTAGAAATCCCTTCAGATTGATTAGTATCTTCGCTTGGGGTCATACAAGCAACTCTTAAAATAAAGCATGCTTTCTTTAATAAATTACATTCATTACTCATTGATTCTGTTCTTAATTTATTTAATATAGTATCTGCATAATCGGATAATAGTGATGCTGTAAATATTTCATCTTTCCATCTTTGTGAAATATCAGATTCCTTAAGAGAACATTTAATAAAATTTGACATATCTATTCCAAATCTTATTTTTTGCTGCAACCATAATCTAAATGCCCTGCTAATAGCCGGTGTTTCTCCTATTGCTTCAATGAATTTTTTTACTTCATCCTGCTCGTTATATTTTTTTTCAATAAAATAAGTTAAAGCCCAATCTTCTAACACATCATGTAAAGGACTCACTAAATCATTTTTTCCATCTCTCATAATTAAACTATCTTCTTCTAACTTATAAATAACTTCTGGATCATATTTTTCTACGGAAACGCCGAAGGACATTTCTCTGGCTCTTTGTAATGCGATATTTATAAAAGACTCTTTCCTTTTTAACGGCATACCATTAGCTCGTTCATTCTCATTAGATATTACATATTTCCAAACGTAATTTTGAAACTCTTCTTCCGTCGTATCGAGATTAATTTCCGTATTGAAAAACATTAATCTATAGCCAAGTTCCAACATAAAAGGGTTTCTCATAAGAGTTTTAAGATTATTATTTTTTATAAGAGGTTCTAAAACTTTAATATTAGTAGTAATGTCCTCTAACTGTTGATAATCAAATTCTTTAATTATTAAAGAATTATAATCCAGTTCAAATGGCTGTAAAAAATTAAAACATATTTCTTGATAGGCATAGTTTCTTCCTGTGCAAATTACTGTCCAATCTCCTGTAGATTTAAGAAATTGAAGTAAATCAACAAATGCTTGAATATTTTCTAACTCTAATAATTTTTCAATTGACTCTATAATTAAATACTTTTTAGGAGTTAAACTAAGACATAAAGCTATATCTTGAATAGAACTTTGTAATCCTATTGATGTAAAAACTTGATTAAGATGAGGTTGATTAAAATCTTCAATTCTAAAACAATATATCGGTATACTTTTTTCTACATTTTGTATAAACTCTTTTAAAAAACTGGATTTCCCACTTCCTCTTTCACCAGTAATATAAATAAATTTATGTTGATTGCACATTTCAATTAATGTATCTACATCATTTTGTCGGCTAATACTATATCCACCTATGTTATTTTTTATAGAAGAGATAATAAATTGACTATGATCCTCTAATTTCCTCAAATCGCTTGTCCAATATCTTGTAAAACTCTTTTGAAAAGGCTCCATTAAGTAATCTGGAATCCTATCAAGGGTAATTGTTCCAGCATTTTGATTATTGGTTCTAATATAATCCAAAGTGATATTCCAAACTTCAATAGGATTCTCTATTCCACATACAGATAAAAAAGATTGTACCATGCTTAAATCACGACTATTTTCAATATCTAAATCATACCCAATAACATGGAAAGAACATAAAAACTCCCACAATTCCTTATCATCTATATCTTGATTATTATTTGCTTGCTTTAATTGGATCTTAAAGGCATTCAGTTTATCTTGCTTTTCTTTACTACTAAATTTAGGCTTATTAACTTTATCAATAAATTCAGTTTCATTTTCTGAACATCTTGCCCATTCTAAAATAACTCTAGTATTTTTAATATCTGTTTTACTTAATGGACCTGTAACTAATACAATCGTATCTTCATCTTTATTAAATAAACTCTTATTATTAAAATCATTCCAAGCAGCTTGAATAACTTCCTTAAAAACATCATTTGATGCACTGATACTTATAAAATTCTTTATTTGTCCTAATATTTTTTGCTCTTTATGAGTGGAAAGATTCTTTCCAAAAACAATAAAGTCGTCTGTGTCATATCCATCATATTTACCTTGTAATTTAATTTTTTCTATTTCTATATTAGGTAAAAATGGCATGTAACTTTTACTAAGCATTGATATTAAAAATAATGCTTGAACTTTATTTTCAAAGTTTACACCACCGCCGCCTGTTGAAATTGGGTTACTCTGTTCTTTTGAATTATTCATCAAAAATTCCCCCCCTAACTTTAAATGTTCCTGCATAAATTTACTCGTGCTGATTTATAGAAATATACTTAGAAAATAATTCCCAAAGAATATTTGCCAATATTTTATCTAGTTCACAACAAATATATAGATATATCCAATTTTCTCTACTATATTCAAAATAATCGAAGTGATAATTTTTCATAAAATAGGCAGCATAGTCTTCTAATTTCCGTTGCAAGCCAATAAAATCTCCATGTGCTATTTTGTTACGAATTTGCCGAATTATTTTTGCAAATTGTATTTCTTTTTCATTATTTTGATACCTATCTAACTTTACAAATGTTGCTAGTTTCTCATCGAATTTGCTCGAATCATCCAAATCCTCTTTTCCTAAAATCATTTCAATTAAAGCGTAATTTTTGAAAAGATGATATGCATTGTAACTATTATCATTTGCTATAGCAGTCAGAATATAATCTAACATACGGAAATTTATTGCATTTTCAAGGAATAAATCTAATACTCCACCAAAATCTTTAAGGCTATCAATCTTTCTTTGATTATAAGTAATTGGATCAATTTTAATATCGAAACCTATTTCTGCATTTAGGATTCTAAATACATTAGTACTTTCGAATAAACTTCTTTCCGATGAATACATACATGTTATCGGTGACCAATTTCTTTTATTACTGTCGTGTCTAATCATAAATTCATATAGGCATATTAACTTTTCGGAAAACTCTATTTCGCAAGTAGGACTATCAATATAAGAATTCTTTTTTTGAAGCATTGAATTTTCAAAGTCCTCAACACTTATGCAAATTAAATTGTTTCCTATTTCTTTCAAATAATCTTTACTTCTTAGAGCTAATATTCCTGAAAAGTTTTTATGCTCAACAATTTTTTTAGCATTGTATGGTTCAATATTCGCAAAATCGTGGTTATATTTCTTAACGTCATATTCTCTATGATGAATTTCTTCCTCCAAAGTTTCTATTAACCCTTCTTTCCAATCTTGAGGAAGATTAGATAGCGTAATCCCTAGTTTTTTTGAGATTACAATGGGTTTAATCTCTCCGAAAATATTCACTACAATCATCGTTTATCTCCTCTATTGAAGATTTGACTCTAATCTTATTTTCCATTCGTATAAATCTTGTTTTAAATGTTTTAACCTTTTAAAATTTGATTTTGATAAGTCTTTAGTTTTCCAACTACCGCTATTAAGAACAAGTTCTTTAATAATCTTTGAAATATGAAACTCTTTATTTTTCTTGATAGTAAAATCCACAATCAATGTGGATAAAGTTTTACCATCAATTGTTGCAACTTCAAACACATAAAGCTCCTTACTAGTCAACTTATTTTGTATATATACCAAGCAACAAATTCTTCTTGTCCCATCTGCTAAAAATGAAAACTTTCTCCCTAATGGCAAATATACAAAACTCATTGCTACTTGATATTTGTGAGTATCTTGAGCTAACAATTGAATCATCTTAATAAACTTCTCCAAGCCTTGCCCTCTAATATCCTTCGTAACTTCTAACGTTTTAAAATCAATTGGCTGAATCTTTCCTCCATAGATTGATACATCTAGCCCCATTTCTTGTTGCTGCTTTTGAATACCTCCACCTTGTCCTTGATTTGATATATAAATATCACCTTGATTCACTTCGTGATTATCACCATACACTTTATGTACGTTTGCAAGATTTTTAAATTGGAATTGCGTACTTTGCAGATCCTGAACTTGTTGATTTGCATCCTGCTTTGAACGTTCAGTAGGATTATCATTTAATATATTTTCAATCGCATCTTGCTTGAATGATTTTCGATATTTACGTTTGCCTAGGGCAGGTATTTTTTTCTTAAATGCCTTATGTTTAACTTCTATATCTGTAAAGGTTGTTCCTTCCATATCAGAGCCTAACCACTGCAAAATCAAAACCTTATTACCTTTTTGTATTCCTCTAAATTGAATATAGGTGTTATCGATTTCTGGCAGTTTTACTTCTAACTTCAAATACTCTTTTTTACTTTGTTTAAGTGTAAGTAGCATATAAATTGATTCAAAAGAGGCTTTAATTTCTGGGCTAAAATATAACCACGCAAAGTAACGAATAAAGTTCTCATCTTTTACAATGTTATTAGGAATCTCTTCCGCTAGTTCTAAATAAGCTTGCTGATTAATTAACCTCAGATTTTCAACCAATAACTCCAATCCATTCGGTTGCATCATTGCATTAGTTGTCAGTCTATTAACAGCAAACACAGCCCGAATAAATTCAAATTGCGGAAGGTAATATGTTTTACCTTCCACAGTGAATTCAAATACAACTTGGCTCATTAATTCTGGATTGGCATATAAATAATGACCAACATCTTTACACGCGTCTAAGGCGTTAACAATCTTACAATGATTTAACTTAGGAATTTTCACATCATAAATAATCCCTGTCGTACTAGACTCTAATATTTCACCATCTTTATAAAATGTTCCTACCTTCAATAATGGCAGAGCTGCAATCGGAAACTCTAATATTTCAATTCGGTTATTAACTTCAAAACCTGTTCTAATTCGCCATTGTTCGTCAGTTATTTTTGCGTCACCTATCCATTTCAAAACAACTTCTTTATCTTTATCAAATGTCCATGGTCTTAGTTTCAATCCGCATTTCCCCTTGCTGATAAAATCTAATTTCATTGCTTAGTGCATTTTCAACTTGTACACTTACAGAATCTCTAAACCCCGCTAAACGCCGAACTTTCCATTCTACTATCTGTTCCTGATTATCTAAATAAAGTTTCTTACAAGCCCATTTAATACGACGAATTTGATATTGCTCACGCGTTTCTAATTTTTTTTCAAGATAAGCTTTTGTTTTTGGTAATTTATCTAATAGCTTTTCTATTAATGACAATTGCCCAATGGTTTTTCCTATTCTACTTTTATTTACATACACTGGCTTTTCAATGGCATATAATTCTTCAACAACTCGCTTCACCTGATCTAATACTTCTAAATCTCGTTTCTCCCAATCTACTCGTTTATTTATAATTGATTTTGTAGGTGCTTTGGGAGAATGTTCTTTCAACCATTCTCTATTGTTTCGGTAGTGCCAAGCATATAATGCCGGAGCTTCTTTTCTTAGCTGTGTAATTGTTAAGTTGGGATATCTTTTTAAAAGACTAATCCAACCCTTTTCCTTCTGGCTTTTAATAATAGAAACTGATGAATTTTGTTCTAATTGATTCACCTTTTGTTTATTTGCATACTTTTTCACCGTTGCATAATCACAATCTAAAATTTGTTCGATACGTAATAACTCAATCCACTAGCAACTAATTCTTTTAATTTCGCTAGCCATATATCACCAAACACCTTGATTCTGCCTATCCTAAAAACGTCATTTTCGTCTATATTTGGTCCACGACGTGAATAAACAAATCCGCATTTGCAACTTAATGTTCCGACAGGCCTTCTTGTATCCGTACAAGTCGTAATAGTTACATCTTCTATAACGCGGTTTTTATAATGGCCTGCCGCAGGGTTTAAACAGTAATACGGTGCTTGTCCAAAAGGTTTATATTGCTTACCTTTAAATTGATCTAAATCTTTAACTGATACGTTTAAAAAGCTTAATAACAACAAGTGTTGTAAAGGATGAAATACTTTACGGTGTTTTCTAACTATACTTCTTAGCCACGACGTATCTGAATGTTCGTCAAAATCACAGTCTACTAATGTTAGAAATTCTTTACCGTAATATCCTTTGAATTGTTGCGTAAAATATTGCTGATGTACTTTCCCTAAATAATTAGCATAACCATTTATTTGCATTAAATACTTATAAATAGCTGATAATTCTTTGTTTCTGTAGTTTCTATACGGTTTATTAAATTAATGCTTTCCTCTGAAAGCCTCTTCAAATGTTGTTCAGTCTTAGGTGAATATAACTTAATTAAATGTGGTGATGATAAATCAGCTCTTTCAGCTGAAATAAACTCATGTTTATGCGGAGTGCGAAATTCTATATTTGAATTGTGAAGTAATTCTTGATGTAAATGACAGTAATGTACTTTCGGTAATTGGTGACTTACATGCCAATAAGCTTCACCATACTTTTCTATGTCTTGCTTTATACAACTGGAGCAAAAGCGAAGATACTGCCACTCTTTTATCGTGGATGCAGCAATGCCTAGAAACATATGAATTGCTCCAGGCTTGCCACCATGCTTTATATAATCTATCGCTCTTCGTTTCATAGCGTTTGTTTGAAAAAATGTGTAATAACTATACATAGTATGATGTCTAATCAAATCATTTATCTTTGGTGGATTAAAATGTGCTATATTTTCGTAGAACACACTTAAATTGTTAGGCAAATCTACTACAGCGACCGTACTCATATTTCCAAATAACTCTTGCATTGTTTGCTTTGGACTTTCGTTGCTCGAATGATCATGATAACGAGCAAACCAACTATACAATAATTCATCTGGATAAAGTTCCGGAAAATAACTAAGCATGATTCCTGCCTCCCACATTGCAAATTCATCCAAAGGAGACTTTATATAACCGGCTTCCTTTAATGCTTCATAATTCGACTGTTTATTTTTCTTTGCCTGTTCTACAATTTTTAATAACGTTCCATTTTGTTTTTTCGTTCCTTTTTCTTTTGGAGTATTTAACTCTTCTGCTAAAGTAATAGCCAACTTCATTTGGAAAGGTAAGTCTCTATCTCCATGTTCGTTTATGGTCTTCGTAGCTGCTTTTTGCGCTATCTCAACATCGATTCCTAATGCGATTAATGAACTCATAATAGTTTCCACATGAGTTGATTGCTTTTCTTGACGTTTTTGGGCCTGTAGCTCTTTTTTCTTCTGAATAGTTGCCCTTAAATCGATGTTCGATTGCCGCAGTACTAAATATTCTTCAATATCCATTGGCATAATATCAGCGTATTTCTCTAATTCTGATGTTCGACCATTTCTTAAAGCCTTCAACATCGGCTGTACAAGCTTTAAATCATCTTTTGCTACTTGTCGAATAGCTGCTGACGTAATAATCTCTGCGCCTGTTTCAATAACTCTGCCCTGCGCTAATGCAAATAATTTCACCGCAATATCTACTATTCCTTGGCTTTCATCGTACAAAGTTTGATTTAATTCCTCCGTCAATTCAGTACGATTTTGAATCCATTGATACTCCCATAAACTTTCAATCAATAAATCCCAATCGTCATCCTTGTTCATTTGCTGCCACACCATATCACCTTGTCCACTACCCCTGCGTGCTTGACGGAAATCTTGCTGTAATACAGCTTTTGCTCTCATAGTTCCAATAAGTATTACAGGTACACCAACCTCATTAATTAATGTAACGAAGAAGTTCATCATCTTCTCTGAATTATTATCCCTTGTAGCTAATAAATGCTGAATTTCATCAATGATGATTGCTCCAATACAATGTAGTCTAGCAATTTGCCCCATTCTAGTTACCATAGAGCTAATTGAATTTCGGCGACTGCCAAATTTCTCATAATAATTCGTCCCAATTAGATGATCCATTTTTAAAAAGAAATCTAAGCACAATGATTTTAGTGAACCATCATGTGGACAATTAAGCTTAATCCATACAACTTGCATTAAATTTAATGGATGTTCATGTAGTATTACTTGCGGATAAAGCGACAAAATACGTTCTATAGCTGTTGTTTTACCAATACCTGAGAAGCCCATTAATGTCATGCTCGACGCTGTTGAACGAATATCTTGAGAGCCATTTAGTGCGCGATTGTAATCTGGCAGTCTAGGATTTCAACTAACATATCCATGACGAAGTAATCTTGACAATCGTTGTTCTAAATCTAAGTGCTGCATAATTGGCTGAAAAAATTTATTAATACGAGGAATTGCATGATAACGTATATGTGTTGGTAAATTTATTTCATGTTCCTCATATGGTGGATAATAGCTTAGGTTTTCATACGCTTCTTCAGGTGAAAGAATAGGTGGCAATGCTTCAATTAATGGATTACCTCTGAAATCAATTACTTCTTGTTCTTTATATACAGCTGGCGTGATATTTCGGAAGTTCGATTGCTCATTCATCTTTATCTTCCTTTCTACGCTTTAAAAATTCTCGCACATTAGGTCGCTTAAAGTCTGTTTCAGCAACGGTTTGAGGAAATGGAATGACTTCTGTATTTTTTACTTGTTTTTCAACAATCGGTTTAGATTCAACTTTGCGTTGTCTATCTTTCTCTGCTTTTCGATTATCTCGAATAGCTCCTACTTGTTCAGCTTTACTTAATGTTATATCCTGTTGAGCTTTTTTCGCTTTTTCTGCTTGTTTAATAATCGCTTCAACATCGGCAATATAATCAACTTCCTTTTGAAGTTGATTATGATTTTGCCCTTGCTCAATTCGTTTTTCTTGTTGTCTCCAATATGTTATTTCATCTATACTTAACCCTTCATATCTTCTAGAAAGCTCTAACATATAACATTCTTCAAAATATCCTATTGAATCATCTATCACATAAACATAGCTCATATTTCTCGGATCATAAGCAAGTTCTACTTTCCATGATCCTTTCATTCGTGCGTTTTCAAACCAACTTTCTTTTAGCGCTTTATCACAGCTATAAGAAATCCCTTTAAACTGAATACTTTATGATTTACAGTTGCTTTACCTCTCGGTAATAACTGTAGTTTCACTAGTTCTTCAGAAAAAACTCGTAGCTTTCCTGTACGATTTTGAATGCCCCAGCGCCACAGTTCAACAGGAATAGGTTGCACATTATCGGCTACTAAATCTCTATCTCTCATATATGTCTTTAAATAGTGTTTCGTGTTGTATTGTAGAATTTGCTTAATTAAAATTTGTGTAAATTCTTTCAACGTAAGTTTTGCATCTAAACGATAATCCTTTGCTCCACGTTCTTGAAAATCCACGTCAATATAGCCAGGGAGTAATGGTTTAACTTTCTTTTGAATTAAATCGAACTGCTTTTCAACTATTCCTTTCCAATCTGCTCGATATGAAGCTGCATTTTCAACATGTAAATTAAATGCTTTCACCAGTCTTTCAACATTGTATCCTTCAAATTCACCTTTATCTGCTAACAAAATTTCTGGTAGATGACGGTTTGGCCAATCATCTTCATTTATTTCAATACCATACTCTGCACAGTACGTCTTTTTATCAGCAACAACATTTGTTAATGCCATCATAGCTCCAGCCCATGACGGACCCTCTAATCCTACATACATACCGACTACCATTCTGCTAAAAACATCAATTACTAAATAAACAACGGGGCGTCCAATAATCCAATTACGATTTACTTCTGAAACTAAGTAAACATCCGCAATTGTTGCATCAATTTGATAACGAGATCCCGGTCCAAATACTTCTGATAAAGATATATTTAATACCGCGCGATGATCTTTATTAAAACGTTTTTCACCTTTTCTCGCTGTTAATATTTCTGGCGCATTATAGTCCTTCTGATACCAATATTTGAATTGTGTAAGAGTCGGGATAGCATCCTCGTCCTTTAACAGTACCTTCACAACACCGTTTTCATAATATATGTTCTCTGCATAAAACTCTTTCAGCATAAACTTATATGCTGCTGTTAAACTATTTTGCTTAGAAGTTAGGTAGTATTTTTCAATTGCTAATCTAAAAATCTTCTTTGTTGCATCATCTACATTTATGCCCTTAACTCCATAAACAGGAGGTCTACCTCGCTTCGTTTTTCCAACTTTTCGTTCTTTCCCTTTTGCACCGGAATTTTTATAGTCTGGCAATAAGGCATCTATCGATTTTCCTCTAGACCAATATTTATATAAATATTTGCGGACGGTTGGATATGTTACATCATGCTTCTCTTGCACTTCTTTTATTAACTTTGTTCGAAAAGACTTTTCATAAATAGCCGGCTCTTCTTTTACAATATCTTGAATAACTGCCCATGCAGTATCTCTCGCTTCATAATGCTTACTTTCATATTCATTAGATACGATGATGCCGTAGGAGTTATCGATAATCTTTCTCCAATCTCCAATAATGATTAAATCTACCATATCAGAAACTAACTTTTTTTCAGGAAATGCTTTTGGGTTGTTAAGCTCTAAAATATACATAATTGAATTGCCTGAATCTAGCCAAAGAATTCTATATAAACATTCTTGCTGACAGTCTTGTAAGATTTCATTCACATAAAAATTCATTAAGCCCACCTCTTGTTAACATCAGAGTAACTCATAAGTAAGATGTTACCGACATTTTCCTTTAAATCGATTTTTTTGTTCATACCAACTTTTAATAACTTCTTTGCTAAGGCATGTTTATATAAACTAATTGCTGTACCCATTTCAAAGTTGTATTTTTCATCGAACGTTTGTAAATTTTCAAGTAAAGCACCTTTGAAACCGGACCATTCTTTCATCAATAAATCTATTTTTTCACCTTCATCATCAAAATATGCATCTCGTAAAAACTTTAAATTACTAAGTAAAGTTTGTGGCAGTTCCTTATCCGTTACTATTGCCCAATCAATCCCTTGTCTCTCCCAATAACACTTCTCTATTTCGAATTTTTCGATAACTCTATCGTCATTAAGGTCTTTTTCTAGCTTAAGAGTTCTAGCATTATAAACGATCGAAGAGCCTTCACGTACTGTTAGGAAAAAATCTGTAGTCATTACAATAGGCGTATTTGTTTTGAAATCGGTAGGATGTTTTATACCTAAATCGTCTGCCACCTGTAAAGTTACCTCTCGATCTAAAGGAAATTGCTCACGAATATCAACTACATTGTCTGCCCAATCACAAAAGCATAAATAGTTAAACTCTAAATCTGATAATAAATGATGCTCACGTGAAGTTTTCCAACCTATAAAGCGATGTACTCGTCCACTTGATGGTACATCTTGAATTGTTAGCCAAGGCTTGTAAAGAGCAAGTTCACCTTGCCCTCTACCTTCCTTGATATACCGAGAGATTTTTGCTTCAGTCCAACCTGTTTGACGTTTCGGCATGAAATCACTCCTTAGCTTTTTGCTAGTACAATTACTCCATCAATTCCAACAGAAAATTGCTCATTTTCTAAATTATTATTAAGAACTTTTTCAAACCTATCTAAAACTAAACTTACCTCTTTATTGATATCCCTCAAATCTTCTTGCACTATCTCTTCTTTTACAACTAACGATTTTAATACTTGATAAACCTCATCTAATAAACCTATCGAACAATTATACGCATCGAAATCAATAGTTCTAAACTTAAAATTCGGTAAACCCTCTAAATCTATTATTTTATATTCTTCTCCACCAAGAAGCTTTACTAGTTGTGAATAATGTTTATAAACCAGTTCATCCCCACTAACTTTAACAACCTTATCTTCTTCATCCGTTGGATCGATAATATGTTGCATCATTTCATCATTTGAATTTGGATGTGTTGCTACTATGAGCTTTTCTAGGTTTGAACTTGCTTGATTATAAGTCGAAGTAACTCCTGAAACTGTATAATCAATTTGTGTTATAGCTCTTAACTGACTATCTGCTTTTCTAACATTTTGATTATTAAAATACTCCTTTCTTACTGTAGAACCTTTTGCCTCTACTAAATAAGAATTTCCTGTTCTATGGTTAAGTCCCCAAAGATCTGGATTTTTTAAATCTCCAGGTAAAGATGTAGGAGTGATGCCCGGATTTTTCAAATGTTCCATATGCCTTACATTGTACTGTGATTGCATATGTATTTGAGCAAAAACCATTCCAATAAAGTATGCTACTGTAACTCTCTCACTCATTTCCAGTTCATCTGCATTTTGAATAGTAAAAGGAGAATTTGTATCGATAAAAGCTAACATGGTTGAAATTTTCCATTCTACTAATTCTTTGGTAAGTCTTAAATGCGCTTTAGGAGCTAAACCTACTATTAAGGCACCTCTGATTACAGTTAGCTTACTAGCATAAAGAGATTGATTAGAAGCATAAACAGCATTTCTATCTATATAATCTGTCACACTAGAATAATTATTATATTGAATACTCATGTCTTTTCTCCTTTAAATAAAAAAACATCCGTTCGCTTATTTTAATTATAAGCGAACGGATGTTGAACTTCCATATTTAAACAACTTTATTATCTTTTAAACGACTTTATTATTTTTTAAACAACTTTATTATTCGTTAACACAACAATTAAATTAGCTACCCTTCCTTACTCCACCGTAACACTCTTAGCCAAATTACGTGGCTTATCAACATCACATTCGCGGTGCAGGGCAGCGTAATAAGCAATTAGCTGCATTGGTATTACAGAGATAAGAGGTGTTAACAGGCTGTGCACTTCCGGGATGACGAAGCGGTCTTCTTCCATTTCGAGTCCCTTCATGGAGATAATGCACGGATTGGCGCCGCGGGCGGCGACTTCTTTGACGTTGCCGCGGATGCTTAGGTTCACGCTCTCCTGGGTTGCAAGGGCAATGACTGGTGTGCCGTTTTCGATCAGGGCGATCGTTCCGTGCTTCAGTTCACCGCCAGCAAAGCCTTCAGCTTGAATATAAGAGATTTCTTTTAGCTTTAGTGCCCCTTCAAGGCCTACGTAAAAATCGATACCGCGGCCGATAAAGAAGGCGTTGCGAGTCGTTGCTAAATACTCACGGGCGATTGCTTCAATTTCTTCTTTTGAATCACAAAGGACTTCGATTGCATTTGCCGCAATGCCGAGCTCATGTACAAGGTCGAAATCAAGATCAATACCGCGGCTCTTGCCAGTTACCTCGGCCAGGATAGCCAATACGGCTAACTGGGCAGTGTACGCTTTTGTAGAAGCGACCGCTATTTCCGGTCCGGCATGGAGCAGCAATGTGTAATCCGCTTCACGGGAAAGCGTTGAGCCTGGAACGTTTGTGATCGTTAGAGCTTTGTAGCCCATCTCTTTGATCTCGACAAGGACGGCACGGCTGTCCGCTGTTTCACCGCTCTGTGAGATGAAAATGAACAAAGGATTTTCAGATAGAAGCGGGATATTGTACCCGAACTCGCTGGAAATATGAACTTCAACGGGCACGTTGGCAATTTTTTCAATGAACTGCTTGCCAACAAGACCGGCATGGTAAGACGTTCCGGCAGCGATAATATAGATGCGGTCCGTTTCATTCATTGCATTGATGATCTCTGGATCAATTGTTAATGCACCTTGTTCGTTCTGGTACTTTTGCACAATCCTGCGGATCACAAGCGGCTGCTCATCAATTTCTTTGAGCATGTAGTGCGGATAGGTGCCTTTTTCAATATCACTGGCATCAAGCTCAGCTGTGAAAGGCGCACGCGTCATTACATCACCGCTTAGTGTCTCAATCGTTACTTCGTCCTTTTTGACAATCACGATTTCTTTATCCATCAATTCGACAAATTGATTAGTTACTTGAAGCATCGCCATCGCATCGCTGGCTACAACATTGAAGTCATCACCCAATCCTACTAAAAGCGGGCTCTTATTTTTCGCAACATAGATCGTTTCGTTGTCCTCTTCATCTAAAAGGGCTAATGCGTAAGATCCTTTTAAAAGCGAAAGCGTTTTGCGGAACGCTTCTTTTACAGTTAGTCCATCATTCATGAACAGTTCAATGATCTGGACAATCACTTCTGTATCAGTATCACTTTTCAAAGTAACTCCTTGCAAATATTCGCGCTTTAAGAGGTCATAGTTTTCGATAACGCCATTGTGCACAAGCGTGAAACGGCTTGATGCGCTTTGGTGCGGGTGAGCATTCAGCTGGCTTGGAACACCATGGGTTGCCCAGCGGGTATGTCCAATTCCTGTATGAGCTTGGACACTTTGATCAACAATGCTGCGCAAGTCGGCAATCCGGCCTTTTTCTTTAAAAACATGGACGCCGTTATCATTCATGATCGCGATTCCGGCTGAATCATAGCCTCTATACTCAAGCTTTTCTAAACCTCGTAATAAAATCTCTTTTGAATCATTATTTCCGATATAACCTACAATTCCACACATTTACTTCTGTTCCTCCCTGATTACAAGGGGGCAAGAAGGCTGGGAGCATACTTGCCCCCTTATCTCTGTTTTTTTATTGAAGTATGAGGTCAGACAACCTTTCCCCTGACCTTGCGTCTATTTGCATTCCCTTCCCTTTGTCCATTAAGTTGCCTTAATGATTTAAAGAAGGGATTTTCGGTTGTGCTATCAACCGGGAGGTATCCGCCGAAACTTCGATAAACCTCCTCCTCGTCAACTAATCCATTTCCGTTCGGATTAGTCCAGGCGCTTTTAGAAATCCGTTTTCCCCTGACTGCCCACCTTTCTTTAAAAAATAATTTTTGTTTTCACAAAAACAGGATTATCATACCGCATGGCGGGGATATCCGTCAACCGAAAACGAAAGGAAATTAGCGGCACGGATCAAATCGCTTCATATTCCTTATAAAAAAATATGCATAAAGGAGTTCTTTCGTTCCCCCATGCATATCCTTTGTCTTATTCTTCTTTTAAACCCATTTCCGCTCTGACCACTTCTGCAATCCGATCGACATACGCCTGGCAAAGCTCTTCTGTTGGCGCTTCTGCCATGACCCGTACAAGCGGCTCTGTTCCAGATGGGCGAACGAGGATGCGGCCATCACCATTCATTTCCGCTTCAACCTGGTCGATGACTTCCTTCACCTTCACGTTTTCGGTTACATGGTGCTTGTCCGTTACGCGGATATTGACGAGCACCTGCGGAAATTTTTTCATTCCAGCCGCAAGCTCGGAAAGTGGCTTTTGCGTTACCTTCATAATGTTCACAAGCTGGAGTCCTGTTAAAAGTCCGTCACCAGTCGTGTTGTAATCAAGGAAAATAATATGGCCTGATTGTTCACCGCCAAGATTAAAGCCGTTCTTTTTCATTTCCTCGACCACATAACGGTCACCGACTGCGGTTGGTACACTCTTAATTCCAAGCGCCTCAAGCCCTTTGTAAAACCCAAGATTACTCATGACGGTCGAGACAACCGTTCCATGCTTCAATCGTCCTTCTTCTTTCATGTACTTTGCGCATATGTACATGATCTGATCACCGTCAACGATATTTCCGTTTTCATCAATCGCGATGAGCCGATCACCGTCTCCATCAAATGAAAGGCCAATATCCGCTCCCTTTTCCTTCAAAAAAGTGGCTAATGCTTCCGGATGGGTTGAGCCGACACCTTCATTAATATTAAGGCCGTTCGGAGATGCGCCCATTGTGGACAAGTCCGCATCAAGATCGGCAAATAAATGGGTGGCTAGAGACGATGTCGCTCCGTGCGCACAGTCAAGCGCAATATGAATGCCGGAGAAATCCTCGTCAACCGATTGCTTTAAATATTGGAGGTATTTTTGCCCTCCTTCAAAATAGTCATTCACTTGGCCAAGGTCCTCACCGATTGGACGAGGAAGCTCATCTTCAGATAAGTCCATCAGCTGCTCAATTTCGTTCTCCTGTTCATCGGAAAGCTTAAATCCATCCGGGCCAAAAAACTTAATGCCATTGTCAGCTACCGGGTTATGAGAGGCAGAGATCATCACTCCCGCCTGGGCTCCCTGGGCTTTCGTTAAATATGCCACTCCAGGAGTTGAAATTACGCCTAAACGCATGACTTCTGCCCCGATCGATAAAAGACCTGCTACGAGTGCGCCTTCGAGCATATGGCCGGAAATGCGAGTATCGCGTCCAATCAAGACCTTCGGGCGGTTCTTGTCTTTTGTTAGAACATATCCGCCGAAACGTCCCAATTTAAAAGCAAGCTCCGGTGTCAATTCACTATTTGCAACTCCGCGTACTCCATCAGTACCGAAATATTTACCCATTCAAAAATCTCTCCTTCATTGAATAATTACTGTTCTTTAAGCTTCCTTTTGAGAAATTGAAACGGTTGCTACAGCTTTACTCAGTTCCCATTTCACATTGTTTGGCCCATTGATCTGGATGTTCAATTGATGCTCTCCTTCACCAAGGTTTGATGCATCTATAAATAAATTAAAATCTCCGGCTGTTAAGCGTGTAACTGCGTCTCTCGGACCGATAACTGTCAAGTTTACTGCCGCCGATGCCGGATCTAAAAAGGCCATATTGTATTTCTCGTTCAGACCCTGTGTCCTAATCGGAATATCCGGAAGGGTCCGTCTTTCTTCATTGTTTGCCTGCGGATCTGCCGGAGCGCTTACCTCTTGTTTAGCAACAGTCACCCGGATCGCAGCTTCTACCGTTGCCGGTTTCACACTCGTGATCCCTTCTGAAATAATTACGGGCAAAGTCATCGTTGAATTACTGCGGATTCCACTAACATCAACTTCAACCCTGACGTTTTCTGTATGATCGAGAATATTTGGGCTCGCAAATATTCGGGCTTCATCTGTGTCAAGGGTAATCGATTGTATCGTGATCCCTTCAGGGGGCGTTCCCGTTTGCACAATATTAATAGGAACTGTTTTGCTTGTGCTGCGGACAGGTACCGTGACTTCAACAGCCTCCGGTTCAACGATAACATCCAGTTTATTTAGTTCACGGTCGAGCGCCCGGATGCTGGCCTTCTCTGTAATCGTCTGATCGATTGGACCCCTGGCATCAATCGTTGCTTTGACAAAGCTAATTCGATCAATCACGTCCTTGGCCCCGGTAATTTTCACTCGGTCCGGTTCGACTGTCGGCTGTTCGGAGATGTAACCTTCCTCAAGAAGCGATTGATTGAATTCCGCCTCTACTGGAAATTCTCTAGTAACCCGCTCTTGAACAGATACTTCTGCGTACGCAGGTTCAATCGTTACCTGAAGCTTGTCTGAAATATCACGAACGAGCAGCTCCACAGTCTGGGTGCCGATTTCGGCCTCTGATAAATCGACAAGCACTTCAAAGTTCTTCAGTGTGCGAGTTTGCTGGACGAGCTGTTTTGGGCCTTCAATCGTCACATTTACCGTTTCAGGGACACCTGATACCACCAGATTTTCTGTATCATAATAACTTTTAACGGGAATATCTTCAATCGTTTCGGTATTGTTTTCTCCTGGAACGTTTACCTCTGATCCGCCTTCATCTTCCGGAGTTGGGACAGAGGAAAATAGCAGAACCGCAAGGACGAGGGCCACCACTTTCATAAACCAATGATTTTCCATCAACTTATCAATCATTTTTTGTTTCCCCTCCAGTTCCAGCGCGCTGAAGAAGCTTGTTTTGTTTTATTATTGGATAGCAATCCATTTTCAAGCAGTTCACGGAATGCATCGCTCGTTAAATCACGGTGGAGATCGCCGTTTTTCGTTAACGATACATTTCCCGTTTCCTCTGAAACGACGACGGTAATGCTGTCGGTGACTTCACTGATTCCTAGAGCGGCCCGGTGCCGCGTTCCCAGTTCCTTTGAAATAAATGGGCTTTCCGATAACGGCAAGTAACAGGCTGCTGCTGCGACATTGTTTCTCTGGATGACCACAGCTCCGTCGTGCAGCGGCGTATTCGGGATAAAAATATTGATCAGTAATTCCGAAGAAACTTTTGCGTGGAGCGGAATGCCTGTTTCGATATAGTCGCCCATGCCGGTTTCTCTTTCAATGGAAATTAAAGCGCCGATGCGGCGTTTTGCCATATAATCTGTCGCTCGAATAATCGCCTCGACCATTTTTTCCTGCTCTTCCTCTTCAGGTATCCCGCTCTTCGCAAAAATCTTGCCTCGGCCAAGCTGCTCAAGGGCTCTTCTTAACTCGGGCTGAAAGATGATAATAATCGCCAGAAAACCCCATTCTATCACCTGCTGCATCAACCAGCTTAATGTATTTAAATGCAAGAAATCGCTGATAACCTTCCCAAGAAGAATAACAAAAATTCCATTTAATAATTGGACAGCTTTTGTTCCCCTCACGACATTGATCAGCTTGTAGATCACAAACCATACAAGAAGAATGTCCAGGGTATTTGCAAGCAGTTCTAATATCGGTATATCATAAAACGGCATGTAATTTCCCCCATTTATAGAATCTAAAAGCGGTAGCCGCTTATATTCATATGTAACTTTAATATTATAACACAAATTTTGATATGGTTGAATGTGAACAAGTATTCACGTTGAATAGACTTACTACTCTCTCTGAACATTGCTGTTTTGGCCCAACTACCTGCATATGGCTTATTTTGCCCTAAACACATACTGGCGAGAAATAAAATCAGCCGCTCTCCTCGAGCGGCTTCTTGTCTTCTCCGTCAAATACATTGACAGCTTCTTTTGCTGTTTTTTTAATATGATACCAAATCCAGTCGAACATTTCGTTCACTTCTTTTATTTCCCCCGAAACATGCCCGGCAGATGCGAGATAATTTTCGCCATTAATCACGGTTACATCGCCTTTCACTTCACCTTCGATTTTCACGTTGCCATTCTTGACTGTGACATCGCCTTCAACAACTTCTCCCTTGGGGACAATCACTGTATCACTTTCGACAATTAAGTTCGGCTGTTTTGAAACAGAAAATTGCTGATCCTCCTCGTTCCATGCAGAAACGACACCACCCATCATGAGGACAAGAAAGAGCGAAGCAGCAGTTAAGATCGGATGGTGGCGAAACCAGCGCTGAATTCCTACTTTTCGGTTTTCTTTCGGAAGTCTGCCCATCACATCGGCAGTAAAATTTAATGGCGCTTGAATATGTGAAGTGCTTTGCACTAAGGCAATCGCTTTTTTAAGTTCATGAAAGTGCGTCTGGCAATCGATGCAATCGTGGAGATGCTTTCTCAATTCCTGTTGATGTTCGGCTGAGATCTCGTCATCTAAATATTCGTGCATGTATTCAATTATTTCTTCAGGACATTTCAAAGTTCTCACCCTTTCGACTAAACATGGCGCAATTGCTTTCGCAACGCTTCGCGCCCTCTATGGATTCTTGTTTTCACCGTTCCGAGCGGCATATCCAAAATTTCGCTGATTTCATTGAGCGACAATTCTTCTATATATTTTAGAACGATCACAGAACGGTATTTTTCCGGCAGTTTTGAAATCTCTCCCTGGATCATTTCCTGAAGCTCCATGCTTTCGAGGTCATCTTCAGGCAGGCTTGTATCGGCAGCAATTTGCGAATACATATTTAATCCATTTGTACCCGCTACTTCGGCATCCAAATAGTAATCCGGCTTTTTCTTGCGAATCCGGTCGATGCACAAATTCGTGGCAATGCGATACAGCCAGGTTGAAAATTTCCGATCTATTTTAAACGTATTAATATTAACATATGCTCTTATAAACGCTTCCTGTGCAATGTCTTCCGCTTCATGCCGGTTCCCGAGCATGCGGAAACAAAGTTGGAATACCTTGTCCTTGTATAGCTCAACAATTTCCCCAAAGGCATTTTGATCCCCTCTTAAAACCTGATTGATCCTGTTTTTTACAATTGTCTCCATTATGGTTTGCCTCCGCTCCAATGCGGCTATACGATATTACGAATCGATAGCGAAAAAGGTTTCACATTTTTCATAAGAATTTCTCACTCCTTAATACTAACAAAAATTTACCATGGTGTTTTAAAAACTTTAATTTGGGGTATAACAGAAGCAAGTATTTATTGAAAAGAGAGGTTTAGTCATGTGTCCCCATACGCTTCTAAGAGATATTGAATTCTGCAGGAAAGAGATGGTTGAGCTGGCTGCCCATTCTTCACTTTCAAATCGAAAAGTGCTGGAGGTCAGCACTAAATTGGATCGTCTATTAAATCGTTATTATATATTAACAGCGAAAAAATAAAACAGCAGGGATTAAATCAGCCTGCTGTTTTATTGTTATAGCAATTTTTCACCAAATAATGATCCCATTAAAGCAACGGCGACTGTTGCGGTTTTATTTTTATCATCAAGAATTGGATTTACTTCTACAAATTCAGCCGAGGTGATGAGTTTGGCTTCCTCAAGCATCTCCATGGCAAGATGGCTCTCCCGGTAGCTAATTCCACCAATAACCGGTGTTCCGACACCTGGGGCATCCGCCGGGTCAAGCCCATCTAAATCGAGTGAGAGATGAACACCGTCTGTTCGGTCTTTTAAATAGGCGATCGCTTCCTCCATGATCCTTGTCATGCCGAGACGGTCAATTTCGTGCATCGTATAAACTTTTATACCATTTGCCTTAATAAGAGCTCTTTCTCCTTCATCAAGCGATCTTGCGCCAATGATAACAATATTCTCCGCCTTGATTTTTGGACTGTAGCCGCCGATTTGAGTCAACATTTCATGCCCGATACCGAGACTGACAGCGAGAGGCATGCCATGAATATTGCCGGATGGCGAAGTTTCGCCGGTATTTAAATCTCCATGGGCATCATACCAAATCACACCGAGATTGTCATAATGTTTGGCAACACCGGCAAGCGTACCGATGGCGATACTATGATCTCCGCCAAGCACAAGCGGAAAGGATCCTGCTTCAATTACTTTATCGACCTCAGCAGCAAGCTTTTCGTTTTTTTCAGCTACTAATTCCAGATTTCTTAAATTCGTATCCGGCCTGATCACTACTTCCGGCCTGCCGACTGGAATATCACCTAAATCATCCACTTCAATATTTAAATTTTTCAGTTTTTCATTGATCCCCGCATACCTCATCGCACTTGGACCCATGTCCACACCACGTCTCATTTGCCCTAAATCCATCGGCATACCGATGATAGAAATTTTATTCATGCCGTTCCCTCCTGCATCCCCGTTTTTACTATATTTTAACCGCTTTCATAAAAATGACTCAACTCGACAAGATTGTGTATATATATGCGTTCGTGGATTAATGTCGAACTTGCGGAATTGCCATAATCTTTTCCAGCGATTGCCGGAAGAAAAATCTGTTAAAATGGTAGTAGAAAAACGTTGCAATGGGGTGGGTTCATGCAAAAAAGGAAACTGATTATAGTCCATGATATTGATAACAGATACCACCAGAAAATCATGAAACTGGTTCCTGAGTGGGAAGTGTTGATAGGAAAGGATTCTTCAGTTTGGAAGGATCATTTAAATGAAGCTGAAGTGATCGTCGGCTGGAAAAAAGAATTAACCGAGCATTGCCTAAAAGAACATACAAAGCTGCGTTGGGTGCAGACATGGAGTGCAGGCGTAAATTCGTTACCGTTAAAAGAACTGGAGTCCCAAAAAGTGATCGTAACGAGCGCCAACGGGGTGCACGCCTTTCCGATTTCAGAAACCATTTTTGCATTAATGCTTGGACTGACACGAAAGATTCACACTTATGTCCGAAATCAACTCTCAAAAACATGGCACCATTCCGGGTTAAGCCTTGAAATGCACGAGAAGACTGTCGGCATTATCGGTGTAGGCGCAATCGGCAAGGAAACAGCCAAAATTGCCAAGGCATTCGGCATGAAGGTAGTCGGCGTCCGCCACTCAGGGAAAGATGAAGATTATGTCGATGAAATGTACACACCCCGGGCATTAAACGCCGTTCTTCCAAGCTGTGACTATGTTGTTGTAACATTGCCGCTGACAAGCGAAACGCATCATCTATTTGGAGCGGAACAATTTCAAGAAATGAAGCCGTCTGCCTTTTTTATTAATATTGGCCGTGGTGAAATTGTTGATGAACCAGCACTCGTTCAAGCACTTCAAACTGGAGAAATCGCCGGTGCCGGTCTGGACGTATTTGAGACCGAACCGCTCGATAGCGACAGTCCGCTATGGGAGATGGAAAACGTGATGATTACCCCCCACACTTCCGGATCAACTGAACACTATACGAAGCGGGTAATCGAAGATATTTTCATTCCAAACTTACAAAACTATCTAAAAGGTGAAAACCCGGCGATTAATAAAGTTGATTTTACAAAAGGATATTAACTGTATCACTAATAAATAGGCATTGATCAAATGTCTATTTCTCTACAACCATTGCAGCAAAATCAACGTCAAACTAATAAATGATGTCCATATTCTAAAAGAGGGTGATTCAGTATTGTTTGAAGCAAATACCGAATACTGTTTTATCAATTTGAGCAATCACGAATGTCATTATTATTTTGTGATCGATTCTCATCAGGTTACATACCTGTAAGTCGAATCAATGCAATTAAAATAGAAAAAGGAATCCTGTAATGTTAACAGGATCCCTTTACTTTGATTTGATGAGCCATGAAGGACTCGAACCTTCGACCCTCTGATTAAAAGTCAGATGCTCTACCGACTGAGCTAATGGCTCTTTGGCTGGGCTAGCTGGATTCGAACCAACGCATGACGGAGTCAAAGTCCGTTGCCTTACCGCTTGGCTATAGCCCAATATTTTATAACCTTAAGTGTATCGCGCTAAAGATTCTGCAAAATAAAAAGGACAGTTTTGGATTGTCCATTTTTTGTATACTTGAAGTTGGAATGGTGGAGGGGGACGGATTCGAACCGCCGAACCCGGAGGGAGCGGATTTACAGTCCGCCGCGTTTAGCCACTTCGCTACCCCTCCACTAGTTTAAAAAAATGGTGCCGGCAAGAGGACTTGAACCCCCAACCTACTGATTACAAGTCAGTTGCTCTACCAATTGAGCTACACCGGCATATCTATTTAATTGTCCAATAGAAGTTATCATTACAGGCTGTCTATAAGCTGAAGACAATATGGTGGAGGATGACGGGCTCGAACCGCCGACCCTCTGCTTGTAAGGCAGATGCTCTCCCAGCTGAGCTAATCCTCCACAATAAAAATATGGTGACCCGTACGGGATTCGAACCCGTGTTACCGCCGTGAAAGGGCGGTGTCTTAACCGCTTGACCAACGGGCCCTTTTTTATGTCTATGTATTCTATCAATTTACTAGAGAGCTCCCAAGCGGGCTCGAACCGCTGACCTCTTCCTTACCATGGAAGTGCTCTACCTGCTGAGCTATGGAAGCATTTTTCCTGTAACTCACTCATGAGATCATTAGTCATTAAGAAAATGGCTCCGCAGGCAGGATTCGAACCTGCGACCGTTCGGTTAACAGCCGAATGCTCTACCACTGAGCTACTGCGGAATAATAATATACAACCCTAAACATAGTTTTGTTTCGAATGTCCCCATCTCAGTAAGCTTAAGCAAGTAGCAGCTCGATGGGTACAACTCGGAGCCCAATCCAGCAGCTTTGCTCGTTGCTCTACCACTGAGCTACTGCGGAATAATAATATACAACCCTAAACATAGTTTTGTTTCGAATGTCCCCATCTCAGTAAGCTTAAGCAGCTAGCAGCTCGATGGGTACAACTCGGCGCCCAATCCAGCAGCTTTGCTCGTTGCTCTACCACTGAGCTACTGCGGAATAATAATATTAAAATAATCGCCCGGCGGCGTCCTACTCTCACAGGGGGAGACCCCCAACTACCATCGGCGCTGAGAAGCTTAACTTCCGTGTTCGGGATGGGAACGGGTGTGACCTTCTCGCTATCGCCACCAGACAAGTTCAAGACATATCCTATTATAATGTCTTTTTGGATTATTTCAAGAGAAAATTGAAACTTCGTTCTCTCAAAACTAGATAATCCAGAAGAAGTAAGTGTAAACACGAGAACACCATTT
>NZ_PGVA01000061.1 GCF_002860125.1 Bacillus canaveralius
GCCGTTTCCGTCGCAAGTAGGTGGAGCCATGGATTACCAGATGCCGTTCCCGTCGCAAGTAGGCGGAGCCATGGACTGCCAGATGCCGTTTCCGTCGCAAGTAGGTGGAGCCATGGATTACCAGATGCCGTTCCCGTCGCAAGTAGGCGGAGCCATGGACTGCCAGATGCCGTTTCCGTCGCAAGTAGGTGGAGCCATGGATTACCAGATGCCATTTCCGTCGCAAGTAGGTGGAGCCATGGATGACTACCAGGCACCATTCCCGTCGCAAGTAGATGACTACCAGGCACCATTCCCGTCGCAAGTAGGTGGAGCCATGGATTACCAGATGCCATTCCCGTCGCAAGTAGGTGGAGCCATGGATGACTACCAGGCACCATTCCCGTCGCAAGTAGCGGGAGTGAAGGAAGATTATGAAATGCCATTGTCTCCGCAAGTCAAGGGAGTAAAAGAAGAATATCAACCCCCGCTGTGGAGGGAACAAATGCCGCAACAGATGCCAGTAAAAGGGGTAGAGGACGTAGCTGATAGCGGATGTAAAGATCCGGCACAAGTCAAGGGGCCATTTGCGGGGCAAGGTAATCCATTTCCACCTCCTGTTGGCCCGGCTCCAGGAACAGCGCCAATTTTCACACCGCAGCATGGGCAATTTGCTCAACCGCCATTTGTAAACCCATATGGATACGGTTCCGGCCCGATGGATGGAAGCCCGTATGGCATGCCGCGCTATCTGGACGAAAGCAATGATAATGAAGACTAAAAACGGGGGAGACGATTGTTTTCATAATCGTCTCCTCTCTTTTTTAAAAAAGGAAATACGCTTTGAATTGATTGAATTTAGACTGATCAGAAAAAATGTCTTTTTTGTTGTAACAAGCCAATTTCCTTTTATATTAAAAGGCTACTCAACCTTACGCCGTTTGAAGCTGCAGCAAGCGTTTACCGCGTCCTTAAAAAAAGAGGGATTCCAAAATACTTACTCGTTTTACGACATGACGAACGGAAAACCTCTCTTTTTTGAAAAAAATTATTATGGGTGTCTCGAATATTTGGAAAAAGGTGACCGTCCCTTTAACTACCGCTCAGCTTCCAGCCGTATCGCCGGTTTAAATCTTTTGGCTGAATATCACAATGTTTCAAAGAAATTGGCGAAGCGATATGAATCGTTGTTGCCAACTTATAAATTGCTTGAAAAGTGGCAGGAAAGGTTGCTGCTTTTTAAAAAAAATCTCCCTGTCGTCTCTTATTATGTCGATCAACAAATAATCGACCACTTAATTCATTGCGGCGAGCATGTTTTAACATATTTAAAGAAAACAAAGGAAGAACCTCAATCCGATTCGGAAACGATTTTGCATGGAGATGTTGCCCATCATAATTTCCTTCAAACCGGAAAAAAACTTCATTTAATCGATTTCGATTTAATCAGCATTGGGCCGGAAAGCGCCGATTACCTCCAATATGCAAACCGGATCCTCCCATTTATCAATTGGTCCGCCGGGGAATTGTTTCGCCACCCGATATTGGAAACATACAAGAACGACCAGCTTTTCCTCTATTCCTTAATGTTTCCGACTGATATTTTCCGGGAATGGAACAGGGTGATAAGAGAAGAAACATATCGGGATCCAAAAAAATTAACGGTTGTTAAAAGCATGACAACCGACCAATTTCCACTAAGGCAGCAATTTATGGTTGAGGTAAACGATATGGTGCAATGAAAGTAGAGTTGAACAAGCAATTTGCACACGTCAGGAGGCAATGCCAATGAAGAAGGCAGACAAATAGGAAAAAAAGCTTGCACTTTTGCTGATTGTCATCGCTCTGCTACTATTCTTGTCATTGATAAGGCGGTTGCTGATGGGTTGAAATATCCCTGATAAGCATAGCGACTGGTCGCAGAATAAATTTACCTATTTTGGGGAGACTATGGGTGAAACAAAGATGAAGTTGCGGAGATATGTTCCGTATTTTTAGATGGGGTGATCTGGATGAGATCCAAATGGGCGGCTATAGTGTTAAGTATCTTGGGGTGTTTCGCAGCCTGGCTTTTTGTTGAGCCATTTAATCTTGAAATGCAGCTTCAGGAAACAACGGTATCCGCTCAGGAGAAGCCTCAAAAGGGCGAGAAAATTTCCGGCCCGCTCGAAATTTCCGTTATTTTTGAGAGAGTATACCTCGATGGGGAAATCAGTGAAGAAAGAGTAAAAGAAACGGTCTGGTCGACTGAGGATTTTTGGGCAAAGTATGCCGGGTGGCAAATCGTTGATCTGGGGGAGAACAGGGTTGTTTTTCGCCAGCATATCGACGACATATCTCCGCTGCTTAAAGCAAACGGTTACTTTGGGATTACGGATAAGGGGATATTGACGATTTTTAATGGAAGACCCGATCAATCCAATGTAATTCACTCCTTTTTCCAGATTGATATCGGAAAACTGGAGAGCGTTAAACGGGAACAGTTGAAAAAAGGTATCCCCGTTATGACGAAGGATCGCTATGAAAAAGTATTGGAAACTTTTAAAACGTACTCCACGCAGAAACAACAATAAACTGAAGTAATGAAAATATATTATTTTTCGAAGCTGATAAAAGGACCGACCCAAGGTCCTTTTTGTTCTGCATCGATCAAATACAATCCCCGTCGCGATGAAAAATATCAAAAATATAAATAGTATGTTAAAATGGTCTACAGCAAACCAGGGGAGAGAAAGAGATTGTTTGAATATATAAAAGGAATCGTCGACTTTGTCGGACCGGAATATATCGTTGTTGAAAATAATGGGGTTGGTTTTCAGATAATCACGCCAAATCCGTTCACCTACTCAACGGAAGCCGGCCGCGAGATTCGCGTTTATACATACCACTATGTTAGAGAAGATGCGATGGCTTTGTATGGATTTCATTCCAGAGAAGAGAAATCGATGTTTACAAAGCTGCTGAATGTTTCAGGGATTGGGCCAAAGGGCGCATTGGCGATACTTGCATCAGGTGAACCAGGGCAAGTTGTTCAGGCAATCGAAAATGAAGATGAGGCGTTCTTAGTAAAGTTTCCTGGCGTGGGGAAAAAAACGGCGCGACAAATGATCCTCGATTTAAAAGGGAAATTGCATAATATCGTTCCCGACTTTTTTCCCGACTTGTTTACTGCCGATGAAAGCAACCTTGGAATGAGCGGACCATTGGAACTGGAAGAAGCCATTTTAGCGTTAAAGAGCCTTGGATACTCAGATCGGGAGATTAATAAAATTTCCCCAGAGCTGAGAAAAGAAAAACTCACGACCGACCAATACATCAAAAAAGCATTGCAGAAGCTTCTTAAGTAAAATAATGCTGCGGTGGCTAAAATCCTTCGCCCATGGCTTTTTGGAACAACTTAAAAAAGGGTGATCACAAAATGGAAGACCGAATTATGTCCGGAGAAGCGGACGGACAAGATGTTTCGTTTGAGCTCAGCCTCCGTCCGCAAACGTTGAAACAATATATTGGGCAGGACAAGGTAAAAGAAAACCTGGCGATCTTTATTGAAGCGGCCAAGCTGCGCCAGGAAACGCTTGACCATGTTCTGCTGTACGGACCTCCAGGTCTTGGGAAAACAACGCTTGCTGCAATCATTGCCAATGAAATGGGCGTTAATATCCGGACAACTGCTGGCCCTGCCATTGAACGGCCGGGTGATTTGGCAGCGATTTTAACTGCCCTGGAACCTGGTGATGTTCTTTTTATTGACGAAATTCACCGGCTGCCAAGGTCGATAGAAGAAGTATTGTATCCGGCGATGGAAGACTTTTGCCTCGATATTGTAATCGGAAAAGGCCCGAGTGCGAGATCGGTCAGGCTTGATCTGCCGCCTTTCACATTGGTTGGTGCTACGACGAGAGCGGGTTCATTATCAGCCCCATTAAGAGACAGGTTTGGAGTTCTTAGCAGACTGGAATACTATAATGAAAACCAATTAAAGTCGATAGTTACAAGAACGGCGGATTTGCTTGAAACAGAGATTGACGGTCCTGCTGCGTCGGAAATTGCGCGAAGATCGAGGGGGACCCCGAGAATTGCCAACCGGATTTTGCGCCGGGTCAGGGATTTTGCGCAAGTAAGGGGGAACGGTGAGATCAATGCGGATCTTTCCGAATATGCTTTGGAGCTGCTCCAGGTTGACCGCCTTGGCCTTGACCATATTGACCACAAGCTGTTACAAAATATTATCGGGAAATTTCGCGGCGGTCCGGTCGGGCTGGAAACGATTGCTGCTACAATTGGCGAAGAAGCCCATACAATCGAGGATGTTTACGAGCCATATCTCCTGCAAATCGGCTTTCTGCAGCGGACGCCGCGTGGAAGAATCGTGACTGATTTAGCATATCGACACTTTCAAATGGAGGTGCCCGCTGAATGACGGGAATTTCGAAGCTGTTAATGACGCTTGGAGTCATCATCTTTGTTGTCGGCTTTCTGATGCAATTTATTTCTTTAGGGAAATTGCCAGGTGATATTCTTGTCAAAAAAGGAAATACGACCTTTTACTTTCCAATCGTCACATCAATTCTCATCAGCATTATTTTGTCGGCAATTTTCTATTTTATCGGCAGGTTTCGTTGACCAGCTGGAGGAACAGTTAGCTTATAGATAGGGTGACAACATGAACGTAGAATTATTTGATTTTGATTTGCCTGCCGAATTGATCGCGCAGGTTCCTTTAAAAAATCGGACGGACAGCCGCCTGATGGTTCTAAATAAAGAATCCGGTGAAATTAGGCATGACACCTTTAAAAATATTGGCGACTATTTTAAAAAAGGGGACTGTCTTGTCTTGAATGATACCCGTGTTCTGCCCGCCAGGCTGTACGGTGCGAAACAGGACACAGGTGCAAAAATCGAGGTGCTGCTGCTTAAGCAGCAGGATGGAGATCGCTGGGAAACGCTTGTAAAGCCTGCAAAACGGGTCAGGAAAGGGACAAAAATTGACTTTGGTGACGGACTCCTTTCAGCTGTTTGTGTTGGGGAAGCCGAGCACGGAGGCCGGATCCTCGAGTTCAGCTACGAGGGAATTTTTTATGAAGTGCTCGAAGGACTTGGAGAAATGCCGCTTCCTCCATATATTAAAGAGCAATTGGATGACAGGGACCGATACCAGACCGTGTTTGCCCGCGAAAGAGGATCCGCTGCGGCGCCGACGGCAGGGCTTCATTTTACCGAAGCGCTCCTGGAGCAACTGCGGGTACTCGGCGTTCATATCGCCTTTATTACTCTGCATGTTGGACTTGGAACATTTCGGCCGGTAAACGTTGAAAATATTCATGAGCATCAAATGCATGCCGAATTCTATCAGGTTTCAGAAGGGACTGCCCGGCTTCTGAATGACGTAAGGAGCAAAGGGGGAAGAATTATTACTGTTGGAACAACTTCCACCCGAACACTCGAAACGATTGCTGCCGCGCATGACGGTACTTTTGTTGCCGAGAGCGGCTGGACGGACATCTTTATCTATCCAGGTTATCACTTTAAAGCAATTGATGGGATGATTACGAATTTCCACCTGCCAATGTCGACGCTGATCATGCTGGTCAGTGCCTTGGCTGGACGGGAAAACGTCTTGAACGCCTATCAAATTGCTGTAAAGGAAAGATACCGTTTTTTCAGTTTTGGAGATGCGATGCTGCTTTTATAGTGAAGGTTGGTGAAAGGAGAATACAAGGATTTGACTGCAATTCGTTATGAATTAATCAAAACATGTAAACAAACAGGAGCACGGCTTGGCCGGGTTCATACGCCGCACGGGTCATTTGAGACGCCGGTTTTTATGCCGGTCGGGACGCTGGCGACCGTAAAAACGATGTCTCCTGAAGAGTTGACGGAGATGGGTGCCGGAATCATTTTGAGTAACACATACCACCTATGGCTTCGGCCCGGGCATGATATCATCAAGGAAGCGGGCGGGCTTCATAAGTTTATGAATTGGGACAAAGCGATTTTAACCGATTCGGGCGGGTTTCAAGTATTCAGTTTAAGTGAGTTTCGCAAAATAGAAGAAGAAGGCGTTCATTTCCGCAATCATTTGAATGGTGATAAGCTTTTTTTATCACCGGAAAAAGCAATGGACATCCAGAATGCGCTCGGCTCGGATATCATGATGGCGTTTGACGAGTGTCCGCCTTATCCGGCTTCTTTTGAATATATGAAGAGCTCTGTGGAACGGACTTCACGCTGGGCCGAACGCTGCCTGGCTGCGCATAAGCGGCCTAAAGATCAGGGGCTGTTTGGAATCGTCCAGGGCGGGGAGTATGAGGAATTGCGGAAGCAAAGCGCCAGAGACCTGGTTTCACTTGATTTTCCCGGCTATGCAGTCGGCGGCCTTTCTGTAGGGGAGCCAAAGGATGTCATGAATACGGTTCTCGAGTTTACGACACCGCTGCTTCCTGCAAATAAGCCAAGATATTTAATGGGAGTCGGCTCTCCGGACTCGCTGATTGACGGCGCGATTCGCGGCATTGATATGTTCGACTGCGTGCTGCCAACCAGAATTGCCCGAAACGGGACATTGATGACAAGTGAAGGGCGTTTGGTTGTTAAAAATGCGAAATATGCCCGCGATTTTGGCCCGCTTGATCCGGAATGCGATTGCTATACATGCCGGAATTACAGCCGTGCGTATATTCGCCACCTGATTCGCAGTGAAGAAACATTCGGAATCCGGCTTACAACTTACCATAATCTCTATTTTCTGTTAAAATTAATGGAGCAAGTCAGACAAGCGATCCGTGAAGACCGTCTTGGTGACTTTAAAGAAGAGTTTTTTGAGAAATACGGATTCAATAAACCGAATGCAAAAAACTTTTAATAATCGCTACTGAAAGGAGGGGAAAAATATGGATCTATTAACGTCTTTAGGACCAATCCTGTTGATGTTCGTCATTTTTTACTTTTTGTTGATTCGCCCGCAGCAGAAGCGCCAGAAGGCTGTTTCACAGATGCAACGCGACTTGAAAAAAGGTGATAAGGTTGTTACAATCGGCGGATTGCATGGTATTGTTGATGCATTGGATGAAGATAAAGTTGTCATCAAATGCGGAGACGGAAGCCGTCTTACATACGATCGCGCAGCCATCCGTGATGTAACGGAAGCAAGCGGCGATGTCCTTGCAAATTAATCACAAGCACAAGAAGGAAGCATCCTGCTCAAGGGTCGCTTCCTTTTGCTGTTTAACGTGGAATATTTGATGCTTGGAGGCTTATCCTGGCTAAGCTGTTCTTGATTTACCCATCAGGTTGACGCCGAGAATTCCACCCATCATCGCAATTAAAATATAGCATGTATGATAAATAACCTGTTCTGCTGAGAAAAGGCTGTTATAGCCAAGATAGTAGAATAAAAAAACAACCAATGAATACAAAAGTCCCGTCAGACCCCCAAGCATCCAGCCCTTCTGTTTTCCTTTTCCCCCCGAGACAAAACCCCCTGTAAACAATGTGATGAAGGAAAAAGCTGTGATAATGAATTCCAGATCAGATTCCTGAACAGAAGTAAATCTCAATATGAGTGAAAGAATGAAAGTGCTCACAATTGCCAGCAGGAAAATCCCCATCAAACCATATAAAACAGCAGTCCCGTAGTTTTTAGTCTCCACATCGATACTCCTTTCCCTTTTGGTTGCCGTTCAGTAAACCAATTTCCCGGCAAACCCGATTTTTCCTTAGTACAAGCATATTCGGTTTTGAGAAAATTAGAATAAAAAAATCGCCTGTCCGATATTTGTCTTCCATTCATTTCAGGACGGCTTTATTTTTTTAAGTTTCAAACAGTGAGTTTTATCCGAGTTTTAAAGATTTCTTTTTGGAAAAACCTGCATATAATGTTTCTTTCCTCATGGATAAAACTAATAGTATGTATGTTGTGAAGGGGGAACCATAGTGGAAGAATATCTTGCGATTATTTTCAGGACTTTATTTGTATACACATTGATTTTGTTTATCTTCCGGCTGATGGGAAAGCGGGAAATCGGCGAGCTGAGCATATTGGATTTGGTTGTGTTTATTATGATCGCAGAGCTCGCCGTCGTCGCAATTGAGGATCCGAAAGATCCGCTAATTGACACAATTTTGCCGATGGGATTACTGATGGTCGTCCAAATTGGCTTAGCGTTCATCTCGTTGAAAAGCAAGAAGTTTCGCGACCTGATTGACGGGCGGCCCAGCGTGATCATCAATAAAGGAAAAATTGACGAAAAGGCGATGAAACAGCAGCGCTACAATTTTGATGACCTGATGCTCCAGCTAAGAGAAAAGCATATCCGCAACATAGCTGACGTTAAATTTGCTATTTTAGAACCGTCAGGCCAACTTTCTGTGTTTGAAAAAAGCAAGGATGCAGGGCAAATCACGATTCCGCTTATTGTCGACGGAGTCATTCAGGCAGAGCATTTAGCCACGATTGACAAAACAAGTTTGTGGCTGCGCCAGGAGCTGCGAAAACGAGGCTATAAGGACGTCAAAAAAATCTCTTTTTGCAGCTTCCAAAATGGTAAGTTCTTTATAGACACCATAGATGAATAGAAAAAAGCCTGGCGTTGTTTCTGCCAGCGTTTTGCTCTTAATGAAACGCCCATTTTGCCAGCGTGTTGCCAATCCAGGGAATTCTTTTTAAATCATCGGCTTTAATTAGACCGCTAACTAATAAGAGTGCAAAGTAAATGCACGCCATTGCACCCGCTGCCGCAATCACTTTCCATAGGAGATAAGTGGACGTAAGGATGTTCTCAACCAGCCAAAAGCCGGCCCATCCGGTTATCCCCATTGCTAAAAACGTTTTTATATAGTCCCTTGTATAAAAGGTGAAGGAAATCGTTTTTAAAACTGTCGCCAAGTGGAGCATGGTTACGAGAACAAAACCAACGATTATACCTAGGGCCGCACCTTTAATGCCGAATGTTGGCTGGCTTGCCAACAAGAAAATAACAGCGATTTTGACGATATTTCCGATTAAACTGTTGGTCATGGCTGCACGAGCCAAGTCAAGTGCCTGCAGCATTGCCTGCAAAGGTCCCTGATAATAGTAAAACAAAAAGAACGGGGCCATCAATTTTATAAATTGCGCTCCGCTTTTTGCCCCGTACATGAGCTGCATTAATTCTTCCGCGAGGACATATAAAACGACGACCGAAAGTCCGCCGGTTACGAGAGCGAACCGCAGCGATTGCTGGAGGCGGTATTCAATGAGGCGCATATTGTTTTGGGAGTTCGCTTCACTGATTGCCGGAACAAGCGAGGTTGCCAAAGAATATGTAATAAACGAAGGAAGCAAAAGCAACGGCAGGGCGTATCCAGTCAGGGCTCCGTATTGCTTTGTGGCTGCCGAGGCAGCTACGCCGGCTAACGCTAAGCTATGGGCTATGACAATTGGTTCAAAAAACCAGGAAACAGAACCGATCAACCGGCTTCCCGTAGTCGGAAGGCCGATCGCCATCAATTCACGGAGCGTACCCTTTCCCGAACGGGCGAACTGGAAAAACTTCTTGCGGAACGGGAACTGTTTTTTTAGCTTAAAAGTTGTCATTAAATAGAAAAGCGAGGCAAGTTCACCAATGACAGAGGCGAACATTGCTGCTGCAGCAGCATAGGCAATTCCATAAGGAAGAAAAGCTTTTGTTAATACGGCAATTAATGTAATGCGGACAATTTGTTCAAGAACTTGCGAATAGGCTGCCGGCTTCATATTCTGTTTTCCTTGAAAATAGCCGCGGATCACTGAGGAAACGGCAATAATCGGGATAATCGGTGCAATCGCCATCAATGGATATACTGTTCGCGTGTCTGTAAACAATGTTTGCGATAAATAAGGGGCGAGTAAAATCAACGCCGGCGTGAACAGCAAAGATAAAGTAAGCGTTGTCGCTAACGAAACAACAAGAACTTTTTTTACTTTGTGGTGATCTCCGCGTGCTTCAGCCTCTGCTATACTTTTTGAAATGGCGACCGGCAACCCGAGCTGTGTCAGTGTAATCACCAATATCAATGTCGGAAAAACCATCATATATAAGCCAACGCCCTCTACCCCGATAAAACGGGCGATCACGATTCGATTTATAAAGCCGAGCACCCTTGTGACCAAGCCGGCTGCCAAAAGAATAAGGGTTCCTCTTAAAAACTTAGACATCCCGGTCCCTGCCTTCTCAAAATAGCTATTATCATATACAATTAACTATATGCAACAAAGTGGACAAAGCATGACAAGGTTTCGGACTTTTTCCATTCATCTTAAAAAATTGATACAGCGGCGAGGAGGCGGCTGAATGATGCACATTGGCCATGAATATGATCGGTTTTACAGCCAGGTTAAACCTGCATTGCACAGCAAGCTGGATGAATTTAAATTGCTTGGCTATGAAACGATTACCGAACATGAACTGTGGGATTACATGGTAAAAAAGAAGTGGAAAAAAACGAGAGAGGATATATTAATTCATGAAATTGTTCAGGAAATTCTCTCTGTTAAGGTGAATGAGTATATGAACTTTGCAACGGTTGAAGCATTTAAACAGGCAGATTTTCATTTCAGCAATGAAGAGGACCGAAGAGAGTTTTTAAAATAATTAGCATAATTTTACCTTTATACACAAATTGACAGTATTTCTATTCTGTTTCATAATGAAAATGGTAGTTTTACAGGATGCCAGTTATTCTTGGCAATCCGCTGGTTTATATTTAAGGAGGACGTATAGGTAATGAGAAAGCGCGGTCGGATCATCGCGTTCTTCCTGCTTGTCCTGGTTCTTGGGACTGTGATGGGTGGAGCGACGAACAACATTATTAACAATATCAAGCTTGGCCTTGACCTCCAGGGCGGCTTTGAAGTTTTATATGAAGTGAAACCTGCTGAAAAAGGGCAGAAGATTGACAAGGAAATGCTTGTCAGCACGGCTGAAGCTCTTGAAAGAAGGGTGAACGTCCTCGGTGTCAGCGAGCCGAATATTCAAATTGAAGGGGATGACCGGATCCGCGTCCAGCTTGCCGGTGTTGAAGACCAAAATCAGGCCCGCGAGATTTTGTCTACAGAGGCGAATTTGACTTTCCGGGATTATCAGGATAAAGAAATGATGGATGGCAGCGACCTTGCGGAGGGCGGTGCAAAGCAAAGCTTCGATCAAAATGGCACGCCAAGCGTTTCTCTTAAACTTAAGAGCGCGGACAAGTTTAGAGAAGTAACCGAACAAATCGTTGCCAATCAACCGAATAACGTGCTTGTTATTTGGCTTGATTTTGAGGAAGGGAAGGATTCCTACCAGGAAGAAGTCGGGAAAGCAGACCCGAAGTTTATCTCCAATCCAGCAGTAGACCAGGTATTCAGCCAGGATACAGTTTCAATTGAAGGTAATTTCACGCTGGAAGAAGCAACTACGCTGGCGTCGCTGTTGAATGCAGGCGCACTCCCTGTTGAACTGGATGAAATTTATTCAACATCTGTTGGAGCGAAGTTTGGCGAGAACGCCATGGATAAGACGGTGATGGCCGGTATTATCGGGGTTGCCATCGTATTTTTGTTTATGATGTTCTATTACCGTTTTCCGGGTTTTATCGCAACGATTACCTTAACGGTATATCTGTTCCTGACAATACTGATTTTTGATTTGTTGAATGTCGTCTTAACCTTGCCGGGTGTTGCAGCCCTGATCCTTGGTGTCGGGATGGCCGTTGATGCCAACATTATTACTTACGAACGGATCCGGGAAGAAATTAGAGTTGGCAAGTCAATAAAAGCGGCTTTTAAAGCAGGAAACGAGAACTCGTTTGCGGCTGTAACGGATTCCAACATAACAACGCTTTTGGCCGGCGCCGTGCTGTTCTTTTACGGGACAAGCTCTGTCAAAGGCTTTGCGACAAGCTTAATTATCGGTATTTTAGGAAGCTTTTTTACGAACGTATACTTTTCAAGGCTTTTGCTCGGGCTCTGGGTAAAAAGTGGCTTTTTGGATAAAAAACCAGGCTGGTTCGGCGTTAAGAAAAGCCAGATCAAAGATATCAAAGAGAATTTTGATACATTGGACCTGCCGACAAAATTTGACCGCTTTGATTTTGTGAAGCATCGAAAAAAATTCTTTGTTCTTTCAGGACTGTTTTTTGCTGTCGGTATGATTATTCTCGCAGTTTTCCGCTTGAACCTCGGCATCGATTTTGCGAGTGGAACGAGAGTGGAAATTCTCGCCGACAAAGCGATTACGACGGAAGAATTACAGGATGAACTACAAGAAATAAACTTTGAAACAAACGATATCGTCATCTCCGGGGATGAAAGTAACATCGGGGTGGCCCGTTTTAAAGGCGTGTTAACGAAGAGTGAAATTGCCGATATTAAGTCGCATTTTTCTGAAGCGTATGGATCTGAACCGAATATCAGCAGCGTGTCACCGACCATCGGGATCGAATTGGCGAAGAATGCCGGGATGGCTCTATTGATTGCCTCAATCGGCATCATTTTATACGTAACGATCCGCTTTGAAATGCCGATGGCTGTATCGGCGGTGATCGCCTTGCTTTATGCCGCATTCTTTACGATACCGGTGTTCAGCTTATTGCAATTGGAAGTAGATCTCACATTTATCGCAGCCTTGCTAACGATTGTCGGTTATGCAATCAATGACACAATCGTTACATTCGACCGGATGCGCGAAAATATGCAGAAAAAACGCCGTTTAAAAACCGTCGAAGAAATTGCTGATGTCGTTAATACGAGTACAAGGCAAACGATGGGGCGCTCTCTTAATACGGTTGGAATGGTCACGATCACAGTAGTGGCGATGTTGATTTTTGGAAGTGAATCAATTCGCAATTTCTCGATGGCCTTGCTTGTCGGGCTTATTGCCGGAACGTATTCGTCCATCTTTATTGCCGCCCAGTTGTGGTTTGAGTGGAAAAAACGGGAATTGAAAAAGAAGGGTGTTTTAATCACCTATAAGGAAAAAAGAAAAATTAGTGATCAACCGCAAGTATAAACCGCAGATTTCTGCGGTTTATTTTTTTTTTTTTAAACCTATTGTTACTCATTAAAATTCTCTGCAAATCCAATAATAAAGGAATGGATTGAAATACTGGAAGCCGATCTGCAGAAAGGGAGTTTAAGATTGGATCATAATAATCGTTTTAAACAAGCGGAGTCCGCGGCAATCTTGGGGATGGCCGGCAATGCCGTTTTGGCTATTATAAAATGGATAATCGGAGTCAACGCGAACAGCAAAGCTTTAATCGCCGATGCTGTGCACTCCGCTTCTGACATATCCGGTTCCCTCGCTGTATTTATTGGCTTGCGGGCATCCAGGCAGCCTCCTGATGAAGACCACCCATACGGGCACGGAAAAGCAGAATCGATTGCTGCAATCATTGTTGCCGTTTTAATGGTTATGATTGGCTTTGAAGTAGGGAAAGCATCATTTGAAGCCTTGTTCGAGCCGCTTCAAGCACCAAAGGGGATCGCGATTGTTGCGGTCGTGATTTCGATTATTGTCAAGGAAGCGATGTTTCGATATAACTATAACTTGGGAAAAAGGTTGAATAGTGATGCACTTATTGTAAACGCGTATGATCATCGTTCGGACGTTTACTCGTCGATTGCCGCCCTGATTGGGATATGTGCTGCTATTGTTGGCGGATGGCTCGGGTTTGATTGGCTCGTTTATGCAGACCCTGTTGCCGGTTTTTTTGTTGCTTTACTTATTATTAAAATGGCCTGGACGCTTGGAAGAGAATCGATCCACAATACTTTGGACCATGTTCTCCATGAGGAAGATACACAAGAATTTAGAAACATTGTTGAAAATATTCCTGAGGTCAAGAAGATTGATGTGCTTCACGCCAGGGAGCACGGGCATTATGTAATAATCGATTTGAAAATCTCGGTTGATCCTGTGATCACCGTTGAAGAAGGGCACCGGATTGGGAAAAAGGTAAAAGAACGGCTGATGAAAATGGGCAATGTCCACAATGTCTTTGTCCATATTAACCCGTACAACTCGGAAAAGATTAAGATTGATGATGAAATTTTCATTGAGAGCTGAGAAAAAGCTTCTGTCACTTCAGGAATTGACACTTGAAAGAAGATTGGAGGGGGATGATTTGCGAGTCCAATGGATTCTACTGCTGGGAATTTTGTTTGCTTTGCTTGTTGCAGTCTTCGCGGTCATCAATGTTGAACCTGTAACCGTCAATTTTTTCTTTGGCAGATCGGAATGGCCTCTTATTCTCGTTATTTTAGGCTCTGTTTTTATGGGGGGGATGATTATCGGTTCTGTTGGCTTATTTCGTATTTATGTTATGCAGAGAAAAATCAAGCTACTGGAAAAAGAGAACGAAAGGCTGCGGACCGAGACGGAGGGAATTGACAAAATCGAAGGGATCGAAGAATCGAATATAACTTCCAAGTGACGTGAAGGACAGTCCCCGCAGCTGTCCTTTTTGCCTGCAGACGTGCCGTCGGAAGGAGCAGATCAGCTTAAGTTTTCTAAAAATGAAGCATAATAGACATGTTACATAATAGTATGTAATAATAGGATTATGTAATATTGATCCAAGGGGTTGGCATATGGAATATGTTGAGGCTATACGAGATATAAAACACATTCAAGCGATGAAAAAAGTGTTGAAAATGCACTCCCAGCGCGATTATTTGCTGTTTGTACTCGGCATTAATACAGGTATAAAGATTACTGAAATGCTTGATATTAAAGTGAGCGATGTCGCCGAAAACAATGGAAAGGTCAAAGATTCTTTGCACCTGTTTTGTATGGATAAAAACAAACAGAAGAGCATTCACTTAAATAGAAAAGCAAAAGCGGCAATTAAAGAATACCTGGCAGCAGTAAACCTAAATCAAGACGACTATTTATTTAAGTCTTCAAAAACAGATAAGCCTATATCACGGCAACAGGCATACCGTATCATTAATGATGCCGCAAAGGAGGTTGGGATAACAGCAAAAATAGGCACGAATTCGTTGCGCAAGACATTTGGGTTTCATGCCTACAAACGGGGGGTTGCGATTTCCCTTTTACAGGAATATTTCCATCATTCCACACCTGCTGAGACTATGAAGTATATAGGTGTGACAAAAGCCGAAAAGATCGTTACAGAGATCGATGTTAATTTGTGAGTTGCAATGCCGTTTATGTTTCGTATAACCCCAAGTTGAATATCCAGCACCTGGTCATTATGTTACCCCCAAACAATTGAGGAGGATTTATTATGAACATCCGCGAAATCGAGCTTCCGGGAATCGGGCAAAAGTTTGAAATCATTACTAAGAACAAGGATAAGGTTGTCATTATTATCCACGATGATGGCCGCCGCGAGATTTACCATTTTGATGATGATGATTACGAGGAAAGCATTTCGAATATAACTTTTAATGATTCAGAAGCAAGACGAGTAGCAGCGATTTTAGGCGGCATGGTTTATAAGCCGCAAGCTCTTGAATCTGTTGAAATGGCTTTTGCCGGCTTGGTTATCGAGTGGTTTAAGGTTGAGCCGAATGCCCCGGTCGTCAGTCAGACGATTGGAGGCATTGATCTTCGAAATAAATATGGGGTCAATGTGATAGCCATCATGAAAAAGAGTTTGCGCAAGGTGATCAGTCCAGGTCCGGATGCGCTGATTGAAGCAGGGGATACGTTAGTTATTTCAGGAGAAAGAAGTGAGCTGAAGAGCTTCATAAAAGAAATGCTGACAAGTGAGGGGTGAGACTATATAGATGGATTATTTAGTGTTTGAAGTTGGTACAGCATTGGTCCTTGTAGCTTTAGCAGCGATTCTCGCCGGGAAGCTAAGATTCTCTATCATCCCTTTTTTGATCGTTCTTGGAATGATCGTCGGGCCGCACGCTCCTAAAATTGGGATTATTGATTTAACTTTCATAGAAAGCCGGGAAATTATCGAATTCCTCGGCCGAATCGGGGTTTTGTTTTTACTGTTTTATTTGGGTCTTGAATTTTCAATTGGAAAATTAATTAAGTCGGGAAAATCAATTGTTACAGGCGGGACTATTTATATCGTGATCAACTTTAGTTTGGGGTTGCTGTATGCCTATCTGATGGGTTTTCCGACTCTTGAAGTATTAATTATAGCGGGTATCGTAACGATCTCTTCTAGTGCGATTGTCGCAAAAGTTCTTGTTGACCTGAGGCGAACGGGTAATCCTGAAACCGAATTGATTCTAGGCATTATCATGTTTGAGGATATTTTCCTTGCCGTTTATCTTTCAGTTGTCTCAGGGTTAGTTCTTGGCGGATCGAGTTCATTCGGAGATGCAATCACCTCGATTCTGATTGCTCTCGGTTACATGCTATTATTTTTTATCATTGCCAGAAAAGCGACACCGCTTTTGAATCGGCTGCTCAATATTGCTTCAGATGAGATCTTCATCATTGTCGTGTTTGCCGCGCTGTTTTTCATCGCTGGATTTTCGGAGACGATCCATGTTGCTGAAGCGATCGGAGCCCTGCTGCTTGGACTCGTCTTATCAGAAACAGAGCAAAGTGAGCGGATTGAACACTTGGTTGTTCCTTTCAGGGATTTTTTCGGTGCGATCTTTTTCTTCAGCTTTGGCTTGAATATCGACCCATTTTCCCTCGGCGGAGCGGTGTGGCTCGTGCTCGGCGCTGTCGTTTTAACAATCGTCGGCAATTTTGTTGCAGGAATGATTGCGGGCCGGCGCACCGGTTTATCCTATAAAGCATCCTCCAATATCGGACTGACGATTGTCTCGCGCGGTGAATTTTCGATCATCGTCGCAAACATTGGGATTGCGGGTGGATTAATGCCGATACTAAAGCCATTTTCAGCTTTGTATGTGCTCATACTGGCGATTTTAGGACCGCTCCTTACAAGGGAATCGAAAACCATCTACAGGTTATTAGATAAAATCTTTAAGTGGAGCAACAAGCCAAAAAAATTGAGAGCCCCAGCTGAATAAGCATAAAAAAATAACGTATCTTAGATGCGTTATTTTTTTTGTTTTAACTCAGGCTTTTTTGTGGAACCGGTTAAAATTAGCCGACAGTTGAACACGTACAGTCGATCTTTGATTGAATCACCATCCAAGCTCTAGTATAATAGTAAAGTTGAGGAGGGAACGTATGCTAAAGTCAAAAAAACGCTGGATTGTACAGCAGTCCAACCGGGAAAAATCAGAAGCACTGGCAAAAGAACTGAACATTACTCCTCTTGTAGCATCTTTGCTTATCAATCGCGGACTCGATACCGTGGAAGCGGCACGGTCTTTTTTATTTGATAAAGAACAGCAATTCCATGATCCATTTTTGCTTAAAGATATGGATAAAGCAGTACGGCGAATTCAAGAGGCGATCGGCAAGCAAGAGCCTATCTTGATTTTTGGAGATTATGACGCTGATGGAGTGAGCAGTACCGCTGTCATGATGACAACACTGGTTCAGCTAGGAGCCAATGTTGAATTTTACATACCTAATCGTTTTACAGAAGGATATGGCCCAAATGAACAGGCCTTTAGGAAAGCTGCTGAAAGAGGATTCACCCTGATCATTACGGTTGATACGGGAATTTCAGCACTCCATGAAGCAAAAATCGCGGCCGGGCTTGGCGTTGACCTCATCATTACCGATCACCATCAACCAGGTCCGGATTTACCGGAAGCTCTTGCGATCATTCACCCTAAACTGGAAGACAGCCTTTATCCGTTCCGGGAACTGGCGGGGGTGGGAGTTGCTTTAAAGCTTTCCCACGCACTTTACGGGAGAATGCCTGAGCATTTACTCGAATTTGCCGCGATCGGCACGATTGCAGATCTTGTTTCATTAACAGGGGAAAACAGGCTGATTGCCCGGCAAGGAATTCAGAGATTGAGCATAACAGAAAATAAAGGGCTGCAAGCCTTATTTAAAGTGACTGGTGCCGATACCGCCGCCATTACCGAAGAAACCGTCGGCTTTATGATTGCACCGCGAATCAATGCAGCCGGGAGATTAAAAAACGCTGATCCTGCCGTCAAGCTGCTTTTGACTGATGATGAGCTTGAAGCAGCCGCATTGGCGGAGGAAATTGATGAACTGAATAAACAGCGGCAAACACTTGTGAGCTCCATCGCGGAAGAGGCTATCAGGGAAGTAGAAGAAAACTTTCCTGTCGATGAACATGCAATGCTTGTCGTTGGCAAGGAGGGCTGGAATGCCGGCGTAATAGGCATTGTTGCCTCCCGGCTTGTCGAAACATTTTACCGGCCAGTCATTGTGTTCAGTTTTGATAAAGAGAAAGGCGAGGCGAAGGGCTCTGCCAGGAGCATCCCTGGCTTTGACCTGTATAAAAATCTCTCGCTCTGCAAGGACATTCTTCCCCATTTTGGCGGCCACCCGATGGCAGCGGGGATGACGCTGCAGCTTGAAAATGTGGACGAGCTCCGCTCCCGTCTCAATGACCTTGCCCAAGAAAAGCTTACCAAAGAGGATTTAATACCGGCCGTTAACCTGGATGCGAAAATCGACCTGAGTGAGATTCACTTGTCCTCGGTTAAGGAACTGCAAATGCTTGCTCCATATGGAACCGATAATCCAAAACCGAAAGTGCTTGTTGAAAATGCCGCAATCAGCAGCATGCGAAAAATTGGCTCCAACCAGGACCATCTGAAAATGACTCTTGCAGACAACGGGGCTGAATTGGACGGGATCGGGTTTGGGCTTGGCCATTTATACGACCATATTTCACCTGCAACAAAACTGTCAGTTATCGGAGAACTGTCGATTAATGAATGGAATAATATTCGCAAACCGCAAATCTTTTTGCATGACTTGTCGGTCGCAGCTTGGCAGCTCTTTGATTTCCGTGGATTAAAGCGCTATGACAGGCTGTCGGAGTCGATTCCAGCGACCAACTTGAAAGCCATTGTGTTTCATGAAGCGAACAAACAAAGATTTGCGGGCATCCTTAACGAGAAAATAATCTGTATTTCTTCTGAAGAAGAAGCGGCCCAATTGGATATTAATGATTGCAGCCTGCTAATCGTTGATCTCCCTCCGGCAAAAGAATGGCTGGCGAGGCTCATTGCCAATAAACGGCCGGCACGGATATACGTTCATTTTTATAAAGAAGACAGCGAGTTTTTTAGTACGCTGCCAACAAGGGAGCATTTTAAGTGGTATTATGCGTTCCTTGCGAAAAAGTCCCCATTCGATTTAAATCAGCTTGGCGACGCACTGGCAAAGAACAGGGGCTGGACGAAAGAAACGGTTGATTTTATGTCACAGGTGTTTTTTGAATTGGAGTTTGTTACAATAAACAATGGATTTATTTCCTTGCAACAAACGATAAATAAGCGTGATTTAACAGATTCAAAAACCTATCAAGCAAAACTTGCACAATATACTATTGAGAATGATTTGCTTTATTCGCCGTTTCAGCACTTAAAAGGCTGGTTCGACCAATACATTCAAGGGTCGGTTAAACATGAGGAGGCAATAAAAGAATGGATTTAAAACAATTTGTAACGATCGTTCCCGACTGGCCAAAACCGGGAATTAAATTCAAAGACATCACTACATTAATGGATAACGGCCAGGCATATAAATATGCAACAGACCAAATCGTTGCCTATGCAAAGGAGAGAAAAATAGATTTAGTGGTTGGTCCTGAGGCACGCGGTTTTATTATCGGCTGTCCGGTAGCGTATTCTCTTGAAGTAGGTTTTGCCCCTGTCAGAAAAGAAGGAAAGCTGCCGCGTGAAACAGTCAAAGTTGATTATGGCCTTGAGTATGGGAAAGACGTACTGACTATTCATAAGGATGCGATCAAGCCAGGGCAGCGGGTCTTGATTACCGATGACCTGCTCGCAACCGGGGGAACGATAGAAGCGACGATCAAATTGGTCGAGGAACTTGGCGGAATTGTCGCCGGAATCGCCTTTTTAATCGAATTAACCTATCTGGACGGCCGTAGCAAGCTTGATAATTACGACATTTTAACTTTAATGCAATTTTAAAGATGATAGGAAAGAGCACTTGGTTTGAAGGTGCTCTTTTTTATTGACATATGATCTATCGAAGTCTTAAATTCTGACCAAATTCGACATTTTCTTAGTTTTCCAGAAAAAATAAACTCCTTTCCCTTTACATCTTCTCCATTTTTTTTAATAATAGTAACAATCATTCTAAATATTGGGTTTGAGTCAAGCATTTGTTGGCGGAATTTATTTCCACCTAAAACGTGTAAGCGGATTCATG
>NZ_PGVA01000062.1 GCF_002860125.1 Bacillus canaveralius
ATTCATGAATCCGCTTACACGTTTTAGGTGGAAATAAATTCCGCCAACAAATGCTTGACTCAAACAAATAATCTGATCAAAGTGCCTTCGATACCGAATTCGGTATTAAGGCGCTTTGCTTGTAATATGACCATCCGGGGCACTATACCTCGTAACTATCGGTCTATAACTTTTGTACGATAGGAGAATACTCCTTCCGGGTTTCAATTTTATAACCTTTGTGGAATATTCACTTTGACACCCTTTAATAGATAATAGACTTATAATTATTTATTTTTAAAAATGAGAGGAGAACGAAAATGAAACGATGGTTACTTGTCTTGTTTGTGTTAATTCTATTCTTTCCCGCGTTTGCCAGTCAAAATAGGGCAGTTCAAGCAAATGCCGAAAGCCAGGCAGTTCTTGACCCGCTTCTTGAAAAAGCAATGGAAACCGAAAGCAGCCTGCAGGTCATTGTCAGCTTTGATGGAGATGGGGCACCAACATCATCGCAGCTTAACCTTTTGAAGGGACTTGGAATTGACACAGGTATCACAATGAAGTCGCTGCCGATCACTGGTGTTGTCGCAACAAGAGATCAGATCGAAAAATTGGCAACGCACGATGAAGTCCGTTCCATTTATTTAAATAAGAAACTCACTTATTTTAACGAAGAAGCTACGGATGTCACCGGTGTGGATAAAGTTCGAACTGATGATTCTTTTCGAAAAGCCAATAACGGGCTGCCTGTTTCCGGAAAAGGAATCGGGGTTGTCATCAATGACAGCGGCGTCGATGGAACTCACAAAGACCATGAGTTAGGCAGGAATTTAGTGCAAAACGTGATGGCTTCGACGAACTTAAATAGTCTTGCCCCAGAACTGCTGCCGATTACTTATCAGGAAAACGTTCCGAACACGGATACGAATTCAGGCCATGGAACGCATGTTGCCGGAACGGTCGGGGGCACGGGCGCGATGTCTTCAGGCAAATATGAAGGTGTTGCTCCGGGAGCCGACTTGATCGGTTACGGATCAGGCGCTGCTTTGTTCATTTTGGATGGAATCGGCGGTTTTGACTATGCGATTACCCATCAGCAACAATACAATATCCGCGTCATTACAAATTCATGGGGATCGACAGGGGATTTCGATCCGAATGATCCAATCAATATTGCCAGTAAAAAAGCGTACGACCGCGGAATTACAGTCCTTTTTGCCGCCGGAAATGAAGGGCCTGGTGAGAACACGCATAACCCTTATGCAAAAGCGCCTTGGGTCATTTCGGTTGCAGCAGGTGTTAAAGACGGTACATTAGCCGACTTTTCTTCACGGGGAACGAAAGGTGTTGGCGGAAAGTTTACGATCGACGGCCAGGAATGGACATGGAAGGATGAACCCGCGATAACTGCACCTGGTGTTGATATCATTTCAACACGCGTCATCGCACCGGTATCAAGTCTGTCCGCTGATCAAGATGCTGCAGTACTCAGTCCGGCCCATTTGCCGTATTACACGCATATGAGCGGAACTTCGATGGCGACTCCGCATGTTGCCGGAATCACCGCGCTCATTCTTGAAGTAAATCCTGAGCTTTCTCCTGCGGAAGTGAAACAAATTTTACAAGAGACAGCTACCAACATGCCAGGCTATGAGACATGGGAGGCCGGTGCCGGCTATGTCAATGCATATGCAGCTGTTGACAAAGCCTTCAACGGCAAAGCTTACGGAAAAACCGTCAACATGTTTCAGAACTTTAACAGCAATGTGAACTCGTCCACAGAACGGACTGAATTTGAAGTAGACTATAATCCATTGACATTCGTTTCGACCAATCAATACGAATTTACCGTAAAAGAAGGGCTAACAAGCCTTACAGCCAAGGTCGATGGAAAAGGATTGCTGGAGGAAACGGGAAATCCGATCAATCTCGTGTTAATTGCCCCGGATGGTACGGAGTACAGCTCGGGCGTAAGTTTGTTGTTCCCGCTCTACTACGATCGCACTGTCTCTGTCAATTCCCCGGCAGCTGGTACATGGAAAGCCGAAATAAGAGGACTGAGGGGCAATGAAGTGAATCCAGTCGGAGCAGCACTTCCTGAGACCGTCAAAGGTACTCTGGCATTCACAAAGGTAAGCGGTTTTACCGGATTGAATGACATAAACGGGCATCCGGCTGCGGCGGCGATTCAAATCGGCGCAGGCGAAAGATTGTTTGACGGATATTCAAATGGAACATTCAAACCGGATTCAGCCCTGTCGAGAAAAGAGCTGGCGAAATACCTCGTGATGGGTGCGGAAATCCGGCAATCACTGCCAGCCGTCGGACAAAAAACATTTTTTGATGTTGCCAGTGAGGATCTGCCTTTTGCCGAAGCAACCGCTGCAAAGGGTGCCGCGTTCGCAGATAACAAGCAGATCCAAAACGGTGTTATCCTGCCAAAAGCGAGCGGAAAATTCGCGCCAAAGGATGCTGTGACCCGTGCGGAATTAGCCTACTCATTAGTCCAGAGCCTTGGGTTGCAAAACGAGGCAAAAGCGTTTGAAGGTGAAGTGACTGTTCAGTATAAAGACGAAAGAATCGCCATTAAGGATGCGGCGGACATCCCAGCCGAACTTAAAGGATATGTCCAGCTCGCTTTAGACTTAAATATCCTGAATGCCAAGTTCTCAGTGTCGCAGGGGCCGTATGACTTAAAACCAACCGTCACAGCGACGTTCAGCCCGAAGCAAACCGTAACACGCGGTGATTTTGCCGTCGCTATGACGAGGTACTACAATGCTTTTCTAAAGTAAAAATTAGGAGCCGGACAGCGAAATTGCTGGCCGGCTTCTTTGATATTTGAAGGGATTTTCGATATTGTCAGAGAATTATATATTTTATGAAATTCGCAAGGAGGTTGTTGTGATATTGGATTCGGAACACAAGAAAGCGTCAGAAGAAGCAATTAAGTTTATGCAAAAGCGTTTACATGAAGACATAACAACTGTTGAACTTGCAACGCATGTTGGCTATAGTACATACCATTTTATCAGGATTTTCAAAGAGATCACCGGAGTAACTCCAAGGCATTATCTTTCCGCCCTGAGAATAGAATCGGGCAAACAAATTCTCCTCGATTCGTCGGCGTCGAATCTTAAAACCCTGCTAGCAATCGGGTTTCGCAGCATGGGGTCATTTTCTTCCCGGTTCAAGAAGCTCGTCGGCTTGTCACCGAAAGGATTTCGGCTCGAATCGGAAGCTCTCGTAAACTATGTGAATCAGTATAGACATAAAGAAATAATCGGACCGGTTGATGTGCCAAGCCAGTCTCCATGTATCCGTTGCGTTCTCCAGGTGCCGGCTTCTTTTAAAGGATTAATTTTTGTTGGGCTCTTTCCCCGCCCAATTCCGGATCAAAGGCCGGTTGCGGGGACGGCCCTTCATCATACAAAAAGGATTCACAGCTTTGCAAATGTTCCGCTCGGACAATATTATGTTTTAGCTGCCGGCATTCCATGGAGTTTAAATCCGAAAAACTACTTTGTATATGACAATGCATTGCGGGGAAAATCAGAGCTGGTTACTGTACAGGAAGATTCTAGTTTAGAAGTGAATATAGAATTGAGGGAACCGCTGCCATACGATCCGCCGATTCTGATCAATTTGCCGTTGTTGTTATTTGAAAAGGATCACAATAAAGCAAACTAAAAGAATTCTAGCTTATTTATTTCCAATATATTTAGAGTAAGAAAGGGGAGAAAGTATGTTAAATCAAATCGGGGTATGAACGATCCGTGTCCACAACTTAAAAGAAGCGATCACGTTTTATACTGAGCTCATCGAAAGATAGCTGGAAAATGTTATATTTAAGTTATATAGTCATAATAAATAAGAATACAAATTTAAGTCTGCCACAGCTTTAGAAGCTGTGGTATTTTTAACTAAAAAGTAACAGAACATTGTCTATTTTTGGTATTATTAAAGCGTAGTTAAGTAAATTTAAAGGAGTGGTAGGGATGGTACCGCAAAGAGTAAGTTTGATCACGATAGGCGCAATGGATTTGCCGAATTTAAGGGCTTTTTATCAGCGGTTAGGGTGGGAAGAAACAGACATTAGCTCTGATCATTATGCTGTGTTCAAGACGGCGGGGGTTCTGCTCTCGTTGTTTCCGATTGGCGATTTAACAAAAGATGCTGGTGTTGAAATTTCTAAACCAGCAGAAGCTTATGCTCCTATCACATTCGCAATCAACGTTGACGAACCAGAACAAGTGGACTTGACAATCGAATTAATACGCGAAGCCGGCGGGAAAATCCTTCGCGAACCAAGCGGGGCCGCCTGGGGAGGCAGAACTGCCTATTTTGCTGATCCGGAAAATAATCTCTGGGAATTGGCATGGAATCCCGATTCAGTGTTTGACGAGCGCGGCGCGATGATATCGTTTTAATTTTACTTAATTGCTTGCCCGCTGAAAATCGGCCCGAAGTCATTGAGAGGCGAATCGATATATTCACTGAAGAACTGGGCTTAGATAAGGAAAAAATGCTGCTATGGGGATATGCCCACACTGTGCTTTCGACAAGTTGGTCGGTAGAGGATAACGGAAAGTATGATAAGACGTTTTTTGATTGTATTGCTATTTTTGAAGCTTTATATAAAAGACATTCAAGGGGAACTTAAATGAATACTTTTGAAATACTATTATTGTTTAATCCCGTTTTTATGTTTCTGTTTGGCATTATTTTTTGTTTGGTTGCCCCAAAGTGGTGGAAGTGGATACCTTTTATTATTTTTATTCTGAGTTTGGTATTAATGCTTACATTTCAAAGGTTATCCTATGATTCTACCCTAGTGGTTTACGCCTTCATTTATTCTCTGCTCAGTTTAGTTGGGGCAGGTATCGTTATCGGGATTAAAAAGGTTATTTAAAATGAAATTTTCGCACCTGAATGCGGCTGCCTGTAAATCTGAGGCAGCCTCAGCTTTCAGTTTCTATGAAACTTTGATGCGCCGTCGTCTTTTTCTTATCAAATCCTCCATTGCCCCTGATCCAAATACCACTCCTGAGACAATCAGAATAAGGCCGGCGAAGTGGGAAGGATAGAACTGTTCTCCAAGGAAAACTGCTGATCCAAGCAATGCAAAAAATGTACTTAAATTCAAAAAAATTGCAGCCTCAGCCGGTCCGGTTTGGCCGATTGCATAGTTGTAGATATAATGTCCAAGCGCAGTAGCGAGGATCGCTGAAGCGAAAAATACGCCCCAAACATAGGCTGGCGCCCCACCAAGTGTTTTGAGACCATCAGGCTCTATCACGATACTGAGCAAAAAGAGAATGAATGAGCCAATGATCAGCATATACCCTGTTAAGAGGCGCGGGTCCAAGGTAGTTGAAGCCTTTTTAATTAAAATAAAGCTCATACCTTGAGCTAAAATCGACAGAAACACATAAAAATCACCCAAGTTAATATCGCCAATCTCTTTATTGCCAGCAAGCACGGTAAAGCTAATGCCAATCCCGCCCAGCACAAATCCAATCAGCTGAAGTCGTGTTGGAAATCTCTTTAAAAAGATCAACGCAAAGCAGGCGGTAATGAGGGGGCCGAGTCCGAGAATTAATCCTCCGTTTGTAGCCGTTGTTCTTGCTAGGCCTGTTGCTAAAAATAAATGATGGGCAACAACATTTAATAGACCTCCGACAATGATATACCCAAGCTCTTGACTTGACGGCTTACGTATTTTTTGGGAGATTGCCAGAATCAATAATACGCAGACGCCAGCAGTGAAAATTCGTAACGCGGTAATCGTCACAGGCATAAAATGCTCGACAAGAATCTTAAGCACCGACACATTTAGTCCCCAAATGAGCATAACACCTGTCAGAACCAAATAAATCTGATAGTTTTTCAAGCTGTCATCTTCTTTCTATGCAAAAGGAGCTTACCTTTAAAATTATCTTCTCATTATAATATTTTCCAATCTAATACTCAAAGGTTAATGACCTGAGTATGTATGGGAAATCACATCAAGAATATACATGGAGTGACGATTTGATTTTAGGAGGGGCGCAATTGTGCATGAACTGGATCAGGAAATCGAGCGACTAATCCATGTTTTGAAAGAGCAGCAAAAGGAGGACGGGTCATGGGGATATCCTTTTGAGACCGGAATCATTACGGATGCCTATATGATTATTTTGCTTAGATCATTAAAAATCGATGATGAGGAGGAGTTGATAAAAGCCCTTGTTAAGCGAATTGAACGGAAACAGGAAGAGAACGGGGCTTGGAAGTTGTATAAAGACGAACAGGGAGATGGCAATCTCTCTTTGACGATTGAGGCTTACTATGCACTGCTTTATTCGGGCTATCGTAATGAGCATAACCCAGCCATTCTTGCAGCGCGAAAATTTATTTACGAAAACGGCGGATTAAAAAAAGCAGGCATGTATACAAAAATCATGCTCGCGACGACAGGCCAATACAGCTGGCCCGCCTTTTTTCCGATTCCGATCGAGACAGTGCTGCTCCCGGCTTCTTTCCCGATTAACAAGTTCGACATTTCAGTGTTTGGCAGGGCCAATCTGGTGCCGATTCTCCTTCTTGCCAATGCGAAGTATCAACGGAAAACGGTACTAAGCCCCAATCTGCAAAGCTTAAATTTTCGCACGAACAATGACGATGACTGGGAGGAATTTCAATCTCGGGAGTGGCAAATTTGTTATTCTTCTCTGAAAAATGCGTTCAACAGCATATTGGAGCTTCCTGCACAGCTTCATAAAAAAGCCTTAAACCGTGCAGAAAGTTTCATGTTGGAACGGCGTGAACCTGATGGAACGCTGTACAGCTATTTCAGCTCAACCTTTTATATGATTTTCGCCCTGCTTGCTCTCGGTTATGCGAAAAACGACCAGATCATCGAAAAAGCTGTAAACGGCTTAAAGAATATGGCTTGCCGGATTGATGATGATATACATATGCAATATACGACAGCAAGTGTCTGGAATACTTCACTGATCAGTTATACATTGCAAGAAGCGGGCCTGCCGCACCAGGACGAGAGTGTGCGCCGGGCAAACCGTTACCTGCTTTCGCGCCAGCATCATAAATATGGAGACTGGCAGATTCATAACCCGAATGGCGCGCCGGGAGGCTGGGGCTTTTCTGATGTGAATACAATCAATCCTGATGTCGACGATACAACAGCGTCGCTTCGAGCCCTTTACGAGTCTACTAAAAGAGACGAGACAGCAAGAAACTCGTGGCAGAAGGGGCTTGATTGGACATTAACGATGCAAAATGATGACGGGGGCTGGGCAGCTTTTGAAAGAAACGTTGATAAAAAACTGCTTCACTTACTGCCAATTCAGGGCGCGGAATTTATTTTAACCGACCCGTCATCGCCCGATTTAACAGGCAGAACCTTAGAATTTCTTGGACGATACGTCAGTCTCGCCAACCCGAAACACACAATAGGACGCACAATTAATTGGCTATTAAATAACCAAAGACACGATGGAGCGTGGTATGGCAGATGGGGGATCTGCTATATTTATGGGACGTGGGCAGCGGTTACCGGTTTAACGTCAGCCGGAGTTCCAAACGGACATCAGGCCATCAAAAAAGCAGAACGCTGGCTGATCAGTATCCAAAATGAGGACGGAGGCTGGGGAGAATCATGCAACAGTGACATTCATAAGAAATATGTGCCACTAGGTACAAGCACGCTCATCCACACAGCATGGGCAGCAGATGCGCTCCTGTCTATTTCAGAAGAGGAGACACCTGAAATCAAAAAAGCGATAGCTTATCTCGTGAGCGAAGGGACCAAACAGGACTGGACGATTGATTATCCAACCGGACAGGGCATGGCCTCCTTTTTCTATATTCATTATCACAGCTACAGGTATATCTGGCCGTTGCTGACGTTGAGCAGGTATAGGAAGAAATTCATGTCTACGTTATCTTAAAATCTTATCCAAAAATTGCTGTCAGGATAGTTTTATTTGAATGAATTTCATAAAGCAATTCTTTAATTGAAAAACGAACAGTCATTCAAAGTTAAGATCGTATTATTCGTTTCCTGCAGCATGCTCCTATATATGTAGACAACTTCATTCGTTTTTCGGTTTTGACTCATTTAGATATTAAATCAAAAATCCGCAAGGGATTAAAAATAAAGTAAATCATGATTAGTGTTAAACCAAAGATGAAGAGAAATAAGAGTGCTTTTTTCATCCTTAAAACCTCCATTACTTTTGTCTAAATTATATCAAATTTCTCAGAGATCAAGAGAATGAAGAACAGAAAGACAAGGAAAATTTGCTTGCTTGAATTTTTTTTAAACTCAAAAATTTATTCAGCTGCTGGGGCTGTGATAATATTTTAGGGAAAGCGGATCTTTAAATTGTTAATAGAATGTTGTTTCTTGCACAGCCATCGCTCCTGATTAGAGCGGTGGTTTTTATATATAAATCTAACTGAGAAAGATATATCCGCGGAATGCATCCGGACAAGCCAGACTTATATCTGCTAAGCCTCAAGTCTGATCTGAAAATAAAGCTGAGGCTCGTTATAGGAAGCTCGGGATACAGGTAAGATGAAATCAAGAAAGGAGGAAACGAAAAATGAAAAAATTCGGTTTGCTTTTAATAGGAGGAATTGCCGCGCTGGTGCTGATCTCACAGCTCGGTCCAATGATCGGTTTGGCGGTGAGTCTGCTCGTCCTGTATCTGGTTGTGAAGCAGTTTTTAAAGACGGAATCGACATGGGCGAAGATAGGCTGGGCTGCGATTGGATTTATGGCGCTAATGGCATCAGCATCAAATGTTCCAGCCATTCTTGGAGTTGCCGCAGCTTATATCCTCTATGTTGTCTACAAACAGTGGAACGGTAGGAAAATGACTTTTAAAGAAGAGAAAGATCCGTTTGTAAACTTTGAAAAAGAGTGGTCCAACCTAAAAAATTATTAAGAAGAGAAGGAGTGTTCAATGATGACAAACCTATTCAACCGCATAAAAAATACGATTGCCGCTGATTTGCATGAGGCATTAGACCAAAAAGAACAAAAAAATCCAATTGCGATGCTTAATCAATATTTGCGCGAATGTGAGCAGGAAACCGAGAAAGTTCGCAAGCTGCTTGAAAGACAATTTCGGCTAAAGGAACAGTTTACTCGTGAATGCCATCAGGCGCGGGAGCTGGAAGAGAAACGAAAGCGCCAGGCGGAGATTGCCCTAAAGGCAGGAGAAGCCGAGCTGTATGAATTCGCTTCACAGGAGCACCGCCAGTACGAGGAGCGTGCAGCACGTCTGGATGAAGCCTTGCAAAACGCCGACCGCCAGCTTGCTGAGCTGGAAAGAAAATATGAAGAAATGAATCACAAGCTAAAGGATATGAACATTCGCCGCATGGAGCTGATGGGCCGCGAAAATGTTACACGCGCGAATTATCGAATGAACCAGGTTCTTGATAATACCACATACTCGAACCAAGCTTATTCCCGCTTTCAGGAAATTGAAACGTATCTTGACCGTTTGGAGCACCAGGTACACAGCTCTTATTACCGGAGCACGATCGATGCCCGGATTGCCAAACTTGAAAAAGATGTGAAAAAAGAAGAAACCCATTCTATTTCGTAACAGAAACATGGTATTCTTAAAAGGCGTAGGCTTTCTGCGCCTTTTTGCACTTATCACCCGAGTCTATAATCCTATTTTTTACTGCCGCAGGAAGGGAGGAAATGCCTGTGCTCGATAAAATCAAAAGCGATTATATTAGTTGGTTCATATTAATCGGCTGTATATTGCTTCTTCTTGAAGTGACTTTCTTTAATAAAGGGCTTATCTTTTCCCTTCTCGTGGCTGTCGGCATGATTTATTTCGGGCGCAAGGCAACGCCGGGGACGTTTGGGAAAATCCTGTTTTGGAGCGGGCTTATTTTTTTCTTTGCCAGCATCATTGGCATGATGACATTCAGGTTTTTCTTGCTCGCCATACTTGTCCACTTTGTCATTCAATATTCACAATCAAAACGAAAGCCGGAACAGATCAATCCAGTGTTAAAAGAGCCGGTCCTGTTTAACAGCGAGGAAGAGGTCGTTAGGAAAAAACCGCTCTTTGATAATGTTCTGTTTGGGCAGCAAAAAACACCTGAGCGTGTATACGAATGGAATGATATCAATATCCAGGCAGGGTTTGGCGATACAGTCATAGATTTAAGCTATACTGTTCTGCCTCCTGGGGAGACTGTTGTATTTATTCGTAATTTTATTGGCAATGTCCAGATCCTCGTACCGTATGACCTCGAGGTCAGTATTCATCACTCAGTCATTGCCGGTTCGATAAAAGTCTTCAATTTTCAGGAACCAAAAGCGTTCAATCGTACATTCCTGCTCCAGACACCAGGGTATGAAACACAAGAGCAGAAGATTAAAATATTCACCTCATTGATCGTCGGGGATGTCGAGGTGAAAAGGGTATGAGTACGGTACAGCGCCAAATTCTCTGGGGCGCCTTTCTCTCTTTAATTGTTTTTGTATTGTCCGCTGCCGCTTTTTTAGCCGCATACCCTTTAGCGGCTTGGTCAGAGCTCTGGAAGCGCCAGTTGATGGACATCCCGTTTATTGTATTTCTGCCAAGTGTCAGTGTGGCAATCGGCATTATTTTCGGGTTTACCTCCGGCCTTACAAGGCGCAAGCAGCTACAGGCGATTGAAGGGTATCTTCGTCAACTCGAAGAGGGACGTCAATTCGAAATTGCCGGACCCGAAAGCAATCCTGACCTCTCTGCGATTACAAGCAGAATTGCAAAAGTCCAAAAGCAAATCGCGGAACAGACAAAGCTTTCACAGCGGCTCGCTACCGAAAAAGCCGAGGACCAGGAGACGAGAATTCAGGAAATTATTTCTCAGGAACGAAACCGGTTGGCCAGAGAGCTTCATGACTCTGTAAGCCAGCAATTGTTTGCAGCTTCAATGCTGATGTCTGCAATCAATGAGGCGAAGACCGATTCAGATAATAATCTTGAAACAAAACAGTTGAAAATTGTCGAAGAAATGATTCACCAGTCCCAGCTTGAAATGAGGGCTCTTCTTCTCCATCTCAGACCTGCTGCCTTGAAGGGAAAAACGCTTCAGGAAGGAATTGTTGAGCTGCTTATTGAATTATCACAAAAGGTAACGATGGAGATCGTCTGGAAGGTAGAGGAATTTCCTCTCGATAAAGGGGTGGAGGACCATCTGTTTCGGGTTTTACAAGAAAGTGCATCCAATACCCTTCGCCACTCAAAAGCAACGAAGCTAGAGGTTCTGCTTATTAAAAGGGATGAGTTTATCATTTTGCGAATATCCGATGATGGCATCGGTTTTGATATAGAAGAACAAAAAGCCGGTTCATATGGGCTGCAAAACATGCATGAGCGCGCATTGGAAATAGGTGCAACCCTTAAAATAGTCAGCCTAAAAAATAAAGGAACCCGTCTGGAAGTCAAAGTTCCGATAATGAGTGAAGGTGAAATCGATGATTAAAGTATTGTTTGTTGACGATCACGAAATGGTCCGAATCGGTGTGTCCTCGTATTTGTCTGCCCAGCCTGACATCGACGTCATAGCAGAAGCAGATAACGGCCGAACCGGGGTTGAGCTCGCACTGCAGCTGCGCCCTGATATTATTTTAATGGACCTTGTCATGAAGGAAATGGACGGAATTGAAGCGACACAAAAAATTATCGACAGTTGGCCGGATGCGAAAATCATTATTGTGACAAGCTTTCTTGACGATGAAAAGGTCTATCCTGCTCTCGAAGCAGGCGCAACCAGTTATATGCTGAAAACATCAAAGGCTAGTGAAATAGCCAATGCCGTTCGCGCAACCTATCACGGCCAGCCAGTATTGGAGCCGGAGGTGACCGGGAAAATGATGATGAAGATGCGAAAGCAAAACCAGCATGCTCCCCATGAGGAGCTGACAACCCGAGAAATGGAAATATTGCTGCTGATGGCAGAGGGAAAGTCGAACCAGGACATGGCAGATGAATTATTTATCGCACTCAAGACCGTAAAAACCCACGTCAGTAATATTTTAAGCAAGCTCCAGGTTCAGGACAGAACCCAGGCCGTTATTTATGCTTTTAAACATTCGTTGGTCAAGTGAAACATCAATGTATTCCAAATAAAAATCGCCTGTTCTCCGAGAGGAGGCAGGCGATTTTTCTATCAGGGTTAACGTACACCCTTCATATATTCTTGAATTTTTGGAGAAAGACTTAACAGAATCACGCCAATTAAAATCGCGACAGCTCCGATTGCTCCAAAATAGATGATTTCAGTTTCCGGGCGATATAATTTAACGATTTGAGCGTTAATGGCCTGTGCCGATGCGTTGGACAGGAACCATAAACTCATTGTTTGCGCTGAAAAAGCAGCTGGTGCCAGCTTCGTAGTGGCTGACAATCCGACAGGCGACAGCAGCAATTCCCCAAGTACGACCAGGAAGAAGCTGAGCACTAACCAGAGTGGGCTTACGAGTGTTTCAGTTCCATTCATAGCTGCAGGAATGATCATAACGAGGAACGAAAGCCCTGCAAAAAATAAACCATAAGCAAACTTTTTAGAAGTTGATGGCTGCCTGTTGCCAAGCTTGACCCATAGCCATGCAAACACCGGTGCTAAAAAGATGATAAATAAAGGATTTAAAGACTGGAACCATGATGGTGTAATCTCGATTCCACCCAAAGATAGTTGTGTGCGATTGTCAGCATACAAAGCGAGAATAATTGAACCCTGTTCCTGGATAGCCCAAAAGATCATCGCAGCAATAAACAGAGGGATGTAAGCAATGATACGTGATTTCTCTACCTCGTTTGTCTTTGGACTATTGTACATTACAATGAAGTATAGGGTTGGAATAATGATTCCCAAAATACTGATAAGGAAAATAAAGCGTTTAATCGTTAAAAAGCCTGTTTGAATCGAAAAAGCACCTAATATAATCATGATTACTGCGCTGATTCCAATAATACCAAATACTTTTTTTCTTTCTTCCTTTGTTAACGGGTTAGGAACATGCGTGCCTGCTAAGCCAAGATTTTTCTTTTTAGTTAGAACAAAAGTGATAAGTCCAAGCAGCATCCCGATTGCAGCAAGACTAAAACCAAGATGATAATTATACTGTTGTCCGACTGTACCAACAATCAATGGTGCAAGAAAGCCACCTAAGTTAATGCCCATATAAAAAATGCTGAATCCGGCGTCACGACGGGTATCCTCATCGCTATATAAATCACCGACAACACTTGAAACATTAGGCTTTAATAAGCCTGTCCCGATGACGATTAAAGCCATTGATACGAATAATGCTGTAACACCGCCCGGGAAAGATAGCACGATATGGCCGAGCATGATCAAAACACCACCGTAAAACACGGTTCTAGATGTTCCGAGCAATCGGTCTGCGATCCAGCCGCCGATAATACCAGACATATACACTAAAGCCCCATATACTGCCATAATCGAAGCGGCAGTAGTTTGGTCGAGCCCCAATCCACCTTCTGAAATCTCATAGTACATATAATAAAGAAGTATTGCCCTCATCCCATAATAAGAAAACCGTTCCCAGAATTCTGTAAAAAAGAGAGTGAATAATCCTTTAGGATGCCCGAAAAAACCTTTTTGCGGAATACTTTGGATCCTTTTGTTTTTATCCATAGTTGACATAACATAACCTCCTATTTCCACATACTATAATACTACTAATAAATTTATATTGTCAAAAGATTGCCATAAACATTCAAGAAGAGTAACAAACTTCCTGCATAAAAGATTTTTTACCAATATATAAAAATATTTGGCCAACTTGTCTCATACCTTTATAAAAGGGTTATCCCTACAGCGTTTTATCGTTCAAAATATATCCGCACAGGGATATATATGAGGAGAGACAATATGAATAAGTTTCTTAAAGGGACACTCTTATTAGTGGGTGCGGCGTTTTTCGGAGAGTGCATTGAATTTATTGTAAATATGGTACTAGCAAACGAACTTGGGGAGAGAGGGATGGGCCTTTATATGTCCATTTTGCCTTCTGTTTTTTTTATTGTTTTGCTTGCAAGCCTTGAGTTGCCCATTTCTATTTCAAAGTTTGTTGCCGAGAAAGATGAGAAATTCCACCGCAGTATGCTCCAGCATGCCATTCAGATAACGATTATTTTTACAGCAGTTTCTTTATTGGCAGCTGCGGTTGTTATCCCGAACGTTCCGGTGTTTGATAAATATCATCCATTATTTAAGTGGGCAGTGCTTTTATTAATTCCGCTGGTTTCCTTTTCATCGATTGCCAGAGGATTTTTTATGGGCAAGCATCAAATGGGGAAAATCGCCCTGTCCAATTTTCTAAGAAAACTGTTACAGCTCGGATTGCTGGTCGCCGTCTATCAGTTTTTTGATTTTAATCTTGATACAGCTGTGCTGATCGCTTTTTGTACGCTTGTCGGCAGTGAATTCGTCGTTTTTTTATACTTAATTCATATTTTTATTGTTCAATTTATGCAGCTAAAGAGAAGGCCATATAACACGCTCAGCAGGCGTACCGTTCTGCAGAACCTGATGGAAGTGTCGATTCCAACAACCGGAATGCGCGTCTTTCATGCATTTACACATGCGTTGCAGCCCTTTTTAATCAAGGCAGCTCTTATGCGTTCCGGTATATCGGAACCGCTGGCAACCGAGCATTTCGGAATCCTTGCCGGGGTGGCGATGACAATTGGCTTTTTCCCGGCGTTCATTGCCCACTCCCTGCTTATCATGTTAATACCGACTGTCTCAAAAGCCTATTCGCAGAATGAAACAAGCAAGCTGCAAAGGCTTCTGCAAAACGTTCTGACAGCGACATTCATTTACGGTGTACCTTCAGTGGTTGTATTTTATTTTTTTGCCGAACCGCTGACGAATTTGTTCTTTCATTCTCCTGTCGCGGCAAGCTACTTGCAAATGCTCTGGCCGTACTTTCTCTTTCACTTTTTTGTTATTCCGATGCAGGCATATTTAATTGGCCTTGGCCTGATCAGGGATGCTTTCATTCATGTGGTCTGGTCAACATGTATATCATACGGACTGATTTTTTTGCTCGGTTCTCTCCATGATCTGCAGATGGGCGGGGTGATCATCGGGATGAATACGGGTACGATTTTACTAACGTTAATGCACTACTTAACAATTGTCAAAAAACTAAATATCTCATGGTCCTTAAAATTATCAAAGCAGAGTGTTTTAAAATAACGAAGGTTTTCCGCTCATTTTAGCGAATTATTAAAGAAAAAATGTTCCACGCGGCTGGACATTGTCTTTTATGGATTTGACGCGAGGAAAATGTTAAATAAAGTGTAGGGGTTGGTTATTTCCTTTCGTTTATTTAATAGAGTAACTTTCACAATGTAATAATTTAGACCGAACAACGAATGAAGTTCGTCTTACTAAACAGGAGTATCCCGAAGGAACCGAAATACTATGTTAATTTAGATAACCGTTCGTTTTTCAATTCAAGAATTGCTTTATAAACCTTATGAATAGAGAAGTTTTTTTGAGGGGAGCAGGGACCATGGACCGGGAAATCTACTTTGAAAATGAAATTTGTGAACACGGGGCAGCAGTTTTTCATTATATATATTCGTTAGTTAGGCATAAAGAGCTGGCAGAGGATCTGTATCAAGAGGTTCTTTTGTCTGCCTACCTTGCCCTCGGGCAATTTGAACAAAGAGCCAGGCTGAAAAGTTGGATGTACACGATTGCCCTTAATAAATGCCGGGATTACTGGAGGAAAGAAAAAGGCAGACAGCGCTTTTGGCAGGAGAATGCCTGCATCTATTCCAATGATTATGAAGCAAGTTTATTAACTGAAGAATATGTCATTAAAAAACAGGCTGACGAGGCCGTCGAAGCGTCGATCAAGGAGCTTCCAGCCCGATATCAAGATCCGCTGCTGCTTTTTTATTTTAAAGACTGCTCGTTAGCAGAAATTTCCGATGAAACCGGGATTCCTTTATCTACAGTGAAAACAAGGATGAAAAGGGGAAAAGAGCAACTGCGACCAAAATTGAAAATGCTGGCAGTCCAATAGAAAGCCTTCAGGGCTGTCAGCCAACAATATGGTATAATCCTACTTCTCGCTTAATTCTTCTTTTTTTCGATTTTCTGCAATTTCGATATCCTTGTTGAACCTTTGTTTTATGTGCTGCTTGTTTCCGTATAAAATAATATCATCTCCGGGCTGGAGATCTTCTTTATTGCAATTATTCCGCATGATTTTAATTTCTCCTCTTTGAATAAACAAAATCATAATATCATCATCAGGGCTAAGGATATCAGCGATCTTCTTATTGGCAGCCGGTGACTCCTCATAAACGGCTAGCTCAAAAAGTTGGTCATCCTCGTTTGTTAATAGAACTTCTTGGATTGGAAGTTCTGATATATCGTAATGTTCTTCCAGATCGTGTTCGAATAGTTTCTCCAGTTTTCTTTTCAGCAAAGGTGTTTTTAAAATCATTAAAATAAAAATCAGTACACCAACTACATAAGCAGCTTCAACCGCATAAAAATTATCGGATAAAATGCTGCTGATTGTCGAAATGATCACCGCCAGTGAAAAGGCACCAAAGAGAATTAAAAAAGTACTAAGCTTTCTCCTGATCGGGTGGTCAATAATAAGTTCCGATTCGCCAGTTGTAAAGCCTGTTGCAGTTAACATCGAGATAACCTGGAACCTCGCTACCCTCGGCTCAAGACCGGTGAGAATAAATAATGTAACGTTGATTTCAATAACCGCAAGAATAATCGCGATATAAATTAAAATAAAAAGAAAACCCACTTTTTATCACCTCAACCTTCTTTTGCCTAAATGAATGAAATTATGCATGTCCAGGAAATAAAAGAACCCGAGGAGACTTTGTCCGCTCAGGTTCTTTTTCTATGAAATTCCAATGTTGTCATCTGATTTGCCACAACTGCCCCGGCGACAAAATGCTCGATTTATTATGATCATGACTGCTTCACTTCGTTGTAATAATTAACAGAGTACATTGCACCTTCACTGACCATCTTGTTGTCTTCGATATCTTCCGGATCCGGGTGTCCTGCTTTTTCTAATGGCGGCAAACTGTTTGGAAGCTGTTTTCCTGGCATGAATTTTTTTCTTAATTTTGTAGAATAGAACTCAATTTTATTTGAATTAGGTTTTAAAGCGAGCCATAATGCTGTAACGCCCACACCGAACAACACGTAAGATTTAACCGAACCAGACTGGATCATGTTTCTGTTCCTCCCTGTCGTTTTTTAATAAGTTAACATCTAAGGAGTTTGTTTCTTTAAGGTATCCCGCCTTGTTGAATAATATGTACCCGTTTTTATTACAGGAGAAACACAATCGAAAACTTTTTATTTTTCATTGATGGGTGAAATTGCTGTCACCGCTAAAAAAAGTATCTGTTCACAAGAATGGGAAACATGAGAAAGGTCTACTAGTTTTAATAGTTATCAAAAAGGGGAAAAGGGTAACCATGGAAGTGACTTTTTTGGGAGGATAAGATATGGAGCATACATTCCTGCAGCATAATTGGAAATGGTATCAGCTAAAATACGATGATGCTGATCTGGTGCATGAGATCACCAAAGAATATCAGCCTTGCGATGACTGGATGAAAGGTATTAAAGAAAAAAAGTCAAATTTGTTACAAATCGATGTGACAAAATTAAATAAGGAATTTTTGAGGGGTTCAATTGTTTATCAGCAAAATATTGATGATAAAGAAGACCACCATCTTTTCTATTTTTACATTACAAGAGAATTTTTTATTACAGTAGGCCTCGACTTTGAGATTCTGGAATCAACAAACCTGCCGGCGATGCTTGACCAGATGGAAAGGGCAACTTCCCCTATTGAGGGTTTTTCCATTTTGCTGGCTGATATCTTAAATAACTTTTTAAGAAAAGTCGACGAATTCGAAGTTCGCCTCAGGAAATTAATGTGGAGGATTCAAGAGGAAAACAATATAAGTATATTGGATGATATTTTTGATACCCGACATGAGTTATTAATCAGGAAAAACTTGATGATACCACTTATGGAGGTTGAAATGGGTTTGGAGGAAACCTTTAATGATGAGATTAATAAAAAGCCGGAATATCAGCGCTTAAGTAAAAGGCTGGAAAGAGGACTACGCTTAATAGGTGAGTACCAGCAGGAAATCGACACAATGATCGATCTTGAGGAAGTTGTTTCCACACATAGGGGAAATGAAATTATCAAAACGTTGACTGTATTTACTGTTCTCTTTACACCGCTAATGGCATTGGGAGCGCTATGGGGAATGAATTTTGAATTTATGCCCGAGCTGAAATGGAAATTTGGTTATTTATATGCCATTATTTTAATGGTCATATCGACCGTGGCCATTTATCTTTATTTAAGATTAAAAGGATGGATGGGAGATATATTGACCCCAAAAGAAAAGGACTCATTTTTCAAATAGCATACTTCCAAGCATCCCTGCCGATAACCGGCAGGGATGTTTGTGATAGCTCCCGATCAGATGGCGGAATTTACACACCGTCACCAAGCAGCTATCCATTCATTCGAGCCATCTCTTTCGTATTTAGTTGATCCAGCATGTCCGCAAGAGTCGCTGCATGGATATCAGCCTTCAGTGCTGACGTGAGCTTAACCGTTAAGCCTGCGGACACGACAATTAACTGGCGGTGCTGTTCCTTTAACCATTGAATCGTCTGGAGCATTTCAGGAAGTTTCTCTTCGGCAGGCAGTGTGAACCCCAAGTATTTCAATTTCTTTTTTTGGATAAAAGCGAGCAGTTCTTCCTTTGGAATTGAAAGCCCAAGGTTATAAACTTTCCAGCGATTGATTGTCAGGACATCCGCTACAATTTGCAGCGGCACTGACTGTTCTTCATTTCCAAACGAGGTCAGAACAATGCTCTCCCGAGTATGATCAATTTCAGGCATGAATTGTTCAAGAGCTTTATGCATGATATTTTTTGTTGCTTCCTCGGCAATCCTCAGCTCGGACATCGCAATTTCACCATTTTTATACTGGGTATAAAGCTTAGTGATTGAACTGTAAATAATTTTCGAGTAAATCTCTTCAATCCTCATCCCGTCAATGATCACCTGGAAAATCTCATAGGCCTGCTTGATGTCTCCGTTTTTTAATACTTTTATGTAAGCATCAAAGTTCTTTTCAGGATCATATTCGGACCACTCGACCAAATTGCTGATAGTTATTGAGTAATTTGATGGTAGTTCAATAGGCTCTAGCTGATCAAGCAGTCTAACGACCGGCAATGTTGGAAAGGCCTCTTTTATTAACACAATCTTCGCATGTTTATTGTTTGATAAATTGACAATTGCTTCTGCCGGATAGATTTTCAATAATTCGATAAATTGGATTAGACACTCTTTTTCAAACTTGGGAACATCACTGATTAAAAACTGAATAGCCTGCGCAGCATGAAACGGCTCCCTGTAAGGTCTTTTTAAGGTAAGAGCAGAGTAAACATCGACGATCATTAATATTTTCAGCTCCAATGAAAGCAGGTCATTGATTTTCCCCTCCGGATATCCTGAACCATCGATTCGTTCATGGTGGGATTTTGCCAGAACTGCGACCGCTTCGTCAAAGCCAAGGTTTTTTAATATTTTGTAGCCTTCGATTGCATGATTTTGGACGTTCTGGAATTCTTCAATCGTTAGCTTTGTTTCCTTCTGTAAAATATCTCTTGCTACATTAATTTTTCCAATATCATGCAGCAGATAACCGATCGCCAATTCCTCCAGGTTTTTAACTTCCATTTTGCGGGCAAGTAAAGTACCCATAACAAACACGTCGAATGAATGATAATAGCTGTATGAATCCCAGTTTCGCAAAGCGGCCAGCAAACTCTCAATTTTCTCATCCATTAAAGTAGAGACAAATAAGTCTTCAACAAACATCAAGTCTTCCAATTCATACAATAGCTTTCCGTAACGATGCTCGTTCGCAAAATGCGTTAAGTTGGTAAAAAAGGTTTCTTTTATAAATTGAATTTGAAAGCTGTTTGAAACGGATTTGTTTTCCTGGCCGGAGTCAGTCAATATCTCGCTTTTAATAGCAATCTTTTTTACACCAAGTGACTTCAGCTTCTTAATAAGTTCTTCATTTAACAGAGTATCTTTTTTGATAACCAGTGTACTGTCGTGATAGATATCATCTTCGAGTATATCCCGGCTTATGACTTTGTCGATGTCTTTTAAAATCATTTATTTTCCCTCCAACTATTCACCATGGATTGAAATAAGAACTATTTGGGAGATATCTGCTGCAAAACCTGTTAGGTCGAATTTCTGTTATCCTTATTGATTCTTTGATATTTTCTGGCGACACTCATTGGGCTTCTGCCCAGGTGTTTACCTATCACTTCAAAGGAATGTCCCTTTGAGATGAGACATAACATTTGCTGAATCTCTTTGGTGGTCCACTTTTTGTAAGAAACAAAATTCTCGTTTTTTTTTTCGTTCATCCTCAACCCACTCGGGTTCGGGTAAGATCGCATGTTGATCTATTTTTTGAAAATTGACTTTGGATTTGTATTCGCCGGCCCATTCCCAAAAATCCTCAGGGTTAATAAACGTAAACTTTCTGGTTGTCCTTGTAATTTTCACACTGCTTTTTAAATGATGATTATCAATCCAGTTTTTGACTGTGTTCGGATCAACATGGAGATGCTTGGCCAGTTCATTCATGGTAAGCATCCCGGTATGCGATTTCGTTTGCGAGATTCCCAACCTCTTCATTTTCGCGACAACTGCCTTTTCGGTCCTCCTTAACTGATTGGCGATTACAGGTACTTTTTTATTTCCGACACTCACCTTTAGATAATCGACTTCCTCTGTAGTCCATCGTTTGTATAACATTTTTCCATGCACCTTACTTTACCTTTACTATTAAGCTGAAAACTTTAAGCTAAGTATTGTACTGTGTATAGGTTCCAGGTGGCCAGGCACGGAGTTCATCATATTGAAAGACTTGCTTCAGTATTTAAAGGAGTGAGGTAAGCAAAGTGTGACTTAAATACTGAAACAATTGTTCAATAGCAAACTTAAATTGGGTGCGCCCGTTAGATTAATGCAGCCGGGAAAGCGCATACTTGCCTTGGCAATCAATGAAAAAACACTGCATAAAACCAATGTGGTACAGGTACAGTACAACCGTTGTTTATCTAGCATGAAAAATATGGTGTTTCACTTCATTAACTTATCGTTCGCCCCCTTGAGCTATAAAAATAAACCTATTCGCATAAACAGGTTTAAGAAACCTAAAGCAGCTGGCTGACCTGGCAATGTTCCCTGCGTTAGTCCCTTTAGCTTTGCGTCACCACTTTTCAGTGATTTTGCCTTTATAGAGGTAATTACGGTTATTATATATGCCATTCTAAACCAATATGTGTGGAAATTCGACAGCATTTTACGCAGAGGAATAGCATATGTGGTAAAGAGAAAAATAGTTTACATAGAAAAAAAGTTATTTCTAAAAAATATTAAAAGTGGGAAATTGCTACATTTCTATCGAAAGTCTTTTTGTTTCTTTTTAGAATCGATCTTTTATAGGACCTTTATCCTATTCAGAAAGAATTTTTTATGTTTTTTTGATATATTAGTAACCGTATTTTTTTAAATGCTAAATTTTAAATTTTCTATTTACTTTCTATTAACCATCTCATAAAAAGGTACAATTTCTCTGCACTTTTAGATTGGAGCCTTCGATATTCGTACGATTCAACTATTTGGGAACTGTAATCTTGCACGATGTTTTGAACGGGAGAGTATAAAGCGTTAAGCCGTGGCCAAGTCTCCGGAGGTTTCTTTGATAGACCAGTGTTAAACGAACAAGTGAAAGTATATTCTGCAATATAAAAAGGATAGCAATAGATCTGAAGGATTTTCACGGTGGAGGCGCGGATAGGAGCTGTACTGTAAATGGAAGATAAGGTTAGCTGAAGTTTGGAGGTTGATTATTATGAACTCTGGATTTTGGCAGCTTCGTTTAAGGCTTCTATGAACAGAAGCTGTATTTGTAAAAAAATAAGGCTCCGGATCAAGAAAACAATCCAGTCGGGAGTGCGGCTCTTTACTGGCGGAAGGAAGAGGGGAAATCGTTTTTTAGGACTCATTGTATCATGAAGTCAACTTCTATTTTAACAGATTACAGGGCATAGCGATAGCAGAAAAGTAGTTCGCGACAAAGAAAAAAGGACATACCCGTATTGGCTTTTAATCATGGAGAATGTCCTGTATATTATAATGGTTATTCAGCATCAACGAGCTTTACGAGCAGATGGGCAAGCTTGTGTCTTTCTTCCTCGTTTCCTGCTTTCCAAAGCTCTTGCAGCAGCTTTTCTTCACGGTTTTTCGGTTCTGCATGATCCGCCAAATAATCGCCGAATTTCTTGGCTGTGGTAGCAAGCTGAGCATCCGATAAGCCAATCTTTTTTCCAAGATCCAAACGATTTTCAAATAAGCTTTAAAATTTTCAGCAAATAAAAATATGGCAGCAGAGGAAATTTAAGAGCGATTATAATTGTTTTGATCTTTCCTTTAAGAGGTCCCTAATTTCAGAAAGAAGCTCCTCTTGTCTGTCTATGACCAGTTCAGCCGGCTTTTCTTCCTCTTTTCTCTTAAAGCGTTCAATTAGGCGAACCATCATAAAAATTGAAAACGCAATAATCATAAAATTTACAATCGTTTGAATAAATAAGCCGATCTTTATATCTTCTGCTCCGTTCGGCAATGGAAATATCAGTTTTGAAAAATCAATCCCGCCGATAAGCAAACCGACTATTGGCATAATAATATCATTTACAAGAGAAGTAACTATTTTTCCAAAAGCGGTGCCAATAACAACCCCGGTCGCGAGGTCAATGACATTACCTTTTATCGCAAATCTCTTAAATTCGTTCCACAAACAAAACCCTCCCTGAAGACTGTTCAATATAATGCTACTTTACCATAATCGATGTTTAAGATGACATTCCTTATTGTGGATGAGTTTGAGTCAAGCATTTGTTGGCGGAATTTATTTCCACCTAAAACGTGTAAGCGGATTCAT